>NZ_JBKQWY010000003.1:0-461795 GCF_047308265.1 Maricaulis sp. D1M11
CTGTCACGCCGGAGGTCGCGGGTTCGAGTCCCGTCACTCGCGCCATTTTTCCTTATTCCCGTTCCGCTCGACCCGAGCCTCATGCCCCGATCCGTGTTGGGGGCGATGCTCGCATGGAATGCGCTCAAGGCTGTGGATTTTGTCTTTAATGGCAAGCACCTGACACGAAAAACGCCGCCCCGTTGGGGCGGCGTTCTTGTGATGCTCGTGCCGTGTTTATTCGGCGGTGATGCCTGCGGGCATGTCATAGAAGAAGCTGACATCCGGTCCGATCGGCAGACCCAGGGCAAACCAGATCCCCAGCAGCGCCAGCGAGCTGACCAGAATGCCCAGTGAGTAGGGCAGCATGGTCGCAATGAGGCTGCCCAGGCCAAATTCAGGGTCATAACGTTTGGCGAAGACCAGAACGAGCGGCATGTAGGGCATCAGCGGTGTGATGATATTGGTCGCCTGATCGCCCATGCGATAGGCGAGGGTCGCGGCCTCGGGTGAAATGCCCTGCAGCATCAGGATCGGTACCAGTACCGGTCCGATCAGCGCCCATTTTGCCGAGGCGGAGCCGATAAAGAGGTTCAGCACGGCCACCATCAACACCATGATCACCATCAGGATGGGAGCGGGCAGGTTGAGCATGCCCAGCAGGTCACCTCCGCCAATGGCCGTCAAAAGCCCCAGATTGGACCAGGAGAACAGCGTGATGAAATGGGCCATGGCAAAGGCCAGCACGATATAGAGCCCCATATCCTGCATGCCCTTGGCGGCCATGCCGACGGCGTCACGATCAGACCGGATCGTACCAGCGCCCACGCCATAGGCGATGCCGATGATCAGGAAGACGACAAAGGTCAGGCTGACGATGGAATTGAAAAACGGGGTCAGCGTGTTCAGGGCGTTGTCCGGATCGACCAGAATACCCGATGGCCAGACAAGCGCGATAATCGCCACGATTGAGGCCAAAAGAGCGATCCCGGCATAACCCAGACCCTTTTTCTCCTTGTCAGACAGGCCGGTATCATCGCCGTCAGCGTGCGCGAAATCTTCCGGCGGTGTCCATTGTCCAAGGCGGGGCTCAATGACAAACCAGGAGATCAGCGAGATCACCACCACCAGGACCGGCGTGACCGCCGTGGTGAAGTAGTAATTGCCCGCAATGTTGAGCGGATAATCCTCGACGAGGAATTGCGCCGATTGTTGGGTGATGCCCAGAAGCAGCGGATCAAGTGAGGAGATCACCAGATTGGCGGAGAAACCGGCCGAGACGCCGGCGAATGTCGTCGCCATGCCGGCGATCGGATGGCGTCCGGCGGCCGCATAGACGATCCCTCCCAGCGGGATCAGTACGACATAACCGGCATCGACGGCCAGGTTGGACATAATGCCCGCAAAGGCCAGGGTTGGCGTCAGCAGGACCGCCGGCACCACACGGACCAGGCTGCGCAGACCCGCTCCAAACAGGCCGGCCCGTTCCGCCACACCGGCCCCCAGCATTACGACCAGCACCATGCCCAGAGGGGTGAAGCTTGTCAGTGTGGCGGGCATGGAGGTGAGCAGTCGCTGGATATTCTCCGAGGAGAACAGGTTTTGTGCCGCGATCTCAGATCCGTTGATTGGGTGGGTGGCCGACAGGCCGAACCCGGCCGCGATGGCCGAAGCGATCATGACCACAAGGATCAGGACCAGGAAAATGGTCACCGGATCGGGTAGGCGATTGCCTGCCCGTTCAACGGCATTAAGCAAGGACGTGCCGAGTTTCACGCGTCTTCTCCCCTAGAATAAAATAGACCGCCCTCGCATCCCTTATGGGTCGGGCGATGTCATCCCTCACGGACCATTCAAGGAGAAAAGCGCCAGAAGTGCAAACCATGCACACTGTTCACATGCGGAAATCGGCGGTTTCAGGGCTCGGAATGATCGCTCTCGTCCAAAAGGGCCCGCCGTGCCGCACTGGCAAATTGACGATAGGCCAGCAGGCTGGCGACCAGAGCCGTGCCGAGAATCTGGGCATGGGGACCGGCAATCCAGGCCAGATAGCCGATCGAGAAAAACAGGGCACGCAGGCCTCGATTGAACTGGGTGGCGGCCGCGGTATTCATGCGCCAGGCCTTGGTTGCCACCGTCAACGTGGTCTTGGAGGCGCGTTCGCCCCGACCATTGTTCTGGCATGATCCCATCAGGATGGCGCTGTAATTGACGAGGCGATAGGCCCAGCCAAACTTGAAGAAGGCATAGGCATAAATCACCAACAGCCCCAGTGACATGACTTCCCATTGCGTACGCGTGCCCGAGGCCAGCGCGGGAATGTCATTCATGGCAGCGAGAATACTGTCGAGCGCCGTCAGGAGGGTGAAAGCCGCACCAATGCCCAACAGGGCAGTTGAGGCAAAAAAGGCGATCCCGTTCTGAAGCCCGGCGATGATCTGGCTGTCGACAATACGCACATCGCGATGCGCCATGGCGATCATCCAGTGTCGGCGCTCCTCATTCATGGCATGAGAGAGGGTGCGGGTTTTCAGGGGGCTGTGATCGATGATCACGGAGAAGCCCGCGGCAATCGCCGCAAAACCCAACACACCATAATATTCACTGATCACGCTCATCGGGACGGTCTCGATCTCTTTGCAGTCATGTGTGACCTCCAAAATGTCGGAGCGCGACCACTTTGCCAAGATAGCGCTACCGAAACCCGGGATTGCGAAAACGGAGCCGGTGAACGGGCGAGCAGGCGGGACGAGGGGGGACGCTCTGGAAAACGGTCCCGCTATTTCGCATCACGGAAACAGGCGAGGGTGGGGTCATGGTCATTGAAACAGGTTTCCGCCGGTCCGCGCCTTCCACGCCTTCGCCCCGAAGGTGGGCTCCCTCCCCAGACACGGACCGGCGGTTTCTTTCCAGCCTGTCACACCAGACCCGGGGTTTGCGGGCCATCTGGCCGCCTCTGGTTCTGCTGGTGATGGCGCTCAGTGTTGCTGTCTTTGTGCCGGTCTGGCCGCTGCGTCTTCTCGCCGCACTCGGTGTTCTTGTTCTAAGTTTTGATATTCGCGCGCGCTTTATGGATTATCGGCGTATCCGTGCCCGGATTGCGCGGTCAGGCGCCTTGATCGGTGCGGCGCGCACGCAACTCAAATCATCCTCCACCAGCTGGTGCACGCGCCGGGCCGCGATTGCTGCAGCTTATGCTGAAGGAGTGGGGCATGAGGCCCACGCCCTTGTAAAACAGTGGGGATATCGACCCTGGCATGTTTTCCCGGACGGGGCGTTCACGACTCACTCGCCCTTCCTGCGCATCAGCTTCTGGAAACGGGTATTGGGACACCGCTGATCCGCCGAAAATCGGGTTATTGAGAGGCTTTACTATGAGAATGCCTCGCAAGTGCGGAAAAACTCATGCGTCTCCTTGTGAATACACGCAAAAGAACTGGTTTCAGGCGGTCATTTGACCTTGCCCGGAGCTTCGCCGCGATCTAGCTTCCGCCCAACTTCGGGCAGGGGGCCCGTTGGCGCACTCTGATTCGCTTCCCCGCGAAACACGCCAACCCGGAATACCCTGTTCGCTATCAACCGGTTGACGGCGAGGGTCTGGGCCATGGACGCGCTCCTTCTCGAATATCTTCCTATCCTGATCTTTTTTGGCATTGCAGCCGTATTAGGTCTGGGCTTCATGCTCATGGCCTTTGTAATGGCTCCGTCCAATCCCGATCCGGAAAAGGTCTCCACCTATGAATGCGGGTTCAACGCGTTCGACGATGCGCGGATGAAGTTTGATGTGCGCTTCTACCTGGTGGCCATTTTGTTCATCATCTTCGATTTGGAAGTCGCCTTCCTGTTCCCCTGGGCCGTGACCCTGGGTGAGCATCTTGGCCCGTTCGAATTCTGGTCGATGATGGTCTTCCTCGGTGTCCTGACCGTGGGCTTCATCTATGAGTGGCGCAAAGGCGCGCTGGACTGGGAGTAAGAGCGATGAGTTCTGACCTGATCAAACCCGCCGGCATGGGTGGCCGCTCCACGGTTCCCGGTTACGACCCGAAGAAGCATGATCCCTTCTTTGACGGTGTCAGCGATGCGCTGGCCGACAAGGGTTTTGTTGTGGCCGCGGCCGACGACCTCGTAACCTGGGCACGAACCGGTTCGCTGATGTGGATGACCTTTGGTCTGGCCTGTTGCGCCGTTGAAATGATGCAGGCCTCCATGCCGCGCTATGATGTGGAGCGTTTCGGTTTTGCGCCGCGCGCATCCCCGCGTCAGTCCGACGTGATGATCGTCGCGGGCACGCTCACCAATAAAATGGCACCGGCCCTGCGCAAGGTTTACGACCAGATGCCCGAGCCGCGTTATGTGATCTCGATGGGATCGTGCGCAAACGGCGGTGGCTATTACCACTATTCCTACTCCGTGGTGCGCGGTTGTGACCGCATCGTTCCGGTGGACGTCTATGTCCCGGGTTGCCCGCCGACAGCGGAAGCCCTGGTCTACGGCATTCTGCAATTGCAGAAGAAAATCCGCCGTGAAGGTTCGATCGAGCGTTAGGAGCTGATGATGAGCGAAGCCCTTAAAACCCTCGGCGAACACATCGCTGCCGCCCTGCCGTCCGCCGTGACCGGCTGGCGCCTGGAGCATGGCGAGCTGACGGTCGATATTCACCGCGACCAGGTGCTGGATGTCATTCGTTTCCTGCGTGATGACGCCGCGTGCCGTTTCACCACGATGATCGATCTGTGTGGCGTGGATTACCCGCAGCGCGCCGAGCGTTTCGACGTGGTCTACCACCTCTTGTCCATGCATCTGAACCAGCGCATTCGTGTGAAGCTGACGACGGATGAAGACACACCGGTCGACAGCATTATCGAGCTTTACCCGGTCGCGGACTGGTTCGAGCGTGAAGCCTTCGACATGTATGGTATTGCGTTTGCCAATCACCCCGATCTGCGTCGCCTGCTGACCGATTATGGTTTTGAAGGCCATCCGCTGCGCAAGGATTTCCCGCTGACCGGTTTTGTCGAGGTTCGCTGGGATGAAGAACAAAAGCGTGTGGTTCACGAACCGGTTCAGCTGGTCCAGGAATTCCGCGACTTCGATTTCATGAGCCCTTGGGAAGGCGCGAAATACGTGCTTCCGGGCGATGAGAAGGCAGAGGGCTAAGGCATGGCTGACGATATGACCGACACCCAGCCGCGTAATTTCACGATCAATTTCGGCCCGCAACACCCGGCGGCTCACGGCGTTCTGCGTCTGGTGCTCGAACTGGATGGTGAGGTTGTCGAGCGCGTGGATCCGCATATCGGGCTTTTGCACCGCGGTACGGAAAAACTGCTGGAGCACAAGACTTATCTGCAAGGCATCGGCTATTTCGACCGCCTCGACTACGTCGCACCGATGAACCAGGAACATGCATTCTGCATGGCCGTGGAGCGACTGGCCGGTATCGAAGTGCCGCGTCGTGGCCAGTATGTGCGTGTGCTGTTCTGCGAGATTGGCCGTATCCTCAACCACCTGCTCAACGTCACCACTCAGGCCATGGATGTGGGCGCGCTGACACCGCCGCTCTGGGGTTTTGAAGAGCGCGAAAAACTCATGGTCTTCTATGAGCGCGCGTGTGGTGCGCGCATGCACGCCCACTATTTCCGTCCGGGCGGTGTGCACCAGGATCTGCCGCCGCAGCTGATCCAGGATATCCGCAACTGGTGTGATGAGTTTCCCAGGGCGCTGGATGACATCGATGATCTGCTGACGGAAAACCGTATCTTCAAACAGCGCAATGTGGATATCGGCACGGTCACCAAGGAAGACGTTCTGGCCTGGGGTTTTTCCGGTGTGATGGTTCGGGGTTCCGGCCTGGCCTGGGATCTGCGCCGTTCGCAGCCCTATGAGGTCTATAACGAGCTCGAATTCGACATTCCGGTGGGCAAGAATGGTGATTGTTACGATCGCTATCTGTGCCGCATGGAAGAGATGCGCGAGTCGATGAAGATCATGATCCAGTGCTGTGACTGGCTCCTGAAGGATGAGAACCAGGGCGAAGTCCTGGCCACTGACAGCAAATTCTCGCCGCCTCGTCGCGCAGAGATGAAACAGTCGATGGAAGCGCTGATCCAGCACTTCAAACTCTACACGGAAGGTGTGCATGTCGAGGAAGGCGAGGTCTATGCCGCCGTTGAAGCGCCCAAGGGCGAATTCGGCGTCTATCTCGTGGCCGATGGCACCAATAAACCCTACCGCCTGAAAATTCGCGCTCCGGGTTTCGCACACCTGGCGGCCATGGACTTCATGAATCGCGGCCACATGCTGGCAGACGTCTCGGCCATTCTGGGTTCGTTGGACGTTGTGTTCGGGGAGATCGATCGATGAGCGTTCGCCGTCTCGCAAAAGAGCAGCCGGACAGCTTTGCCTTCTCCAAGGCAAGCGAAACCGAAATCAAGTTCTGGCTGGGCAAGTATCCCGAGGGTAAACAGGCTTCGGCTGTGATCCCCATGCTGTGGATTGCGCAGAAACAGGAGGGCTGGGTCTGTGAACCGGCCCTGCGCGAGATCGCGACGCGCCTGTCCATGCCGTATATCCGCGTTTATGAGGTCGCGACCTTCTATACCATGTTCAATCTGGCTCCGGTCGGTGAGCATCTGGTTCAGGTCTGCGGCACAACACCATGCTGGCTGCGCGGGTCCGACGCCCTTATGGAGGTCTGTGAAAAACGGATCGGCAAGAAGGGCGATATCTCGGCAGATGGAAAATTCACCTGGGTCGAGGTCGAGTGTATGGGCGCCTGCGCCAACGCGCCGATGATCCAGCTCGCCAATGGTGATGGTGACCACTACATCGAGGATCTCGACGCCGTATCCTTCGAGACGCTGCTCGACAATTTGGCCGCCGGCAACAAGGTCGAATACGGCCCGCAATCCGATCGCAAGGCCTCCGAACCACATGGTACGGACGTGCTGACGGATCCGTCCCTGTATGACGGTTCCAAGGCCCAGCCTGTGACGCTTCCCAACACTGAAAAGGCGGAGGGCTGATCCATGACCCAGCTGCTTCAGGATAAAGACCGTATCTTCACCAATCTGTTCGGCCATCACAGCCCGGACCTCGAAGGGGCCAAGACTCGTGGCTGCTGGAATGGGACGAAAGAGATCCTGGAACAGGGTCGCGGTTGGATTATCGACCAGATGAAAGCGTCGGGCCTACGGGGTCGTGGCGGCGCCGGATTCCCGACAGGTCTCAAATGGTCCTTCATGCCGCGCGAAGTGGGCAATCGACCGCATTACCTGGTGGTCAATGCCGACGAGTCCGAACCGGGCACGTGTAAGGACCGCGAGATCATGCGTCATGATCCGCATCTGCTGATCGAGGGCTGCCTGATCGCCTCCTTCGCGATGCAGGCCCATGCCTGTTACATCTATCTGCGCGGTGAATATGTCACCGAGCGCCTGGCGCTCGAAAAAGCCGTCAAGGAGGCCTATGAGGCCAAGCTGATCGGTGATGACAATATCCATGGCTGGGACTTCCACGTCTATGTCCACCATGGCGCCGGTGCGTACATCTGTGGTGAGGAAACCGCGCTCCTGGAAAGCCTGGAAGGCAAGAAGGGTCAGCCGCGCCTCAAACCGCCATTCCCGGCGAATGCCGGCCTGTATGGCTGCCCGACCACCGTGAACAATGTGGAATCGATCGCTGTTGCCGGCACGATTTTGCGCCGGGGCGCCGAGTGGTTTTCCAGCTTCGGTCGCGAGCGCAATGTCGGCACAAAAATCTTCTCCATCTCCGGCCATGTGAACAAGCCGTGTAATGTGGAAGAGGCGATGTCCATTCCCATGCGGACCCTGATCGAAACCCATGCGGGCGGTGTTCGCGGTGGCTGGGATAATCTCAAGGCCGTCATTCCCGGCGGCTCCTCGGTCTCTCTCCTGCCCAAGGATATCTGTGACGATGTCCTGATGGATTTTGACGCCCTGTCCGCTCACAAATCCGGTCTGGGGACGGCGGCTGTCATCGTGATGGACAAGTCCACGGATGTGGTGAAGGCGATCGCGCGGATTTCCTACTTCTACAAACACGAAAGCTGCGGTCAGTGTACGCCGTGCCGCGAAGGCACCGGCTGGATGTGGCGCGTGCTGACCCGCATGGCGCGTGGCGAGAGCTCGACCGAAGAGATCGACATGCTGCTCGATGTCGCCGGTCAGGTGGAAGGTCACACGATCTGTGCTCTGGGTGATGCGGCGGCATGGCCGGTCCAGGGACTGATCCGCCATTTCCGCCACGAGATCGAAGATCGCATCAATAATTATCGCGAGGGCAAGCCTGTCTTCGTCAGTCAAGCTGTTGCAGCGGAATAGGGGCTTCATCCGATGAGCGAAGATCTCCGCAAAATTATCATCGACGGCGAAGAAATCGAGGTTCCGACCTCGTACACGCTGTTGCAGGCGGCTGAAGCGGCGGGCCGGGAAATCCCGCGCTTTTGTTATCATGAACGTCTGTCTGTCGCGGGCAATTGCCGGATGTGCCTGGTTGAGCTGGTCGGGGCGCCCAAGCCTGCGGCCTCCTGTGCGATGAATGTGCGCGATATGCGGGGCGGCCCCAATGGCGAGCCTCCCGCCATGAATACCGCATCGCCGCTGGTCAAAAAGGCCCGCGAAGGCGTGATGGAATTCCTGCTCATCAACCACCCGCTCGACTGCCCGATCTGTGACCAGGGCGGGGAATGCGATCTGCAGGACCAGTCTTTGGCCTATGGCCGGGCCGGCTCGCGGTATGGCGAAAACAAGCGCGCGGTTGAAGACAAGCATATGGGTCCGATCATCAAAACCGAGATGACCCGGTGCATCCAGTGCACGCGCTGTGTGCGTTTTGTCACCGAAGTCGCGGGCGTGCCGGAAATCGGCATGATCGGTCGGGGTGAAGACGCCGAGATCACCACGTATCTGGAAGAAGCCGTGACGTCGGAACTTTCCGGCAATGTCATCGACCTGTGTCCGGTAGGAGCGCTGACCTCCAAGCCCTACGCCTTCAATGCGCGCCCGTGGGAATTGTCCAAGACGGAAACCATCGACGTGATGGACGCCGTGGGCTCGAATATCCGCGTGGATAATCGTGGTGCTGCCGTGTTGCGCGTGCTGCCGCGGGTCCATGAAGGCATCAATGAGGAGTGGATTTCCGACAAGACCCGTTATGCGTGGGAAGGTCTGGGCAAGCAGCGTCTGGACACGCCTTATGTGCGTGAAAATGGCAAGCTGCGCCGTACCGACTGGTCGGACGCCCTGTCGATCGCCGCTGACAAGCTTTCCGGTGACGCCTCCCGGATCGGCATGATTGCCGGTGATCTGTGTTCGGCTGAGGAAATGAAAGCGGCCAAGGATCTGGCCGATGCTCTGGGCATCGCCTCTATCGATTGCCGCCAGGATGGTGCCAAGCTGGGCGGTGATGTCCGCCAGTCCTACCTGTTCAATTCCACGATCGCCGGCATTGAAGATGCGGACGCGATCTTGCTGGTTGGCACCAATCCGCGCACAGAGGCCGCAATCCTCAATGCGCGTATCCGCAAGACCTGGCTCAACAACAAGACCGAGATCGGTCTGATCGGTGAAGCCGCTGATCTGAGCTATGAGTATACGCATGTCGGCACGTCTGCAGCCGATCTCGCAGGTCTCAAGCGCAAGCGTTCGGGCTTTATCAAGACCCTCAAGGATGCCAAGCGCCCGATGATCATCATCGGTTCTGGCGCCCTGGCACGTGAAGATGGGGCTGCCATCCTGCGCGCGGCAGGGGATCTGGCTGTGGCCGTCGGTGCGATCGAAGACGGCTGGAATGGGTTCAATGTCCTGCACAATGCCGCGTCGCGCGTGGCAGGCCTCGATCTGGGCTTTGTACCGGGCGAGGGCGGACGTGATGTTGCGGGCCTGCAAGCCGGTGCGACAGAGGGCGAAATCGACACTGTGGTGTTGATGGGCGCTGACGAGCTCGACATGAGCGCCTTTGGCGAGGCCTTCGTGATCTATGTGGGCAGTCATGGCGATGCCGGTGCACACCGGGCCGACCTGATCCTGCCGGGCGCGGCCTGGACGGAAAAGGACGGTATCTGGGCGAATACCGAGGGCCGGGTGCAGCTGGGCTATCGTTCGGTCTTCCCCAAGGGCGAGGCCAAGGAAGACTGGGCCATTTTCCGCGCGCTGTCCGAGCGTGTGGGCAAGACACTGCCCTATGACAGCCTGGCCGAGCTGCGTGCCAAACTGTTTGAGGATACGCCGGTTCTGGGCGGGATTGATCACGCGCCGGGTGCTGAAGGCGCCTCTGAATTCGATGCCAAGGCGATTGGCGGCGAGGGTGATGTGGCCGACACCGATCTGACGGCGGCGATCTCCAATTTCTACTTCACCAACCCGATTGTCCGGGCCTCCCAGACGCTGGCGGAATGCTCTGCTCTGCGTCAGGCCCCGGCGCAGGAGGCTGCGGAATAAGTCATGGGCGATTTCGTCACACAATTTGGCCCGCTCTGGGGCACTCTGGCTGCGGTCGGACAGATCCTTCTGTTCATGATCGTGCTTCTGTTGTCGCTGGCTTTCCTTCTGCTGATGGACCGCAAGGTCTGGGCGGCGGTGCAGATGCGCAAAGGCCCCAATGTGGTCGGCGCCTTTGGCCTGCTGCAATCCTTCGCGGACTTTCTCAAATTCGTGTTCAAGGAAATTGTCGTTCCGGCCGGGGCTGACAGATCCTTGTACCTGCTTGCGCCGCTGCTCACGCTGATCCTGGCCTTTGTGACCTGGGCTGTTGTGCCTGCGGCACCGGGCTGGGTGATTGCCGACCTCAATGTCGGCATTCTCTACCTGTTCGCCATGTCCTCACTGGGTGTCTATGGCATTATTATCGGGGGTTGGGCGTCGAACTCGAAATACCCCTTCCTGGGCGCGCTGCGCTCGGCGGCCCAGATGGTGTCCTATGAGGTCTCGATCGGCTTCATCATCGTGACGGTGCTGCTGTTCGCCGGATCCATGCGCCTGTCGGACATTATCGAGCTTCAGGCGGGCGGGTTCTGGAACTGGAATATCCTGGCTTTCCACGCCCTGCCGGTTCCGATCTTCCTGGTCATGATCCCGATGGCGGTGATCTTCTTTATCTCGGCCCTGGCCGAGACCAATCGCCCACCCTTCGATCTGCCCGAAGCGGAGTCTGAACTCGTCGCCGGGTATCAGGTCGAATACTCTTCCACGCCCTACCTGCTGTTTATGATCGGCGAATACCTCAACATCGTGTTGATGTGTGCCATGACTGCCATCCTATTCTTCGGTGGCTGGCAGCCGCCATTCCCGCTGGACGTCAGTGGCTGGCCCTATCTCGCCTCGAGCCTGTGGTATTTCTTCTGGTTCGCGATCAAGGTCGTCTTCTTCTTCTTCATGTTTGCCATGGTGAAGGCGCTGGTACCGCGTTATCGCTATGACCAGCTGATGCGCCTGGGCTGGAAAATCTTCCTGCCGACCTCCCTCGTTGCCGTGGCCCTTGTCGGCGCCACCGTCGTCTACGGATAGGAGTTGTTATGAGCCGTCTTGCACAAACTCTCCGCGGCGCTCTTTTGATGGATTTCTGGGGCGCGTTTGGCCTGGGCATGCGTTACTTCTTCAAGAAGAAGGCGACGCTGAACTATCCGTTTGAAAAGGGTCCGCTGAGCCCGCGCTTCCGGGGACAGCACGCCCTGCGGCGCTATGCCAATGGTGAAGAGCGCTGTATTGCCTGCAAGCTGTGCGAAGCGATCTGCCCGGCACAGGCGATCACGATCGAAGCCGAACCGCGTGATGACGGCTCCCGCCGGACCACGCGTTATGACATCGACATGACCAAATGCATCTATTGCGGTTTCTGTCAGGAAGCCTGTCCGGTAGATGCCATTGTCGAAGGCCCGAATTTCGAATTCGCCGCCGAGACACGCGAAGAACTTTTCTATGACAAGGCCAAGCTTCTCGAGAACGGCGATCGCTGGGAACGGGAAATTGCCAAAAACCTGGAGCTCGATGCGCCGTACCGTTAGGGGCGTGCGCATCAGTTCATGACGCTTGAGAGAGACGGGGGCATCATGCTGTCTACTTTCGCATTCCTGACCTTTGCCGGCGTTGCCGTGCTGTCGGCCTTGATGGTCGTCATCGCGCGTAACCCGGTCAGGTCTGTTCTGTTCCTCATCCTGTCCTTCTTCTCGGCGGCCGGGTTGTTTGTACTCTTGGGGGCGGAATTCCTCGCCATGCTGCTCATTGTTGTCTATGTGGGCGCCGTGGCTGTGTTGTTCCTCTTTGTTGTGATGATGCTCGATGTGGATTTCACCGAGCTGAAACAGGGCTTTCTCAGCTATCTCCCGCTGGGCGGACTGGTCGGCATCGTGCTGGCTGCAGAGCTCGCCATGATCGGCATGACCTGGCAGGCCTCGCCCCAGGCGGAAAACCTCCGGGCCGCGATCGCGCCGACCGATATGACCAATGTCGAGGCGCTGGGCGTGTTGCTCTATGACGATTACGTCTTCTTCTTCCAGACGGCCGGGCTTGTGCTCCTGGTCGCCATGATCGGCGCCATCGTACTGACCCTGCGTCACAAGCCGGGTGTGCGTCGCCAGAATATCGCCGAACAGGTCGGCCGCGACCGCAAGGACGCCATCACCATGGTGGACATCAAGCCGGGACAGGGGATTGACGAATGATGGAGATCGGACTCGGACACTATCTGGCCGTGGCGGCCATGATCTTCACGATCGGTGTCTTCGGCATTTTCGTGAACCGGAAGAATGTCATCATCCTTCTGATGTCGGTCGAGCTGATCCTGCTCTCCGTCAATATCAATCTCGTGGCCTTCTCCAGCTTTCTGGGCGATCTCGCCGGCCAGGTCTTCGCAATGTTTGTGTTGACCGTGGCGGCCGCCGAAGCGGCAGTGGGTCTCGCCATCCTCGTCGTCTACTTCCGCAACCGGGGTGATATCTCGGTTGAGGGCGTCAACATGATGAAGGGCTAGGGCATATGGCACACCTCATCGTCTTCGGGCCGCTTTTCGCTGCGGCCATTGCCGGTCTGTTCGGCAATTATATCGGCCACCGGGCCTCCCAGATCATCACCACAACAATGGTCGTGCTGTCGGCGCTCTTGTCCGTTTGGATGTGGGTTGATGTCGCCTATGGCGGCAATACCCAGACCCACGAACTGGCGACCTGGATGACGGTCGGCTCGTTTGACATCACCTGGAATATCCGTCTCGACGCCCTGTCAGCGGTGATGCTGGTTGTGGTGACCTCGGTTTCCTCGCTCGTGCATATCTATTCCTGGGGTTATATGTCCCACGATCCGCACCGGGCCCGCTTCTTCGCTTATCTCTCGCTTTTCACCTTTGCGATGCTCTCTCTGGTGACGGCAGACAATTTCCTGCAGCTCTTCTTTGGCTGGGAAGGCGTGGGGCTGGCGTCCTATCTGCTGATCGGGTTCTGGTACAAGAAGCGCTCGGCCAATGACGCGGCGATCAAGGCCTTTGTGACCAATCGCGTGGGTGATTTCGGATTCGCTCTGGGCATCATGGCTGTGTTCTACTTCTTTGGAACACTGAGCTTTGACGATGTGTTCGCCAGCCTGTCCGACCATTCGATGACGACGTTTACCTTCCTGGGTATTGAGTGGGCGGCCATCGAGCTGATCGCCATTTTGCTCTTCATCGGTGCCATGGGTAAGTCGGCGCAGTTTTTCCTGCACGTCTGGCTGCCGGATGCGATGGAAGGCCCGACACCGGTTTCGGCACTGATCCACGCGGCCACCATGGTGACGGCGGGTGTGTTCCTGGTGTGTCGGTGTTTCCCGATCTTCGAAATGGCGGACGGAACCTCGGCCTTCATCACGTTTATTGGTCTGACGACGGCCTTCTTCGCGGCGACGATCGGTCTTGCTCAGAACGACATCAAACGCGTGATCGCCTATTCGACCTGTTCGCAGCTGGGATACATGTTCTTCGCGGCCGGGCTGGGCCTCTATGGCGCAGCGATGTTCCATCTGTTCACGCACGCCTTCTTCAAGGCGCTTCTGTTCCTGGGATCGGGTTCTGTGATCCACGGGCTGTCCGATGAGCAGGACATGCGAAAGATGGGTGGCATCTACAAAATGCTGCCGATTACCTGGCTGATGATGATCATCGGAACGCTGGCGCTGACCGGTGTGGGCCTTCCGCTGCACTTGATCTCAATAGGCGATAATCCTTTGCCTGATTTCGGCTTTGCCGGCTTCTTCTCCAAGGATGCGATCATTGAGGGAGCCTATGCGATGGGCGTGGCGGGCAAGCCGTTTGGAACCCTGGCCTTCTGGGTCGGTGTGGTTGCGGCTCTCCTGACCAGCTTCTATTCCTGGCGCCTGATCCTGATGACCTTCCATGGGGAGTATCGGGGTGACAAACATGTGCTGGAACATGCGCATGAAAGCCCGGCGGTCATGCTGGTTCCGCTCTTCATCCTGGCTCTGGGTGCTGTAGGCGCGGGTGCGGCCTTCAAACCCGACTTTATCGGGGACCGCTCGGATCATTTCTGGGGTGAGGCTCTGGTGGCGGAAGCCCACGGCGATGCAGGACATGGTGACGCCGGTTACGGTGAGGGCCATGACGCTCACGCAACGGATGATCATGCCGTCGATACGCACGGGGCTGATACGGCTCACGCCGCCGACGCCGCCCATGCTGAGGACACCCATGCTGAGGATGGGCAGGGCGAGCATCACGACGACGGACATGGTGACGGACATCACCTGCCGACCTGGGTGGTCATGTCACCGTTCACCGTGACCTGGATCGGCTTTTTCGCCGCCTTGTGGGCCTATGGCTATAATGCCGGCATGGGCGCGCGCATGGCGGCCCGCGGTGGTCCGATCAACAGCTTCCTGTCGAATAAATGGTATTTCGATGAGCTGTATGACGTGATCTTCGTGAAGAGTGCCCGCGCGTTGGGGGATTTCTTCTGGAAAGTCGTCGATGTGAAAATCATTGACGGTCTGGGTCCGAACGGGTTTGCCGGAACCACGCTGGCCGCGGCGCGTCGCATCGCCCAGGCCCAGTCCGGTTTCCTCTACCACTATGCATTTGTCATGCTGATCGGCGTGCTGGGCCTGACGGTCTGGATCGTCGCCGGCGCTGGAGGCCATTAAGATGATCGGCGACAATCCCATCCTTTCCCTGATCACCTTCCTGCCCACAGTGGCAGCGGTGCTGATCCTGGCGATCCGCTATATGGGACGCAATGAGGATGAGGCCAAGTTTGCGAGCAATGCGCGCTATGGCGCCCTGTTTGCGACCGTGGTGACGTTCATCATCTCCGTGCTGATGGCGCTGGAGTTTGATGCGAGCAATCCGGACTTCCAGTTTGTGGAAGAGGTGACCTGGCTGGCGCAGATCGGCCTGGGCTATCGTCTGGGCGTTGATGGCCTGTCTGTCCTCCTGATCGTTCTGACGACCTTCCTGATGCCGCTGGCCGTTCTGGCGTCAGGCGCCATCAAGACGCGTGTCGCGGAATACATCGCAGCCTTCCTGATGCTGGAAACGCTGATGATCGGCGTCTTCGCCTCGCTCGATCTGGTCTTGTTCTACATCTTCTTCGAAGGGGGCCTGATCCCGATGTTCATCATCATCGGGGTCTGGGGTGGTCAGAACCGCGTCTATGCCGCCTTCAAATTCTTTCTCTACACCCTGTTCGGCTCCGTGCTGATGCTGGTGGCGATGATCTTCATGTTCCTGCAGGCCGGTACGACCGACATCACGGTTTTGCTGGAGTATGATTTCCCGCAAACGGCGGTGAATCTCTGGCTGTGGGACATTCCTGGCGGCATTCAGTCCCTGTTGTGGCTGGCCTTCTTCGCGTCCTTTGCCGTGAAGATGCCGATGTGGCCGGTTCATACCTGGCTGCCCGACGCTCACGTCCAGGCTCCGACCGCGGGTTCGGTCATTCTGGCCGGTGTGTTGCTGAAAATGGGGGGCTATGGCTTCCTGCGCTTCTCCATCCCGATGTTCCCGGAAGCCTCGGTCATTTTCTCGCCGCTGGTCTTTACCCTATCGATCATCGCGATCGTGGTGACCTCGCTGATTGCCTTCCGTCAGGAGGACATCAAGAAGCTGATTGCCTATTCGTCCGTGGCTCATATGGGTTTTGTGACCATGGGCCTGTTTGCCCTGACCCCGCTGGGTGTCCAGGGGGCGATCTTCCAGATGATCTCCCACGGCCTGATTTCCGGTGCACTCTTCCTGTGTGTGGGGGTCATCTATGATCGCATGCACACACGCGAGATCGCCTTCTACGGAGGTCTGGTGAACCGCATGCCGGTGTTTGCAGCCATTTTCGGCTTCTTCGCTATGGCCAATGTGGGCTTGCCGGGCACATCCGGTTTCATTGGCGAGATCATGACCATGGTCGGCACCTTCCAGGTCGCTCCTCATGTGGCCGCCGGTGCCGCACTGGGTGTGATCTTCTCGGCCGCCTATATGCTGACGCTCTACCGCAAGGTCGTGCTCGGCGAGATGACCAATCCCAAGCTGGAAACGATTTCCGACGTGACGTGGAGAGAAGGTGCCATTCTCGGCATTCTGGTCTTCTTCACGCTCTATTTCGGTTTCTTCTCCACTCCGATCACCGATATGACGGCGGCCTATACGGATAACCTGCTGTCGAGCTTCGATGTGGCCCCGGCCACATCGGCACACTAAGAGGCGCGTGTCATGACACCGGAACTTCTGTCCTCTCAATTGTCGCTGATCGCGCCGGAAATGATCCTGTCTCTCGGGGCCATGGCGTTGCTGATGCTTGGCGTGTTCGTGAAGGAAGACCTGGCGGGTCGGCTGATCGAATGGCTCTCTCTGGCTGTCATCTTGCTGGCGGGTATCGCCACGCTCGTGCTGACGGGTGAGGGCGGGACCGCCTTCAATGGTGCGTTTGTGCTGGGTCCGCTGTCCATCTTCGCCAAGGTGGCGGTGCTGGCGGCGGCGGGCATTACCCTGCTACTGGCCGGGCCCTACCTGCACAAGGAAGGCCTGATGAAGCCGGAATATCCGATCCTGGCCCTTCTGGCTGTGACGGGCATGATGATCATGATCTCCGCGAATGATCTGATCACCATGTATATGGGTGTCGAGCTGCAATCCCTGGCACTGTACGTGCTCGCCGCGTTCAATCGCGACAGCCTGCGCGCGTCCGAGGCCGGTCTGAAATACTTCGTTCTGGGCGCCCTGTCCTCCGGCCTGCTGCTCTACGGTGCGTCGCTGGTCTACGGTTTTGCCGGGGCCACGGGCTTCACCGAAATAGCGATTGCCGCGAGCGGCGAGACCAATATCGGCCTGACTGTGGGCCTTGTGTTTGTCATCTCGGGGCTTGCGTTCAAGATTTCCGCCGCGCCGTTCCACATGTGGACGCCGGATGTGTATGAAGGTGCGCCCACACCGGTGACCGCTTTCTTCGCCACGGCCCCGAAAATGGCCGCCGTCGTGCTTCTGGCCCGTGTTCTGACCGAACCCTTCGCGGCCATGCATGATCAATGGGTCGACGTCGTCTGGATCATCTCCGTCCTGTCTATGGGCGTGGGGGCGTTTGGCGCTCTGACCCAGCAGAATATCAAGCGTCTGATGGCGTATTCCTCCATCGGCAATATGGGGTATGCGCTGATCGCGATCGCAGCAGCGTCGGAAACGGGCCTGTGGGCGCTTCTGGTCTTCATGACGCTCTACATGCTCGGTGTGATCGGGGCGTTTGGTGTCATCCTGTCCATGCGGACACGTGAAGGCATGGTGGAACAGATCGAGGATCTCGCCGGCCTGGCACAGCGCAATCCGGGCCTGGGCTGGACCATGACCGCCCTGATGTTCTCCATTGGTGGTCTGCCCTTCCTGGTCGGTTTTTTCGGGAAATTCTTCCTGCTCTATGTCGCGGTCGACTCAGGCCTGATTTATCTCTCGGTCCTGGCGGTGCTCTTCTCCGTGGTCAGCGCGGCGTATTACCTGCGTGTGGTCAAGGTGATGTGGTTCGACAATTCCGACGTGGAATTTGTCTCCGCTCCGGCATCGGTGTTCTGGGTGACGCGTGTTGCCGGTCTGGCAACCGTTGTGGCTCTTCTGCCGCTGGGCTGGTTGCTGCACCGGGCATTGACTGTCGGCCTGCCGGCGTAAGTCTTGCTCGGGCCGCGCCTGGATTGGCGGGACGAAACCGCCTCGACCAATACGGATGCCCGTGCCCTGGCGGAAGCCGGGGAACAGGGTCCTGTCTGGATTGCAGCCCGTCGTCAAACGGCGGGCCGCGGTCGTTTAGGGCGCACGTGGGAAGAGGCGAGCGGAAATCTCTACTGTACCGGGCTCTACCGACTGGACTGCGCGCCCTCTGAAGCGGCCAACTGGTCATTCATTGCGGCGCTAGCCGTTGCGGAGTTGTGCGACACAGCGGGTGCCGATCCCGCTGGGACCCGGCTCAAATGGCCCAATGATGTCTATATCCAGGGCGCCAAGGTCGCTGGTATCCTGCTGGAATCAGGACCTCATCCGACCGGTGGATTGTGGATGGCGGTGGGGATTGGTGTGAACCTGGCCATCGCGCCGCCCGTCCAGGGCCGCCGTGTCACAGCTCTGGCGGATCACGGCTCGAACCTGACGCCGGAAGCCGGGCTGACCCGTCTCGTTGACGCGTTTGAACGCTATCGTCGACGCTGGGAAATGGATGGCTTTGATCCTATCCGTACCGCCTGGCTCAGCCGGGCCTGGAGTCTGGGCGAGTCCTGTCGCGCGAGTGTGAACGGTGTGACTGTTACGGGCGTCTTTACCGATCTCCTGAGCAATGGTGCACTGCAACTGAGCCTGGCCGATGGGTCCAGCAAAACTGTTTCAGCAGGAGAAGTCTTCTTCTCCGATCAGGAATAAGAGGCCCGACATGCTTCTGGCGATTGATTGCGGCAATACCAATACCCTGTTTGCGGTTCATGATGGTGAGGGCTGGAAGGCGCAGTGGCGCTCCAGTACCGTGTCGACGCGGACCGCGGATGAACATGCGGTCTGGTTGTCGGCCCTGATGGCGCTTCAGGGCATGAGTTTCGATGACATCGATGCGTGTGTCATTTCCACCGTTGTCCCCCAGGCCCTGTTCAATCTGCGCAATCTGGCTCGCCGCTATTTCGATACCGTACCGCTGGTTGTTGGCGAGCCGGGGGTTGATCTGGATATTGAGGTCCGTCTGGCTCGTCCCCAAGAAGCGGGGGCGGACCGGCTGGTCAATGCCCTGGGGGCTCGTGGGATTTATGAGGGGCCGCTGATCATTATCGATAGCGGGACGGCGACAACCTTCGACGTGATCTCCGAGGATGGCGCGTTCGAGGGCGGGATTATCGCCCCGGGCATTAATCTCTCGATGCAGGCCCTGCATGCCGCCGCTGCCAAACTTCCACGGGTCGCGATCACCAAACCCCAGCGCGTCATGGGCAATGATACCGTCAGTGCGATGCAGTCCGGAGTGTTCTGGGGATATATTGACCTGATCGACGGGCTGGTCGAACGCCTCAAAGCCGAATACGCAAGACCCATGACCGTGGTCGCGACCGGCGGTGTTGTCTCCCTGTTTGATGGCGCGTCGCGAACAATCGACCATTATGACCCTGACCTGACCATGCGCGGTCTCTGGCAGATCTGGCGCATGAATGGAGGTGACGCTTGAGCGAAAAGCTCTATTTCCTGCCGCTTGGCGGCTCGAATGAAATCGGGATGAATTTCAACCTTTATGGTTATGGTCCCGAACATGACCGCAAATGGATCATCGTCGATTGCGGCGTGACCTTTGGCGATCTCTCAACCCCCGGCGTCGAGCTGATCATGCCGGATCCGCAATTCATCGAAGAATATCGCGACAAGATTGTCGGCATGGTGCTGACCCATGCCCATGAGGACCATATGGGGGCCGTGGCCCAGCTGTGGCCCTCTCTGCAATGCCCCATCTATGCGACGCCGTTCACAGCCTGGCTGGTGAATGATCGCTTGCACGAGCACGGCCTGACGGAAGAGGTCGAGCTGCACGAGATTGGTCTGAACAGCCGCTTCGAACTGGGGCCGTTCGATATTCAGCTTGTGACGCTGACCCATTCGATTCCCGAACCCAATGGACTGGCCATTCGCACGCCGGCGGGCACGGTCCTGCATACCGGTGACTGGAAGATCGATCCCGATCCGGTGATCGGTGAGGAGACCGATGTGTCGGCGCTGGAGGCGCTTGGCAATGAAGGCGTGCTGGCCATGGTCTGTGACAGCACCAATGTCTTCTCAAAGGGCTCAGCCGGGTCTGAAGGTGATGTGCGCGATGCCCTGGTTGAGGTTATTGCGGAACAGACCGGCAAGGTCGCCGTGGCCGCATTTGCGTCGAATGTGGCGCGCCTGCAATCCATTATCGAGGCTGCAGAGGCCAATGACCGGCGAGTGTGCCTGGTCGGCCGGTCCATGTTCCGCATGACATCTGCGGCACGCCATGTCGGCCTTCTCCAGAAGGTCCGCGATTTTGTCGACGTGGAAGAAGCCGGTTTCTTCCCGGATGAGAAAATTCTCTATCTGTGCACCGGTAGCCAGGGCGAACCCCGGGCGGCCCTGTCGCGTATCGCCGAAGGCTCACACCGGCATGTGACACTGGGGGCAGGCGATACCGTCATTTTCTCCAGCCGGATTATTCCGGGCAATGAGATCGGGATTTTCGACCTGCAAAACCGTCTTGCCGAGCGGGGTGTGAAAATCATCACCGAGAAGGACCGGCCAATCCATGTGTCCGGTCACCCGTGTCGCGACGAGCTGGCCCAGATGTATGGCTGGGCCAAGCCGAAAATCGCCATTCCGGTTCATGGCGAACGCCGTCATTTGATTGAACACGCCGCGTTTGCGCGCTCCATCCAGGTGCCTCACGCCGTGACCGTGCGCAATGGTGATCTCGTGGAGATGCATGCGAGCGGTGAGGCGGCTGTGATCGATGAAGTGCCGGCCGGTCGTCTTCACATGGATGGCCAGTTTCTGGTTTCGGCTCAGGCTGAGTCTATGCGTGAGCGTCGCCGCCTCGCGTGGGCGGGTCAGGTCATGGTTGCACTGACCATCAGTGAGCGGGGTGAATTGCTGTCCGGGCCCGATATCCGGGTCAATGGCATCCCCGAAACGGATGAATTCCCGATGGATCGCCTGCTGGACCGCATGGCCGATGCCGGGGAGGCCGCCTTTGATGCATTGCCCGGCAAGGACCGGCGCGATACCGATGCCGTGGAAGAAGCTGTTCGTCTGGGTGTTCGGCGTGAAATCGCCCGGATCTGGGGCAAGAAACCGGCTGTCGATGTTCTGGTGATGGAAGTCTAGGGGAGCGACATGAAAATTGGACGATTGAACCATGTAGGGGTCGCCGTGCCGGACATTGAGGCGGCCAAGGCAACCTATGCCGACCTCTATGGCGCAAGCGATGCGACGGACACGCGCGCGTTTCCGCATCTGGGCGTGAAGGTCGCCTTCGTTCACCTGGACAATTCCGAGATCGAACTGCTCGAACCCCTGGGTGATGACAGCCCGGTGCACAAATTCCTGGAACGCAATCCCAAGGGTGGACAACACCATTTGTGCTTTGAAGTCGAGGATATCCTGGCCGCACGTGATGCGATGATTGAACGCGGGGCCACTGTTCTGGGTACCGGAGAGCCCTATATCGGCGCTCACGGCGTGCCGGTGATCTTCATCCATCCGAAGAATTCGAACGGCCAGCTAATTGAACTCATGCAGGAGCCTGGCAAATGACAACCTGGTTGCAACGTGCGCCCGTCCTCTTAACCGGACTCCTGTGGATTGTTTCCGGCTTTTTCCTGCGTGATGGCGGCGTTGGGGTGGTGAACGGGATTGTGGTCTTCCTGATCGTCTGGTGGCTGGTGTTTTTCATGGTCCTGCCCATTGGCGTGACCAGCCAGGATGAGAGCGGCGATGTGGTTGCTGGGACGGAACCGGGCGCGCCCACTGTTCCGAACCTGAAAAAGAAAGCCTGGTGGGCGACCGTGGGTACGTCCGTAGTCTGGCTGATCTATTTTGTCATTACAGAAACGGGCGCGATTGAGCCCTTCCTGCCACGCTCTGGCGGATATTGAGGTTTCGCTCATGCCCCATGCCCTGATCGAACATTCCGATCTTCAGACCCTGAAGCTGACAAGCGCGGACCTTCTTGAGGCCGTGTTTTACGCCATGCAGGCGAGTGGTCTGTTCAGCGATGATGATATCAAGGTCCGTCGTCGCACCGCCGAAGGCGAGCGCAATGGCACGAACGGGTTTTCTGTCATCCATATCCAGTTGCGGATCATGCCCGGCCGCACGACAGAGCAGAAGCAGGCGCTTAGCCAGGGCGTTCTGGACGCCGTGCTGGACCTGCCCCACCGGGCGGGATCCACAAGTGTGGAAGTCGTGGATATCGACAAGTCCAGCTATGCCAAGCGCGTGATCTAGACGATCAGCCTCTGCGGGTTCATCAGGCCCGGTCGATCCGGGCGACAAAACATCCATGTGCGGCGTTGTGGGCGTGGATATAGGCGATCTCTGAACGCGCGAAGGCTGTGTTGATCGCCCGGTCTACCTCGCCATCGAGAACCAGTGACGCCCCTTGCAACATGCCGTTTACATCGAAATGTCGAAAGGCGAGGGGACGACCCTGTAAGACGGGCGGTACCGCGCCGGCATATTCAGCGGCTTGTGTCGCGGCTTCACGCACATAGATCGCATACTGCGAGCGATAGGGTGTGGCGGCGTCATGGCTCTCATAATTGAGCAGGATCAGGGTCTCGCCGGGTTCTGCGTCCACAAGGCTGATGCGGCAGGGAAAGCCGGGCTTGGCGCTGGCACGCACGCGGACCATGTCGCGCATGTTCAGTTCTTCGTCTGTAAGATCAAAAAGGGGTTTGAAGTCTTCGGGCTGCAGGCCGTTGATGTGATAGGTCATGAAGATGTCTCCCGTGATGTGACCGGCCTTGTGTGCCGTCTCGCTTGGCTGGCAGCCACCCGATCCTTGTGATCCATGCCGGGTGGCCTTGATGTTCGCGGCTTCGGGTGCATCTGCGGAGCGAGATGCCTTGCAAGGCGACGCAGAAGCCGTCTAAGTGGAAGGCCTCATCCAGTCTGGACGTACACCCATGCGACTTTCCCGCTTCTTCCTGCCGGTTCTGAAGGAAACCCCTTCGGATGCCGAGATCGTTTCCCATCAGCTCATGTTGCGTGCCGGCATGATCCGCCAGCAGGCGGCCGGCATTTATTCCTGGCTGCCACTAGGCCTGAAAGTGCTCAACAAGGTGGGTCAGATCGTCCGCGAGGAACAAAACCGGGCGGGCGCTGTTGAATTGCTGATGCCGACCATCCAGACGGCTGATTTGTGGCGCGAGAGCGGGCGGTACGACGATTATGGCGATGAGATGCTGCGCATCACCGATCGACATGAGCGCGAGATGCTGTTTGGCCCGACCAATGAGGAGATGATCACTGAGATCTTCCGCTCCTATTGTCGGTCCTACAAGGATCTGCCCAAACTGCTCTACCATATTCAGTGGAAGTTTCGGGACGAACGTCGTCCGCGCTTTGGTGTGATGCGGGGTCGGGAATTCCTGATGAAGGACACGTATTCCTTCGATCTCGACGAAACCACGGCGCGTCAGGCCTATAACCGCATGTTCGTGGCCTATCTTAACACCTTCGCCCGCATGGGGCTCAAGGCGGTTCCGATGCGGGCGGATACCGGTCCCATCGGCGGCGATCTGAGCCATGAATTCATCGTGCTGGCCGACACCGGCGAGAGCGAGGTGTTCTGCCACGCCGATCTTGTGGACATGGGAGCCCCGGGCCCGGACGTGGATTTTGATGGTGATCTCCAGCCGCTGGTGGATCAACGCACAGCGCTTTATGCCGCGACTGAGGAAATGCATGATGCAGATGCGTTCCAGTCTGTGCCGGAGGAGCGTCGCGTGTCCGCACGCGGCATTGAAGTGGGCCATATCTTCTATTTCGGGACCAAGTATTCCGAACCGATGAAGGCGGTGGTCCAGCACGCGGATGGCGAAATCCGCCCCGTACACATGGGTTCCTATGGTGTGGGGGTTTCGCGTCTGCTCGGTGCCATCATCGAGGCGCATCATGATGAGCGTGGTTGCATCTGGCCGGAGGAAGTCGCTCCGTTCGGCGTGGGTGTGCTCAATCTGCGCGCCGGGGATGAGGCTGCCGATGCGGCGTGTGAGACCGCCTATGCGGCCCTGGCCCAGGCCGGTCTGGACCCGCTCTATGACGACACGTCGGAGCGTCCGGGTGGCAAGTTTGCGACGGCGGACCTGATTGGCCTGCCTTACCAGCTTGTCATTGGACCGCGCGGTCTGAAAGAGGGCAAGGTCGAGGTGAAAATTCGCCGGACCGGCGAAACGCATGAATTGTCGCCGGAAGACGCGGTGGCACGGCTCGCGGAAAAGGCCTTCTCGAATGCATGATCAGGATGCCATGGCGGGCGGGGCGGCTCCGTTCAGCCCCTATGAATTCCAGATCGCTCTGCGCTATCTGCGAACGAAGCGAAAACACGGTGGTGTCGCCATCATCGCCGTGATTTCGACCGTGGGTATTGCGCTCGCCGTCTTCGCCCTGATCGCCGTGATGTCGGTGATGAACGGGTTTCGGCATGAATTGATGACCCAGCTTCTTGGCTCTCAGCCCCATCTTTATGCTGACGTCCGGGAAACGCCCGGCGAGACGGTCGAGGCCCTGGTCGAACAGATCGAGGCCCTCGACGGCGTGGCCACAGCCGGTCCCGTTGTGGTGGGGCAGGTGATGGCGCGCTCACAAAGAGCGGAGAGCTTTCTCCAGGTGCTGGCCATGCGCCCCATGGATCTGGAGCGGCTGGATGTGGTCGCTAACGGCGATCGTCCGGGCAGCCGGACCGGCATTACCCATGGCTCGATCGACACGTTTGGCGAGGGCCGAAACGGGGGCGATGCCATTGTTCTCGGTGCCGGCGTCGCGCGTTTTCACCGGGTGAATATCGGTGATCAGTTCACGCTTTTAACCGCGTCGGGTGCGCAAACGCCCTTCGGGGTCACACCGCGCCGCAAGGCCTATACCGTTACGGCGATCCTGTCGTCAGGCGTGTCGACCATCGATAACGGACTGGCCATTTTGCCTGTGGAGCAGGCCCAGCTCTTTTTCAATCGCGGTGAGAACTATGACCGGGTGAATATTCGCGTTGAGGATACGACCCGGATCAGCGAATTCCTGCTCCCGATCCAGCAGGTGATGGGCAATCAGGGTTTCGTCTACGACTACACTCAGAGCGATCCGGCCTTTTTCGGCGCCCTTCAGATGGAACGCACGATGATGCGGCTGGTCATGTCCTTCATTGTGGTCATCGCCACCATGAACATCATTTCCGGCCTTGTGATGCTGGTGAAGAACAAATCCCGGGACATTGCCATTCTGCGCACAATGGGCATCACGCGTCTGGCGGTGATGCGGGTGTTTATCATTGTCGGTGTTTTGATCGGGATGATCGGAACCCTGGTCGGGATTGTGCTCGGCTTTCTGTTCGTCACGAATATCGGTCCCATCCAGGATGTGATCAATCTGGTCACCGGTGCCGAAGTCTGGAATCCGGATGTTTATTATCTTTACCGCATCCCGGCTCGCCTCGACTGGGGCGAGGTGATCTATGTCTCGATCTTCTGTTTTGTGATGTCGGTTCTCGTCACACTGCCGCCCGCTATTCTGGCCGCGCTGCTCGACCCGGTGGAGGCGCTGCGTTATGAGTGAGCCCATTCTCAGCCTGCGCGATGTCAGCCGGGAGTACACCACCGAAGCGGGCCAGCTGACCGTTCTCAACGGAGCGGATTTCGACCTTCATCCCGGCGAAATTGTCGGACTTATCGGACCATCGGGATCGGGCAAGTCCTCGCTCCTGCATGTCGCCGGACTGCTCGAGGCCCCCAATACCGGAGAGGTTCATGTCGCCGGGGCGGCCACCTCGACCCTGACCGACAAGGACCGCACAGCGCTGCGCCGCAATGCGATTGGTTTTGTCTACCAGTTTCACCATTTGTTGCCTGAATTTACCGCGCAGCAGAATATCGCCTTGCCCCAGGTCATTGCTGGTATTGCGCGGTCCAAGGCGGACATCCGGGCCGATGAGTTGCTGGCCTTGATGGGATTGGCTGAACGCGCCCATCATCAGCCACCTGAATTATCCGGGGGCGAGCAGCAACGTGTCGCCATCGCTCGGGCTTTGGCGAACCAGCCCAGTATTCTACTGGCCGATGAGCCTACGGGGAATCTGGACCCCGATACCTCCCAGGCAGTGTTCAACACGCTGACCTGTGCGGTTCGCGAAGAGGGCGCTGCCGCCCTGATTGCCACGCACAATCATCATCTGGCGCGGAAGATGGACCGGGTCGTGACGCTTGACCATGGTCGCATCATCCCCTGGAACGACTAATTAGCCAATAAAGTCAAAGCCCCATTTGAGGCGGACCCTGCCTTTTCGTTTTCGCGTTGACGAGCGGAACAAAACGTGAAAAGAACAAACCCGGAACACACGAAATGTGCGGGAGGACAATATGCGCCAGTGGATCCAAGATGCGTCGTCGGCGATTGCCCTGTTGGGCTTCACCTGGATTGTTGTGGTATGGAGCGGAATTCTGGTGGCGTGAGCTCCGGCTCTGAACGGTCTTCCACAGGTAAGTGCAGGGCGTTGCTTTGAGAGTGCGTGTGGAGCGGGCTTAATAGGGGCCATCTGAATTCGGACCGGGTAGGGGGTTGAGTGCCTTTGTGGGGTCCGTGTTATCGAAGGCCGTTCCATGACCGCTCCCTTTATCCATCTCCGTGTTCGCTCGCCCTACTCCCTTCTGGAAGGGGCGATCCGCATCAATCAGATGGTTGATGCGTGTGTGGCGCACCGCATGCCGGCCATGGCGCTCACCGACACAAATAATCTGTTCGGAGCGCTGGAGTTTTCAGAAAAACTCGCCGGGTCGGGCATTCAGCCGATCGTCGGATGTACACTGTCTGTGCGTTTGGCCCAGCCGCATGCGGGTGAGCGGGCCGAGGCGGACGGCGTGGTCGCGGTTTTTGTGCAAAACCGTGAAGGGTATGAAAACCTCATGGCCCTCACGTCTTCGGCCTTCCTGGATGTGGAAGCGACCGAGGAGCCGCATATCCCGTTTGAGCAATTGCTGGAGCGCAATGCGGGGCTGATCCTGCTGACCGGTGGTCCGGACGGGGTTCTCAATTCGCTGGTCGTGGATGGCCGGGCTGGCGAGGCCGATCAGGCCTTATCTAATCTGCAGGCGCATTTTGGCGACCGGCTATATGTCGAATTGCAACGTCATGGCCGGGCTGAGGAATTACAGGCCGAGGACTGGCTTGTGGATCAGGCCTATGCCCGCGACTTGCCGCTGGTTGCCACCAATGACGCCTATTTTCCCGGCTCCGGCATGCATTCAGCCCATGATGCTCTGTTGTGCATTGCCGATTCCACCTTTGTGTCGGTCACGGATCGACGCAAGGTTACGCCGGATCATTATCTGACCTCGCCTGATGATATGGCGCAGCGTTTCTCGGATTTGCCCGAAGCGCTGGCCAATACGCTCGAGGTTGCGCGTCGGTGTGCATACCGGGTCCGCACCCATCCTCCCATTCTGCCCAGTTTTGAAACCCGCGGCGGTCGGGATGAGGCGGAGGAGCTGGTGGCGCGTGCCCATGACGGCCTGACCATGCGGCTCGAAACCACCGAAACGACACTCTCCGAAACGGAGTATCGCGAGCGGCTGGATTTTGAGCTCAATATCATCAAGCAGATGGGTTTTCCGGGTTATTTCCTGATCGTCTCCGACTTCATTCAGTGGGCGAAGGAGCATGATATTCCGGTCGGGCCGGGGCGGGGGTCGGGGGCGGGATCACTCGTAGCCTACGCACTGACCATCACCGATCTTGATCCCTTGCGCTTCGGGCTTCTGTTCGAACGGTTTTTGAACCCCGAACGCGTGTCCATGCCCGATTTCGACGTCGACTTCTGCCAGGAACGGCGCGGTGAAGTGATCCGGTATGTACAGGACAAGTACGGCGATGATCGCGTCGCGCAGATTATCACGTTCGGTACTCTCCAGGCGCGCGCCGTGGTGCGCGATGTCGGGCGTGTGCTACAATTGCCGTTCGGCCTGGTCGACAAACTGGCCAAGCTTGTGCCGTCCAATCCGGCCAATCCGGTGACGCTGGCCGAGGCCATTGATCTGGAGCCGCGACTTCAGGAGATGCGCCGGGATGATCACACGGTCGACACCTTGTTGTCCGTTGCGCTGCAGCTTGAGGGCCTGTTCCGGAATGCCTCGACCCACGCTGCCGGTGTCGTGATCGGTGACCGGCCGTTGCAGGAATTGGTCCCGCTCTACCAGGACCCGCGTTCGGATCTTCCTGCGACCCAGTTCAATATGAAATGGGTCGAGCCCGCGGGCCTGGTCAAGTTCGACTTTCTGGGCCTGAAAACCCTGACCGTCATCGCCCGGGCGCTCGAATACATTGAAAGTGAAGGCAAGGCGGTTCCCGATATCGAGCATGTCCCGCTGGATGACCGGCCCACTTATGAGCTTCTAGCCTCTGGCCATGCGATCGGCGTGTTTCAGCTTGAAAGCTCGGGCATGCGTGACACGCTCAAAAAAATGAAGCCGGACATGATCGAGGATCTGATCGCCCTGATCTCCCTCTACCGTCCCGGTCCGATGAAAAACATCGATGTGTATGTCGACCGGAAATTCGGTCGGGCCGAAGTCGATTGCCTCCATCCTGATCTCGAAGGCGTTTTGTCGGAAACCTATGGCGTGATCATCTACCAGGAACAGGTGATGCAGATCGCACAAATCCTGTCGGGCTATTCCCTGGGTGAAGCCGACTTGTTGCGCCGCGCCATGGGCAAGAAGAAAAAGGAGGAGATGGACAAGCAGAAGGTCCGTTTCCTGGATGGTGCCGAGGAGCGCGGGGTCGATCGCGCCAAGTCCAGCTATATTTTTGAACTGGTGGCCGAGTTCGCCGGTTATGGCTTCAACAAATCACACGCTGCAGCCTATGCCGTCATCGCCTATCGCACGGCCTTCCTGAAAGCCAATCATCCGGTCGCACTGATGGCGGCTCTGATGTCGCTTGACCGCGCAAATACGGACAAGCTGTCAGTTTTCTTTCAGGAGACCCGGCGTATGGGGCTGGAGGTTCTGCCGCCGGACGTGAATGCGTCCGAGGCGGATTTTTCGGTTGAAGACGGGGCTGTGCGTTTTGCACTGGGCGCTATTCGCAATGTGGGTTTCACGGCGATGGAGCATATTGTTGAGGAGCGCCGCCAGAACGGAGCCTTTGCCTCGCTCTATGATTTCGCGGAACGCATCGACCCCAAACAGGTAAATCGCCGGACCTTCGAGAATCTGGCGAAGGCAGGCGCGTTTGACGGACTGGACAGTGACCGGGCCCGGGTTCTCGCTTCGGCGGACATGTTGTTGTCCATGGCCCAACATGCAGCGGCCCAGCGCGAAAGCGCCCAGGCCAGCCTATTTGGCGGAGGCGGGGATACAGTAGAGCTCAGCCGACCGGATCTACCGATGGTCGAACCCTGGCAAGCCACAAAACGTCTCGATGAGGAATTATCCGCGATCGGGTTTTACCTCTCCGGCCATCCTCTTGATGATCTGGGCGAACACCTGGCCGGGCGCGGTGTGGTTTATCATGCCGAAGCGGCCTCGCGTGTGGCAGACGGTGCCAGCGCACTTCGCATGGCTGGCGTCGTACGTCATCGTCAGGAGCGCGTGTCCAACAAGTCCGGGGAGCGGTTTGCCTGGTTGACCCTGTCTGATCCCACCGGTGAGTTTGAGGTCTTCATCACTCCGGAAATCCTGCGCACCTCACGCGACCTCCTTGAGCCCGGCCAGACCGTGATCTGCAATTGCCGGGTGGATGAGCGCGAAGAGCAGATCAGTTTTTTTGCCGATCATGTGGATGTTCTGGATACCCAGATTGTAGCGCAGACCCTGACCGTGCGACTGGCCGGTTCGGAGGCGGTTGCCGGACTGAAGGCCCAGCTGGATCGGGCCAATGGTCGCACACAGGCCAAGCGCGCTTCGGTCGTGGAGCTGATTATCGCCTTGGGTGAGGGCGGAGAGGCGCAATTGCGTCTGCCCGGACGTCATAGTGCGGATGCGGCGCTGCAGGCTGCGCTGAAAACGGTGCCGGGCGTGGAAACAGTCGACGCTGGATAAGACGCGTCCGGGGCATCGTGCTGACCGGATCGGAGGCTTGGGCGGGGGCGGCAGATTTGAGATTTACCCTCCCTCAGAAACACCCTTTGAACCTCCCTGTGAACCTCTCTTCGAGCCTCGGTCTCCTCGCCCGTGTGACCCCAGTCTGAGCTAGGCGAACTGGCCCTGCGTGACCGGGTGAAACTCCTTGATATGCAACAGCTGAGGGCGGGTGCTTGCCAAGACAAAACAAGACGCCTATAAGCCGCGCGATCACGCACACGGGGCTTCGGTCTGTGTTCCGGTTTGACTGGAAGACTGTCCGCTCCGGTGTTGCTCTGTGGAACCTGGAAATTTCCTTGTGAAAACAGGCAGCTCCGCCCCGTGGAGGCCAACCGGAAAAGGATACATTATGGCTCTCCCTGAATTCAGCATGCGTCAGCTGCTCGAAGCTGGCTGTCACTTCGGTCACCAGACCCACCGTTGGAACCCCAAGATGAAGGACTTCATCTTTGGTGAGCGTTCCAACATTCACATCATCGACCTGTCCCAGACGGTCCCGCTGCTGCACCAGGCTCTGGTGAAAGTGCGCGAAACCGCTGCCAAGGGTGGTCGTGTCCTGTTTGTGGGTACCAAGCGCCAGGCCTCCGAGCCGCTGGCTGAAGCTGCGTCGCGTTGCGCCCAGTACTATGTCAATCACCGCTGGCTCGGTGGTACGCTGACCAACTGGCGGACGATTTCCAACTCCATCGCGCGCCTGCGTGAGCTGGAAGAGAAATTCGATGGTGAAAACGGCCTGGCCGGTCTCACCAAAAAAGAGCAGCTGATGCTGACCCGTGAAAAGGACAAGCTCGAGCGCTCTCTCGGTGGTATCAAGGACATGGGCGGTACGCCGGACCTGATGTTCGTGATCGACACCAACAAGGAAGGCATCGCCATCCAGGAAGCTCGCAAGCTGGGTATCCCGGTGGTTGCCGTTGTCGACACCAATTGTGACCCGGATGTCGTTGACATGCCGATCCCGGGCAATGATGACGCCTCGCGCGCCATCAGCCTGTACTGCGACCTGGTTGCCGATGCCGTGCTCGATGGCATGGCTGAAGGCCAGATGGCGCTGGGCGTGGATCTGGGTGAAAGCGACGAGCTGGTCGAAACCCTGATCGATCTGCCGGACGGTGAAGAGGCTGTTGAGGCTTCTGAAGACGCAGCACCGGAAGCATCTGCTGACGACGCTGATAATTCTGACAAAACCGACGCGTAGACTCGTCACACGTAATCGATTCCCCAAGGAGAACACCGATGGCTGCGATCACTGCCGCACTGGTCAAGGAACTGCGCGAGAAAACTGGCGTAGGCATGATGGACTGTAAAAAGGCCCTGGCTGAAACCGATGGCGATTTTGAAGCCGCGGTGGATTGGCTGCGTAAAAAAGGCCTGTCCAAGGCTGCGAAGAAGGCTGACCGCGTTGCGGCTGAAGGCCTGGTGGCTGTCGCCACCGACGGTGGCAAGGGCGCCGTTGTTGAAGTGAATTCCGAAACGGACTTCGTCGCACGCAACGAAACTTTCCAGGCCGCTGTGGCGGAGATCGCCACGCTGACCATGACCGCCGGGTCTGACGTCGAAACCATCAAGGCCGCGACCATGGCGTCTGGCGAAACGGTGGAATCCGGTCTGACCAATCTCATCGCCACCATCGGTGAGAACATGTCCCTGCGTCGTGCCGCTACGGTCGAAGCCAATCCGGGTGTGGTCTCATCCTATGTCCACAATCCGGCTGCAGACGGTCTGGGCGCCATCGGCGTTCTCGTCGGCCTGAAGTCTGAAGGTGATGCCGGTAAGCTGGCCGAGCTGGGCCGCAAGATTGCCATGCACGTGGCGGCCGGGTCCCCGGCTGTGGCTGTGGCCATCGATGTGGATGGTGTGGACGCCGAGATTGCCAACAAGGAACGCGAAGTGTTCGCCGACCAGGCTCGCCAGTCCGGCAAGCCGGAACAGATCATCGAGAAGATGGTCGAAGGCCGTATGCGCAAATTCTACGAAGAAGTTGTGCTGCTGAAACAGGCTTTCGTCATGGACCCGGACAACACCATCGAACAGGTCCTGGCCAATGCGTCCAAGGAGCTGGGCACGTCCGTTGAGCTGACCGGTTTTGTCCGGATGGCCCTGGGTGAAGGTGTCGAGAAAAAAGAAGAAGACTTCGCTGCTGAAGTCGCGGCCGCAACCGGCCAGTCCTAAGTCTGATTTGGACAGTTTGTTGGAGCCCCGGTACTTTCAAGTGCCGGGGCTTCGTATATGCTGCGCTTGCTGTGACCGATTCCCTGATTGATCCTGCCCCGGCAATGCCGGATGGCCCGACAAGCCCGCTCGTATACAAGCGGGTTTTGTTGAAAGTATCCGGTGAGGCCCTGATGGGGTCTCAAAATTATGGCATTGACCTGGAGGTCGCCAATCGCATTGCCGGGGAGGTGGCCCAGGCGGTCAATGCCGGCACCGAAATGTGCCTTGTGATTGGCGGTGGAAATATTTTCCGCGGCCTGTCTGGCGCGGCCAAGGGCATGGACCGGGCCGCGGCCGACTATATGGGCATGCTGGCCACCGTCATGAACGCGCTGGCGATGCAATCCGCCTTGGAACAGGTGGGCATTCCGACACGGGTTCAGTCGGCTATTCCCATGATGTCAGTGTGCGAACCCTATATTCGCCGCAAGGCTGTGCGCCATATGGAAAAGGGCCGGGTGGTCATTTTTGCAGCCGGCAGCGGCAATCCGTTTTTCACCACAGACACGGCGGCTGCCTTGCGCGCGGCCGAGATGGGCTGTGACGCGCTGTTCAAGGGAACGCAGGTTGACGGGGTGTATTCCGACGATCCGCGGGTGAACCCGAACGCGAAACGCTATGACCATCTCAATTACCTCGACATTCTGACGCAGGATCTGCGCGTGATGGATGCATCGGCTGTGACGCTGATGCGCGAGAATGACATTCCGATCGTGGTGTTCAATATCCATGAAGGGGGTGGTCTGGCCCGCGTGCTCGCCGGTGAAGGTGTTCGCACGGTCATCGGGAATGCTCCTTCGGATACCGTCTAAACCGGGCGCCTGACGCCGGGATATCAAAAGAAAGGCCTTTGCCATGAGTGACGAGATCGATTTTGACGAGGACGACCTCAAGCGCCGCATGGACGGTGCGTTTGATTCCCTGAAAAAGGAATTTGGCGGTCTTCGGACCGGACGGGCCTCTCCCAACTTGCTGGACAGTATCAAGGTCGACGCGTATGGCGCCCTGACTCCGATCGCCCAGGTGGCGACGGTGTCTGTGCCTGAGCCACGCATGATTTCCGTGAATGTCTGGGACAAGGGCATGGTTTCGGCGGTCGACAGTGCCATTCGCAATTCCCCCCTCGGTCTCAACCCGGTGGTAGAAGGGCAGCTGCTACGTCTTCCCATCCCGCCGCTCAACGAGGAACGCCGGGCCGAGCTGGCCAAACTGGCCGGCACCTATGCGGAGAACGCCCGTGTGGCAGTTCGCAATGTTCGCCGCGATGGGATGGACAGCCTGAAAAAGCTCGAAAAAGACGGGGTTTTGTCCGAAGACGAACACAAATCCTATGCAGAAGATGTTCAGAAGCTGACGGACGGGGCGATTTCCCGTATCGATGATGCGCTGAAGGTCAAACAAGAAGAGATCATGCAGGTCTGATCTTTTCTCCAACAGGCAGGGGGCAATCGACCTCATGACGTCTGCCAACTCTGCAAGTGACACGACAGGCGGGGATCTCCGGATCCCGCGCCATGTTGCGATTATCATGGACGGCAATGGTCGCTGGGCCCAGTCCCGAGGACGGCCGCGTGCCTTTGGCCATTCGCGCGGGGTCGAAGCCGTGCGGGCCACTGTCCAGGCCGCCGGCGATATGGGCATCACTCAGCTCACCGTCTTCAGTTTCTCGACTGAAAACTGGAACCGTCCGGCCGAAGAAGTCGGCGCCCTGTTTGATCTGATGGGGCGTTATGTCCGGGCAGATCTCGCCTCTCTCGACAAGAAAGGCGTGCGCATCCGCATACTGGGACGCCGGGACGGCCTCAATGATGATCTGTTGCGTATTATCGAGGATGCGGAAACACGCACCCAGGACAATACCGCATTCCAGCTCAATATCGCGTTCAATTACGGGGGCCGGGACGAGATCGTTCGGGCAACGCGGACACTGGGCGAGAAGATCCGCTGCGGACAACTCGATCCAGAGGTCATTGATGAAGACGTGTTCAGTCAGGCCCTGGATACGCACGATCTGGATGATGTGGACCTTTTGATCCGGACCAGTGGCGAGATGCGCATTTCCAACTTCCTGCTGTGGCAGGCAGCCTATGCCGAGATGATCTTCATGGATGTGTTGTGGCCTGATTTTGATGGCGATCACCTGCGCAAGGCGCTGGAAGAATTCTCCTCGCGTAATCGGCGTTATGGAGGCCTGGATGCCGGAGCCGCGTGATCCGGTCCTCAGGCGGCGACTCATTTCGGCATTGATCCTCGGGCCCAGCGCCGCGGGCCTTTTGTTTCTGGGTGATATCTATTTCTCGGCCTGGGTGGCGGCGTTTGCCGCGGCGATGGCGTGGGAATGGCTGCAGATGTCTGACCCCAAGGCCCCGCCTGTGGCCTATGCGATCGCGTGCGCCACAGCGTCGGGCGCGGTGCTCCTGGCCGGGCAGACCGGCGTCAGCGATGCGCTGTTCTGGGGCTCCGCTGGCACGCTGGCCATGGGCGCAGAGCGCTGGCGTCGTGGCTGGTCTCTGGATGTCCTGGGCATTTTGTATGTCGCCCTGTCTGCCAGCCTCCTGGCGGCGATGCGGGCCTGGCCCGATTACGGTCTGCCCAGTCTGATTTTGCTGTTCACCATTGTCTGGCTGACGGATAGCGCCGCCTATCTGGTCGGGACCTGGCTCGGCGGTCCCAAACTTCTACCCCAGGCCAGCCCCAAGAAGACCTGGTCCGGGCTCCTGGCCGGGCTTGCTGCGGGGACCGCAGGCGGTGTGGTGGCCGGCCATGTGATGGGCGCGGCCTGGCAACAGACCATCTGGGTGTCAGCCTTGATCGCTCTCGCTGCGATCGGAGGGGACCTGACGATGTCGATCTTCAAGCGCGGATTTGGCGTCAAGGACAGTGGCAAGCTGATTCCCGGACATGGCGGCGTGCTGGACCGGGTAGACGCCTTGATGCTGGCTGTGATTATTGCGGTCATTCTCAACCGATTTGCCCCGCTGACCTGGTCGGGCGAAGGCCTCGCAGGATGACGGGCATGATTTCACCTTCCGCACGACGCATCAGTGTCCTGGGCGCGACAGGCTCGGTGGGCGAAGCGACGCTGGACCTGATCGCCCGTGCCGAACCGGGGCGCTATGACGTGGTGGCGTTGACGGCCAAATCCAATGCACGGCGTCTGGCCGAATTGGCCATTGCACACAGCGCCGATTTTGTCGCGATCCTCGACGCCTCTGCTGAAGCGGAATTGCGGGAGAGTTTGCAGGCTCACCCCGATATCAAGATCGGTGTGGGTGAGGCGGCGATCATCGACGCCGCCTGTCGTGAGGCAGACTGGATCATGGCGGCAATTGTCGGCGCAGCGGGCCTGAAACCGACACTGGCGGCTCTGGAGCAGGGCACGCACCTGGCCTTCGCGAACAAGGAATGCCTGGTGTGTTCCGGTTCGCTTTTCATGGACGCCGCGCGTCGGCATGGCACACGTCTATTGCCAGTCGACAGTGAGCATAATGCGGTGTTCCAGGTCTTTGATACAGCGCGGCGCGACCATATCCGCTCCATCACCCTGACCGCATCCGGCGGTCCCTTTCGAGATTGGTCCGCAGAGCGTATGGCACGCGCACGCCGCTCGGACGCCCTGGCTCATCCGACCTGGGAGATGGGCGCCAAGATCACGATCGACAGTGCGAGCATGATGAACAAGGGGCTCGAAATCATCGAGGCCTGCTGGCTGTTTGATCTGCCGCACACCAAAGTCGATGTGGTGGTCCACAAACAGTCTATTATTCATGGCCTGGTTGAATACGCTGATGGCAGCGTGCTGGCCCAGCTCGGCTCGCCGGATATGCGCACTCCGATTGCCAGTGCCTTGGCCTGGCCGGACCGGATGACGGCACCGGTTGAGCGCCTGGATCTCGCCCGGATGGCGCGTCTCGATTTCGAGCTACCGGACCCGGACCGTTTTCCCGCTTTGAGACTGGCCCGCCAGGCTATTGAGGCCGGCGGGATAGCACCGGCTGTGCTGAACGCCGCCAATGAAGTTGCTGTTGCAGCCTTCTTAAGGGAACAGATTGGTTTTCTTGACATATCCTCGTGCGTTGAAGAGGCTTTGGCGCAGAGTTTGAATGAAGATGGCATGCCGCAATCCGTTGCGGCCTTTGAGGACGTTTTTGTCATCGACCGGCTGGCCCGGGATGTGGCGGAGCGTTTTGTCAGCCGCGTTAAAGCCTGAACACCAAGGGTTTAGGACATGGAATTAATTGGCGATTTTCTGCTGACGGCGTTTGCCTTCGTGTTTGTGATCTCCGTGGTCGTGGTCTTTCACGAGCTCGGTCACTACTGGGCGGGCCGGTGGTGCGGGGTGCATGCCGAGGCCTTTTCCATGGGTTTTGGTCCGACACTGTTTTCTCGCCGGGACAAAAACGGCACCGTTTGGCGCGTGGCGGCCTTTCCATTGGGCGGGTATGTGCGCTTTCTGGGGGATGCGGGTGCAGCCAGTGAACCGGATCAGGAAAAACTCGCTGTTCTGCGCAAACAGATGGGTGAGGATGCCAATAAGTGTTTCCACTTCAAACCGGTCTGGCAGCGCGCCATAATCACCGGCGCAGGTCCGGTTGCCAATTTCATCCTGTCCATCACGATCTTTGCTGTTCTGGCCTTTGCCTTTGGCGCGACGCGGTACGAACCGATCGTGGGCGAGGTGATCGCTGACAGTGCAGCCGAGGAGGCCGGGGTTCTGGCGGGTGACCGGGTGCTCAGCATCAATGATTCGCAGATCGAAGCCTTTGAAGAGATCATGGCCGAGGTGGTCTGGCGCCCTGGCGAAGAGCTCCAGGTCGGGATTGAACGCGGTGGCGAGCGTCTTGTTCTGCCGATCACACCGCGTCGCACCCTGATTGAAGATCAGTTTGGCGGCGAGCGCCCTATGGGGGTTCTGGGCATTCGTCCGAGCGGAGAGCGCTTTCAGGATCATTACAATCCCGTCACGGCCATTGGCTATGGCGTCTCCCAAACCGGTGAAATCATCTCCATGACCGTGCGTTATGTAAGCCGCATCGTCACGGGGCGGACCTCGCCGGAATTGCTCAACGGACCGCTCGGAATCGTTGAAATGGCAGGGCAACGCGCCCAGACCGGGGCTGAGGTAGGGGAGAATGCAGCCGAGAGCGCCTACTATGTTCTTGTGCAGTTGATCCACTTCTGCGCTGTGCTCTCCGTTGGGCTGGGTTTGGTGAATCTTTTGCCGTTACCCATCCTCGACGGCGGACATCTGATGTATTACGCCTATGAAGCGGTCGTCGGTCGGCCGTTGAGCGCGGGGGTACAGGCAATTGGTTTCCGAGTAGGTCTTGCACTTGTGCTCGGAATGATGCTTGTAGCGTCACTGAATGACCTTAATTACAAGCTCAGTCAGTTTTTCTGACGGGCTCAGAAAGCGGCGATCTTCGATGGTGAGAGTTTTGCGTGCGTTCGCGTCGGCCCTTCTGCTTCTAGTGGCACCGGCGGCTGTCTTGGCACAGGAGGGGGCTCCCGCAGCTCCTGCAGTCCAGCCTGTGGCTCAAGCACAGCCTGTGGCTCCGGCACAAACGGTGGTCCGTCAGATCCTGGTGGAAGGCAATCAACGTGTCGAAGTCGATACCGTTTTGTCTTATTTGGTGTTTCAGCAGGGTCAGCCGCTTGATGCGCGCCTGATCAACCTGTCGATTCAAACGCTGTTCGCCACCGGTTTGTTCGCAGATGTGCAGATCGAGGAAAACCTGGGCGTCGTGACCGTGCGTCTTCAGGAAAACCCGATCATTAACCGCGTTGTGATCGAGGGTAATTCCGCGATCAAGGAAGACAAGATCACCGATGAAATCCAGGCTCAGCCTCGCGCCATCTTCACGCGCGCACGGGCCCAGTCTGATGTCCAGCGGATTATCGAGGTCTATCGGCGCTCCGGTCGTTTCGCTGCGACTGTGACACCGAAGATCATCGAGCTGCCGCAAAACCGCGTGGATCTGATCTTTGAAATCTCCGAAGGTCCGCAAACGGGCGTTCGACGGATTAACTTTATCGGTAATGAGCGGTTCTCTGACCGCCGTCTGGCCCGTGAAATCGTAACGCGTCAATCGCGCTGGTGGAGCTTCTTCTCCTCAAACGACAACTACGACCCGGATCGTCTGGAGTATGACCGCGAGCTGCTGCGTCAGTTTTACCAGAACCAGGGTTACGCCAATTTCCGGGTGATCAACGCCGTTGCAGAGCTGACGCCCGACCAGGATGCCTTCTACATCACGTTCACGATCGATGAGGGTGAGGTCTATACCTTCGGTGAGATCGACGTCACGACGGAGATTGCGGACCTGTCCGAGGAATTCCTCGAAGCGATCGTTCCGGTTCAGTCGGGCGACCTGTATGTTGGTGAGCTGATCGAGAACAGTGTGGACAGTCTGACCTTTGCGGCGGGCGCGTCCGGTTATGCCTTTGTGAATGTGCGTCCCCAGGTTCAGCGCAATCGCGAATCCCGGACGGTCGATATCAATTTTGTCATCGATGAAAGCCCGCGGGTCTATATCGAGCGCATTGATATTGTCGGAAATACATCCACGCTGGACCGTGTGATCCGTCGGGAGATTGAAACGGTGGAAGGCGATGCGTTCAGCCAGCCGCTTCTCGATCGCTCGCGGAATAATCTGCGCCGCCTGGGCTTCTTCGAAGATGTTGAAGTGGAACAGGTCCCTGGATCGGCTCCCGACCGGGCGCGTGTCCAGGTGGCTGTCACGGAACAGCCGACAGGTGAGCTGGCGTTTGGTGCCGGTTTCTCCTCGACCGACAGTTTCCTCGTCGATTTCTCGATCTCCCAGCGCAATCTGCGTGGTCGGGGACAGTTCCTGCGTTTCCGTGTCTCAGCGAGTTCCCGTCAGGAACAGGTGGATATCCGTTTCACCGAACCGCGTTTCCTTGACCGGAACCTGGCGGCTGGTTTCGACATTTTCCGCGTGGTGTCCGATTATCTCGAGGAAGCCTCCTTCCGGACCGAGAGTACGGGGGGATCGCTGCGCCTCGGTTTCCCGCTGACCCGCTCGACCAATCTCCAGCTGCGCTACACTTTGCGTCGTGATGATGTTCAGGTGTTCACGGCGGCATCTTCCGCGCTTCGGAGCAATTCCGGGCTTCGTACCACCTCTGTTGCCGGTTACTCCCTGAACTGGAACCGGGTGAATGACCCGATCGAACCGACCCGTGGTTTCCGTGTCTCGCTCAGCCAGGACTTCGCCGGTATCGGCGGTGACGTGCGCTATCTGCGCTCCGAGCTGGAATCGACCTTCTATCGCGGCCTCTATCCCGGGATTGTTGCAAGCTTGTCCATGCGGACTGGATTTACCCAACCCTGGGGTGGCGACACAGTTCGTATTAATGATCGCTTCTTCAAGGGCGGGAATACGTTCCGCGGCTTTGAAACAGCCGGTCTCGGTCCTCGGGTGGTCCAACGCGATCAGGATACAGGTGAACTGATTGCGGGCGATGCGTTGGGCGGCAAGCTCTACGCCATCGGCGCCCTGGAAGTGACATTCCCGCTGGGACTTCCCGAACAATATGGTGTGTCGGGCAGTGTCTTCACCGAGTTTGGCTCGCTGGGCATTCTGGACGACAATGATCTGATCGATGAAACGGGGACCTCTCCGTTCACGGTCGATGACTTCTCACTGCGCGCTTCTGCGGGTGTGAGTATCTTCTGGGACAGCCCGTTTGGCCCGGTTCGCTTTGACTTTGCCGAAGCCTTCCAGCGTGAAACGTATGATCGCGCTGAATTCTTCCGTTTCTCCACGCGTACAGGATTCTAATCCAATGAAACTGATCAAATCCTTCCTTCTTCTGCCGCTGCTCGTTGTGAGCTTTGCGGCTCCGGCCATGGCTCAGCGCGTGGCTGTGTTCAGCGAGGACCGTGTCCTGTCTGAAAGCCAGGTTGGTCAGCATGTCGCTGGTCGCCTGACCGAGATCGCCACTGAAATGCAGACCGAACTGCAAGCGGTTGCGGCTCCGGTTCAGCAAGAACGTGAGCGCTGGAATGCTGAAACGGCCTCCATGACAGAGGAAGCCATCCAGGCTCGCCCGGACCTGATGCAACGCTATAACCAGATTGTTCAGGGCATGGGTGTCATTCGCCAGGCCGAACAATATGCGAGCCAGGAGATGGACCAGACCCGGGCTCAGGCCCTGCGTCCGGTTCAGGAACGCTTGAATGTCATCATTCCGGCCATCCTCGAAGAGCAAAATGTGGACATTCTGCTTGAGCGTCGCGCCGTGCGCTTCGCCGGTGAGAGCGTCGACATCTCCGACACCATTATCCAGCGTCTCAATGCTGAGCTGCCGTCTGTTACAGTCAGTCGCGTGCGGATCCCGCGTGAAGCGGCACCGCAACAGGCTCAGTAAGACGGGCGCAAGCCCTCGGGAGAAATGAAGTGGCCGATCCGCGTTTCTTTGAACCGCTTGGCCCGCTTCCCCTGACGCAGATCGCCGCGCTTTCAAGCGCGGCGATTTTGCATCCGGATGCGGCGAGCCTTCATGTCACCCATGTTGCGCCTCTCGATGAGGCGGCCGCTGGCGTTCTTGTCTATGCGGAGAAGCTTGACGCCTTGCGAAGTGCGCCGGACGGCGCATTGACGAGTGCCTTTGTGCTCTGCTCGGAAGAGGCCGCACCGCGTGTGGCTGAACTGGGCGGTGTGGCCCTCGTTTGCAAACGGCCGCGCGCCAGTTTTGCCCTGTCGGCAGGTGCGCTGTATCGCAAGAAATCTCTTCATGCCGGACCGCCTATTCACGATACGGCTCGCATTGATGCCTCCGCGCAGGTGTGTGCGCATGTCGCGATCGGTGAGGGTGCGCAGATCGGTGCGGATGTGGTGATCGAACCCGGTGCGGTGATCGGGCCGGGCGTGTCGATCGGCGCGCGTACCCGGATCGGACCCAATGTGACCATTTACTGTGCAAGTATCGGTCAAGATTGCAATATTCTGGCAGGAGCCGTGATTGGCGAAAGCGGCTTCGGTATTGCAGTCTCTGAGCGTGGTGCCATTGAAGTGCCTCATCTAGGCGGTGTGCGCCTGGGCGATCATGTCACTCTGGGCGCGCACTCGACGGTCGATAGATCGGTATTTGGAGACACGCTAATCAGTCATGGATGCCGGTTCGACAATCACTGCCATGTCGGACACAACTGCACGATTGGCGAGAATTTCATGATGGCCGCGTTTGGCGGTATCTCAGGCAGTGTGACGATCGGCAAGAATGTGGCCTGTGGCGGGCGTGTCGGGATTGCAGATCATCTTAAGATTGGTGATGGCGCCCAGTTGGCAGCGGGCTGCGCCATTATGAGAGACATACCGGCAGGAGAGACCTGGGGCGGCACCCCCGGGCAACCTCTGCGGGACTGGATGAAGGAAGTCTCTGCGGTTCGACGCCTTGCGAAGAATCGCGGAAAGAGGAGCTGACAGGGTCAGCCATCGGGGGCGCGTGTGGGCCTGGAAATCGGACTATCAAATGGGGCAGTCACGCCTATGAGCGATCGTATTGAAACGCCGGAGATCATGAATTTGATCCCGCACCGCCATCCCTTCTTGCTGGTGGATGCGGCGGAAGACTATGTCGAACATGAATCCATCACGGGCATTAAGGCAGTGACCTATGATGAGCCCTTCTTTCCAGGTCATTTCCCGAATAATCCCGTGATGCCGGGCGTGTTGATGCTGGAAGCTCTGGCCCAAACCGGCGCGATCTTGATGTCCAAGACCCTGCAAGCCGACCCAGCCAAGGTGACGATTTTCTTTATGGGGTGTGAGAAGGTCAAATTCCGCGCGCCCGTTCGTCCGGGCATGTTGCTGCGCATGCCGGTCCGGGTCGTGCTGGCCCGTCACGGGGTTTTCAAATTTAGCGGTGAAGTCCTGGCTGACGGTGTTCGTGCAGTTCAGGCCGAATTTTCTGCCAAGGCGGTTTTCCACGAATGAGCACGATCAAGATCCACCCGCACGCCGTTGTCCATCCGTCCGCCCAGCTTGGTGACGGGGTCGAGATCGGTCCGTTCTGTACGGTGGGTGAGCATGTGGTCCTCAAGGACCGTGTTCGCCTGATTTCCAACGTTTCGATCGATGGTCACACCACTGTCGGTGAAGATTGTGTGCTCTATCCTAATGTATCGATTGGCCATCCGCCCCAGGATTTCAAGTATCAGGGTGAGGAAACCACGCTCGTGCTGGGACAGCGCAATATCCTGCGTGAGGGCGTGACCATGCACCCGGGTACGGGCAAGGGCCGCGGCACAACGGTTGTGGGCGATGATTGTTATTTCATGTGCAATACGCATGTGGCTCATGACTGCATCGTTGGAAACCGGGTCGTCTTCTCCAATCAGGCGGCGGCCGCTGGCATGGTCGAGATCGGAGATCACGTCATTCTGGGTGGATATGCCGGTGTCCATCAATATGTGCGCGTAGGCCGACATGCCTTCCTCGGTGGCATGGCCAAAGTGGTGACGGACGTCATTCCCTATGGTTCAGTCAACGGGAATGAGGCCAAGCTGGCCGGCCTCAATGTGATCGGACTGAAACGCCGTGGCATGCCTCGCACCACCATTCGGGATCTGCGTTCGGCCTATCGCCTCCTGTTTGCCCAGGAAGGCACGTTCCAGGAGCGGATTTCCGATGCCGCGTCTCTTTATGGTGAGAATGAACCGGTGATGGAGATTGTCGAGTTCATCCGACAGGCGGCCAATCGCCCGATCTGCATGCCGGATTGATCATGAGCGCACAACCAACAGGATGGACACGTCTGGGCATTATCGCCGGGGGAGGACATCTGCCCCGGGAGATCGTGAATGCCATTGCGGATACCCGTCCCTTTGTGCTGCGGATCAACGGTGCCGCCGATGATGATTTCGCCGAGTTCGACGGTATCACTGTTTCGATTGGCGAGATTGGCAAAGCCATCAAGGCCTTCAAGGAGGCGGGGTGCGACGGTGTGTGTTTTGCGGGCTATGTCACGCGTCCCAATCTGAAAACCCTGCGTGTGGACGGTGTTGGCGCACGACTGATGCCCAAAGTCCTCCTGGCGGCGCGCAAGGGTGATGATGCCTTGCTGCGCGTGATTCTGGATGCGTTCGACAAGCATGATCTGCCAGTCCATGGTGCCGATGAGGTGCTGGCCCCGCTCAAGGTGGATGCGGGTGTGTTTGGGGCGATCCAACCCACTGACGAGGTCTGGGAAGATGTGCGCAAGGCCGTGCATGTGGCCCAGACCATCGGGGCGCTGGATATCGGACAAGGAGCTGTCGTGTCTGGCGGTCTGGTGCTGGCACTCGAAGCACAGGAAGGCACGAATGCCATGCTGGATCGTGTTGCAACACTCGATCCGGTACTGCGTGGTACGGCTGAAGGGCAAAAGGCCGGCGTGATCGCCAAAATGTCCAAACCGATCCAGGAGCGTCGTGTCGATCTGCCGACGGTCGGGCTGGAAACGGTTCGTCGGGTCGAGGCTGCTGGTCTTGCGGGCATTGCGATTGAAGCGGGAGGGGCTCTGGTCGTGGGACGCGAGCGCGTTCGTCAGGCCCTGGACGAAGCCGGTTTGTTTCTAGTGGGTGTGGAGCGCGAAACGGATGTCTGATCCGGCCGATCCGAAACGGTTTGGACTATATCTTGTCGCCGCCGAACGGTCCGGTGACTTGTTGGGCGGCGGCCTGATCAAGGCGCTCAAGCAGTCGCCCGGCTATGTGTTCAATTTTGCCGGGGTCGGCGGACCCTCCATGGCGGACGAAGGGGTGGAGAGCCCCTTTGACATATCAGATCTGTCGATCATCGGCCTCGTGGAAGGTGTGAAAGCCTATAACCGTGTCATTCGACGCGTGAAACAAACCGTCGCCGATATACTCGATAAACGCCCCGACATGGTCGTCCTGATCGATAGTTGGGGCTTTACGCTCAGAGTGGCTCAACGTGTTCGCAAGCTGGCGCCTGAGATCAAGCTGGTCAAATATGTCGGACCGCAGGTGTGGGCGACGCGGCCCGGGCGTGCCCGGACACTGGCCGCCGCTGTAGATCATCTGATGAGTATCCACTCCTTCGATGCGCCTTATTTCGAAAAGGCCGGGCTGCCCACAACCTTTGTCGGTAATCCCACGTTTGAACGCGACGTAACCGGAGATGGTGCCGCGTTTCGTCAACGCCACGGGCTGGATGCCAACGACACGGTCATGCTCACCCTGTTTGGTAGCCGGCCGTCAGAACTCTCGAGAATGTATGAGAGTTTTGCCCAAACCCTGAGTGAGATGAAGGCCCTCCATCCTGAGGTTCGACACATCACCATTCTGGCGGGAACCATCGAACACACTGCCCGTGAGAGACTGGAACAGGATGAACGCCTGGCCCATCTCCTGGTTGTCGATGAAGATGAAAAACGCGACGCGTTTTCCGCCAGCGATCTAGCATTGGCCTGTTCGGGCACGGTAACCACTGAACTGGCCATGGCAGGGGTTCCTCATCTGGCCGCCTACAAGCTGGAACCCGTGACCTATTTCATCCTGGACACGTTCAAAGTGTTCAAGGCGCCCTATATTTCAATGGTCAACATCGCTGCGGATGAGGAATTGATCGGTGAATTTCTGCAATCAGCCGCGGAACCCTCCGATTTGGTACCCGCACTCAGCGCGCTGGTTTCAGATAAAGAACGCCGGGCCAATCTGTCACGCCGCCTTATTGAGACAACAGACGGTATGCGCGGGGCAGGTCAGGCCAGCGAGCGGGCAGCCCGGACCGTCATAGACTTGCTCAATGCCTGACCGCCTGAACTGTTTCGGATTAGGTTACACAGCGTTTCATCTCCACAAAAAAGGCCGCCCAAAGGGCGGCCTTGTTCGCGAGCTGTGACGCAAAATCAGCGTGCCGACAGATCCACATAATCGCGCGATTGTGCCCCTGTGAAGAGCTGGCGCGGACGGCCAATCTTCTGGGACGGATCCTCGATCATCTCGGACCACTGGGCGATCCAGCCGACGGTACGCGCCAGTGCGAAGAGCACCGTGAACATCTCTGTCGGGAAACCCATCGCTTTGAGCGTAATGCCCGAATAGAAATCGATGTTCGGGTAGAGCTTTTTCTCGACGAAATACTCGTCTTCCAGAGCAATGCGCTCCAGCTCCATGGCCACCTGCAGCAGCGGCTCGTCGCGAACGTCCAGCTCGTCGAGCACCTGGTGGCAGGTCTCGCGCATGACTTTGGCGCGCGGATCGTAATTCTTGTAGACCCGGTGACCAAAACCCATCAGGCGGAACGGGTCGGACTTGTCTTTCGCGCGGGCGACAAATTCCGGGATGCGATCCACGGAACCGATCTCCTGCAGCATGGTGAGGGCCGCTTCATTGGCGCCACCATGGGCCGGGCCCCACAGCGAGGCGATGCCCGCTGCGATACAGGCAAACGGATTGGCACCGGAAGACCCTGCCAGGCGGACCGTGGAGGTCGAGGCGTTTTGCTCGTGATCGGCGTGCAGGATGAAGATCTTGTCCATGGCCTTGGCCAGAACCGGATTGTCCTTGTAGTCCTCGGCCGGAACGGCAAAACACATGCGCAGGAAGTTGGAGGCATAATCCAGCTCGTTGCGCGGCGTGATGAAGGGCTGTCCGATCGCGTATTTGAAGGCCCGGGCCGCGATGGTCGGCATTTTCGCGATCATGCGGTGGCTGGCCACCGTGCGTGCCACCGGATCATTGATGTCCGTGGAGTCATGGTAGAAGGCCGACAGGGCGCCGACGGTTCCGACCATGATCGCCATAGGATGGGCGTCGCGGCGGAAACCGCGGAAAAACTGGTCAAACTGATCGTGCAGCATGGAGTGCCGACGGATCGTCCAGTCAAACTCTTCGAAATCTTTCGCAGACGGCAGTTCACCGTGCAGCAGGAGGTAGCAGACCTCGATGAAGTTGGATTTCTCGGCCAGCTGGTCAATCGGATAGCCGCGATAGAGAAGCGTGCCTTCATCACCATCGATATAGGTGATCTGGCTTTCACAGCTGCCGGTGGAAGTGAACCCCGGATCATAGGTGAACATGCCGGTCTCTTTGTAGAGCGCGCGGATGTCCATCACGTCCGGACCGAGTTCACCGGAATACACCGGAAGATCGACCGTCTTACCGTTATACGTCAGTTGAGCCGTACCATTCGGCTTTGCTTTATTTTCCATCATGTCTCCCCATGAGGCATTGCCGGTCAGTGAGCCGGCGGGAATTGGTCCTGAATACGTGCCAGCGATTCATCACGGCCCAGGAAAGCCATGACGTGTGCCAGATCCGGAGCCTGGGCTCCGCCAGTCAGCGCCGCACGCAGGGGCTGACCGATTTTGCCGAAACCGACCTCTTCGGTTTCCGCGAATGCTTTCAAGGCCTCAGCCAAAAGGGGCTCGGTCCACTCTGCCAGCCCTTGCAAGAGGGTGTGCAGGCGGGTGAGGCGGTCTCGCGCCTCGTCATTGAGAGCCTTGGCCGGTTTTCCTTCAATCAGGAAAGGACGGGATTTGATCAGAAAATAGCCCTGTGCGGCGATCTCTTCCAGTGTGGACGCGCGCGTTTTGAGCACGGGCATGGCCGCGAGATACCGATTGCGGATCAATTCTGCGTCAGTTTCGCGGTTTTCGAATGCTTCGATGAACGGGCTTGCCAATTCCAGAAGGCGCTCATCATCAGCCGCTTCAATATGATGGGCATTCACGTGCGCCATCTTGGAAAAATCGAGGCGTGCCGGGGCCTTGTTGAGACCGCCCAGTCCAAATGCGGCCTGGGCTTGATCATCGGTGAAAAACTCCTGGTCGCCATGGGACCAGCCCAGTCGCAACAGGTAATTGCGAAGACCTTCGGGCAGATAGCCCATATCGCGATAGGCCTCGACACCCAGTGCGCCATGGCGTTTCGACAGTTTCTTGCCATCATCACCATGAATAAGCGGGATGTGGGCAAAGACCGGACGCTCCCAGCCCAAGGCGTCATAGATCTGGCACTGCCGACCGGCATTCACGAGGTGGTCATCGCCGCGAATGATGTGTGAAATTTCCATGTCGTGATCATCGACAACGACAGCAAGGTTATAGGTCGGGCTAGAATCACTGCGCAGCAGGATCAGATCGTCGAAATCCTTGGCCGCCCAGCGCACGTCGCCCTGAACCGCGTCGGAGAGGATCATGTCATCATCACTGGCGCGGAACCGCACGGTAAACGGGGCATTCTCCGGAGCCTCGGAAGCATCCCGGTCGCGCCAGGGTGAGCGCAAGGCACGGCCGGCCTTGAACGCGTCATCGCGCAGCGCCTCGGTTTCGTCTGCTGTCAGAAAACATTTGAACGCCTTGCCGGTGTCCAGAAGATGCTGGGCAATCTCAACATGGCGCGGCGCATTGGCGTGTTGCGAGACAATCTCGCCATCACAGTCCAGGCCCAGCCAGTCCAGCCCGTCCTTGATCGCATCAATGGCGGCATCGGTCGAGCGTGCCCGGTCTGTATCTTCGATCCGCAGACGGAATTCACCGCCATGGTGACGGGCAAACAGCCAGGAAAACAGGGCTGTGCGAGCGCCTCCAATATGAAGGAAGCCGGTCGGCGAAGGTGCGAAGCGAGTGCGGATCATCAGTCTCTATTGCGATTGCGAATTTTTGCTGCAGTGCAGAAGGATGGGCGGTGTTAACATGAATGCGTTGTCAAACGCCAGAGGCCCGTATGTCACACGCTGGAGGGCCCTGTGAACACACCGGAATCGGCGTTACACAAACCCCGCGTCCTGTCGGGTGTCAATCTGTTCTCCCGTTTTCGATCTCATGCTTTTGGCGTAGGCAGACCATTTGTCGGACTGGCCTGTGCCGGATTGCTGGGCTGTAGCCTGGCCCATATCCTGCCCGTCGACATAACCGGCATGTGGGGCTGGGGCGTGGTGGTGTCCAGTCTGGCACTGCTCGCCGTGCTGCATGCCAGCTGGCCTAGCCGGAAGCCTCGGGCGGTCATCGTCTTTATGGCCATGGTGTTGGTCTGGATAATGTGGGCCCAGAGCCGGATTCCTGACGTCTCCAATCTTCGATTTCGGGAGGGGCAGTCCATCGAGGTGACGGGCTGGATCGAAGGTCTGAGCCGGTCGGCCAATGGGCGTTTGCGCTGGCATGTGCGCACCGACACAGGCTGGATCCGGGTTCTGGCCTCCGAGGGAGTGGCGGAACCGGGCGACCGGGTACGGGTGAGGGCCGTTTTGTTCACACCGGGACGACCCGTTGTACCCGGAGCCTATGATTCAGCCTTCCATGCCCGGTTTTCCGGTCTTCAGGCTTCCGGGTTTCGGCTTGAAAGCGCGATAACCGGACGTGAAACCGGGTTTGCGGCTGATCTTGTGCGTCTGCGTTATGGTCTTTCGGCTCATATTCAGCGCCGATTACCTGATGAAACGGGCGGGATTGCCGCCGCGCTCCTGACGGGCGACAGATCGGCCCTTGATCGCGATGTGATCGAGATTCTCAGATCCGGTGGACTGGGCCATATCCTGGCGATATCGGGGCTTCACATGGCCCTGCTGGCCGGCACCGTCTATGGCGTCGCGCGCCTGGTCGGTGCTGCTATACGGCCCTTTGGACGCGCCTTTGATGCACGTTATCCGGCCATCCTCTGCGCACTTGTCGCTGCCCTGGCCTATCTCGTGCTGACCGGAGCCAGCCTGCCGACACAGCGGGCGGTTATCATGACCGCCTGTTTACTGGGCGCTGTTCTGGTCTCCCGGCGGGCTTTGTCCATGAATGCTCTGGGCCTAGCGTGTGTGATGATCCTGATCCTGGCGCCGCACAGTGTGCTGTCAGTCGGTTTCCAAATGAGTTTTGCGGCCACCGGTGCCCTGATCCGGGCCTATGAACTGGCACGCCCGGTTGTTCAGGCCCGTCGCTGGCCGATTATCGTGACACTTCCCGGCGGTGTCGCCTTCACCAGCGCCATAGCCGGGAGTGCAACATCCGTCTTTTCGGCCTTTCATTTTCATCACCTCGCCAAGACCGGCTTTTTTGCCAATGTGCTAGTCATGCCGATCTTTTCCCTGATTGTGATGCCGGTCGGGTTTCTCGCCCTCGTCTTGATCCCGTTGGGATGGGATGGCCCTGTATTCGAGGTGATGGGGTTTGGCTTGCGGCTGTGCCTGTCGTTCGCGCGATGGACCTCAGGGGGGGAGGGCGTTCTCATTCCCATCGCAGCCGCGCCTCCCTGGCTATTGGCCGGTTTGTCCGCATCTGTGGTCTGGTTTCTCGTCGTACGGGGGCTACGCGCCCTGATTGCGCCAAGCCTGGTCTTTCTCGTGAGTGTGATCATCTGGTTCGCCAGCACTCCTCCCCACCTGGTGATTACGGAAGAGGGCGTTATTGTGGCGCAGGAGGATGGAAATCTGTGGACCTCACACCCTCGTCAGGGCCGTTTTGCGCGCCGGGTTTTTGCCGAGCGCGCTGCGGTGTCAGAGACCCTCAGTCCGGCGCCCCAGAGGTGTGACGCTTCAGGCTGCGTTTATTTCCTCGGCCAAATCCGGATTGCACGGCCGAGCGATATGTCTGTCTGGTTCGAGGACTGTGAACGGGCCGACATTCTGGTCCTGCCCCAATCCTTGCCGGACTGGCGGCGGCAGTCCTGTTCAGCCCGAATTATCGGCGTGGAGGAACGTGTGACGCAGGGCAGTCTGGCCCTGTGGATCCGCAATGACGACATCCGCGATCACGTCTGGGTCGAAGACACCCGGCGATACCGGATCTGGGCTGGAGCTGAAGAGCGAGGACGACACTCCGCTCAGTGATATTTGCGGATCAGCCCCACCAGCGTGCCCTGAACCTTTACACGTTCCGGGCCGAAAATGCGGGTTTCATACTCCGGATTGGCGGCCTCCAGGGCGATGGATCCGCCCTTCTTGCGCAGACGTTTGAGCGTGGCCTCTTCATCATCAACCAGAGCCACGACAATCGTGCCATTCTCGGCGGACTGGGCCTTTTTGATCAGGACCAGATCACCATCGAGAATGCCGGCCTCGATCATGGAATCGCCCTTGACCTCGAGCGCGAAATGCTCGCCGCCCTGGATCATGTCGGCGGGAACGGGAAGGCGGTCCGTTTCATGCTGAATGGCCGCGATGGGCACACCGGCGGCAATCCGGCCCAGGATCGGGATGTCCACACTCGCATCAGATCCGGGCTCATCAACGGTTTTGCGCTGGAAGTCCGGGCGAACCACATTGCGGGTATCCTCGACCTGTTCGGTCTTCTGGGCCCCACGAACAGCATCTTCGGGAAGCTTGATGACTTCAAGCGCGCGAGCGCGATGAGCCAGGCGCCGGATAAAGCCGCGCTCTTCCAGAGCCGTGATCAGGCGGTGAACCCCTGATTTCGAGGCGAGGTTCAAGGCGCCTTTCATCTCGTCAAAAGAGGGAGACACGCCCGTATCTCGAATCCGCTCGTGAATGAACAGAAGAAGCTCGTGTTGTTTCCGCGTCAGCATGGCGCATTCCTTCCAGCCGGACCCTGGTGCCATGGGAGTGGGCATGCCCCAAACCCTTGCGCCATCAGGGATTGTCCTGTCAGACCCTGCTCAGCCTGTGCGCATCAGTGCCGAAGCGCACGGAACAAAGCAGGAATCACCTGTGTTCTACAAGTGTTCCGCACATCGGTCAAGCGAGGGGCTTTTGGTCCGGCGCGCGGCGGGGCACGTCCGGCGAATGCCATGGTCTAGCAGGCGTGTTTTAGCCCAGCAGGCGCCGAGTCGCGGCCGTGACATCATCCTGACGCATCAGGCTTTCGCCGACCAGCAGAGCTTCAGCTCCGGCATCCTTGAGGCGGGCGACGTCGGCGGGAGTGAAAATACCGCTCTCCGCGACTAGAAGGCGATCTTCCGGAACGCGTGGCGCCAGGTTTTCGAAGGTCTGCAGGCTTGTTTCGAACGTGCGCAGATTACGGTTGTTAATGCCCACGAGCGGGGCATTGAGGGCAATGGCACGATCCAGCTCCGGACCGTCATGCACTTCAACCAGAACGTCCATACCCCATTTTTCAGCCTCATCGGTCAGGGTGCGGGCGCAGTCATCATTAATGGCGGCCAGGATGAGAAGAATGGCGTCCGCCCCCAGGGCCCGGGCCTCGGCGACCTGATAGATGTCATACATGAAATCCTTGCGCAGGGCGGGCAGGGCGACCGCATCACGTGCCATTGTCAGGAATTCATCGGCGCCTTGAAAACTGGGGCCGTCAGTGAGGACAGAGAGACATGTCGCACCCCCGGCCTCATAGGCCTTGGCCAGTTCCGGCGGATTGAAATCTTCGCGGATCAATCCTTTAGACGGGCTGGCTTTCTTGATTTCGGCGATGAGCCCCATCTTGCCGTTTTTGGAAGAGTCGATCAGGGCCTGGCGGAAACCTCGCACGGGCGCAACATCGCGCGCGGCCGCGGCGACGTCATCATAACTGCGGCGCGCCTTGCAGGCGGCAATATGGTCCAGCTTGTACGCACCGATACGGGTCAGGGTGTCGGACATGGTATTCTCCCGGTCTCAGGCGTTGGAAATGGCGATCATCTGATCGAGGACAGTGCGGGCGCCGCCGCTGTCGATGGCGGTTGTGGCTCCCTCAATCCCGGCCGCGAGGTCCTCGGCGAGACCACCCAGATACAGGGCTGCACCCGCATTGAGGCGAACAATATCGCGATAGGCGGAGTGTTCGCCGTCCAGCAAGCGGCGGATGGCGGCCGCATTGTAGTCAGCATCACCGCCCTTCAGGTCCGCTTCCTCGACCAGCGAAATCCCGAACTGGCCCGGATCAATGATGTATTCGCGAATTTCACCTGACTTGAGTTCCACCACATCTGTCTGGGTCGTGGTGGTGATCTCGTCCATTCCGTCCTGGCCGCACACGACAAGGGCGTGTTCACATCCCAGCGCCTCCAGGGCCCGGGCCATGGGAACGAGCCAGCGCTTGTGATAGACGCCCAGCAATTGACGTCGGGTTCCGGCCGGATTGGACAGCGGACCGAGAAGGTTGAACACGGTGCGCACGCCGAGCGTCTTGCGCGCTTCTCCGACGTGACGGACGGCGGAATGATGGGCGGGTGCGAACAGGAATCCGGCTCCCGCTTCCTCGAGCGAACGTTGCACGAGGTCGGGACCGGCATCGAGATTGACCCCCAGACTGGCCAGAACATCGGACGAGCCCGATTTTGACGAGGCCGCCCGGTTGCCATGTTTGGCGACCTTGGCGCCACCGCCTGCCGCAACGATCGCAGCTGCGGTCGAGATGTTATACGCCCCTTTGCCATCCCCGCCGGTTCCGCAGGTGTCAATGGCGTTTTCGGGTGCCGTGATCGATGTCATGCGGCTGCGCATGACGCGCGCTCCGGCTGCAATATCTTCCGGTTGTTCACCCTGGGCGGCGAGCCCCATAAGGAAGCCAGAGATCTGGATGTTACTAGCGGCGCCATCCATCAGCTCGCCAAAGGCGGCCTCGATATCGGTGGCGGCCGGGCGTTCGGCACGGGAAAAGGCCTGCAGGCAGGCATTCAATGCGGACATGACGATCTCCGGAAGGCTCAGGCGGCCGCTTGCGTGTCGAGACCCGTAAGGGCGAGGAAATTCGCCAGCAGGGCATGACCATGTTCAGACGCGATCGATTCGGGGTGGAATTGAACGCCGTGAATGGGGCGATGGGCATGGGACAGGCCCATGATCTCGCCATCCTCTGTCCAGGCGGTCACCGTGAGGTCTTCGGGCAAATCCTCCCGACGAACCGACAGGCTGTGATAGCGCGTCGCTGTAAACGGCGAGGGCAGGCCGGAAAACACGCCCGTTCCGGTGTGCTCAATCGGGCTGGTTTTGCCGTGCATGATGTCCTTGGCCTGGATCACGGTTCCGCCGAACACCTGACCAATGGACTGATGTCCCAGACACACACCCAGAATGGGCATGTCCTCGGGCGCAGATCGGAGAAGGTCCAGACAGATGCCGGCGCGATCCGGGTCACACGGTCCGGGGGACAGCAGAATGCCGGAAGGGTTCATTCGCCAGACCTCGTCGACAGTCAGCGCATCATTGCGCACCACACGTGTATCGGCGCCCAACTCCTGGACGTAATGCACGAGATTGAAGGTGAAACTGTCGTAGTTATCGATGATCAGCAGCATGAGCTCCTCCGTATGGCGGGAAAATAGACTGTTGATAGGCCGGAGCCAATGCGGTTCGCGCAGGCGGAATCAGGGTTTAACGCGTGTTAACCCTTTCAGAGCCTCCTGTGAGCATGAACACTGATCGACCTTCGCTGATTCGCGGACCGCATCCGGTCGTCACGGCCCTGTCTGGAGCGGCCGGAGCGCTAGTGTTTATGGTCGGAGCGATCATGATGTCGGCCTCTGCTGAACCGTCAAACGCTGCGTCGAGCCATGACGTGTCCGGACCACCTCAGGACCCATCGAACATGATTCTGACAGCGAACATGTCGGAACCGGCAAGTGCCGACCACGTATCGGATCTTGATCTTGCACGCGCACAAGGTCTGGTCGATCGGGCGGTTTCGCAACGCGAAAGCGTGTCCGGTTTGGCGTATGTGGAAGATATTGGGCCCGCGCCCGAAAGTCGGGCCATTACCGCCCGGGCAGGGGATGGGCGTGCCGAGCGCGAAGCTCAGCTCGTCTCCGGCTCATCGAACCAAGCCTTCACAGCCACATCCTCTGGCGCACCGCGCCTGGTCATTGTGCTGGACGATATCGGGCTGGATCGGACCCGCGCCGAGCGCGCAATCGCGCTGGATGCGCCGGTGACCTTGGCTGTTCTACCCTATGCGACCGCAGCACCGGAGATCGCCGAGATGGCACGTGAGGCGGGTCAGGATGTCATCATCCACATGCCGATGGAGCCTTTGGGTCTGGAAGATCCCGGTCCTCACGCGCTGCGCCTCGGACTCAGTGCAGAGGAGTTATCGGCGCGGGTGCAATGGGCCATCCAGCGTGTGCCCGGGGCGTCCGGTCTCAATAATCATATGGGCAGCCGGTTCACACGCGATGCCGGTGCGCTGCGCCGGGCATTACTGCCTCTGGTCAATCATGACATGTATTTTCTCGACAGCGTGACGATTGCCGACAGTCGGGCCGGTGCCGTGGCCGACGGGCTGGGCCTGCCTGTGCTGCGCCGCCATGTCTTCCTAGATAATGTCCAGACGGAAACGGCTATTCGCGAGCGACTGGATGATGCCGAAGCTCTGGCGCGTCGTGACGGGCTGGCGGTCATGATCGGCCATCCACACACGGTGACGTTGGACGTACTCGAAACCTGGATCGACGAGGCCCGTGAACGCGGTTTCGAGTTTGTGACGGCCCGCACAGCTGTGGATACGCCCGACCCTGAGCCGAGCTGGCTGAACGCGGCCCTGGCCGAGTAAACCGCCCTAGCGCTCACCACCCAGCGAGACATCGGCGGCACGAAAGAGGGCTGCGGCCTTGTTGACGCATTCATCGTGTTCCGCGACTGGATCGCTATCGAGCACCACGCCGGCGCCGGCCTGGACGTTCATTTTTCCGTCCTTGATCACCGCAGTGCGCAACGCGATACAGGTGTCCATACCGCCATCGGCAGAGAAATAGCCCACACACCCCGCATAGATGCCGCGACGATGCGGTTCCAGCTCGTCAATAATCTCCATCGCGCGTACTTTGGGTGCGCCGGAGACTGTACCGGCCGGGAAACCGGCAAACAGGGCAGAGACCGCATCCTCGTCCTCGGCCAGATCGCCTTCGACATTGGACACGATATGCATCACATGGCTGTAGCGCTCGACGATCTCGCGCTGCGTAATGCGAACGGAGCCCGGTGCCGCAACACGACCCACATCATTGCGGCCCAGATCGAGCAGCATGAGGTGTTCGGAGCGCTCCTTGGGATCGGCCAGAAGATCGGCTTCAAGGGCATCATCCTCGGCGGGTGTTGCGCCGCGCTTGCGCGTGCCGGCGATGGGGCGAACTGTCACCACATCATCGCGAAGCCTGACCAGGATTTCCGGGCTGGATCCTGCAATGGCAAACCCGTCGAGACGGAAGAAAAACAGGAAAGGCGAGGGGTTTAACCGGCGCAGGGTGCGATAGAGATGAAAGGGATCTGCCGGATAATCGGCCGTAAATCGCTGGCTGGGCACGACTTGGAAAGCATCGCCCGCCCGGATGTAATCGCGGGCCGCATTCACCGCCTCGCCATAGTTTTCCGGCGTACGATTGGAACGAATCTCACCCAGCCCGCCATTGGCCGGGCCGATATCGGCCAGTTCGCCGTCCAGCGCCGCCAGCGCCGCTTCGATACGGGCCACGGCCGCCTTGTAGGCGGTTTCCGTATCCTCACCCCCCGGGCGGACCGGTGCGAAGATCTGGATCTCCTGTTTCAGGGCATCGAACACCACCATCGTGCGAGGACGCATGAGATAGGCTTCGGGAACATCCTGAGGGTCTGCTGCAGCCCCGTCCGGCAGGCGTTCGAGGTAACGCACCATGTCATAGCCCAGATATCCAAACAGGCCAGACGCGATAGAGGGTGCGCCTTCGGGAAGAGGGCAGCGGGCATCCGCGATGACGTCGCGCAAGGCCTGCATCGGGTCGGTGGACACAGGCGTGAAGGTCCGTTGGGCGACGGCGTCCGGTCCGCGCGCTTCACGAACTTCGCCGTCGCGGCATTGCCAGATCAGATCGGGATCAAGCCCCACGGCCGAATAACGTCCGCGCCAGGCTCCACCTTCTACGGATTCCAGGAGGAAAGTATGGGAATCTAGCCCACCCAGTTTGAGATAGGCTGCGACCGGGGTGAGAAGATCGTCCGCACGAACGGCCGTCAGTATAACCGTTTCACCCGCGTTCAGCTGGGTGCGGGCGTCCTCAAAGCTTGGCGAAACCTTCATCACTGAAGGCTCGGTTGAGCTTCACCCAGAGCGGTGGCGCGCAGTTCCGCATCAATATTGATCGGGCCATACTCCTCCAGCAGGGCGGATTGAAGCTGTTCGGCCAGATCATTGATCAGCATTTGCTCGAGGGTTTGGGCCATGGCGACGCGTTGGTCGACGGGCTGGGCCGTTGGATCTACGACGATGATCTCATCCACGGTCAGAAGAATCTGAGACACCCCGTCATCGGCCTGTGTTTCCGTCCACTCTCCTGGTGCGAGGCCGAAACCCGTTTGCACGGCTTGACGGCCAAACAGACCGGCTGTCTCGGTACGGGTGAGGAAGGCCAGCTCGACACGGCCACCACTACTCGCGGCCACGAGCTCAAGATCTTCTCCAGCTTCGACACGGGCGCGCGCATCAGCGAGCCGTTGGGTCAAAAGCGTATTCACCTGCTCGCGGCGCCACTCATCTTCTGCGACCTCGCGGACCTCGTCCAGCTCGCGTGGACGGGACGCGATGACCTCGTCAACACGCAGTGCGAAGAAGGATCCATTGCCGTATTCCAGGCTCTCGGTTGCAAAGCCGGGGATCTGTTCAAACAGCGTGCTCAGCACTTCCTGCGGCAGGCCCTCGGGTTGGCCCAACCGGTTGTAGTGGGCTGTCCACTGATCATTCTGATCCACGCCCAGAGGATCGACTGGTGGGAAGACCTCGACAAACATGCCCGCCTCAAAAGCGGCTTCTTCCAGGCTCATGCCTTGGGCCCGGGCATTTTCATACTCTGACCAAGCGGAGTACATGGCATTTTGCGCATCCTGTTCCGCCAGTTGGGTCCGTAGCTCGTCTTCCCGCTCCTCGAAGCTCGGCGTGCTGGGCTCTACAGCGGCCGTGATACGGATGACCTGCCAGCCTCCGAAACTCCCTTCGACGACCAAAATCTCGTCGGCAGGCGCTGCAAAGACGGCCTCCGCAATGACCTCATCAGGGATCTGGTAGGCTTGGACTTCGGATTGCTCCAGTGGCAAGCCGAGTGAAGCCTCCGCTGCCAGGTCGGTCAGGGTCTCACCGGCGTCAGCTCGGGCGGCCAAGGCACGGGCTTCGGCTTCATCTGTCGCTGTGACCTGTTCGAAGCTGCGCGTGGCCGGTGTACCAATGGCTCCGCTTTCGACTTCATAATCATAGGTGTCGCGCAGTAGGGATTCATCGATCTCGATATCCAGGGCGAAATTGGCAGGATCGAAGCGAACCAGAGTGAACGCCCGGTATTCTGGAGCGGTGTAGCGCGGACGACCGAACGGATCACGCGCCAAAGGCGAGTTCGCAATCAGCGTTTGCAGGTCTTCATCGCTCGGGTCAGCCAGGCTGTCGGCGGCATCCGGGGACAGAATGAGTCCACGCAGGGCCCGCCGCTCGTTTTCGAACCGGTAATTGATTTCGTTGAAAACGGCCGGTGTCTCGATACCCCCGAGCATTGTGACGATCAGTTGATTGCGTGTCAGCTCTTCACGCAGACCGGCTTCAAACCGTTGCGGCGTGATCCGCGAAACCGCCAGGGTTTGACGATAGCTGTCGGCGTCAAATCGACCGGTGACTGGGTTCTCAAAGCCCGGCATGCTGCGGATAACGGCGTTGAGTTCGTCATCGGAGACGGTCAGTCCCATCTCATTGGCCTTGGCCTGGAGTGCCGCTTGGACAATCAGACGATCGAGCACCTGGTCTCCCAGACCGATTTCCTGAGCCTGTCGGCGCGTGAAGCCGGGTTGTTCTGCCATCAGCCGGCGAACTTCGTTTTCATAGGCTTCGTTCAGATCGCGCACGGAGACATCTTCTGTTCCCACCAGGGCAACGGCCGGTGTGCGTGTTGCGAAGATATCGCTGACCCCCCAAAGCGCAAAACTCGCAACCAGAAGGCCAATCAGCACAATGGCGAACGGAGATTTGGAGAAGGAGCGGACTTGAGTGAGCATGAAACCTGACCCGTAACTATTCAGCGCGGAAACTAGCTGCGTGCCCCCATGCCTGCAAGGACGCAGGGCGGTATGTGCTGAGAATCGAACGGGTGCTCCATTGGGAGCGCTACCATGCATTCTTCGTTGCGGCGGGTGTCCGAGCGTGATTATTCCTCCATCCGGTGTGGAGATGGTCCAAGGGGGGTGTGATGTCTCGACGGGTATTGATTGCCGGAAACTGGAAGATGAATGGCTCAAGCGCCGATCTGGATTTCTTTCAGGCCCTGGAGTGTCGCACGGATGTAGACGTGCTCGTTTGCCTGCCGGCGACATTGATTGCCAAAGCCGCGACGCTGACTGCGCAAAGTGAAATCAAGATCGGGGGGCAAGACTGCCATGCCGCTCCCAAAGGCGCGCATACGGGCGATCTCAGCGCAGCCATGCTCGCAGATGTAGGCGCGCAATATGTGATTACAGGGCATTCCGAACGTCGTGCTGATCACGGAGAAACCGATGATGGCGTGCGCGCCAAGTCTGAAGCGGCGCAGGCCGCCGGTCTTGTCCCGGTGATCTGTGTGGGTGAGAGCCAGGATGATCGTGAAGCCGGTCGCCATATCGAGATCGTGACGGCTCAGCTGGCAGGGTCTTTGCCCGCCGAGGGCCCTTTCATTATTGCGTATGAGCCGGTCTGGGCGATCGGGACAGGCCTAACCGCCCGCGCCGAGGACATCGCCGAGATGCACGCAGCGATTCGTGCCGCACTCCCGATCGGTGAGGCGGTTCAGATCCTGTATGGTGGTTCAGTAAAACCCAAGAATGCAGCAGAGATTCTGGCGCTTGAGGATGTCGATGGCGCGCTTGTTGGCGGGGCCAGCCTGGAGGCCGAGAGCTTCAACGCGATCATTGCATCTGCATAAAACGCCAAGACTTCAAACAATTGCGGGCGAGATCGTAAAGGTATTGAAACCTATTCTGTTGAATGTTGCGTCGGTTAGTTGAGTGTTCGTTCTCTGCCGGAGCAATCGCCCTTATGGCTGAATCTGATTATTCCAAGGCGTCTGTGCTGTTGTTCGACCCGGTTCACCTGAACCAGCGAACCACTCGCTATGCGCTTCACGAAATCGGATTCCGCAAGATCGAAGCCGTCACATCGCTGGCAGATCTCAAAACCTTTCTGTCCGACGCCACGCCTGACCTCCTGGTCGCCGAATCCGGTGCGACCGATATGGATGTGTTCAAGATTGTTCGGTCGATCCGTCGGGGCGAGTTGGGGTTGAACCCGTTCATGGTGATCCTACTGACCACCTGGATCCGGGACACCAATCATATTCGGCGAGGGATTGAGTGTGGCGCGGATGATCTGATCGTTCGCCCCTTCTCCACCACGTTCGCAGAAGAACGCGTGCGGTCCCTGGTCCGCAAGCGCAAGGAATTCATCGTAACCTCCGATTATGTCGGCCCGGATCGTCGCAAGGATGCTAATCGCTCATCCGATATCCAGGGGCTGGAAGTCCCCAATATGCTCCAGGCCCAGGTGGATGGAGACGAAAGCGCACTCGCAAAAGGGGCGGGCTGGGTGAAAGAGGCCCGCGAAGCGGTTACGAATGAGCGTATCCGCCGCCTGGCGATGCGCAATGTGATCGCCGCAGAACTGTTTCTTAGTCATGACGAGGCCAATGGTCCCAGACCGGCGCTTGATTTTGATGATATCGATCGGACGACGCGCGAGATGCATGCGCATCTGTTCAAGGCCAACCGGTCCGAGGCTGTGGAAATCACCGCTGTGCTTCTCGATCAAATCAAATCCCTGCGCCGGGCCGGTGAGGGGCTGATGGCCGGTGCCAAGCTGATCAAGGAACTGTCGATGGGGGCTTATGCAGCCTTTGCCGACATGCGCTCTGTCGAGGACTCCCGCGATGAAATCGGTCGGACCGTGGCGGGTTTGCGCAAGAGATTGCAGTCCCGAGCGCAACCGGCATCTGGTCATGCTGCCGAGGCTGGTATAAAACGCGCCGCCATGTAAGTTGAACGGCTTGACTGGCGTTAGGTGCTTCCTATGTGGAAGACTTGGGCCAGACGGTCTCCACACTGTTCCACGGCGGATTGAATTCATGCTCACAGTTGTCTTGGTTATTCAGGGTATTGTCGCACTGGCTCTTACCGGTTCCGTGCTGATGCAACGCTCGGAAGGCGGCGCATTGGGCATTGGCGGTGGTGGCGGTGGTGGCGGCGGCCTGATGAGTAGCCGCGGTGCGGCGACGGCCATGTCCCGCTTGACCATGATCCTGGGAGCCACTTTTGTGGGTCTGTGCATTCTTCTGGCTGTGATGACCGGTGTGACGCCAACGGATACATCCGTTGTCACGGACGAACAGGACGCTCCAAGCTTGCTGGAACAGCTTGAGTCGGACACGCCCGCCTCGACAGACGGCTGAACGCAACCCTGGCTGCGTCATTTTTTTGATCAAAAACCCTGACAGGCCTCTTTCGGCCTGCACGAATCTCGGATAATCAGACGGCCCATGCCGCGTTATATCTTCATCACGGGCGGTGTGGTCTCCTCACTGGGAAAAGGCCTCGCCTCCGCCGCCATGGGCGCCTTGCTGCAAGCACGGGGCTATAAAGTCCGCCTGCGCAAGCTTGACCCTTATCTCAATGTCGATCCGGGCACGATGTCCCCGTACCAGCATGGCGAATGCTATGTCACGGATGATGGTGCCGAAACCGATCTGGACCTAGGCCATTATGAACGCTTTACCGGCGTTCCGGCCAGCCAGGCCGATAACATCACGACGGGTCGTATCTATTCTCGCATCATCGAACGCGAACGACGCGGTGATTATCTCGGCGCGACCGTCCAGGTGATCCCGCACGTCACCGATCAGATCAAGCAATTCGTCCTGTCTGACGCCGGAGATGTCGATTTTGTGTTGTGCGAGATCGGCGGAACTGTGGGTGATATCGAGGGCCTGCCATTCTTCGAGGCGATCCGCCAGCTCGGTCAGGAGCTGGGACGCGATAATGCGGTGTTTGTTCACGTCACGCTCCTGCCGTTCATCAAAGCGGCGGGCGAGATGAAGACCAAGCCGACACAGCACTCGGTCAAGGAATTGCGCTCCATCGGTATTCAGCCGGATATCCTGTTGTGCCGCTGCGAAATCCCGATTCCGCCTGGTGACAAGCGCAAGATCGCCCAGTTCTGCAACGTCAAGGAAAGTGCCGTCATCGAAGGTCGCGATGCCGCCTCCCTGTATGATGTGCCGCTGGAGTATCACCGCCAGGGGCTGGATCGAGAAGTTCTGCGCTGTTTCGGGCTGGGCGATGCCCCCGATCCGGACCTGACGCGCTGGCAGGGCATTTCGCACACGATCGCCAATCCGGACGGCGAAGTGACGATCGGTGTCGTGGGCAAGTATGTTGGCCTGCTGGACGCCTATAAATCGCTGATCGAGGCCCTCAATCATGGCGGCATCGCCAATGGTGTGAAGGTTCGCCTGAAATGGCTCGACAGTGAGCAGTTCGAACAAGACGATCCCTATGAACCGCTCGAAGATGTGCATGGCGTGCTGGTGCCCGGCGGGTTCGGTGAGCGCGGCGCGGAAGGCAAGATCGCGGCCGTGAAATTCGCCCGCGAACGCAAGGTTCCGTTTTTCGGGATTTGTTACGGCATGCAGATGGCGGTCATCGAGGCGGCGCGCAATCTGGCGGGTGTCGGCGATGCCGTGTCCACGGAATTTGCGGATGAGGGCACATCTGTGGTCGGTCTTCTGACCGAATGGACCCGGGGCAATGAAGTCGAGACACGGGCCAAGGATGGCGATATGGGGGGAACCATGCGTCTGGGCGCGTATCCCGCTGTGTTGACCGAGAATTCGCGTGTGCGCGAGATCTATGGCTCGGCCCATATCGAGGAGCGCCACCGCCACCGTTACGAGGTCAACGTGGCCTATCGCGAGGACCTCGAACGCGCGGGTCTCAAATTCACAGGTCTTTCACCGGATGGCATTCTTCCGGAGATCGTCGAGATCGAGGATCATCCCTGGTTTGTCGGTGTCCAGTTCCACCCGGAACTCAAATCCCGACCCTTTGAACCTCACCCGCTGTTTGCCAGCTTCATCGCGGCGGCCAAGCATCAGAGCCGAATGGTCTGATCGGCCTTCGTCCGAAAAATGATCCGAGTCCCGTCAGTTTTATTCTGGCGGGACGCATCCATTTCGCGTCCCCGGTGCATCCTAGTTGAGATGGTCTATTGTGACCTGGATCAAGATGAGGGGAGTGCACCCATGAAAATCCGTATGGCGACTTGTCTGGCCGCGTCCATGACGGGCCTCGCGCTTTTGGCGTCACCCGCCCTGGCCCAGGGGCAGACCGTGCCCGCAGAAGATTTCTCCCGGCTTGAGGCCGGTGGCGGCGTAGAGGTCTATGTGACGGTTGGCGAAGAGCTGTCCGTACGCATGGAAGGCGACGAGGATGATTTCGACCGGGTGCGGTTTGATTTTGGCGGCGATGAACTCGACATCTCCACACGTCGCTCTGGCTGGTTTCGATCCAGCCATCTTGATGTCGAAGTCCACATCACCGTGCCCCATCTCGACGCCATCAGTTTTGGCCGGGGAGTGTCTGCCCGCGTTGACGGCATCGAAGCCGAGGATTTTGACCTCAATGTCTCCACCGGCGCAGCTGTTCGTGTAAGCGGAACGTGTGATCATCTCACCGCAGGCTTTTCCACGGGTGCGTCGACCCATGCCGAAGGGCTGATCTGCCAGACGGCAGAGATACGCGCCTCCACGGGGGCCTCAGCCTCTCTGTGGGCCGAAGAAGAGGTGTCAGCCAGCGCGTCGACGGGGGCCAGCATACGGGTGCGCGGCAATCCCACGCCGCAGCGCATCTCATCGAGCATGGGTGCATCGGTGAACGTGACCAGCTAGGTCGTGAATGACGGAGAGGGGGGTGGCACCGGCGATCCAGTGAAGATCGAGAAGTGTCGTCTGCCATGAGGTCTTGTGGTCCCCGGCGCGACCCGAGTTTCGACTATAGCCGAAAATACGGCGAAAGTCACTCAATGCAGATGGGGTGCTTGCCTTACCCTCGCGAAGCGCGTATACGGCGCGGCTCCGGTAGGCGGCAAATGAGCCGCCTTTGCGCATTTTATACGGTTATGGAGGCTTAGATGGCCGTCCCGAAGAGTAAAGTCACGAAGTCGAAGCGCGGTTTCCGCCGCAGCCACGACGCTCTGACGAATCCGGTCTACGTTGAAGACAAGGATTCGGGCGAACTGCGCCGTCCGCACCACATTGACCTGAAAACGGGCATGTATCGCGGCCAGCAGATCCTCGACCCGAAAGACGATTGATCGAAAAACGCAGTTTGCGTTTTCGCTTGATTTCACAGACGCACTCCGGTCTCCGGGGTGCGTTTGTTTTTGTTTGCATGTAGATAGCGCTAACCGGCATGACATGGGCTTGCGCCAGGAAAAAACAGGGTTAGAACGCGTCCAGACTTCGTGCTCGCACCTGCAATAAAGGCCCACGCCCATGACTGCTATCACCGACCTCATCGCCCGGGAAATTCTCGACAGCCGCGGCAATCCGACCGTTGAAGTCGACGTCCTTCTTGAAGATGGCACTCTGGGCCGTGCTGCCGTTCCGTCAGGCGCATCTACCGGCGCCCATGAGGCAGTGGAGATGCGCGATGGCGGCGAGCGCTATCTGGGCAAGGGTGTGCAAAAAGCGGTGTCGGCTGTGGAAGGCGAGATCTACGAAACCTTGCTCGGATTTGATGCCGAAGACCAGCGCCGTATCGATGCGGCCATGATGGCGCTCGACGGGACCGAGAATAAAGGTCGACTGGGTGCAAACGCGATGCTGGGCGTCTCGCTTGCCGTGGCCAAGGCGGCCGCCATCAGCCAGGGCATGCCGCTTTATCGCTATATTGGCGGCATGAATGCGCGTGTCCTGCCCACACCGATGATGAATATCATCAATGGGGGTGCCCATGCGGACAATCCGATCGACTTCCAGGAATTCATGATCATGCCGGTCGGGGCGGAGAGTTTCTCCGAGGCCCTGCGCTGTGGTGCCGAGATCTTCCATGCCCTGAAATCGCGCCTCAAATCTGATGGCCTCAACACGAATGTCGGGGATGAGGGCGGTTTTGCGCCCAATATCGCGACCGCGGAACAGGCCCTCGACGTGGTGATGGCCGCCATTGAGGCCGCGGGATACACACCGGGCGAGGATGTGACGCTGGCGCTCGATGTCGCATCAACCGAGTTCTACAAGGATGGCCGTTATGTGCTTGCCGGCGCGGGCACCGATTATGATGCTGAGGGCTTCTCCCAGTATCTGGAAAGCCTGGTGCAGCAATATCCGATCGTGTCTATCGAGGATGGCATGGCCGAGGATGACTGGGAGGGCTGGGCGGCCCTGACAAACCGGATTGGTGATCGCTGCCAGCTGGTGGGGGACGACCTGTTCGTAACCAATCCGGATCGCCTGATCCGCGGTATCGAAATGGGGGCTGCCAATGCCATCCTGGTCAAGGTCAATCAGATCGGCACGCTGACCGAAACGCTCGACGCCGTCGATACAGCGCTGCGTTCGGGTTATGGCGCCGTGATGTCACACCGGTCCGGTGAGACGGAAGACTCCACGATTGCTGATCTCGCCGTGGCCACAAATTGCGGTCAGATCAAGACAGGCTCCTTGGCCCGGTCCGATCGTACGGCCAAGTATAATCAGCTCCTGCGCATCGAATCAGAACTGGGCGATACGGCGATTTATGCGGGCGATAGCGGCATCGCATTCTAGCCTGGACATCCCTCTCTGTTTCCGGACATGAGCGGATGGAGCCGTGACACGTCGCGGCCACACCCGCACGCTGTTTTCTGTCTCCGGACTCGTACATTAACGCGTCCTTCAGCAAACTCCGCTTGAATACACGCTGATAACGACCAAGAAGGTCGAGCAGACAGGGTGTTTCGGCGGTGGGTCAGATCCGACGCTTCATACCAACTCTTATTCTTACGGTCGTGATTGCCTATTTTGGCTATCACGCGATGACCGGCGACCAGGGCGTATTGAACTGGCTCGTTGTGGAAGCAGAGATTGACGCCGTTGAAATCGAGCTGGCGCAAGCGCGAGCCGAACGCCAGGCTCTGGAAACAACAGCTGCGCGCCTGCGTTCGGACAGTCTGGATCTGGACTATGTCGAGGAACGTGCCAGAGACCTGCTGAATGTGGCACATCCGCGTGATATCATTGTCGATATCGAGCCTGATCCGGGCCATTGATCCGCTCGACTGAATTCGGGCATTTCTCGTTTTGAGCGATTGAATTGACGCTTACGTCTTGCGGCGAAGCGTATTCCTCTGTTATGGGGCTTCAAACACTCAACGGGGAGCGCGAAGCATATTTCGCGTGCGAAGGAATGACCACGAAGAAACGCTCCACTGCCGCAGCGGCGAAACAGGAGCAATTGCTCCAATACTATCGCGACATGATCCTTATGCGCCGGTTTGAGGAAAAAGCCGGTCAGCTTTACGGCATGGGCCTCATTGCCGGCTTCTGCCACCTCTATATTGGCCAGGAAGCCGTGGTTGTGGGCATGCAGGCCGCGATGGAAGAGGGTGACCAGGTCATCACCGGCTATCGCGATCACGCGCACATGCTGGCCTGTGGCATGGAAGCCCGCGGCGTCATGGCTGAGCTGACGGGGCGCGAAGGGGGTTATTCGCGCGGCAAGGGCGGCTCTATGCACATGTTCTCCCGCGAGAAAAACTTTTATGGCGGTCACGGTATCGTGGGTGCCCAGGTTGCCATTGGCACCGGTCTGGGTTTTGCCGACTGGTACAAGGACAATGGCAAGATCTCCGTCACCTATTTCGGGGATGGCGCGGCCAATCAGGGCCAGGTCTATGAGAGCTTCAATATGGCCAAGCTCTGGAACCTGCCGGTCATCTATGTGATCGAGAACAATCAGTACGCCATGGGCACCGCCGTCAAACGCGCCTCGTCCGAAACTCATCTCTACAAGCGCGGCGTGTCGTTCGGCATTCCCGGTGAGGAAGTAGATGGCATGGACGTGGAAGCGGTCCGCAAGGCCGCCGACAAGGCCGTCAAGCACGCGCGCTCAGGCAAGGGCCCCTATATCCTGGAGATGAAGACCTATCGCTATCGCGGTCACTCCATGTCCGATCCGGCCAAATACCGCACCCGTGAGGAAGTGGACGAAGTCCGCAGCCATCACGACCCCATCGACATGATCAAGGCCCGCATTATCGAGGCAGGTTATGCGACCGAGGACGAACTCAAGGCGATCGACAAAGAGGTTAAGGCTGTCGTCAATGACAGTGCGGATTTTGCAAAAACCTCTCCGGAGCCGGATCCGTCCGAGCTCTATACGGATGTGCTGATCGAGGTGTAAGCCGGTGCGCGGCCTGTCATCTCTCCTCGTCAAACGCCTGTCTTCCTGCGACGCTGACGCGTCGCACGGGGAGAATGTGCGCGCTAAAACGGGGAGTTGATATATGACACCGCAGGTCAAACATTTTCTGGCTAACTGGCACCAGGCTGTACTCGAACGTGATCGCGACCGTCTGGACGGCATCATCGCCGAGGGCTGTGAACTGCATTCGCCTGTCGTCTGGAAGCCCAGCAATGACAAGCACTACCTGCTTCACATCCTGCTGGGTGTGGTCGAAACCATTGATGATTTTTCCTACCGCACTGAATGGGTGGATGGAAACGACATCATTCTGGAATTCACCGGCACGGTTGATGGCATGGGTCTGGTCGGTATCGACAAGATCACCCTCAATGATGCCGGACATATGGAGCGGATCGAAGTTCTGATCCGCCCACTCAATACGCTTATCGAATTTGCCACACGCATGCGGGAACACGCCCTGCGCTATAAACCCGAAGCGGCAAACCACTAGACTGACACCGGCGGCACGCCGCCTTTGACAACGGACAGGACTGAAGCCCATGTCGATTGAAATCCTGATGCCCGCTCTCTCTCCCACGATGGAGGAAGGCACCCTGGCCAAATGGCTGATCAAGGAAGGCGATACGGTTGAAAGCGGCATGGTCATCGCCGAGATCGAAACCGACAAGGCGACCATGGAAGTCGAGGCCGTCGAAGAGGGCACCGTTGCCAAACTCCTCATCGAGGAAGGGGCAGAGGGCGTAAAGGTCAACGAGATCATTGCCATCCTGGCCGAAGAGGGCGAGGACGCCAGTGTGGCTGCGGCGTCCACACCGTCTGCAACACCCGTTTCAGCGCCTACAGCCGAACCTGCCGCACCTGCCGCTAGTGTTGAGGCCGCGCCTGCACCGGTGACGGCTGAACTGACGGATCCGGACATTCCGGCTGGCACGTCCATGACCGCAACTGTGCTTCGTGACGCGCTGCGCGATGCCATGGCCGAGGAAATGCGCCGTGATGATACGGTGTTTGTGATGGGTGAGGAGGTCGCTGAGTATCAGGGGGCTTACAAGGTCACCCGCGAACTCCTGCAGGAATTTGGCCCTAAACGGGTTGTCGACACACCGATCACCGAACACGGATTTGCCGGTCTGGCCGTTGGCGCGGCCTTCAATGGTCTCAAACCGATCGTTGAATTCATGACGTTCAACTTCGCCATGCAGGCCATCGACCATATCATCAACTCGGCGGCCAAGACGCTCTACATGTCTGGCGGTCAGATGGGATGTCCGATCGTATTCCGCGGCCCGAACTCGGCGGCCAGCCGTGTGGGTGCCCAGCACTCGCAAGACTATTCCGCATGGTATGCCAATGTTCCGGGCCTCAAAGTGGTCGCGCCGTATGACTCGGCCGATGCCAAGGGTCTGCTCAAGGCGGCAATCCGCGATCCGAACCCGGTCGTCTTCCTCGAGCATGAACTGATCTATGGCGAGACCTTTGATGTGCCCGATCTGGACGATTATGTCCTGCCGATCGGCAAGGCCAAGATCCGTCGCGAAGGCACGGATGTCACCATCACCGCCCATTCCCGCATGGTGAAATTTGCCCTGGAAGCGGCCGATATCCTGGCTGGCGAGGGCATTTCCGCGGAAGTCATCGATCTGCGCACCCTGCGCCCGCTCGATACGGACACGATTGTACGTTCGGTCATGAAGACCAATCGTATTGTGTGTGCGGAAGAGGGCTGGGGCCGTATGGGTGTCGGCGCCGAGATCGCCGCTGTGGTCACGGCCGATGCGTTTGACTATCTCGATGCCCCGCCGGCGCGTGTCCATCAAAAAGACGTCCCGCTGCCCTATGCCGGCAATCTGGAAAAGCTGTCCCTGCCGGGCACGGACGACATTGTGACAGCGGCGAAAGCTGTCTGCTACGCGGAGTAGGATGGTGGCGCAGGCTTCCGCAAAATCCTGGCGCCATGGCGAGTGTCACTGCGGTGAGGTGGGCTTTGCCGCCAACCTGCCCGATCACGTCGTGGCGCTGTCGTGCAATTGTTCGATCTGCGCCAAGACGGGATTTATCCATCTCATTGTCGAGAAGGATGATTTCAAGATCGAACGCGGGGCGGAAAGCCTGTCGACCTACACTTTTGGCTCGAAAACGGCCAAACACCTGTTTTGCAAGACTTGCGGGGTGAAGGCGTTTTACGTCCCTCGCTCCCATCCCGATAGCTGGTCCGTGAACCTTCGCTGTCTCGATGCGGATGCCAATCTCCAGCTGCGCTTTGAAGAGTTCGATGGCGCCAACTGGGAAGACAATATTCAAAAGATCAATCCGGAAATGGCCCGAACGGCCCAAGGTGAGGACTAGACCCATGCCCATCGAAATCCTGATGCCCGCTCTGTCGCCCACCATGGAGGAGGGGACACTGGCCAAATGGCACGTCAAGGAAGGCGATACCGTGGAAAGCGGTATGGTCATTGCCGAGATCGAAACGGACAAGGCGACGATGGAAGTCGAAGCCGTGGACGAGGGCACGGTCGGCAAGATCCTGGTGGATGAAGGCGCGGAAGGCGTCAAGGTCAACGCCCTTATCGCCTTGCTTCTGGAAGACGGTGAAGACGCTTCGGCTCTTGAAAACGCGGGTTCCGCCGCTGCCCCGGCCGCGCCAACGCCTGCAGACACGCCGGACCCCGTGACTGAAGCTCCGGCCAGCCCGGCTCCGGCATCTCCGGTTGCAGCGCCACAAACGGCTGCGGGGGATCGCATCAAGGCCAGCCCGTTGGCGCGTCGTATTGCCGCCGACAAGGGTCTCGATCTGGCCAATGTGACGGGGTCCGGGCCTTATGGCCGGATCGTCAAGCGTGATGTGGAACAGGCCGTGGCTGCTCCGGCACCGCAGGCGAGTGCACCGGCGGCTGCCGCTGCTGCACCGGGTGTGGATCATGATGAGCCGCTCAAGGCGTTCGGCATCCCGTCCGATCGGTATGAGGTGGTCAAAGCCGACAACATTACCAAGATTTCCGCCAAACGCCTGACCGAGAGCTTCCGCGATATTCCGCATTTCCCGCTTACAGTGGATTGCGAGATCGACGGTCTTCTGTCCTTCCGCAAACGCGTCAACGCGGCTGCAGAAGCAGAGGGCGCCAAAGTGTCGGTCAACGACATCCTCATCAAGTGTGCCGGTCTGGCGCTCAAAAAAGTGCCCGCTGCCAATGCGTCCTGGATTGAAGATGGCCGGATTGCGCTGCATTCCCATGCGGATGTGTCGATGGCTGTGGCCATTGAGGGCGGGCTGATCACGCCCATCGTCAAGGATGCCGACCTCAAGGGTCTGGTCGATATCTCTCGCGAAACCAAAGACCTGGCAGCCCGGGCGCGGGACCGTAAGCTGGCGCCCGAGGAATTCCAGGGCGGGACATTCTCGCTGTCCAATCTGGGCATGTTCGGCGTGAAATCCTTCGCCTCGATCATCAATCCGCCGCAGGGCATGATCATGTCCGTCGGTGCGGGCGAGCAGCGTGCAGTCGTCAAGAACGGCGAACTGGCCGTGGCCAATGTGATGACCGTGACACTGACCTGTGATCACCGGGTGGTGGACGGCGCGACCGGCGCCAAATGGCTCGCCGCTTTCAAAACATTCGTCGAGGACCCGATGACTATGCTGATGTAGGTCGGCAGCCCCTGATCACAGTCAAAACTGATCACAGTCAAAACTGTACACAGTCAAAAGCGGTCGGCTCAGCCCGGCCGCTTTTTTATTTGAGCTCATCTGACACCTGTCTGGGAAAGGCCGCTGTGCGGGGCGTGGCGGTTATCGGCCACACTCCGTTTCAAGCTGTGTGACAGCGTCCGCGAAGGCGATGCCCATGCGCCAATACCCTTCGCTGAGATAATGCCACGCGTCGTCGGAATGGGCGTAGGTTTCAATATCGCGAACATAGGCGGCGCAATCATCACCCTCGACCCATGATTCCTGAGCGGCCAGCACCGTTTCGATATAGGTCATGACCTGCCCATCTTCATCCATCCCGCTATCGCTGATGCGACCGATTACGACAGGCAGGTCATCGGTGTGGAGCGCAGCACGAAGCAGATCCATCATGCGGTCCAGGTTAGCCTCATAGGCCGCGGCAGATTGCGGGCTGGCATAGGCATCGGCTTCGCCCTGCATCCAGATAATGCCGGCCGGCTCCAACCGGTCCACCCGGCCATCGCCATCAATATCCCGGTCAAGCAGGGCCGCACGGATTGTGGCAAGCGCAAAATCGTATTGATTCAAATCGTCTGCGCCGCCGCCTTCGGGATACCAATCCCCGTAACCGGAATTGTCCGCGAGCGACGTGCCACCGCGTGAATATTTGATCAGGGCAATTGGTGCGTCTGACTGCGCGCCAAGTGTGTGCCCGAAGCTTAGCTCGGGACCAAATCGATCGCTCAGCTGATTGGACACACCATTGGACGTAAAGCCGGTTCCGAAACCAGGTGTGAGTGGTGTCCACAATCCCCGACCGGCACCGGTCTCTCCATCACCGGCACTGGCCCCTGCGAAGATGTACACGGTGTCGACCGGCGCGCTCTGGCTAGCTGTCAGATCGGTGATGTATCCATAGCCATCCATATTCGATTGCCCGCCCAGGAAATAGGCTTTGAACACGGTGGGTTCTTCGTTTTGCATTGTGGGTTCTGCGCAGGCTGCCAGCAGCAGGCCCGTTGCCAAAATCAAGGTTCGCATATCGACCTCCCATGCGCCTTTTTGCAAAGCCTGCCGAAAAGCCTGCGCGGTCGCAAGGCGTTCTTTGATCCCGCCGCAGACTGAACGCCGGACTTGTTTTGCCCGACCGGGCAGGGGAGAACCGCCGCAAAGGAGATCCGCCATGCCCAATCTCGCCCAGCTTGCCGAAATTCGTCACACCGATCTGGTCTTTCCCGAACAGACCAATCACCAGGGATCCTATTTTGGTGGAGCAGCGCTGGCAGAGATGGACAAGATTGCCTTCCTGATTGCGGCACGCCATGCCCGCCGCCCCTTCGTAACGGCGTCGTGTGATCGCATCGATTTCAGGAAACCTGCCTTTGTGGGCAATCTTATCGAACTGACCGGGCAGGTGCGTATGGTCGGCCGCACCTCGATGATTGTGGATGTGGAACTGGCCGCCGAGGATATGCGGACGGGGGAGCGCTGGGTGTGCACACGCGGTGCCTTCACCATGGTGGCGGCGGATCGCAAGACCAATTCAGATCGTCTTCCCGGCGTGCCCAACGAGCAGACAGGATTTGATCCAAGTCCCGCCGGGTCCGCCCGCACGCTGCAACTCGTCTTCCCCGGCGATACCAATCACCTGGGTCAGTTGTTTGGCGGCAATGCCATGTCCGTCATGGGCAAGGCGGCTTATATCGCGGCCTCGCGTCATTGCCGGTCCGATGTGGGCATGGCCGCGTCGGACAAGATCGATTTCATCGCGCCGACCCGGGAGGGGGAATTACTCGACGTGGCCGCAAGTGTGGTCTCGACCGGTCGAACGTCGCTGCAGGTGGATGTGCGTGCGGAGGCCGAGGACTTGATGTCGGGCGACCGGCGCCTGGTCGGGGAGGGGCGTTACGTGATGGTGGCGCTCGATCAACAGGGCACGCCCACCCCGGTGACGACAGGCTAGCTCCGGCTTAGCGTTTCGAGCACGGTCATCGCGTCCTCTGCCCGGTCTGCGGGCACAAACACATGATCATGGAAAAAGCCCGATACCGGATTACAGCTGATCCCGGCCTTGGCCAGGGCTGTCGCGATTGCAGCCATAAATCCCACGGCTTCGAGACTGGAATGAATGTTCAGCGTGATCCGTCGCGATTCAAACGTGTAAGGCACTGACTGACGATCAGCCTCCGACTTGAGCCAGATCCAGGTTTCGCCTTCGTTTTCCACAAATCGCATTAAGATGGCAGACTGGGAAACCCTGCCGGCTGTGAATAAGTCTGTCGATAGCCCGGTGGAAAACACCCAGATATTCGGGTCCAAAACCGGTTCCATGGTGTTGATCAGCGTTGAAAGATCAGTCTGACCTGAGGTCATGAGGCTGTTTCCGTCTGGGCAGGGGGTTGAGACTGTAGAGCGCGGTGGTTTTGGACACTGGGAAAGGCCGTCAGGTTTTCATCAATCCAGCAGACCAGATTGACCAGACGATCCGTGATCGCATCCCCCGTCTGTGTCAGGCTGTATTCGACATGGGGCGGAACCACGTCATAAGCCTTTCGGTGGACGATATCGTCCGCCTCAAGGGTTTGCAGCGTCTGGGACAACATGCGCTCGCTGATCCCGCCCACGCGACGCCGAAGCTCGGAAAAACGCAGGGTTCGTCCCTTCAGCGCGATGAGGATCAAGACGCCCCATTTGCTGGTGATATGGCCCAGGATCGTGCGCACCGGACAGGTCTGGTCCAGCATGTCTTCGGTCATGTCGACGTCAAAACAGGGGGCGGTCATCTTTTTTGATACTTACCTTTTTGTACGTACTTCCTAATCGAAAGTGGGTGCCCATCTTCCTGGTGTCAACGCATTGCATTCAAGACAGGAGAAGATGATGCGCAAGATCCTCGTGCTAAACGGACATCCCGGAAAGCGTTCCTTGAACCAGGCCCTGGCGAATGCCTATGCAGAGGCCGCGCGGACGGCTGGCCATGAAGTGCGTGAGGTCCACATCCATGATCTCGATTTCGATCCGGATTTTGGTCAGGGCGGTTTCAAGGCGTCCAAACCGCTCGAACCCCAGCTCCGTGAGGTTCTCGACAGTCTGAAATGGGCGGATCATCTCGTCCTGGTCAGCCCGATGTGGTGGGGTGGATTGCCGGCCAAGCTGAAAGGTCTCATAGATCGTACTCTTCTGCCGGGAGAAACCTTTGATCCGCGCCAAATGCAAAATGGCCTGCCCACACCGCTCCTGACCGGGCGGACGGCACGCTTGATCCTGACCTCGGATACACCGGGTGTGTTCTTCAAATTCATGTATGCCAATGCGTTGATCCGACAGGTCCAACGCCAGATTCTGGGGTATGTCGGCATTAAACCGACCCGGGTGACCCATTTCAGCCCGGCCAGCCATGCCGGGACCGACACCGTATCCGCCTGGCTGGAGACGGTGTCCAAACTGGGCGCCGAAGGCCAGTGAGGCCGAGCGCATCGGGGCCCGTATTGGCGTCATTGGCAGTCATTGTGGATGCACAAGGTTTGTCGCCACATTACGATAACCGCGTACGTTTGCGAGCAGACGCCACCGCGGCTCAGGAGCGGTTGATGAGCGGCCTGGCCGAAGGCTGGGCGGGAGAGCCAAGGCGTGAAGGCCGTAGCGGAGAGATCGGTTGAAATGTGGGAACGGCTCAAACGCCGTTCTCATATCCATGCATAAACAACGACTTCCCTTAAAAAGAGAAACGGATTTTATTTTATGGTCTGGAAGTGATTATGATGGCTGTGGAGATCAGACCGTCCCAGCCTGGAGCCTTGAATGCAGGACCGTCTTTCATCGAGCCAGCAGCTGGATGTGCTGTTTTCTTTCGCACACCAGCTCATTCACCAGACCACGCTCGACGATCTGCTTTGGTATACTGCGGAAGAAGTCGTCGCGCGTCTCGGTTTTATCGACTGCGTCATCTACGCCTATGATGCCGAGCGGGAGGTCCTGGTTCAGGCTGCGGCTATCGGCGAAAAAACCGACGGCCACCGGCAGATAATCAATCCTTTGATCATCCCGCTGGAAGAGGGCGTCACCGGCGAATGTGCTCGAACGCGCAAACCCATCGTCCTGCCCGATGCGGCCGCCCACCCCAAATATGTGGCGGACAATATCCAGCCTGGCTCCGAAGCGGCTGTGCCGATCCTGGCGGGAGACGAGCTTTATGGTGTGATTGATTGCGAACACCCCGTAAAAGCCAGTTTTCGCGACGAGCATGTCATGTTGCTCAAATCCGTCTCGGCCCTTGTGGCATCACAATGGAAACAATGCCTGCTCATCGCACGCCTGCAGGAAGCCGAACAGCGCGCGCTGGCTGCCAGCGATGCGAAATCCGTGTTTCTGCAGAATATGAGCCATGAAATGCGCACCCCGCTCAACGGCGTGCTGGGGGGCGCGCAATTGCTCAAGACTGTCAGCCTGGGCGATGATGGCGTGCGTTACCTCGACATCGTGCATTCCTCCGCCAATTTGATGTTGAATCTGGTTGATAATGTGCTCGACATCACCGCGATCGAGGCCGGTGCCACGGCGCTGCGACCGGTGGAAGTGGATCTCACAATCTTCTTTGCCAATATCCAGTCCATGTTCTCGGCGCGGGCCCGCGAGAAAGGTCTGGTCCTCACCATTGATTGTGATCTGGAGGCTGGTGCCTGCTTCTGTACGGATGAGGGGGCGCTGACCAAACTCACGGTTAATCTGATCGGGAATGCCCTGAAATACACCGATGAAGGCGAAATTCGCGTGGTTGTGCGCCTTGAGCCCGATCAGTTGAATGTGCGTGTGCACGATACAGGCTGCGGATTGGCACCCGATGAACAGGACAAGGTGTTTGAGCGGTTTTCCCGGACCGAACGCTCCCGGCGCAACCAGATTGAGGGCACGGGTGTTGGCCTCTCGCTTTGCCGCGACCTGATACGGCAACTCGATGGGGAGATCGGTGTGCACAGCGAGCCTGAAATCGGGTCAGTGTTCTGGTTTATCCTGCCCGAGCTCGAACGTCCCGAACCCCAGCCGGTCGCGGAATTGCCGCCGGAACTCCGTCACTAGGTCGGGGCTGATCCTCCACGTTTACGCTTTGCCGCAGTGAAGGGGACGGGGTGACGCTTCGCCGCATTGGTCAGCCCGTGGTGATCTCAGGCTAGGTCCATACTGAACGTCGCCATCATTCCGGACAGACGGGTAATGAGCCGGACCCTACGGAGGATACCTCAGATTACAAGCTGAAGGTCGATACCGCGTTCTCTTACGCTTGCCTTCCCCAATCACGCTAGGGGGCCTACATCATCGCGCTGATGGCGGAGGGGGAGGGATTCGAACCCCCGGAACCTCGCGGTTCAACGGTTTTCAAGACCGCCGCAATCGACCACTCTGCCACCCCTCCGGTCCCTGTCAGTTAGCGAATTTTTGTCACATCTGGCAATGCCCCCCGTGCAGTGACATGACAGCGGACGGAACATCTCATGACTGGAAAGCCGGGCAGCCGGGCCAGCCGCCTTGTGAGTGCCCTGCATCGTGATGGCGTGAACGGTGTGATCGGCCTATAAAAAAGGACCGGCCAGAGACCGGTCCTTTCTCCAGTTATCATCAATTGGGTCAGATGTTAGAGATCGGCATCGATACCGATGTAGAACATGCGACCGCGCGGACCGACAGGCCAGCCTTCCCCGGTCACAAAGGGTTCTTCATCCGTGACATTATTGATGCCGCCAAAGATGCGGATATTGTCCGCATAATCCCAGCTGCCATAGAGGCGGTGGCTATAGGACTCATCCGCCCAGGCGGCGTCCCCATAGATGGCCTCATAGGTTTCGATCTCGGCGCCGGCCAGTAATTGCTCGCTCATATACTGAACCTGCCAGCCAAGCGAGACACTGTCGCGCGCCCAGGTGAAATCAACTGTTCCGGTATATTCGGGACGCTGGATTTCTTTGAGCTCGGGATCGGTCTCGGTCAGGTCGGACGGGTTGGTAAAGAAGTCGAGATTTTCTTGCTGGGAGGCCACCAGGCGAATACCGAAATCATTGCCGCGCCAGTCAAAGCCGTAAGCGGCTGTGAGGTCATAACCCGAGGCTTCCACCTTGGCGAAGTTGATCGGGCTCTGACGCAGGGAGTTGAAGCCCAGATACTGAGCCGAGCTGGCATCCCGGTTCCGCGAGAACAGACCGCAGAAATTATTCGGGAAGGAGGTGCTGTCGTAACAGTTATCGACAATGTCCTGGGCGGACACATTGGCGATGACATCGTCAATGGTCACATCCCAGTAATCGAGGGTCACGGTCAGCCCGTCCAGGAAGCGCGGCTGCAGGATCACGCCCACAGTGAGCGTATCGGCCGTCTCTTCCTGAAGATCGGGATTACCCCCGCTGACACCGGCAAACCGCGCTGAGAGCGGGTCTGTGAAATCGGCAGGAATGCCGTCTGCCGCACAATTGGCCGCCCGCAGGGCCGGGTCTGCCGCATTGCTGATCTCGTTGACATCACACGGATCAATCGGCCGGAAAAAGGCCGCGCTTTCCGGTGCGAAGAGCTCGTTGATATTGGGCGCGCGGATGGCCTGGGACTGGGTCGCACGGAAGGAGATATCGTGCACCGGTGTCCAGGTGGCGTTGACGCTCCAGGTTTCCGCACCACCGATCGTGGAGTAATCCGCATATCGATAGGCACCGCCCACCGTCAGTTCCTGCGCGAAGGGCAGGTCTGCGAGGACCGGAACCGAGATCTCGGCGAACAGGTCGGTGACGTCATAATCACCTGACGAGTTGGCAAAGGCCGACGCTGCGTTGAAGCCCAGACTGTCATTGCCCGACACTGATCCGATGAGGGTTCCACCTCCGGCCGGAGACCCGTCCGGCAGAATGCCCAGATCATAGGGGTTGCGCGTGTTTTCGCTCTCTTCCTTTCGGTATTCCGCGCCCACGGCAAAACTGACCGGACCGGCAGGCAGGTTGAAATACTCCGAGCTATCGCCTGTCAGCAGGGCCGAGAAGACGGTCTGGCTCAGTTCCAGCTCGTCCCGGGTGGTCGTGGTGATGAAGTCAATCGCCTCCTGGCTGACCGCGCCATTGCCGCCCCAGATGTTGGCCGGTGCACACTGGCCATCGCCCGGCGTGAAGCTGTAAATGCCTGCATCAAAGGCCGGAATACCGAAAATCGTGGTCGGCGGTGTGGCCGATGCATCGATATCGGAGCGACACACGACATCACCCGTTGTCGGATCGGTCACGGCATCAATGGCCGCAAAGAAGCGATCGAGGATGACGTAATTGCGATTGGTCGTCTCGCGGGTGAACTGGCTGTAGGTCGCAGCGAGTTCCCAGGAAAAGCCATTGTCGAAATCACCCTTGGCACCGCCCACAAAACGAATGGTTTCACGCGTGGTTTCATCGATGTTCGGACCCAGATCGGTGGGGTCCCGGGTGATATAGAGACCACCGGCGCGCGCCACAACCGGAGCCAGTTCGGCCGGCAGATAAGGATTGTCTGGTGCGCCCCACAGCAGATCGTAGAATGTGTTCAGCGGGCCGCCATAGGTGGACGTCGCATGGGAGAAACCGACTTCCGTGAAGACGTTGATGTCCGGTGTAAGGTCGTAATTGGCCGCAAAATTCAGATTGATCCGATCGGTCTCGGGAACAAGATAATCCTCGTTGAAATCATCCTGAATGCCATCGCCGCCAAAGCCGTTGAAATTGCCGGCGACCAGACCGTCCTGATAGGGGCGGACCTGACCGTTATCGACGACCCAGCACCCGCCAGCCAGACCGAAGGAACCATTGCCAAAAAAGCCGGAATTCCAGCCCACGAAGGAGTCCAGGCAGTCATCCACGCCATTTCCGTCGGTATCGACACCCCCCAGACCAAAATCGGCCGGCGCAATGACGCCCAGATTGGACGAGATGGAGAACGTGGGGAAGGGCAGGATAGCGCGCGACGGAGCCGTCGCGGCCCGTTCGAACAAGGCGCGTTCAGCGTCCGTCAGCGATGGGGCCGAGCCGAACTCAGAGGTGTAATTGTCGATAAAGTCCTGTTCGGTCGGAATACGCAGTCCGTAGAGATAACGACCCGATGATGCAAAGTCATAATAGCTGAACAGGTTCGGCGTAGATGACGCATCAATATCTCCGCTCTGGAAGCGCAGAGCCGGATTGGCCTGACCGCGGGAACGTCCATTATTGGCCGCCCAGTCGCGATCTCCAAACCGCAGATCACTGTCATTGATGTATTCCGCCGAGATCACAACATTGCCGCGATCATCGTCAAAATTCTGGCCCCACAAACCCTGAACGGTCACATAACCGCTATCGCCTTCGCCCGAGATGCCGGTGGTGACGCTGACATTCGTGCCTTCATAATCGTCTTTCAGAATGAAGTTGACCACGCCGGTCACAGCATCGGAGCCGTAAACGGCTGATGCGCCGCCCGTGAGCACTTCGACACTCTCAACAAGCTGGCCGGGAATGGACCCGATATCCACGGATTGCGTACCTTCAAACCCGCCGACCGAACGACGGCCATTGACCAGGGTGAGGGTCCGGTTCCCGCCCATACCGCGCAGGTTCAGCGAGTTGGCACCGGAGCTGCCAGACGCATTGGAGTCCTGGGTCGAGGATGCAACAAGCGCCGGAATATCATTGATCGCATCCGCCAGATTGATCTCACCGGTATTGCGGATCTGGTCTGACGACATCGTCTGAACCGGAATGGGTGCGGCGAGGTTCGGGTCTCGCGCAATTCGCGACCCGGTGATGGTGATGGTTTCTTGCGGCTCGGCTGTCTCGTCTTGGGCAAAGGCCGTTGAGTGCAGACCAATTCCAGCCACAAGTGCGGCCAGGCTTGCGGACGTTTTCCACGTCTTGTGCATGATGTAATCCCTTCTACAGCAAAACTGTTCGCTGCAGTTCGGATTCCGGGCTCGACACACTTCAAGAAAAGCCAGCACACCACGCTACGCAGTCGATCAAATGCTCCAAAGATGAGCAAAGTTTAATGTGTTTGCTGCACGAGTTATCAAAATGTCATTCGAATATGGTTGCGTAACAATATTCTACGTCATGTTGGACGTCGTTACCCGACCTTTACCTTGATCCACTAAAGTGAACCGCAAAACGGGTCTGGATGGATTAAAGCCCATGAAGTTACAAGCGTTTATGGTCGGTGCGTTCTGCGCATTGAGTGTGGTTGGCTGTGCGTCCAGTTCTGAACGCCCGACCAGCAGCACCGGCGCGTCGTCCAATGGCCACTCCGGCGGAGGTCTGGTGGGCGAGGTCGTTTTGCACACGTCTTCGGATCACCAAAAAGTCGGTCGCCCCTATCAGGTCTCCGGTCGCACCTATGTGCCTCAACGCAATGACCGCTACGACGAAACCGGTATCGCCTCCTGGTACGGACCCAATTTTCATGGTCGGCCGACGGCCAATGGCGAATTGTTTGACCAGAATCTGATGACCGCGGCACATCCGACCCTTCCCATCCCCTCGGTCGTCGAAGTGACCAATCTGGAGAACGGCCGGACCATTCGTGTGCGCCTCAATGATCGGGGTCCGTTTGTCGATGACAGAATGATTGATCTGTCACGCGCGGCGGCTGACGCGCTGGGCTATCGTGCGGCAGGCTTGGCCCGGGTGAGAGTACGCTATATCGGTCCGGCCCAGCCCGCGGGCCATCAGAGCCTGCCCCCTGCGCGTGTCGCCCCTGTTGCCCCGACGCCGGTTGCTCCAACACCTGCAGTTCAGACCTATACCGCACCATCGCAGGAGCCGGTATCCGGTGAGGAATGGGCCGCATGGAACCAGCCCGCGATCGAGACGCCCCTGCCAGCTCCGACACCTCCATCACCGACACCGCCATCTGCTGCCTTGGGTGCCTCCGCTTCTGTTGCCAGCGCCGGAACCGGTGCAGCCCAGCTGGGGACAGGACTGGCTGATGAGGCCCTATTGTCTGCCCAGCCTCTGGATTCGACCGCATCCTATCCGCCCGCCCGGGTCGATATGGCCGACAGCGTGCTGAGCGATGGTGCGAGCCTCCCCGCGCGCCCTGTGGGCAGGTCGGACCCGATTGCGCCGTACGATCAAACGACGAATGCGGTACAGGCCGGAGCGAGCGTTCTGACGCTTCAAGCCGGTGCGTTTTCTGACCCAGTCAATGCGCAATCCCTAGTTTTGCGCCTGTCGCCATTCGGGGAAACCTGGATGGAAACCGGCGAGTCGAATGGCCGAACCATTCATCGCGTGTTTGTGGGGCGGTTGAGCGATATGCGGGCCGCAGAAACTCTTCGACAACGCTTGGCCGGGCAGGGGTTCGGCGACGCCCGCATCGTGCCGGCCAATGGCTGACGTTCTTCGGACGCTGTAAACGGCAGGGCAAAACCGACACAGAGAACAGAGGCAATGCTGGACGCCATGCCATTGCCACGCTTTTAATGCACCTCCGACCGGTCCTGTTGATTCCGATCCCGAGGAGCCTCGCTGTGCGCGTTTTCCCATCTGCCCGACTGTCCGCTTTTCTGGCCTCTACTGTTGTGGTCGGCCTGTGTATGAGCCCCGCTCTGGCTCAAAACACGTTCGAAACCCGGGCCGAACACGCCGTGATCATGGATTACGAAACTGGCGAGATCCTTTTTGATCTCAATGGGGATGTGGCTTTGCCGCCTGCGTCGATGAGCAAGCTGATGACCGTGCTCATGCTGCTGGAGGCCATTGATGATGGACGCCTGTCGCTCGACGACACCCTGCCAGTTAGCGAAAATGCCTGGCGTCGCGGCGGTGCTGCGTCAGGCTCATCCACCATGTTTCTCGAGGTCAATAGCCGGGCGCGCGTGGAGGATCTTCTGCGTGGCATCATCATCCAGTCCGGCAATGATGCGTGTATTGTTGTCGCCGAGGCCCTGTCGGGCTCGGAGGAGGCCTTTGCGCGTGACATGACGGATCGCGCCCACGAGCTGGGTCTGACCAGCGCGTCTTTCGCCAATTCCACCGGCTGGCCACATCCTGATCACCGGATTTCTGCTGAAGACCTGGCCGAACTGGCCCGTATCATCATTCGTGACCATCCGGACCATTATGGTATTTGGGCCGAGCGGAGTTTCACGCATAACGGCATCACCCAGCGCAATCGCAATCCGCTTCTTGGTGTGATGCCCGACGCCGACGGCCTGAAAACCGGCCATACAGAAGAAAGCGGATATGGCCTGGTGGGCACAGCGGTGCGGGATGGCGAACGTCGGATCATCGTGTTCAACGGCATGGAGTCCAATTCAGCTCGCGCCGATGAAGCGGAACGCATGATGCGCGCCGCGCTCAATGATTTTGATATCTATGACCTCTTTGAGGCTGGCGCTGATGTCGGCGAAACAGCCGCCGTATTCATGGGCGTCAGTGACACGGTCAGCCTTCGCGTGTCCGATGATGTGGCTGTGGGCATGCATCGCCGCGCGCGTCGGGGTCTCACGGTGGCAGTGGAGTATGAGGGGCCGCTCCAGGCTCCGGTCATGGAGGGCGATGTGGTGGGAGCGCTTGTCGTCGAAATCCCGGGCGAAGCCACACGACGCTATCCTGTCGAAGCGGCTGATACCGTCGAGAAAAAAGGCCTTATGGGGCGTATCGGAACGGCATTGGCCCATCTCATCCGCGGCGATCTTTGACACATGGCGCAGACGACTCCCATCACTCGTGGCCGTTTCATCTCGATTGAAGGTGGAGAGGGCGCAGGAAAATCAACTCTCATCAAAGGTTTGGCTGGCGCTCTTGAAACCAGGGGTGTGGATGTGGTTCTTACACGCGAGCCCGGCGGCACGCCGGGTGCCGAGGCCCTGCGCGATTTGCTGGTAACGGGCGAGACTGATCGCTGGTCTGCCAAAACCGAGGCCTTGTTGATGTATGCCGCGCGTCTCGATCATGTGGAGCGCCTGATCGAACCGGCCTTGTCTCGCGGCAGCTGGGTGATTTCAGACCGGTTTGCCGACAGCACGCTCGCCTATCAAGGCGCGGCGGGCGGTCTGGACGCTGACGTGATCAAACGTCTCCACGCGCTGGTTCTGGATGATTTCGCGCCCGACCTGACGCTGGTTGTCGATCTGGATCCCGATGTGGGCATTGCTCGTACCCAGGCGCGCGGTGAGGACGTCACCCGGTTTGAAAAACAGGCTGGAAGTTTTCATGCCCGTTTACGCCAGGCTTTTCTCGACATTGCCGATGCCGAGCCGCACCGCTGTATCGTGATCGATGGCGCACAGCCCGCGGAAACCGTTCTCGCCCAGGCCATTCAGGCCGTGTCGGATCACCTAGAGGCCGCGACCTCGTGAGCACGGACGCCGATATCACCTCGGACCAGCAACCCGGCTGTCTTCACCCGCGTGAACGATATGATCTTATGGGTCAGGAGGCCGCTGAACAGGCCTTTTGTGATGCTTGGTCCAGTGGTCGTCTGCACCATGCCTGGCTGATCACCGGACCGCGCGGTGTCGGAAAGGCCACATGGGCCTGGCGGGCAGCCCGTCGCGTTCTCGGAGCCCGGCCGGATGACCGTCATGGTGTATTGGGCTCTAGCCCGGATGATCCGGTGTGTCAGACCATTGAGGCCGAGGCCAATCCCGATTTGCTGCTCCTGCGCCGTCCCTATGATGACAAGCGCAAGAGATGGCGTGCCGAAATCACAATTGAGGAGGCGCGTCGCGCTCCGGAGTTTTTCTCCAAAAGCGCCGGGCAGGGTGGATGGCGCGTCTGTCTGGTGGACGCAGCTGATGACATGAACGTCAATTCCGCCAATGCGTTACTTAAAACTCTTGAAGAACCGCCTCTACGTGGAATCCTGTTTTTGCTGGCCCATTCGCCCGGTCGATTGCCCGCGACGATCCGCTCGCGATGCCGCAAGCTCGACCTTCGTCCACCCGAAGCCGGTGTCACGCGCGACTGGCTGTCTGCACAATCCGATCTGGATGATCCGTCCGTGATCGAGGCTGCGACAACACTGGCCCGCAACGCTCCCGGGCGGGCTATGGCCCTGATCCAGTCGGGTGGGGTGAGCATGGCCCGCGAGGTGGACAGCATGATCCGCTCGGGCACCAATCTGACAGACAGCGACATCCGGCGCATGGCAGATCAACTCTCGGCCAAAGGCAGCGAGGCTCGGCGCCCGGTGTTTTACGAAAACCTCCAGACCCGCTTCAAGGATGAGGCGCGCAGCCTGGCCGCTGATGGTGAGGACCCGACACCATGGCTCAAGGCTTGGGATGAGGTTTCCGCACTGGTACGCGATGCCGATGCGCTCTATCTGGATGCCAAACAGACCGCACTCAGCGCAATCGGACTGATCCGCCAGGCTTCTGCCCAGGTTCGTGCCGCGCGACGCTAATTCAGACAGATCCGGAAGAGGCCATGTTCATCGATAGTCACGTCAACCTGCATGGTGAGGATTTCGCCGAGGATCTTGACGCCGTCATTGCTCGCGCCCGCGAAGCCAATATCGGCCGTATGATTGCGATTTGCTGCAAGCTGACAGATTTCGAAGCCGTCTCGGCCATCGCGGAACAGCATGAGGATATCTATTGTTCAGTCGGCGCCCATCCGCATCATGCCAAGGATCGACCCGATATCACGGCTGATGAATTGATGGAGATGGCGCGCCATCCTAAAGTCGTGGGCATTGGTGAAACCGGACTGGATTTCCACTACGGCTACAGCCCTGAAGCTGAACAGTATCAGAGTCTGAAAACCCATATCGACGTCGCGCGCCGCATGGATTTGCCATTGATCCTGCACTGCCGCGAAGCCGACACGGCCATGGCCGATCTCCTGGAAGAGGAAATGGGGAAGGGCGCGTTCCGGCCGCTCCTGCACTGTTACACAGGCGGGTCTGAGCTGGCGCGCCGCGCCGCCCGGCTGGGGGCCTGGTTTGCGGCATCGGGCATTATCACTTTCAAGAAGGCCGAGGATGTCCGGCAGGTCTTTCGTGAGGATGTACCCGACGACAAGGTCATCATCGAGACGGATTGTCCCTATCTGGCGCCTGTGCCGTTGCGGGGGCGCCGCTGTGAACCCTCTTTTCTGCCCCATGTGGCCCAGGGCTTGGCCGACACCAAAGGGTGGACACTGGACGAGACCGAGGCGCGGACGACCGCCAATTTCTTTGACCTGTTTGACCGGGTGTCTCGACCATGAACGGGGTGCACCGCATCACGCTTTTGGGGTCCGGATCGTCCGGCGGCGTACCGCGTGCCAATGGGGATTGGGGGGCGTGTGATCCATCCAACCCCAAAAACCGCCGTCGCCGTTGCTCGGTCCTTGTTGAACGGGCCGAAACGCTCGAGGCGATGAAAGAGGGTGTTGCCGTGACACGCCTGGTCGTGGACACGTCTCCGGATTTTCGCGAACAGATGATCTCGGCGCGGGTTCCCCGTCTGGACGCGGTACTGATCTCCCATGACCATGCCGATCAGACGCATGGGCTAGACGATCTTCGCGCCTTCGCGCTCCTTCAAAAACAGCGTATTCCCGTCTGGACCGATGGTCCGACCGCCGAAACCCTGGTGCAGAGATTTGGCTATGCGTTCACCGCCCGGCCCAATTCGCCCTATCCCGCAATCCTCGACCATCGGCGATTGCCCAACCATGGTGAGCCGGTTCATGTCGAGGGGCCGGGCGGCTTGATCGAGGCTATTCCGTTTGATCAGGATCATGGATGGATCCGTTCTGTGGGCTATCGTTTTGCCGACCTGGCCTATTCCTCCGACATCAATGCCTTGCCGGACGAAAGCCGGAATATCCTCAAGGATCTTCGCTGCTGGATCGTTGACGCCTTGCGAGATGAATCCCATCCCACGCATTTCTCTGTGAGCGATGCTCTCGCTGCCATCGAACGGGTGGGGGTGCGAGAGGCCGTTCTCACAAACATGCACATTACGCTCGATTATGACGCGTTGTCCCGACGCCTGCCGGCGCATGTACGCCCGGGTTTTGATGGTCTGAGCATAACTCAGATCCACGACACACTCGAATACTCGCTGTAGATCCCGTTTCCGCCTTTTACGCGCCTGAATAACTCAACCCATTCTGTTGATTGAATAATTGTTGCTTCTCATAATATTTATTATGCGCATTGTGCTAATGTCAATTCCGGCCCATTTGAGTAACAGATGAAGTCGCCCTGTTGGGACCGAACACCAAACTTCGGCCTTCAAGGTCACGTTCCAACTGAGGCGGAAATCCAGATTCATCCCTCGCTTGAAGCTGGACAACTCGCGCGCATCAGATGAGATTGCAGATCACGGATCACATCGTCAGATCGCCATGACCCAGCCCACTCCATCGCCCGCTCACCTGTCTGTTCATCTCCCACTAGGCGGCGGGCTCAAGGCGTGGATTGTGGAGCGCCCGGGTCTGCATCTGGATGACACGGCGCGCTCGCGCCTGCTCGGCGATCTTCGCGCGATCGCGGGCAAGACACTGGATGGTGATGATCTGGATTATGGGGTGTTCGATGACACCAGTGGTGCCCTGGACCGCACCCTGATCACCCTGCTCTATAATCGTAAGACTGGCGATCCGGTCGCGTTTAACAGTCTTCCCATCCTGGATATGAGCATTCGCGGTGAAACACGATCCGTCCTTCATCTGGGATTGGTGATGGTGGATCCCGATGCGCGTCAAGGCGGCCTCTCTGCCGTACTCTATGGACTGGCGTGCGCCATTTTGCTGATCAGAAACCAGTTCAGGCCCATATGGATTTCGTCCGTGACCCAGGTCCCGGCGGTCGTCGGACTGGTCTCGGAAATGTATTCTGACGTCTATCCCTCACCCCTTCCCCGGTCACGCCGCAGTTTCGAACACCTCTTGATGGCGCGCCGGATCATGACCGAGCATCGCGCAGCGTTCGGTGTCGGAACAGAGGCGGATTTCGATGAGCAAAGCTTCGTGATCGCCAATGCCTATACCGGTGGCTCGGATCATCTGAAAAAACGCTTCGAAGACGCGCCCAAACACCGCAAGGACGTGTTCAACACGATGTGTGGCACCCAGCTGGATTATGATCGCGGGGATGATTTCCTGCAGATCGGCCGACTGGATGTGGAGGCGCTGCGTCACTATTGCACGCGCATCGCACCTCAGGGCCTGGGGCTCGCGCCCATACTGGGCCTGTTTTTCTTTGGCTTTCAAAGCCTTTTCCTGCCGGTCCTGCACTGGTTCAACGACAAACGGGCCTGGGGTGGGTTGAGACCGGCTCGAGCGCATAAAGAAAGGCCGGTGGATCATGGTTGACTTCGACTATGGCGAGATGACAACCCGCAATCTCGGCTTTGTCAGCGCGCAAGAGCAAGACCGGATCTCAAAGGCCACCGTGTTTGTCTGCGGAACCGGTGGCATGGGCGGAGCCTGTCTGCAAAGCCTGGCGCGCGCGGGGATCGGCCATGTCATCCTGGCGGACGCGGACGAGTTTGAAATCTCCAATCTCAATCGTCAGGTCTTCGCGACCCTCGACACAGTCGGTGTCGACAAGACCGAGGCGACGCGCCAGGGATTGCTCAAGATCAATCCCGATATCCATATTACCCTCTATGATACGCGCTGGCCCGACCACCTCGATGCCATCCTGACGGCTTCCGATATCGTGGTGAATGGCATGGACGATATCGCGGCCACGGTCCGGCTCTATCGCGCCTGCCGGGCGGCCGGGCTGACCCTGATCGACGCCTATGCGGCCGCCTTCCCGAGTGTCTATGTCACCCGTCCAAACGACCCGATGCCCGAGGAGTGGCTCGCCTATCCGACACGCAACAAAGCCCCCGAAGCCTGGAGCGACGCGGATCTGGCCGCGTGTTTCCTCGGCGAACTGTCACATGTGATGTCCGTTTCGTCCTCGCGCCATCATATCGATCTGGAACTTGCCGCAGAGTTGGCAGCCGGCAAGCGCTCGCGCATGTCCTTTGCGCCCATGGTGATTTTGACCGGCAATCTGATGGCCTATGAAGTGCTCCACCGGGTGATTGGCCGGTCGGGCGGTGCGGATTATCGGGGGTATTTCTTCAACCCGTTCAAAGGCCGGACCGAGCGCCCCCTGCCAGAGCCCCTGGCGGGCTGGATGCGCGCCCTCGCCCGTTCCGCAATCCGCAAGCTGATGGATGAGGGGGCATGATCCCCTCGATCGCCATCAATCTGGTGTGTTGTGCCGGCGTAGTCGCGCTCTGGCTCGACCTGTTACAGCGCAGGCCCCTGAATCGGCTGGAGATACGGGCCAGCTGGCTTGCGCTGTTTCTGGTCCTGCTGCTGGTCGGTCGTTCACTCAACTGGATGCTACCGGGACCGTTGACCGAACGCCTGCCCCTTATACCCGGTTTCACCATACCCCTTCTGGTGCTGATCACCGTCGAAGGCATTTTGCGCCAGCACGCGCCCGCCCCGGTTAAATTCATCGCCGCCGCCTCCCTGGTCACCGGAATTCTCGCCACTTTTACCGGAAGTGCGCGCTTTGAACCCGTCTTCACGTATGTTTTCGCCGGTTTTCATGCGGCCATCTACGCCTACTGCCTTGTCTGGCTCGCCTTTCGCAAACGTCGTCGTATCTCACCGGGTGAAAACCGGATTGCCGATAGTTTCGGCATCACGCTCTTATTGATCCTGCCCCTGCTGGCGACGGATTTCCCTGAAATTATCGATCTGCCCGCACGCCTGGGGGCCATCGGCATTCTCTCAGCCGCCTATGTCCTGGTGTTTATCGGTTCAGGTCGGGTCAGCGCCCTCGCCTTCGTCACAACATTTGTGATCATGGGGCTTGCGGTGCTCACCTTGCTCCTGATCACCATTGCCGTGCTGGGATTGCAGGATTTCGACGAACTTCTGCCCTATGCGGGCATTTTGGTGTCAATCTTTCTGACTCTCGCCATTCTCGTTCGTCTGGTGGAGGGCCAGGGTCAGCAAAGACGTCAGGATGCTGCTGATCTCCTGGCGCATGCCCGAACAGATACGGTGTCGCACTTCCTCAAGGACGCCCTGTCCGTCGAACTGGTTCGCGGCGCACGCACGCTTTCAGCCCAACACCTTGCAGATTACGATCTGAACGCCTTTCGGGAGGTGTTCGAACGACGCCCGGTTCTGACCCAGGCGCATCTGGACGGGCAAGACGGACATCGACCGGGCAAGGCCGTGCGCGAACAGCTCAGCGATCTGTTTGTCCGCACACGTTCGACCCACGCCATTTTTATAGACACAGTCCCGCCTCGCCTTGTGGTCGCGTCCGCGCCCCCCTTTCGCGATGGTGACGCAATAACAGGCTATCTCAGACTGGTGGCCCGCATGGCCCGAATGATCCATGCGGCACACCCGGCTCCGTCATTCTGACCGGGCTGTCACACAGGACCGCGCAACCGCATGACACGTCCCGCAACAGCCTTGATCTCAACGCTTGTCGAGAGCGCCGGACTGGCCCCGACGGTGCACAATATCCAGCCCGCGCTTTGGGCCTGGGATGGTGATACACTCGCCTTGAGCGCGGATCCCGATCGCACTCTTCCAGTGGGTGACCCGGAAGGCCGGGATGTTGCGATGAGCCTGGGCGCTGGCCTGGAAGGCCTCTCCCTGGCGGCCAGTGCCGCCGGGCTGAGCATCGATACCGATCTGGCATCCGGGCCTGCCAAAGGCGAGATTGCCCGCATTCGGTTTTTGGCCTCCAGTTCACGGGAAGATCATCGTGTGCCTCTGGTCCAGCGACGCCTGACCTGGCGAGGTGGTTTTGCACCGGCCTGTGCCTCACAGACCCGGACGCTGACGGATATGGTCGCCGAACGCCCGGATCTGCGTCTGCTGACCGATGAACGGGCCATTGAGGACGTTGCAGAGCTGAATGATTCAATGTCCATGGACGTGTTTCGTCAGGCCGATTACCGCGCCGAACTTGTCCATTGGATGCGCTTTACACGCAATCATCCCAATTGGTTGACCGATGGGCTGAATGCGCGGTCGATGGATTTGTCAGGCCTTGAGGCGCGACTGGCGGCCATTGTCATGAAGCCCGGCGTGTTTCATCTCGTCGACAGGCTGGGCCTGGCCGGATTGGCCTTGTCGGAGCGTGACAAGACCCGGTCGTCAACGGCAATCGGCTTGTTCCATCGCCCCGCGGACGAAGACCCTGTTACATCCGGCCGGGCTTTCTATCGGGCTTGGCTGAATATCACCGCAGCCGGATGTGATGCCTGCCCCATGGCGGTTCTGGCGGACGACGTCGACACCCGCCAGCACTTGTCGCGGGTTTACGGCATTTCTGATGATCGCCGATTGATCAATGTCTTCCGGATCGGCGTGCCCAAACCCGGTCGTGCCAGCTGGCGCTATCGTCGTCCAGTTTCTGAAGTATTTAGCGCAAGCCACTAAATTAATTTCATAAATTCTATCAAGCGCAAACGTTCTTCCGCTGTTAGATTTGAAAACTCGGCTTCATGTCCTTGATGCCCCATACCCGGCGCACGGGTGTCGATCATAACCGGGCGTGACCAGGGCTCACCCTGATCGCGCGGTTGCCGCCACACGCCAGGCGCGGTTTCCACGAGATCCAGACCGACACGATCAAAATCGAGATCATGCCCACCGGCCTCGAACTGCACCGGTCGCGTCTCGGGATCCAGCAAATGGGCCAGAGTTGGGACCGAACCATTGTGAAGATACGGCGCACTCGCCCAGATCCCGTTAAGAGGCGGGGCCGCATAGCCCTGGGAGACCTGTGCTTCGACCCAATCGGCCATGGAGGTTGCCATCAAGGCATCGATTACGGTCTGATCCACCAGGTCGAGGCGCACACGATCGCTTCCCACATCGTGGAGGGTGTTGGGATAACGCACCAGCTCATACCCTTCACCTGTAGCCACATAATCCCCATGGCAGTGCGCACAGGCCTCTTGATAGAGCGCGAAGCCATCTTCAGCCCGCGCACGATCAACCGGACCGGGGAAGGCCGGTGTGTCCAGCTGGGCCAGTAAATGCAAGGCCGACTGGGCTTGCGGGATGATCGCGCCCGCCTCCTCCATGCTCAGCCCCATGGACGGCACAGTGAAATAGGCCGCTATCGCCCCCAGGGCGTCAAGATGGTCCGGTGTGATGTCTTCAGCCTGCAGGACACGATCCGGATCATCATCCCCGCGCACGGTGTAAATGCCGGAATTGAGGAAACGGGTTCTGAATTCGCGACCGTCCAGGTTGGGAATGGAATTGAACGGGCTCAGAGCCACCACATGACCATCGGGTAGCATGCCCAGCCGGGCCATCATCGGGTCCAGACCGTTTGTCGCGCCCGGAAACCCTCCACTGTACGGCAAGGCGCGACCCGTTGTGGCTTCAAGTTCGGCCATGCGCGAACGAGCCATGGGCAGAACAAAATACCGGAGCGTGAACTCCTCCTGAAAGGTCATCTGCGGAAACAGCCGCCGCATCACCTCGAACAGCTCTGGATGATCCGCCTGGGTCTGAAATGCCGAGTACACGGCGTCCAGATAACCCTCCAGATTGATGGAGGCATTGGGCACGCCCAGCCAGGCCGAATTTGGGTCCGGCCGTCCGGACGCGTCATAGGCCGGACTGGCATGACAGAAGGCGCAATTGAGATTGGCCCCCTCCACACGGACAGGCGGCATGCCTGGACCGACCGGTGCGGTTGTCAGTCCCAAAGGTGCCGACAAAACAGGGGGATCAAGATGATCGGGCCAGTTGGCAATCTGTCGGGGCGACATCAGACCCCAGGTTTGAAAGGCCGCTCTGAGGCTGTCCGCATCGGCCGCCGCGGCATCACCCTCGACGTGATGCAGCGTCAGGAGTGTCGCGACCAGGCGAAAAGGAATGGCTGAGCGCTCCAGACTATCCATGCTGATGGCGCCATAATCACCCGCCACAAAGTAGTACAGGCCTCTCTCGGCGGTGCTCAGTCGGGCCAGCGTATCATCCGGTGGCAATGCGGAAGAGCGCCCGCTCTCAGGCAGAGGGCGAAGGGCAATCACCAGGGCAAGAACAAGAAGGGTGACAGGTGCAATCCAGATCGACCAGTGAAGCCGCATGTCATACTCCTCAGACAGACACCGCACCCAATCACACGGCGGTTAATGGGGCAATGACATGTGTTCACCCATCCCGGCCGGGCGCTTCTGGCGACCTTGCTCCAGTGCCCAAAGCACATTAGCTGACACGTGTTCAGCCCATTCTGGAGTGCGTCATGTCCCAAACCCCACCGATCGAGGAATTGCTGTCTATCATGGCGCGCCTCCGTGACCCGGACACAGGTTGCCCGTGGGATGTGGAGCAGGATTTCAAATCCATCGCGCCCTATACGATCGAAGAAGCCTATGAGGTGGCCGATGCGATCGAGCGCGAGGACCATGCCGAGCTCAAGGACGAGCTGGGCGATCTATTGTTGCAAGTGGTCTTTCATGCCCAGATGGCCAAGGAAGCCGGGCTGTTCGATTTCGATGATGTCGCCCGGTCGATCAATGACAAGATGATCCGTCGTCACCCTCACGTGTTCGGCGATGCCGCGACCCGCGACAGCGATACCCAGACCGAGGAATGGGAAGCCCAGAAGGCCCGCGAGCGCTCGGCGCGCAACAAGGGCGAGAGTGCGCTCGATGATGTCCCGGTCGGACTGCCCGCTCTCAAACGCGCCCAGAAACTGCAAAAACGCGCTGCACGTGTCGGTTTTGACTGGCCCGATGCAGACCGTGTCCTGGAGAAGGTTGATGAGGAACTTGCAGAACTGCGTGAGGCGATCACCGAGAAATCAGCTGCCCACATTGAAGAGGAGCTTGGTGATTTCCTCTTTGTAATCACCAATCTTGGGCGCAAACTTGATGTAGACGTTGATGCGTCTGCACGCGGCGCCAATGCCAAATTCGAGCGGCGTTTCCGGTATATCGAGACCCAGCTAAAAACCCAGGGACGCACAACGGACGATGCCAGTCTGGACGAGATGGAGGCCTTGTGGAGCGATGCCAAGGCGTTGGAGAAAGCCGGCCTGGAAAGCGTTCAGTCCTCGTAAGGCGCCTTGACGGGCAAGGGATCGATATAGTCCGGGAACTCAGCCCGGAACCGCCCCATATCCGCTGGTGTCAAACGGAAACGTCCCACAAAATGACCGGTATCCGGATCGATTGTGTCGTCGATCACCTCGCCATTGGCATGGAGCCAGGCATGGGCACGAGCGGCCTGGGGTGGCAGGTCGACAGCCAGCATCTCAACCGCCCCATCGAGACCTTCGGCAAGCGCATCGAGCAGGGTCTCTAACCCCTGCCCTGTGACAGCCGATACCGAGAAATGATCGGGCTTGTGGACCGTCAGGGACCGGATATGCGCGAGCGTATCGAAATCCGCATCATCTTCCATGTCCAGCGCGTCGATCTTGTTCCAGACATCGATCTGGGTCTGGTCATGAGCCCGGCCCGCCTCGATCGCGTCCAGCACGCTTTCGACATCCTTGATACGGCCTTCATGGTCAGGGTCTGACGCATCGATCACGTGAACGAGAAGGTCAGCCTCACGCACCTCTTCGAGCGTCGCCCGGAAGGCGGCAATCAGCTCCGTTGGCAGGTCCGTGATAAAACCTACCGTGTCAGACAACAGGACCGGTTGACCATTGGGCAGGCGCAGGGCCCGAACGGTCGGATCAAGCGTGGCGAACGGCATGTCCTTGGCCAGGACATCGGCACCGGTCAACCGATTGAACAGCGTAGATTTACCGGCATTGGTGTACCCGACCAGTGCGATTGTGGGATAGGGCACGGCATCCCGCTTGGAGCGGTGGAGCGCCCGGGTGCGTCGCACATCATCCAGCTGACGGCGAAGTTTGGACATTTTTTCCGCCAGGAGACGACGGTCTGTTTCGATCTGGGTTTCCCCCGGACCGGCCAGGAAGCCACGGCCCCCGCGCTGGCGCTCCAGGTGGGTCCAAGTGCGCACAAGGCGTGAACGTTCATAGGCCAGGCGCGCCAGTTCGACCTGCAGCACACCCTCCTTGGTGCGCGCACGTTGACCGAAAATCTCGAGGATCAACCCGGTCCGGTCGATGACCTTCACATTCCAGGCGCGTTCCAGATTGCGTTGCTGGACAGGCGTCAGGGCCGTATCCAGCACCGCCACCGTCGCCTCGGATTCCGTGATTTGCTGTTTGATATCCTCGACCTTGCCCGCACCGAAAAACCGGCCAGGCTCGATCTTGCGCATCGGCAGGATGAAGCTGTCGGCCAGAACAAGGTCGAGCGCTTCAGCCAGGCCACAGGCTTCGGTCAGACGTGCCTCAGCGCGCCCGGCCTGTTCGCGGGTTGCAGGATGAATAACGATCGCCCGGCTGGCCGGGACTTCACGTTCAATCAATCGGAAGCGCCTTCAGCGACCTCGTCCTCTTCGATCTTTTCAGCATCAAATAGCTGGACCGGCTGAGCCGGCATGATCGTGGAGATCGCATGCTTGTAGACCAGTTGAGACTGGCCGTCGCGGCGAAGCAATACACAGAAATTGTCGAACCAGGTGACAATTCCCTGCAGCTTCACACCATTGACGAGAAAGATGGTCAGGGGTGTCTTTGATTTACGCACCGCGTTGAGAAAGACGTCCTGAAGGTTTTGTTTTTTATCGTTGGGCATATTTGCTCCGCATGTGCCGCTTTTTCCAAGCGATTCGTGTAAAGGGTATACGCCAGATCATGTGTCCTGCAAGCGGTTAACCGGAAGGAATCCGCGTAATCACCGCAATTCACGTGATAAATATGCATCTCGTAGCGCCAAAGCGACGGAGCCGGGCATTCCATTGCCGATGACTGTGCCATCGATCTGTGTGACCGGCGTCACGTAGCGGGTTGCGGATGTGACAAAGGCCTCACGTGCCCGTTTAGCCTCGTCGAGTGTGAAGGCCCGCTCATGCACCACGATCCCCCGTTCACGGGCAATCTCGATCAGGCTCGCGCGGGTAATCCCGCCCAATATGTCGGACGTCGCGGGGTGCGTTACCAGCTCACCCTCCGCCGTCACTATCCAGGCATTCGACGAGGTCGCCTCCGTGACATGTCCATCGGGCTGTGTGAGCCAGACCTCACCCGCTCCCGCTTCGCGCCCGGCCTGTTTGGCCAGAACATTGGGTAACAAATTGACCGTCTTGATATCGCACCGGTCCCAGCGTTGATCCGGATGCGAGATCACGGAAATGCCCGTCTCGGCGACAGCATCCCCCTTGCGAGGGTCCACGCGCTTGCACGTCAAAACCAGGCTGGGCGGCGTATCAGGATGCGGGAATAAATGATCCCGACGTGCCACTCCCCGACTGATCTGGAGATAGACCAGGCCGTCGCGGACCCGATTGCGCCGGAGCAGCTCACCGATGATCAGGCGGAGACTGGCTTCCTTTAACGGATGACGGATGGCGAGTGCATCGAGTGATCGCCACAGACGCGCAAAATGCCCTCGCGCATCACGCAGCTGCCCTTCAGAGACACTCCAGACTTCATAAACGGCGTCGGCAAACTGATAACCACGATCCTCCACATGCACGCTGGCGTGTTGATGCGGCACGAAACGTCCATTGACATAGGCAAAACGGGTCATGGGAAATCTCTGCTAACGACGGATCACAAGGGCCCAGATAGCGGCCAATCCCGCCAGAACTTCCAGACGCCCCAAAATCATGACCGGAATAAGGATGTGGTAGACCGGCTTGGGCAAGGTGGACCACGCATGCCCCTCCCCCGTCTGGGCAAATAGCGGGCCGGTATTGGACAAGGCGGCCACGGTCACGGAAAAGGCCGGCTCAAACGAGACGCCCTGGAGCGCGACCAGCAGGCCTCCCAGGCCGAGAACCGCTGCAAATCCCAATACATAGGACCAGATGGTGATCAAAAGGGAATCGGCGACATGGCGTCCGCGAAACTTCACGCGTTGAATGCCTGACGGGTCCATCAGCTTGTTCAGCTCAGCGCCCATGCGCCACCAGAGCAGGAAGACACGCGACACTTTCACCCCTCCTGCCGTGGACGCGGCTGCACCGCCAATTAAAACCGCAAACAGCGCGGCAACCGGCACGGGGATCTGACCTTCATGAATTTGCCAACCGCTTGTGGTGACGATGAAAATCGCATCGAATACGCGATCAAACACATGGTCCATATCCACAATCATGAAGACAAGCGCGAGTGCGAGGACCATGACGGCCAGGGCGGCGAGATCCGGATCCAGCAAGGCACGGCGGTCCCGCAGAGCATCCCAGAAGATCGCTATATTCAAAGCCCCCGCCAGGCTAGCCACGGCCAGGACAAACAGGCCAAACCCGGACAGGTCATCACCCAGCGCACCGGAAAACGGCATCAGACCCGCCGTCGACAGGCCCGACAAGGCGAAAGCCAAGGCATCGGGGCCGGTCTGGCCGTCCAGAATCAATAATCCGGCGACCACCAGGATCATCACGCCATAGACCATGGCGATCCGGCGCGCCGCGATGGGCAGATGGGCAAACACATTGTCGGGATTGAGGGTCAGAAGGAAGGACCGGCGCACACCCGGGCCATTGCGGTCCAGAGCGGCAAGCAAGGCGGTCGCCATGATGAGTGTGACCAGTCCGCCCAGGCCTGCCAGGAGGTGACGCCAGAAGACAAGGCTTTGCGGCAGGGCCTCGGGGGGATGCAGAATGGCCCCGGTAGTCGTGAAAGCAGAGACCGCCTCGAACACGGCCTGTTCGAATGTGAATTGCGGCGTGGACAAGAAAGGCAAGGCGGCCAATAGCGGCCCGGATATCCAGACCAGAAGCCCCAGGACCAGAGCATCGGATGTCCCTGCCCGGGAGCTCAGTCCGCGTGTGAGCAGCAAAACCATGCCAGCGAAAAACACACACAGGAGCGAGAGGGTGAGAAAGGCCACCACCATGACCGGCTCGTTCCAGGCCATGGCAAACAGGGCGTTGAGGGCCGCCATCACTCCCAGGGCGATCCAGAATCCGCTCAGCGGACGGATAAGGGCGGGAAAGGCCATTGTGCCTAGAAATAGTCCAGACTGACGCGGAAGAGGTGTTCGACCTTGGGTATGAGGGCCTTGTTGCAGAACAAGAGGACGCGATCATTTTCCCGAACCCGCCCTTCATCACACGGCAGGATCACCTCACCTTCACGCACCACAGCGCCCAGGGCCACCCCATCGGGAAGGTCCAGCGCATCGATCGATTTGCCCACAAGCGGCGAGGTTTTAAGGGCTATGCCTTCCACGGCTTCAGCCTGGCCCCCGCCGAGTGATTGCAGCCCGGTGATCCGTCCACGGCGAATATGCTGGAGAATGGTCGAGACTGTCGCCGCACGCGGATCGATCAGCACGTCGATGCCGAGCGGTTTGCGTAAACCCTCGAACGTGCGTTCATTGATCAGGCTGAGTGTGCGTTCCGCACCCTCGCGCTTCGACATCACGGCGGAGAGCATGTTGACCTTGTCATCATTGGTCACGCAAACCACCAGTTCGGCATCCTGGACGCCCGCTTCCTTGAGGAGTTTGGTGTCCAGGGCATCCCCATAAAGCACAACGGTACGCTTGAGCTTGTCGGCCGCTGCTTCGGCCTGGGCCTTGTCGCGTTCGATCAGACGAACTTTTACACCCCCGGCTCGCTCCAGAGCCCGGGCGACATAGAGGCCAATATTCCCGCCCCCGATCACCACGACCCGACGTGCTTTTTCGGAATCGCGTCCAAAAATATCCAGAATCCGCCGGACCTGCTTGCTCTCGGTGACGACATACACATCATCCCCGGCAAGGAGTGGATCGGTCATCTCCGGGATGAAGAGAGTTTTCTCACGCTGCACCCCGACCACCGCCAGACGCAGATCCGGGAAGAGCTCCATCAATTGCTCGGTCGTCGAGCCGGCGACAGGGGAGTGCTCATCCAGCCGCAGTCCCAATAACTGGACGCGTCCGCCCGAAAAAACGGCGGTATTGAACGCACCGGGTGTTTCAACCCGCTGGAGGATGGCCCGCCCGACTTCCAGTTCTGGCGAGATGACCACATCAATCGGCAAATTGCCTGTATTGAACAGGTCGGACCAGGCTGGATCCAGATAGTTCTGGGCCCGAACCCGCGCGATTTTCATGGGGGTTTCGAACAAGGAGTGGGCCACCTGGCACGCAACCATATTGGTTTCGTCCGAATAGGTGACCGCAACGATCAGATCGGCTTCGCCCGCCCCGGCACGTTCGAGCACATCGGGATGAGAGCCATGCCCCACCACGCCGCGAACATCGAGATCGGTTGTGACTTTCTCGATCAGCTCGGCTGACCAGTCGACCACAGTTACGGCATTTCCCTCGCGGGCCAGGGTCCGGGCAATGCCATACCCGACCCGACCTGCGCCACAGACAATCGCTCGCATCGCGCCGTCCTGTCTTTGTTAGCTCGTCCCACCGTTATCACGGTTTGTGTTTCCCACACCCAGAGATTTCAGTTTGCGGTGCAGAGCGGAGCGTTCCATGCCGATGAAAGCGGCGGTGCGAGAGATGTTCCCGCCGAACCGGTCAATCTGGGCCTTGAGATATTCGCGCTCGAAGCTTTCCCGCGCCTCCCGCAGGGATAGAGCGATCATTTTCTCGGCATCAAATCCGGCATCCTGGGTGTCGCGCGTGACGACTTCGGACGGCAGGGAATCCAGCGTGATCGGCTGATCAGGCTGACCCGTGGCCAAGATCAGAAGACGTTCCACATTATTGCGCAACTGACGCACATTCCCCGGCCAGTTATGCGCCTGCAGGGCCGCCATTGTATCCTCGCCAATCTCGCGCGTGGCCAGGCCGGACACCGATGTCAGACGTTCCAGGAAATGCCCGACGAGGTTCGGGATATCCTCGCGTCGTTCGGCCAGGGCCGGCACCTTGATCGGTACCACGGCCAAGCGGTGATAGAGATCCTCACGGAAACGGCCATCCATGATGGCCTGGCGCAGATCGCGGGCTGAGCTGGAGATGACACGGACGGAGACCTGAACATCGGCCGATCCGCCCTGGCGGCGGAAGCGCTGCTCCACCAGCAAACGCAGGAGTTTGCTCTGCACTTCCAGAGGCATGTCGGCGATTTCGTCGAGATAGAGCGTGCCGCCATGGGCGCGTTCCAGCAGGCCGACGCTGATGACCTTACCCTGCCCGTCCTCGCGGCCAAACAATTCCTCTTCCACACTCTCCGGTGACATGCCCGGCGCAGAGACCGTAATGAACGTGCCCTCTGCGCGGGGAGACCCCTGGTGGATGAGGCGCGCGACCAATTCCTTGCCCGCCCCGGATGGCCCCTCAATCATCACGCGGCTATTGGTCGGCGCGACACGCTCGATCAGCTGACGCACCTGGGTAATTCCGGTCGACTGCCCGATCAGGCTGAACTGGATGTCATTGCGTTCACGCAATTCCCGGTTCTCGGCCCGCAATCGCGAGGTTTCCAAAGCCCGCGCAACGGTGAGCAGCATTTTATCGCTCTTGAACGGCTTCTCGAGGAAGTCATAAGCACCATTGCGGATTGCGGCAACGGCGGTCTCGATCGTGCCATGGCCAGAAATCACGATCACCGGCAGATCCGGATTGATCCGTTTGAACTCTTCCAGCAGTTCCAGACCGTCCAGACGACTGCCCTGAAGCCAGACATCCAGAATGATGAGGGACGGCTGACGTGCCTTGACCTCGGCCAGAGCGCCATCGGCATCCCCCGCCTCGCGGGTTTCATAGTCCTCATCTTCTAGCAAGCCGGCAATCAGCTCGCGGATATCGGCCTCATCATCAACAATAAGAATGTCGCGTGCCATGACTTATGCCTCTTTCCGGGTCTCTTCAGTCGGTATGTCTTCATGATCCGCCAGGGGGAAAACCAGGCGAACCACAGCTCCGGGATGATCGTCGGGAACACCCAGTTCCAATCGTCCCTTGTGGTCTTCCATGACACGCTTGACGATGGCCAGGCCCAGGCCCGTGCCTTTTTCGCGTGTCGTCATGTAAGGTTCTGTCAGTCGTTCACGGTCAGCCGTTGGCCAGCCCAAGCCGTTATCCACCACCTCGATGATCGCGAATCCATCTTCGGACCGGGTCTCCACCCCCAGTCGTCCTGGAGGCCCCTCACCGCTATCACGATCCATGCGCGCGAGAATGCTTTCCGATGCGTTCTTGAGGATATTAGTCAGGGCTTGGCGCGCCAGACGCGCATCGCAGAGTGCCCAAACAGGATTGTCAGGCCGCTGATGTGTCAGCTCGATCTGGGGTGTCGCGACACGCTGCGCAAACACAGCCGCCTGACTGACATCGAGCATTTCTGTGGGCTCGACCTGCGGTGTGGGCATGCGCGCGAAGGACGAGAATTCATCCACCATCCGGCCGATATCACTGACCTGGCGAACAATTGTATCGGTACACCGGTCGAACGTCTCACCATCCACTTCGATGTATTTGCGGTATTTGCGCTGGAGGCGTTCGGCGGACAGCTGGATCGGTGTGAGCGGATTCTTGATCTCGTGAGCGATCCGGCGTGCCACATCCCGCCAGGCGGCATTGCGCTGAGCGGTCACAAGGCGTGTGACATCATCGAAGGTGATGATCAGACCGGCTTCCTCATCCAGTGCGGCACGCGCGTTGAGATAGCGCGATTGGTCATCCCGGCCGACCAGATCGATTTGTGCGTCCGCCACCAGTCCCGGCCGACGACGGGCTTCATCCACGATTGAGCACAATTCCGGTGTGACATCGTGGATGGTTGCTCCCACCAGATCTTCCGTGCGCGGTTCGAGTAGCGATACCGCCGAGCGATTGATCAGTGTGATCCGGTCTTCATGGTCCAGACCCACAACCCCGGCGGAAACACCGGCCAGGACCGCTTCGGTAAAGGCCCGTCGCTGTTCGGACTCGGCATGGCTTTCGACCAGTTCGCGTCTTTGGGAACGCAATTGCCGGGTCATGCGATTGAAGGCGCGTCCCAGAGCGGTAACTTCATCACCCTCACGGCCCAGCTGGACCCGGGCATCTAGATCACCCCGCCGCACACGTTCTGCCGCAGCAACCAGTCGGGAAATGGGTGTCACCACCCGTGTGGCCGCGGACAAACCCAGCCAGATCGCCCCGATCAGGATCAAAGCTGCCAGCTCGGCATAAACCATGAGGAATGTGACACGAATCTCGGACTGGTCTGACGACAAGGACCGATAGTCGGTCAGAGCCTGTTCCGAGCGCTGAAGGAAACCGTCATCAATGATACGCGCTGAGTAGAGGAAGATATCGGCCTGGGGGTTGAGCGCCTGAAACCCCCACACCACGACTCGGCCGTCATCGCGGACGGGCAGAACCTCGACCTTGAACAAACCCTGACGGGCCTCTTCCCACATGGTCTGTGTGGGCAGCTGATAGGGCACCAGGGGCGGCACTTCATCGACCACCCGCCCCTCTTCTTGCAAGAGGTCCGGGATAAAAAACCGCCCCGCTTGCGTCACTTCTGCACGCGCCAGGATCGTGCCAGCACTGTCGATCACCCAAACCCCGTCCATGCCATAAAGGCGTCCGAGATTTTGCAGTCGCTGGGTATAGGCAATCCGGCTTGTCGCCATTTCCCTGAGCGCCTGGGGGGCGGACAGATCCCCATAGATGGGCCGAGCCGCGGAGACAAAAGCCAGGGATTCTCGCTCAACTACTTCGGCGGCCAGGGATGCGGCGCCTTCCATCAGCGTGTTCACGCGTTCGCCGAACCAGTAATCCACACCGCGATTGAGCACAGCACCCAGAAACACTGCGGACAGCAGGGCCGGCGTTGCAGCGGCCAGTGAAAACAGTCCCACAAAGCGCAGGTGTAGGCGCGGAGCCGGTTCACCAAACCGTCGACCGCGAATCCGCCGCGTCAGACGCACGCCAACAACCGCCGCCAAGATGATGATCAGGAAGGCGTTGATGAACAGGATTTGCAGCAGGTTCTCGTCAGACGGGGAAAACCAGTGCGAATTACCAAACGTGGCAATCGCGCAAAAAACGACCGTCGTCAGAGATAATACGAAGCCCACACCGAACGCTGCCATTGAGCGCGGCGACAGGGATCGAACGATCTGGGTAGCGGCTGGACGTTTCAATCTCGCTCCGGCGTGAATCCGGCCGGAGTGTGGCGCGGCTGTTGCGAAATATCAACACCCGTGCTGCACAGACAACAAGGCGCCTATTCCTCCTCGCTGCCATCCCCTAACTCCTGCAGCCGACGCGCGAGTGTATTGCGGTTTACACCTAGCAATTCCGCAGCCTTGGACCGATTGCCGCCCACACGGCCAAGGGCTTGTTCAAACAACGCCCGATCGAGTGCATCCAGTGCGACCTGACGGGCCTCCTCGCTCTGAAGGGCCATGCCAGCCAGTTGCCGGGCTGCACCGGGCAGATCGGCAACAGTTTCGGTGTTGAGGTTTTGCAAAGCGGCCAGAGCTTCGGCACGACTGGCAATCGTGCCGCGTGTTGACAGCATCAGACGCGAGAGAACAGAGCGCAATTCGGCGACATTTCCGGCCCAGGGTGCCTGGCGAAGGCTTTCCAGAGCTTCAGGCGCCAGAACCACGGTGTCACGGCCATCCCGCCGCGAGAACATGCGCAAAAAGGCTTCGGCAAGGGCAGCGATATCTTCCCGGCGCTCACGCAGGGGTGGAACATCGATGATGTATTCACTCAGGCGCACCATCAGGTTTGGATCAATAGGATGGCCCTCACCTGGCGTCATGGTGGCGATAACCCGGCTGGTTCCCGAATCCAGCGCATCGCGCGCCGCGCGCTGCTGGACCGCGTCCCACTCATTCACACGCAACCACAGCACCGGCTTGCCCGACTGGGTCGATTCGAATGTCTCCTCGACGGAATGAGACGGCGTGATGACGCGTGTTTCACGGATCACGAGGCCACACGCTTTCAACAAGGCTTCCGCGGCCTGGCGTTTGCCGACCCCGCTTTCGCCCGTGAACACAACATGGGCGCCACTTGATGCCGCGCGCGCGATGGATTTGAACGTCGTCTGGATGGCGGCGGACTGGCCGATAAAGCCGGTGGGTTCGGACGCGCCCCCGCTGGCACGTACTTTGGGTTTTTTGCCCACCGCCGTACGGATGTGTGTAACCAGATCGTCCAGATCAAAAGGCTTGGGCAAATATTCGAACGCCCCGCCTTTTTCCGCATCAATGGCGGTAGAGGCCGTGGCATTGGCGCTCATAATGATGACTGGCAATTCCGGACGCATGCGTGTCACCAGGCTCAGCTGGTCGAGAAAATTCGTTCCCTCCAGCATGACGTCTGCCAACAGCAGATCGCCCTGGTCTTCGCGCACCCAGCTGATGGCGGTTTCCGGTGAAGCCGTAGCACGCACCTGGAAGCCCGCCACGCTCAACGCCCGCGACAGGACGCGTTTCAGGCTTTCATCATCTTCAAGAACCAGAATACGTGCGCTCACCGTGCCATCTCCTCTTTGAAAACGGGAAGACGCAGATTGAAACGCGTGCGCCCGCTTTCGCTGTCATAATCAAGCTGGCCGGAATGCATCTCCGCAACGCGGGCGGCAAAGGCCAGTCCCAGACCCTCACCATTGGCCTTTGTGGTCACAAAGGGGGTGAACAGGTTGGGCTGCAGCGCTTCGGGAATGCCCGGTCCTGTATCAGTGACTGATAACAAAAGAGGCGAATACACCGAAGATGCCCGACTTCGATGGCTTGCATCGTACCGTGTTTCAATCGTGATGCGGGCGCCTTGCTGCGAAGTGAGCGCATCTGCCGCATTATCGAGCAGGTTCAGGACAAGTTGGAGCAATAAGTCCTCATCACCCACGGCATCGGGCAAGGACGGATCAAACGCCTTGACGATTTCTATGTGGTCGAGCTTGCGCGCGCGATGCAGTCGTTCCAGAGCCGCCATGCCCAATTCGTTGAGATTGACCGCACCGGTCTGGGTCATCTCGACTTCGCCCATCCGGCTCCAGTGATTAGTGAGGCGGGTCATACGATCGGCATCATCAATGATATGCACGGCCAGTCCGCGACATTCTGCCAGGTCATCCTCGCGCTGGATGAGCTGGGCGGCTCCGCGAATACTGGCCAGCGGGTTTTTCAACTCGTGAGCCAGCATGCGCGCGAACCCACGAGCTGCATCGCCCTGCCCCGAGGCCGGCATGCGACGCGGTAAAACGCTGATCGTCACAAAACACTTGTCCGGGGACCAACGTGCGTGAATGTCATAGCTTTCCCGGTCCGCGGCGGCGTGTTCCACCGCGACGACATTGCCCTCTTCTTTGCGGCACTGAGCGGCGATATCGGTGACCACCCCGCCATATTTGGAGACCTTGCGCAGCGGACCGCGGCGCAGGGATTTCAAGGACGTCCCCATCCATTCCTCGGCCGCATAATTGGCCCAGAGGACTTCACCGCTTTCATCAATGATCAGAAGGGGAAACGCGGCGAGATCACCCGCTTCCTGAATTGTTTCGGCGGACAGATGGCCGTTTCCGTTCTGTGTCACGCGGCTTTGCTCCCGGGCCAGTGCGGTAGATCCACAAGGCGCCGGAGTTCCCCCAGAATCGCCTCGGGATCAGTGGACCTGCACAGGTTGGACTTGGCATCGCGAACTTGCAGCGGATCCGCGTTACCGGTCTCGATGTCCAAAAAAGAAGCAAAGTGCTTGCGCATCATGCGGATGCCCAGATGCTCGCCATAGAAGTCTACACTATCCTTGAACTGCTGCGACAGAGCCTGAAGCTTCTCGCTCCAGCTGACCAGCGGCACATCCAGTCCTGCCAGACCGGCGCCGATCTGACCCACAAGCCAGGGGCGTCCCTGAGCCGCTCGCCCGACCATCACCGCATGCGCTCCGGACTGGGCCAGGGCCTCGCGGGCATCCTCCAGGGTGCAGATATCGCCATTGACCGTGACGGGAATGGACACAGCATCACGCACCGCGCGCACGGCGGCCCAGTCTGCCGTTCCGGTATAGAATTGCTGGCGTGTGCGACCGTGAACCGTCACCGCCTGAATACCGGCATCTTCAGCACGACGCGCCAGCTCGGGTGCATTGAGCAGGGTTTCGTCCCAGCCCAGCCGCATTTTCAGCGTGACGGGAATATCCACCGCTGCAAGGGTGGCCTCGATCAGGGTCATTGCATGATCCAGATCGCGCATCAGGGCAGACCCAGACAACCCCTTGGTCACCTGGCGCGCCGGACATCCCATGTTGATATCAACGATATCCGCCCCGGCATCCGCGGCTATCCGGGCCCCTTCCGCCATCCATTCCGGCTGACGCCCGGCCAGCTGGATCACCTTGGGGTCAAGAGATGCATCTGCGGTGGCTTTTCGCACCATGTCGGCTCGGCCCTTGGCGAGCATTTCGCTGGCCACCATCTCAGACACGACCATACCGGCCCCAAAGGCCTGGGCCTGTCGGCGAAACGGCAAATCGGTCACGCCGGACATGGGCGCCAGAATGGCCGGAACCTTGATCTCGTGTCCTGCAATGAAAAAGCTCATTTCGCTTCGCCGCCGCACCTTCTAAAACCCGGGGATCGGCCCCTGTCCGCTTGATCTCCCACATAGGTCGACCGGATAAAGGCGGCGAAACTAGCGCTCTTGCCCTGAGGCGGCAATGTCGGGCGCCTGTTGCGGGAGAGAATGCATGACGATCGCCGCAATCATCGTGGCTGGAGGATCCGGGCAACGCGCTGGCGGAGGCATCCCCAAACAATATCGCGAGCTCGTCGGTCAGCCCGTCCTTCGACGAACTGTGACACCCTTTCTCGAGCATCCCCGCATCGACCAAATTGTCGTTGTCATCGCACAGGACCATCAATCCCTGGCAAATGAGGCGCTTGGGCCAGACAAATCCCGGGTCCTGATGGCTTTTGGAGGCGCGTCACGATCGGCCTCGGTCCAGGCTGGGCTGGCCGCGCTGGCGGACACACGCCCCCAACAGGTTCTCATTCACGATGCGGCGCGCCCCTTTGTATCGGTCGACCTAATCGATCGGGTGATCGCGGGCCTGTCGAAGTATCCAGGCATTATCCCGGCCCTGCCTGTTGTTGATGCGCTGGCTCAAACCGCGGGGTCCCGTCTGGCTGCGCCAGTGAACCGCACCGGGATGGTCGCCGCCCAGACCCCTCAGGGATTTGACGTCGAGACCCTTGTCTCTGCCTACCAGGCCCTGGGCCCGGACGCGGATTTACCGGATGATGCGTCCGTCCTGCGTGCGCACGGACAGGACGTGGGCTGGGTTGACGGGGATGATATGAATTTCAAACTCACCCGACCCGATGATTTTGCCAAGGCCGAACGCATGCTGACATCCGCCTCTCCCGTCTTTCTGTCCGGACAGGGCTATGATGTGCATCGCCTCAAAGAGGCCGAGAGCATGTGGCTGTGTGGGGTTGAGCTGAAAGAGGGTCTCGGACTGGTCGGACACTCCGATGCCGATGCAGGCCTTCATGCCCTGACCGATGCCATTCTCGGGGCGGCCGGCGAAGGCGATATCGGACAACATTTCCCACCCAGTGATGACCGCTGGAAAGGAGCCTCCTCCGACAAGTTTCTGCGGCATGCGATCCACCTGCTTGGCCAAGCTGGCGGGGCCCTGGTGCATGTCGATGTAACCTTGATCTGCGAGCGCCCGAAAATTGGTCCTTATCGCGATGCCATGCGTGCCCGGATTGCCGAGCTCTGCGACCTGCCGCTGGCGCGCGTCAATATTAAAGCAACCACAACCGAAAAACTGGGCTTTACCGGTCGGCGCGAGGGATTGGCCGCCCAGGCGATAGCAACAGCGAGGTTTGACGGATGACCCGGATTGATCCTAACACCCTGGCCGCTGACGTCCTGGATCGGGCCCGAACCGCAGGCACGATGATCTGTACAGCGGAAAGCTGCACGGGTGGTCTGGTGGCCTCTCGCCTCACCGATATTCCTGGCTCGTCTGATGTGGTGGACCGCGGATTTGTGACCTATTCCAATGACGCGAAGACCGAGATGCTGGGCGTTGATCCGCGCATTATCGCCAGTCATGGCGCTGTGTCCCGAGAGGTGGCCCGGCTCATGGCCCAAGGTGCGCTGATGCGTTCGAATGCGGATATCGCCGTGTCCATCACCGGTGTTGCCGGGCCCGGTGGCACGCTCCGCAAACCTGCGGGCCTGGTTCATTTTGCGCTCGCTGTGCGGGGTGGTCAGACCCTGATGCAGGTGAAACGGTTTGGTGATCGCGGTCGCGACACGGTGCGTCAACTGGCCGTCCAGACCGCCTTGACCCTATTGCTGAAGGGCGTGGATCTCGTCGTCCAGCTGGACTGACGGATCACCCGTCGGGGTATAGCGGCGCTTGGCCTCGTCCTGGAACCGGCTGATGAGCACGCTCACGGCCCGTTCTCGATTGCTGTCGAGCAGCATCTGGAGAACCGGATTGCGGAAAGCCGCATTGATATAGAATTCCACCAGGCAGGACCCGTCACTCAGCGCGTGGAACCGCCAGTTATTCTCCAACTTGCGGAACGGGCCGGAGACAAACTCCACCTCGATGGTCCGCTTGTTCTCATCCGCATGAACGACTGTGGTGAAACGCTCGGTGACAAACTTGTAGCGCACACGCGCTTCGGCTTTCAGCTGGAAGCCGTGCGCGGTCCGTGTTTCGTCAGTCACACGCATCGCGGTGATCTGGTGGATGAAATTGGGATAGTGTCGCACATCGGAGACGAGATCGAAGAGGTCGTCCGCCGAATAGAAAAACCGCTGGGCGCGGCGTAGTTGCGTGCTCATCTAGTCAGGCCTTGGCCAGCTGGGCGTCCCGGGCGGCTCGGAGCTTTTCGAAATCTTCGCCGGCGTGGTGACTGGACCGCGTCAGCGGGGTCGCAGAGACCATCAGGAATCCCTTGGCCCGCGCGATCGTTTCATACGCCTTGAATTCGTCCGGCGTAACAAAGCGATCAATGGCGGCGTGTTTGCGGGTCGGCTGGAGATATTGCCCGATGGTGAGGAAATCGATGCCCGCAGACCGCATGTCATCCATCACCTGCATGACCTCTTCCTTGCTTTCCCCCAAACCGACCATGATGCCCGACTTGGTAAATTGCGACGGGTCGCGATCCTTGACGCGTTCGAGAAGACGCAGGGAATGATAATAGCGCGCACCCGGACGGATTTCGAGATAGAGCCGAGGCACGGTTTCCAGATTGTGATTAAACACGTCAGGCCGGGCATCGATAACCTGCTCGGCTGCGCCGGGCTTGCGCAAGAAGTCCGGTGTCAGGATCTCGATAGTCGTGCCTGCAGACGTCTCGCGAATGGCTTCGATCACATCGACAAAATGCTGTGCGCCGCCATCAGCCAGGTCATCCCGGTCCACCGAGGTGATGACAACGTGTTTGAGGCCCATCTGTGCAACGGCTTCGGCCACACGGCGCGGTTCATCGGTATCGACGGGGCCGGGCAAGCCGGTTTTGACATTGCAGAAGGAACACGCGCGCGTGCAGGTGTCGCCCAGGATCATGAAAGTCGCGTGGCGTTGATCCCAGCACTCACCAATATTGGGACAGCCCGCTTCCTCGCAGACCGTGACCAGCCCGCCATCCTTGACGATCTTCTGGGTCTCCGTGAACGTCTTGCCCAGCGGGGCTTTGACACGGATCCAGTCCGGCTTGCGCAGAACCGGCGTATCATCGCGTTTCTGCTTTTCCGGGTGACGCGCGGCCCGTGCCTCGGTGGCAGCAGTCCGGCTCGACATATCAATCAGATTGGCCATAGGGAGCACATAATCCCGCACGCGCGGCGCATCAAGCGTCGCTGTCGGTTCCTTTCGTCTGCGAAGCGGCGTTTGCCTCCTCCTCAGCCTGGGCATCCTCGGCTGTGGGCGGCGACCATCCACGATCATCGCGACCACCGAAGCCTTTGCCCACATTGCGGATTTCCGCCTCGTGTTGGGCTCGCACCTCTTTCGCCTTGGCGATATAGGCTTCGTTTTGGTGAATAGGCACATCCGGATCATACACGGCGGCCATAGTTACCAGCGCATCCCGGTCGGATTTGACAAACAGCTGGGACAGGCGTTCCGCCTCGAACGGGTGCACACCCAGAGCCTCGAGTGCCGAGCGACCAGCGCGCACACCGCTGTCGAAGGTTTCGCGAATAATGTCCCGACACCCCGCAGCATAGAGATCATAGACGTGCTGGCGGTCCCGGGCCCGCGCAACAATGTACACGTCGGGATAATGCTTGTTCACATAGTGAACCAGCCCGGTCGCCGCCTCTTTTTGATCAATGGCGATAACCAGCATCTTGGCGTTCGCAATGCCGGCCGCCTGAAGCAGGTCCGGACGGGTGGCATCTCCGAAAAACACCTCCACACCAAAGGTGCGCAGCATGTCGAGTTGTTCGGAACTATAGTCGAGCACGGTCGTTGAAAAGCCCGACCCCCGCAGCATGCGATTGATGATCCCACCGAAACGACCATGCCCCGCGATGATCACGTGGGAGCCTTCGTCCTCCACATCAGACTCCCGCGTTTCACTGGTGGCATAACGAGGGGTGACCAGTCGCTCATAGATGATGAAGAGCGCCGGGGTCAGCAGCATCGACAAGGCGACGATCAGCAAGAGAGTTTGCGAGAGGCTCTCCGGGATCACATCGTTTTGAACCGTAAAGGACAATAATACGAAGCCGAATTCGCCTGCCTGCGCCAGCCCCAGTCCGAACAGCCATTTGTCACGACCCCGGATCTTGAAGACATAGGCCAGGCCCAGAAGGATCGCGCCCTTGAGCACGATGAAGCCGACCGTCAGACTGATCACGATCGGCCAGGTCTCAAACAACAGGGCGAAATTGATACTGGCTCCAACGGTCATGAAAAACAGGCCGAGCAACAAGCCGCGGAACGGGTCGATATCGCTTTCCAGCTCGTGACGATACTCGCTGTTGGCAAGAACCACACCGGCCAGGAACGTCCCCAGTGCCGGAGAGAGGCCAACAAAGGTCATCAATAGGGCAATGCCGATGACCATCATCAAAGCCGTTGCGACAAACAATTCGCGCAAGCCCGCCATGGCGACAAAGCGGAAAATAGGACGCGTGAGATAACTTCCCACCAGCCACACAGCGCCAATGGCGCCCAGCGTGATAATGGCCTGTAACCAGGCGGGCAGTCCGGCAATCAGATTGAGATCGACATGTTCGCCGTCACCATGTTCGCCGTCCCCGTGGTGGTCTTCACCGTTATAATTGTCGCCGTGAGGGTCGCTAGCGCCCGGGGCTGCATCGCCCGCCGAATACTCGCCCACACCCATATCCATCAAGTCCGGCATGGCCAGAAGTGGCATAAGGGCCAGCATCGGGATCACCGCGATATCCTGGAAGAGCAGAACGGAGAAACTGCCTTGCCCGCCATCCGATTGCATCAGCCGTTTTTCATTAAGGGTCTGAAGGACAATCGCTGTTGAGGACAGAGCGAAGATGAGACCCACAGCCAGGGCAATGGTCCAGGGTAGCTGGAAAGCCATCGCCACGCCCATCACGGCAAGAGCGGTCAGCGTGACCTGCAAACCGCCAAGACCGAGCAATTTGGTGCGCAATTCCCAAAGTCGCCGCGGTTCCAGTTCCAGCCCGACCAGGAACAACATCATCACGACGCCGAATTCGGCAAAATGCTGGATCGCGATGACATCCACATCAATAGCGATGAGAAGCGGGCTGATCGCGATGCCGGCAATCAGAAAGCCAAGGACAGAGCCCAGTCCAAGCCGTGAGGCGATAGGAACGGCAATGACACCAGCTGCGAGGAAGATGAAGGCGAGAAGCAGAAAATCACCCATGGCTCAGCCCTCCCCGCGGATCGGCAAATTGGTATGCTCAAGGACATCCAGATCCTGAGCGCGAGATGTGTCAAAGGTGTCATCGCGCAGCGCCGTCAGCAAACGCGCATACGCGGCAGCATGAGGCTCGATCTCGCCAGCCGGCACCGCCTTCAGGGATCCATACAATACATAGGGCGGCAGGAAGCTCATTTTCGACAATCGCGCTGTCTGTTCGATCGGCGTCAGGAAAGTGCGCAACGGATAGTGCTGATATCCCTGTTCGGTATAGGCCTCTTCGGTGCCTGCCGCTGTGAGGGCCATCATCATGGATTTTCCGGCCAGCTTGTCGCCGCCCTTGCCATAAGCAAAGCCATGCTCGAGCACCAGGTCGAACCACTCCTTGATCAAGGCAGGGGTCGAATACCAGAAGAACGGACACTGGAAGATGATGATGTCGTGATTGAGCAGGCGCTCCTGCTCCGTCTCCACATCGATCTGAAAGCGCGGATATTCGGCATAGAGGTCCACGCAGGTAATACCGCTGAGATTATGGGCACGGGCCCACATGGCCTTGTTGGCGTGAGAGAACCGGTGTCCCGGATGTGCGTAGTATAAAAGAATCCGAGCCATGTCCCCTACCCGTTTCTGCCCAAGGCTGAACAAAATGGGATGATTGTCACACGGTTTCAATAGGCCTTTCGATGCACGGTCATCGACAACGATTAGATATTTTTCTAAATGATCCTTGCAATCAGTTAGTCAATTAGCTAATTGTCTAATCATGAGCACTGTTTTCAAAGCCCTTGCCGATCCGACACGGCGCGAAATCCTGCACATGTTGCGGGAAAAACCGATGACGGCCGGCGAATTGTCCGACGCCTTCCCTGTCTCCAAACCCACCATGTCTGCCCATTTTACTGTTCTGAAGGAAGCCGATCTCGTGGCTGCGACGCGTCAGGGCAAAAACGTCATCTACTCGCTCAAACTGAGTGTCCTGGAAGAAGCACTCCTGGGGTTCGCCCAGGGTTTTGGCCTGGGCACACAGACCGGTTCGGCTCCCCCAACGAACTCGCCCAAACCCGATACGTCCCCACGCGACACGTCTGACGACGGAAAGGACTGAATGATCATGAAACCCAATTTTCTTATTCCGGCTTTCATTCTGGGGCTCATTCAGATCCTGGGCCTTATCATGATGTTCCGCGAACCCGACCTGATCTGGATGTGGGCCATCGCCATGCTCATGCTGCCTGTTGCCTGGTTCCTCCTGGAACGTCTGCGTTTTAGAGGCGCGCTCGATCAATCCGCGCTGGATGATCAAAAGACCGTAAGATGGTCCGTGTCTGCCGCAAGTATTATGATCGTCGTGCCTCTCTCGTTTACCGTACTCTACGATACAGGTATTGCGGGCTTCAGCGATACGTTCGAGCAAAGGCTTGCGGGCATTGTGTTTGGCATCGTCCTGGTGGGCTATGGCAATCTGGTCCAGAAACGCCCCGCCTCACTGGGCAAGGGCATTGATAACGCGGCCCGACAACAAACCACCAATCGCCAGGCGGCACGCATATTCGTGATGACGGGTTTTGCCTATATCGCGGTCTGGTGCTTCGTTCACATCAATTACACGGTCGGATTTTCGATGGTCGTCCTTGTGGCCATGGTCATCATGATCGCCGGCAATGCGCTGAGACGACACATCATCAGCCGCTAAACCACCACACTCTCTCAACAGGAGATTTCCCATGTTCACACTATTGCTGGTGTCCGGTTTCCGGACGCCCTGGGGGCGGCTTGCCCAAATTCTGGCCCTGAGCCTGCTTACCCTCACCTCGCCGCTGACGGGGCTGGCCCAGGCTCAACCCACCAACCCTGACGGCGCCTGGCAAGGCTCGCTTGCCACGCCAGCGGGCACGCTGCGACTGCGCATCGAGCTCGTCATTGACGAAACCGGAACACAGAGCGGCACCCTGGAGAGCCTCGACCAGGCACCCGGCCAATACATACCGCTGAGCGCGATCGAGGTGAGCGGGGAGACGTTCAGCTTCTCCATCGCCGCCATCGGCGCCCAGTTCTCAGGCCGTTGGAATGAGGCCAGCCAGACCTATGACGGCACGTTTTCGCAAGGCATGGAGTTTCCCCTCAGCCTGGCGCGCGCGGAGGCTGTTCAAGCCGCGTTTTATGACGGTCTTGACGGTGTGTGGGAGACCACGCTCATGCGTGAGGACACCGCACTCGAGCTTGTGCTCAATGTCATCTCTGATGATCAGGGAACCCGGGCCTCGCTGGATTCCGTCAGCCAGGGCGCCTTTGACCTCGCGGTGACGGATCTTGTCCGTGAGGGCGACCAGGTCGGTTTCAGTGTGCCCCTGGCCAATGTCACCTTCTCGGGCGTGTTGGACGGCGACACGCTCCACGGTCAATGGGTCCGTCCGAACTTTCCCGATGCGACGCTGACCTGGCAACGCACGGCGACAGCCGTGACCGGACCAAATCGTCCGCAGGAGCCAACCGAACCCTACCCCTACACGGTTGAAGAGGTGAGGATTGCCAATCCCCAGACTGAAGACATCATCCTGGCGGGGTCCTTCACCCATCCTGACGGTGTTCGCCGTGCGCCCGTCGCCTTGCTGCTCAATGGATCAGGCCCTCAAGATCGCGATGAAACCGTGTGGGAACACAAACCCTTCCTGGTACTGTCCGACCATCTCACCCGTCAGGGTATTGCGGTCCTGCGTCTCGATGATCGGGGCACGGGTGAAACCACGGGACATTATGCCCCTGCCACGATCAGTGATTTTGTGAGCGATGCCCAGGCCGCCCTCGCCTGGCTGAAAACCCGCCCGGATGTCGATCGGGATGCGATCGGGATTATCGGTCATAGTGAAGGCGGTCTCCTGGCCCCCATGCTAGCCGCCCAAGACGAAGAAATCGGATTTATTATCCTGCTGGCAGGCCCGGGAACCACGGGTCAGACGGTGATCCTCGAACAGACTCAGCTGATGTCACAATCGGCGGGGGCCACGCCTGAGATGCTGGCCGGACTGGAAGAAGCGATGACGGCTCTCACGACGGCGGTTCGAACGGCGCCTTCACAAGACGCCGTGCCGGCGGCAGTGGATGCCGCCCTGACCCCTGAACGCATGACAGCCCTGCAGATCCCGGCCGACATGCGTCAAACGGCCATGGCCCAGATGACCCGCACCTGGTATCGCGACTTCCTGCGTCATGATCCGGCCGTCTATCTTCGCGATGTCTATCAGCCGGTTCTGGCGCTGAACGGCACTCTGGATGTGCAGGTGCCCCATGCTTCGAACCTGGCCGGAATCGAATCGGCGCTGGCCCATAATCCCGACACAACGCTGATGGCGCTGGACGGTCGGAACCACATGTTCCAGCGCGCACAGACCGGAGCAATCCCGGAATATGCTCAGATCGAGGAGACCCTGGACCCGATGGTTCTGGAGTTGATCAGCGACTGGATTTCAGAGCGGTTCGAGACGCTCGACTAGTCCCAGCGAATGCGGACCGGGTCACGCTGGCCCGGTCCCTGCATCGCGGTGCGCACGCGCGAATTAAACCGGAAATTGGTCATCATGACCTGGTCGTCGAAATGATCAGACAGGATGTCATTATCGACCAGAAAACCGGTGTCGGCCGCGGGTGCCGTCCCATCAGGTAGGTGAACCGTAAAATAGGCATAGCCGAACTCTTCATCGGTCTCCGCACCGATCCAGGTCAGATCGTAGAGATAACCCTCACCATCCGCGAGACGGAATGTGGCGCGCAGATAGGCCTCGATAGCAGCCTGCCCGTCCACGCTGGCAAACACGGCTTCCGGATCATACTGGTCAAAACCCAGCGCTTCGGTCAGATCATGCGCAAAGACGCGGATCACCAGCTCGACCTCGCCGGTGGTTTCGTTTTCGTAGATTTCCGCCACTCCGGCATGCAAGCGATGGGCCTGGGCTGGTGTCGACACAGCCAGGATTACGCCCACCAAAGCGGCCAGACGGAGCAAGGCCCGCAGGAGAGAACTCCCGCGGGCCCGGCTGTTGCTGTTATCCAGTGCAGATCTCACCAGGCTCAGTCCTGAGCCTCGGTGGTCGTGAGCGAGTCGCTGCTCACCGTCAGATCCAGATCACCCATCATGTTTGGACGCGGTGATGTGGAGGAGCGGTAAACCTCCAGACGGCTCGGCTGGATGCGCGGCGGGTAGTAGTTGTCGGAGCGATCCGCATCCGCCGTTTCCCAATCCGGGTCCAGTTCGACCGAAACCACTTCCTTCTCACTCAGATAGGTCCAGACGGCCTGTTCCGGGTTGTAACGCCAGATTTCAGCCGGGATGTAGACACGCTCGGTAGTGTTGTCGGCAAAGGTGAACTCGACAATCACCGGCATGACCACACCACCCTGGTTGGAGAAGGTCAGGTAGTAGAGATAATCATCGCTGGCCAGCAGATCGCGCTGCCAGTCGGTCAGATCATCCTGGGTCGATTCGTAGCGCTCACGTTCGCGATTTGTCGTGGTGAACTGGTCGTTGCGGGAATAGAAATCCAGCACTTCACCATTCTCGTCGGCGTAATAACCCCGGCCCTGCTCGCGATTGCGACGTTGGGTGACACTTTCCGGACGCTCAAGGAATTCCGCGCGCTCGCGCTCGTTCTCAATCTCCGGGTTCTCGGTGTCGAAGGTGCCCTCAACCACGCTGTCGATAGAGATATCGACATGGTCGGTGGAGTAGAACCAGCCGCGCCAGTACCAGTCCAGATCCACACCGGACACTTCTTCCATTGTGCGGAAGAAATCATACGGCGTGGGACGTTTGAAGCGCCAGCGTTCGGCATAAGTGCGGAAGGCTTCATCGAACAATTCGCGGCCCAAAACCGTTTCACGCAGCACCACAAGGGCGATGGTCGGCTTGGAATAGGCGTTAGCACCAAAGTTCAAGATGCTGTCAGACTGGGTCATGATCGGCATCTGGGTCTCGGACACCATGTACGAGGTGATCGAGTGAGGATCACCGCGGCGCACCGGATAGTCTTCTTCCCACAGACGCTCGGCCTGGAATTGCAGGAAGGAGTTGAGGCCTTCATCCATCCAGGTCCATTGACGCTCATCGGAATTGACCACCATCGGGAAGTAGATGTGACCGATTTCGTGGATAATCACGCCGATGAGGCCACGCTTGGCCGCCCGCGAATAGGTCAGATTACCATCGCTATCGACCACCGGACGACCATAGGTGCCACCATTAAAGGTGATCATCGGGTATTCCATACCGCCCTGAGGCCCAGCCACGGACTGTGCCGTGGGATAGGGATAGGGGAAGGCAAACTCGTTATAGACGTCGATCGTGTGTTCAACGGCACGTGTCGAGAAGCTGGACCACAAGGGTTCGCTCTCATTGGGGTAGAAGGACATGGCCATCACGAGGTCCGGCGCATCGCCCTGCCCGTCCTGCTCCACGCCCACAGCGTCCCAGATGAATTTGCGCGAACCCGCCCAGGCAAAATCACGCACATTCTCGGCGCGGAACTCCCAGGTCGCCTCGGACCGGGATCCCAGACGTTCGTTTTCCCGAGCCTCGTCCGGCGTGACCACGAAGACCGGCTCATCAGCCGTGCGAGCTTCGTCCAGACGTTCAATCTGTTCGTCGGTCAGCACGTCTTCCGGATTTTGAAGCTCACCGGATGCCGAGACGATAAAGTCCTGCGGCACGGTGATGGCAACGTCATAATCGCCAAATTCCAGGGTGAACTCACCGCGACCCAGGAAGGCCTTGTTGGTCCAGCCCTCATAATCGGTAAACGCCACGGCACGCGGGAACCACTGGGCGATCTGATAGATGCAATCGCCGTTTTCGTAATCATCCTCGAAACATTCCCAACCGGCACGACCGCCGACCACTTGGGTTTCGATCAGGCGATAATTCCAGTCGATCTGGAAGGTGACGCTCTCACCGGTCGTGAGGGTTTCGGGCAGGTCAATCCGCATCAGCGTATCGACAATTGTGTGTTCGAGCGGATTGCCGTCAGCGTCCAGAACCGCGGTGATATTATGGCCATAACCGTCATTTTGAATGCGATCGAGGCGACGCAGTGCGTTGGCGGAAATCCGGTCCGGCAAGGCGGCCCCGGTGCGAGCCGAGGACCGGCCACCACCACCGACTGTCGCGGTCATGTTGGCGATCGAATCGGCGCGGAACCGGTTCTGATCCAGCTGGAACCAGAGATAGTCCAGCGAATCGGGTGCGTTATTGGTGTAGGTAATGGTCTCTGAACCGGTGAGCACTTTCGTGCGTTCGTTCAGATGGATGTCGATGTCGTAATCGACCTGTTGCTGCCAGTAATCATGGCCCGGAGCACCCGTTGCGCGGCGCTCATTGTTAGGTGTGGGCCAATCCTCATCCTCAAGCTGACGGAAGGCATCCCGCCAGTCATTGACGGTTTGCTGGATTGGCTGTGCGACTGCAACGCTTCCCGTTGCAGCCGCCGCCAAGGCCATAAGCCAAGTGCTAAGACGCATACTATTCCCCTAGTAAAGCCCGTTTCCCCACGGTAGCCCGTTTTCGGGTTGTTCGGACTATTGGTAACGCGCCCTAGAGGTTGCGTCACCCCTCTGAGGGCAGAGCGCCTGCGTCTGGGTCAGTCTTGCCTGTGGTCGCAGCAGGTGTCGTGTCGAAATCGCCACTCTTCGCCTTCCCTCGCGCCGCGAACGCCATGAAAATGCCGCCAAAACCGACAAACATGACCAGGGTTGAGACCAGCGCCCCCAGGAAGGGCACAAAGCTCAGACCGGCCATCAGCGCCATGACAACCAGAAGACCCAGCATCAGCTTGCCCATCCCGATCGGTCCGTCGACATCACGCTGGAACAGCAAGGTTCCCAGAATGATCGCGCCAAAAGCCATGACCAGGAAATAGAAAGGCGGCATCAGCACCCAGATCAAGAGGGCGAGCGGAATACCGATCACCGTCACCATTAGCAGGATGGGAATGACCAAGAAGGCCACCGGAGCAAAGGCAAAACCGATAAAGCCGAAGAAGGACCCCAGGGCCCAGCGCCGACGGAAATGGCGGGACATGGATGCCATGCCGTTCGGGAAGAACAACAGGGTCAGCAGGCCCACGACAAAGGCCGGGATCAGGAATGCCAGTCCCAGAATACCGAAGAAATTGCCAACGGCCGTGTCGATGCCGTCGAAATGCTTCACGCCGAAATCGAAGGGCTCGTAGGTGAAGTCGACACCGCCTGTCACGACAGCACCGTCCTCTACCTCCGGTTCATTGGGACCACGGACCCGCAATTCGCCATCGATACGGGCTGTTTCAAGAACATAGACGTGTTCGGCTGTCACTTCGACCGAACCTGAAAACTGGCCGCCCAGATGCACTTCACGAGCTTCGAATTCGGCCGTATCGCCGATCTGACCCAAGGCATAGATCTCGCCCGCCGCGACATCTGCTTCACCGGACACACGGGCCGCTTCGCGGAGCCGCACGGACCCGCCCGCCAGGGCGATATCGCCCCCGGACGATCCCGAGAAGTCGAGATCGCCACCGGCGGCATTCACATCACCATCGACGTCTGCGGAAATGGTGATATCGCCACCGGCGACATCCACCTCACCGCGCACACTCCCGGCGATGGAAATATCGCCACCGATCAGCTCGATACTGCCGGTGACATCGGCATCAATATCAACATCACCGGCAATGCCTGTGACATCACCTTCAACAGTGCCCGTCAGGTCGAGCTCGCCCGCGATGACTGTGACATCATCGCGCGTGCCGCCTGATTGCATTTTTACATCGCCGCCAATCACCTGAGCGGGTGCCATCGCGGCAGTGGTCATGGCCAGCCCCAAGGCCACAAACAATGCTTTCATTGTCATGAAATCTCTCCAAACGCCCCCCGGCGATCAGGTTAAACAAATATCCTGTTCTAGGCGTTGTCCAGAAGGTCGTCGCAGTCCCGTCCATCACGGTCATGGAAAACAACGTCGGACATGGAGCCATTTTGATCCGGCGCCTCTTCGGCCCAGATCTCGAGGCGACCTTCAACCCGCAGGCTGTCTGAGAGGTCGACATCAATGGCGCAGACCGTCAGGTCCTCATGGAAATGACCATCCAGTTCGACTCGACCATAATCGGCGTCACGACGACGCGGACGGAAATCATCTCCGGCAACCAAAGTGGTGTCACCAAAGACTTCCGCATCGAACGTGATGCGTGCAGCCTCTGCGGTGAAACTATCGCGAAACTCGCCGCGAATATTCATACTGCCTGCTGCCAGCGACGTCTCTCCGCCCACACGAGCGTTGACATTCAAATCACCGGACGCGATGGACAATTCACCGCCCGTATCGGCAGACCAAACCACATCACCGGCTGCGACAGAGGCTTCGCCGGCAACAGAGCCGGAAAAATCGACATCGCCTGCGGCAATGGACACATCGCCCCCCACCTGGAGGTCATCCGCGTTTACGTCTCCGGACAGGAGGCTGACATCGCCGCCGACCCGGCCGCGAAGATCGAGATCTCCGCCAATTGTCGAATAATCGCCATCGCGATCCAGGACACGATAGCCGTCCTTGAAACTGGCCTTGAAGTCATGATCGAAATCATCATCGTCGGCCACAACGATCACACAGCCGGACAGGCTGATCGCACCCAGGACGGCAACGCTAGCCAGTGCAAATTTGCCCATGGATTGGCGCATGTTCTGCTCCTCACACCGGGCCGGATTATGAACCAGCCCAAAAATAAACGCTCCCCAACGTGAGTCCTATCATAGGATTATCGATTTTCGATATCAAGCGATTTTTTGTTTATCGATAAATATTTTTTGATTCACGAGAAGAAAGACCGATTGGGCTGCGTGTGAATGAAGCCTACCCTTTCCCTTGCGTCAGCTGCGGTCCATATTTGGTCCCAATGAATGTTGCCGCAATAGAGCGGTACACGGGAGGACTGTATGGCGGAAGAGTTCACCGCTATGTCGGCTCCGGAAGCCTTGGCCGCCGGAGACGAAAGCACGATCTATTTTGGCCCTGACCTGGATGAGCGCCGGATTCGCAAGCCGGTCTTTGCATCTCTGCTCGATGCCAAACGTCGTTATGGCGGCAAGCGCACCGCGATCATCGATGCGGACGGTCGCGAGCTGACCTATGACGAGTTAATCAAGGCCAGTTTCGCCCTGGGTCACGCGCTCAAACAAGGTACGGAACCGGGAGAGGCCGTCGCGGTCCTTCTGCCCACAGGGCTTGGCGCCATTATCGCCTTCTATGCGATCTCGGCCTATGGCCGTGTGCCCGCCATGCTTAATTTCACCGCCGGTGAAAAAGCCCTGAAGGCCGCCATGACGGCCTGTAAGGCGAAGCGGGTTGTGACCGCCCACCGTTTCATCGAACTGGGCGAACTCGATGCTCTGGAAACAGCGCTCGGGGCTGATCACGAGATGATCTATCTTGAGGATGTGCGTGAAAATCTCGGCCTGGTCGACAAGCTGGCCGCCCTCGCCGGCTCCGTCCTGCCCTGGGCTGTCGCCTCCCGGACCGATGCGGATGACGCCGCGGTTTATCTGTTCACCTCCGGTACTGAAGGCGATCCCAAGGGTGTCGTACTCAGCCATGCCAATCTTCTGGCCAATGTGGAACAGGTGCGCGACACCATCGAAATCCTGCCGACCGATGTGTTGTTCAACCCCCTGCCCACCTTCCACTGTTTCGGCTTGACCGGCGGTGTTCTGGTGCCGATCGGGCTGGGCGTTCCCACGGTGTGCCACCCGACACCACTGCAAGCGAAGACCATCGTCAAGCGCATCGCAGAAACGCGTTCAACCATCATGTTCGCGACCGATACCTTCATGAACCAGTATGCGCGCGTGGCAGACAAGGATGATCTGTCATCCCTGCGCATGGCCGTGTGTGGTGCTGAACGAGTGAAAGACGAGACGCGCGTGGCCCTGCGCCGCCGTTTCGATCTGGAGATCGTGGAAGGCTATGGCCTCACCGAAGCCGCGCCTGTGCTGGCGGTAAACCAGCCGGAAAACAATCGTCCGGGCACGGTCGGCAAACTGCTTCCGGGGTGTTCAGCCAAGCTCGTGCCGGTTGAAGGCATTGAAGATGGAGGCCAGCTGCATATTCGCGGCCCCAATATCATGAAGGGCTATATCCGTCCGTCCGCCCCACTCGAGCTCGAACCTCCACGCGAAGGTTGGCATGACACGGGTGATATTGTCGCGATCGACAGTGATGGTTTCCTGTCCATTCGTGGCCGGGTGAAACGCTTTGCCAAGCTTGGCGGGGAGATGGTCTCCCTGGCTGTGGTTGAAAACTGCGCAAACTCGCTCTGGCCTGACAATATGCACGCCGCCGTCGCCCTGCCGGACAAGCGCAAGGGCGAACAGATCATTCTGCTGACCGATTGCCAGAATGCCAGCCGCAGCGATCTGGTCGCATTTGCCAAGAACCACGGCATCAACGAACTGGCCATTCCGCGCAAGATTTTCCAGGTCGACGATATCCCGGTTCTGGGCACGGGCAAGACCAATTACGGCCAGGTCCAGACCATGGCGATTGAGTTGACGCAGGAACCCGCCTCGGAACCGGCCTGACCAACCGCGTTCCACCAGACCGATTGCCACACGGTCACTGACTACAATGCATAAAAGCCCGGGCCATGACCCGGGCTTTTGTCATTTCAGGTTTTGTTTGCGCTCAAAGAACGCGTTCGCAATCGCGACCATTGAGCGCTTCAAGCGTCGCATCGCCGGGCATATTGGCCACACGATCATCGGTGATCAGAGTCAGACCGCCGGCGAAATGGGCACTGCGTTCGATATCGATTTCAGCCGCGCAGACTGTCAGCGGTTCCGCGAAATAACCCGAGAGAATAGCTCGGCCATTGCCCTCATCATTTGTGCCCTCGCCGATCACCGTAACAGGACCCTCAAACCGAGCGCGCAATTCCATGCGAGCGCCATGAATACGGCTTTCACCCTCAACCCGGCCATCAATGGTCATGCGCGCTCCGGTCACCTCGAGGCGCTCACCAAACTGTCCGTCCAGATGGATAAGAGCCCCTTCTACCCGGGCGCGTCCGGCAACAGATCCTGTGAAGCGGATGCGGGCACCGGCCGCATAGAGATCGCCACCGACATCCGCGTTCGACCGAACAGACATACCTTCCAGCGAGAGGTCGTCTCCGACTTCACCATCAGCCCGGACAAACATGCCCGCAAACTCCGCATCACCGCCCACATGGACCGTCTTAGAGGCGACCATGCCCGCGCTTTCGACAGAACGATGCTCGGCCGGACCATGCGTGGAATAAGTACACGCCGATACGGCCAGGGCACTGATGGGCAGGATAAGGGCAAATGCTTTCATCTCAGATCTCCCGGTTACGGGACCCCGCGTCCCTTCCTTGAGACTTGTGATGCGCGCCAAGCCAGGATTGGATGCAGCCGGGCTGATGATTTCCCGGCGACACCCGATCACCGCGTTGAATCAGATGTGAAGCGCCTTGCCATAGGCCGAGAGCACGCTCTCATGCATCATCTCCGAAAGGGTCGGGTGCGGGAAGACCGTATGCATGAGCTCGGCCTCCGTCGTTTCCAGCTGACGGGCAACCACATAGCCCTGGATCAGTTCAGTCACTTCGGCACCGATCATATGAGCCCCCAGAAGCTCGCCGGTCTTGGCGTCAAAGACCGTTTTTACAAGCCCTTGGTCATCCCCCAGGGCGATGGCCTTGCCATTGCCGACAAACGGGAAACGGCCGACCTTCACCTCATGCCCGGCCTCTTTGGCCTTGGCCTCGGTCAGGCCCACAGAGGCGACCTGCGGATGGCAGTAGGTACACCCAGGGATGTTGGATTTATCGAAGGCGTGCACATTATGTCCAGCGATCTTCTCGACACAGACCACACCTTCATGAGAGGCCTTGTGAGCCAGCCAGGGCGGTCCGGCCACATCACCGATGGCATAAAGGCCCGGCACATTCGTGCGGCCATAGCCGTCATTCACGATATGACCGCGATCGATCTTCGCGCCCAGCGCTTCAAGACCGAGATTTTCTACGTTGCCGACAATACCGATGGCGAGAATGACCTTCTCGACCTCGACAATCTCGGTCTTGCCCTTGCTGGTCTTCACATGAACCTTCACACCGGCACCGGATTTGTCGAGTTTTTCGACCTGCGCACCGGTCATCAGTGACATGCCTTGTTTCTTGAACGCCTTAGCGGCCAGGGCCGAAATCTCTTCATCCTCGACCGGCAGGACGCGGTCCATCATTTCAACCACGGTCACATCTGCGCCCATGGTTTTGTAGAAACTAGCGAATTCTATGCCGATCGCGCCCGAACCAATGACCAGGATGGATTTTGGCATGCTGGTCGGCACCATGGCTTCCTTGTAGGTCCAGACCTTGTTGCCATCCGGCTCGAGCCCGGCAGCGGGCACCGTACGCGCCCGAGCGCCCGTCGCGAGGATTACGTGCTTGGCGGTGTAACGATCCTTGCCCACGACAACGACAGGCGCACCCGTTCCTTTTTCCAGCGTCGCCTCGCCATCAATAACGGTGACCTTGTTCTTCTTGAGCAACATGCCCACACCGCCTGACAGGCGCCCGGCCACGCCGCGCGAGCGCTTCACGATGGCATCGATATCGAAACCGATCTCACCGGCGCTCAGGCCAAAATCGCCGGCATGTTGCATGAGGTGATAGACTTCGGAGGTGCGCAGCAGAGCCTTGGTCGGAATACAGCCCCAGTTGAGACAGATGCCGCCCAGGTGTTCGCGTTCGACCACAGCGGCTTTCATGCCCAGCTGAGCGGCTCGGATCGCAGCCACATAACCGCCGGGCCCGCCACCAATGACGATGACATCAAACGCGTTGGACGACATAGGGACTTCCTCCGATCTATATATTTCACACACGAAATTTATGCGCGACAGGGTCTCTGGCAGATAGCAGGCCCGACCTAAAGTTTCAATCTCCTCAAACGAGGAAATCAATCCGGGGGAGCGTTCTGCCCCGTCCCTCATCATTTCTTGAACAGGATGACTGGCCGCCCTCGCCTTTAGGCACTAGATTTGATCCATAAAAAGGATTCACAAAAAAGACGGGATGACGATATGGACAGTGTAAGAACAGATGATGCACGTTTCCAGGATCTGGCAGACTGGCCCTATCCACCTCACTATATCGAGGATCTGAACGGGTATGAGGGGCTGCGTTGGCACTATGTTGATGCGGGGCCGAAAGACGCGCCTGTTGCGCTGTGCCTGCATGGCGAGCCCAGTTGGGCCTATCTCTATCGCAAAATGATACCGGTGTTTCGCGAGGCCGGATGGCGCGTGATCGCACCGGATTTTTTCGGTTTCGGACGCTCGGATAAGCCCGTCAGGGATGAAGACTATAGTTTTCATTTCCATCGCAACGCCCTGAAGGCTTTCATCGAACGTCTGGACCTGAACGACATCACACTCGTCTGCCAGGACTGGGGCGGTTTGCTGGGCCTCACCCTGCCCATGGACTATCCCGAGCGCTTCTCACGCCTCATCGTGATGAATACCTCGATCGGAATTGGTCGTCCGGCGGGGGATGGTTTCAACGCCTGGCGGGATTATGTCGCGAATTCGCCGGATTTTGATGTGGGCGGGCTGATGAAGCGGGCCACGCCCATTCTCACCGAGGACGAGATCGCGGCTTATAATGCGCCCTTTCCCGGTCCGGAGTACAAGGCGGGTGTGCGCCGCTTCCCGCAACTCGTCCAGACAGACAAAGACATGGAAGGCGTGAATACCGGAAAAGCGGCCCTGACCTTCTGGCGGGAGTCCTGGCAGGGCGAGAGTTTCATGGCGATTGGCATGCAGGACCCTGTGCTCGGACCGCCCGCCATGCATTGGCTGCACAGCCAAATCCGCAATTGCCCGCCGCCCCTAGAAGTCGCGGACGGAGGTCATTTCCTGCAGGAATGGGGTGAGCCCATCGCGCGGGCCGCGCTGAAGCAATTTGGTCTTCTCTGACCAGGTCGCGCGGCGGGCCCGGATCGGTGCCTAGAGGTCGACAATCTCCTGGCGCAGATCACTGTCGGCATTGTCGCCGGTATTGACGACCCCCGCGCGCTCGATCAGCAGGATGTGGACATCACCCGTTTCTGCGATCGGGCGGTGTCGCACGCCCTTGGGGATCACGCACAACTCGCCCGGGCCCAGGGTGACCGGATCTTGGTGTTCAATCTCGATCACCAGCTCCCCCTGGGTCACCAGAAACATCTCGTCTTCATTGTCATGCTTGTGCCAGTCGAAACGTCCCGAACCCTTGGCCAGTTTCAATTCGTAATCATCCAGACGCGCAATACGTTTGGGGGACCAATACTCACTGAAGGCGGCGTGTTTTTCAGCCAGGGAAATCGATTGAACAGTCATGATATCTGTCTCCGTGTGAACACGCACCAAAAGTGCCGAAGGGGCGATCGCAATGTGAACGCCGGACATGAGAGTGGCGGACACGCCGTCTCTACATAGGCAGAGGCATACTGGCCCGCCAGCCCGGGCACCGCTTGAACGATTGTGCGACTTGATCCGAGGGCGCCGAGATCACGACAGATCACACCGCCATGGGCCTGGCTCACAAAGGGCTCACATTCGTGCCGGTGCTAGAGACATCGCGAAAAATCGCCCTATTGTCAGGCGCCAGATGATTTCGCGTGGAGAACACTCATGATCAAGCGGCCCGATGCGCCCTGGCAATTAAAGACGGACCTGGTGACCCCGAAGACCGACTATCTGAACCGGCGCCAGATCATGGCGGGTGGAGCGTCGATGGTCGCGGCCTCGTCACTGGCGGCACCGGCGCTGGGCCAGACCTCCGGGCCCGGCGAGAATCCGGCGCTGAACGCCCGCGCCACACGCTATACCCTGAGTGATGATCTCACACCGTATGACGCAGTGACCGGATATAATAACTTCTACGAATTCGGTCTGGGCAAGGACGACCCGGCGCGCCATGCGCACCGTATGACCACCGACAATTGGTCGATTGAAGTCGAAGGTCTGGCAGAACGCCCCGGCAGCTATTCTCTGGACGACCTGATTGACCAGGATGCGCTGGAAGAACGCATTTACCGCCTGCGATGCGTGGAGGCCTGGTCCATGGTCATCCCCTGGATTGGCGTCCCTCTCGCCGATGTCCTGCGCCGTTTTGAACCGTCGAGCACCGCGCGTTATGTCCAGTTCTTCACGTATCAGAACATACTGGAAATGCCGGGCACCCGTTTTCCGGTCCTCGACTGGCCCTATCGCGAAGGACTGCGCATGGATGAGGCGATGAACGAGCTCGCCTTCCTGGCGGTTGGGCTTTATGGCGAAGTACTGCCCAATCAGAACGGAGCCCCAATCCGTCTCGTTGTCCCGTGGAAGTATGGCTATAAATCCATCAAATCGATCGACCGTATTGTCTTCACCGACACACAACCCGAAACCAGCTGGAACCAGTCCGCACCGCGTGAGTACGGCTTCTATTCCAATGTAAACCCCAATCGCGCTCACCCCCGCTGGAGCCAGGCCAGTGAACGCGTGATCGGTGGCGGCCTGTTCGCCCGGCGCGAGACCGAGATGTTCAACGGGTATGAGGCCCAGGTCGCGTCCCTGTATGACGGCATGGATCTGATCCGGAATCACTGATGGCACGCAGATCCCCATTGCGCGGCTTCGGCCGGTCCTGGCTCAAACCCGTCGCCTTCTGGCTGCTGGCCGCTCCCGGTCTGTGGTTAATCGCCCAGTGGGCGTTCCTGCTGCTGGGCATGGAGAATGCACTCGGCTTCAACCCGATTGAAACCACGCACCGGTTTCTCGGAGACACCGCGCTTCGCATTCTCCTGATATCGCTGGCCGTCACACCCATTCGCGATCTGACGGGATGGCTTCCTTTGATGCTGGTTCGCCGACGGATCGGCCTGGCCGCGTTCTGGTACGCGCTCCTGCACGTTATCGCCTATATGGGGCTGGACCTGTATGTCGCGGCCGGTTTTAGCGGCTCAGGCATGTGGCTCGGGCTGTGGGAGGATGTGGTTCAGCGCACCTATATCACGCTCGGCATGGCGGCCTTCATTCTGCTGATCCCGCTCGCCATCACCTCCTTCAACACGGCGATTCGCACACTGGGCGCGCGGGTGTGGCAACGCCTGCATTACAGCGTCTATCCGCTCGCGGTTCTGGCTATTTTCCACTACGGATTCATGGTCAAGGGTCACCAACCCGGTCCGTGGATTCATGGCGGTATTCTCGCGGTTCTGCTGGCCTGGCGAGGCTGGACCGCGCTGCGATCTCGACCCTCAACCCCGCCACTTGCGTCACAGGGCTGAGATCGCGCTGGACAGTGTGGGGCGGCATGGCCTACCGGAGGGCGACAACCCCGATGGAGATCCCCATGTCGCTTCACATCACGGACCAGTTTGACGGCGGAAACATCCGCGTTCTCGACGCCAGTGACACGGACGCGATCCGGCTGGAGATCCGCAAGGACAACAAGTCCGACTTTTATCAATGGTTCTATTTCCGTGTGACCGGTGCGCGTCATCAGGACCTGACCCTGATCCTCGAAAACGCAGCCGGTGCTGCTTATCTGGACGGATGGACGGATTACCAGGCCTGTGCCAGCTATGATCGGGAAAACTGGTTCCGGATCGACACGGATTATGTCGCCGATCGCGGCCTGATCCTCCGCCACACGCCGGAACGGGATACGATCTGGTTTGCCTATTTCGCGCCCTACCCGATGGAGCGCCATCAGGACCTCATCGCCTGGGCCCAGTCCCAGGACCGCGTTCGCCTGGAGGTGCTGGGGGAGAGCCTGGACGGACAGCCTCTGGACCTCCTGACCATTGGCGAACCCGGTGACGACAAGAAAACCATCTGGATCACCGCCCGCCAGCACCCCGGCGAAACCATGGCCGAGTGGTGGATGGAAGGCTTTCTGGCCCGCCTGCTGGACCGTGATGATCCGGTTGCACGGGTGATCCTGGACCATGCTGTTTTCCACATTGTGCCGAATATGAACCCGGATGGCAGCAAACGCGGCCATTTGCGGACCAATGCTGCCGGGATCAATCTCAATCGCGAATGGGACAAGGCGACACCGGACACATCACCCGAAGTCTATCACGTGCTCAATCGCATGCGCGAAACGGGTATGGACCTCGCGCTGGATGTGCACGGCGATGAGGCTCTGCCGTACAACTTCATCGCCGGGGGTGAAGGTGCGCCGGACTTTACCGAGCAGCAACAGGAATTGCTCGACCACTACAAGGCGGCGCTGGAAGCCATCACGCCCGATTTCCAGACTGAATTTGGCTATGATGTGGACGCACCGGGCGAAGCCGACCTGTCCATCTGCACCAATTACCTCACCCAGACTTTCGCGTGCCTGGCCATGACGCTGGAAATGCCGTTCAAGGACAATGCCGATCTCCCCGAACCGGAACAGGGCTGGTCGCCGGAGCGCTGTCGCAAGCTGGGCGCCGCCAATCTGGATTCCATGCTCGCCCTGGTCGACGAGATCTGATGACACTCTACATCGATGCCGATGCCTGTCCGGTCAAGGATGAGGCCATACGCGTGGGTGAACGTCATCGCACCGAAATCATACTGGTCTGCGATGGTGGATTGCGTCGGCCGAACTCACCCTGGGCCCGGCTGGTCATTGTCGACCAGGGCGCAGATGCGGCGGACAACTGGATTGCCGAACAGATTGGCCCGGGCGATGTGTGCGTCACCGGTGATATCCCCCTGGCTGATCGATGCCTCAAGGCAGGCGGACTGGCGATAGACCATCGCGGCGAAGCCTTCACGCCGGACAATATCGGAAGCGCACTCGCCATGCGCAATCTGATGACCGATCTGCGCGAAACCGGCCAGGCCACATCCGGTGCTCGCCCCTTCTCACCGCGGGACAGGTCGGCATTTCTCGATGGGCTGGAACGTGTCATGCAACACGCCAAACGGATGACGCCGTCGAAGCCTTGACATAGCGTCCAGATTTTCCCACTCAAACTGTGTTCAACCCAGAACGGAATCGGGCCGTTCGCGAGCTTTATTGGAGATACTCATGAGTGATCTGCACGCTGCGCTCCTCGCCGAGCGCCGGTCCGCCTATGCCCGTTTGCGTGGCGGTTTTCCCATCCCGCTGGCCGGGACCACATATTGGGCCCTGCTGGCCGTAATCGGCTATGTCCTGCCCGCAGAAACCTGGTACTGGGCGGCCTTGTTTGGCTCGGGGCTCATTTTCCCGCTGGCTCTGATGTATGCGGCCCTGTTCAAAAACCCCTTCATGAAGGATCGCACGGCCGTCACAGGCGTGCTCGTACCCGCCTTTATCTCCATGCTGTTATTCTGGCCGATGGCCATTGCCGCCTTGTGGACGGCTGAACATCTCTTTCCACTGATCCTGGCGATTGGCATGTCCCTGCACTGGCCGGTGATCGGCTGGTCCTATGCTCGCCTCCCCGTGTTTGCGGGACACGCAATCATACGCGCCGTGATCGTCTTTGCCATTTGGCATCTGGGCAGCCCCTTGGACCAGATCACAATTTTGCCCGCCGCCGTTGCGGCCATCTATCTGCTGACCGTGATCGTGGTCTTCATCGATAGCGGACGTGTGAAAGCGCGCCTGTCCCAGGACTAGCCTGCCAAACGGGGCCAGAGCATCGCATCCACACTCAGCGGTCCTGGCCCCGCAAACACCACCAACCCGATCATGACAAGGATCATGACCTCGGAATTATAGAGATAGCCAGACAGGGTGAACATGAAACCGCCCTTCTCGATGTGGTGACGCCCCACCGTCATCAAGGCGACCAGCGTGATGGCTGCCAGGACCAGACCGGACATCAAGGTCAGGGCACCGATGGTGAACAAAAACCCGAAAACAAGCTCGTTGAACGACACGAAATAGGTGTTCAATCGGGCAAAGGGAATACGGGCGGCCACCAAGGTCTGGTACATGATTTCCGTTCGGGCCGGGCTGAACAATTTGCAATAGCCGGCCACCAGGAACATCACCCCGACAACAAAGCGCGCGGTCAATCCGACCACATCTTCCGCACCACCCAGGCCAAGGGCATAAGGTGCGTACAGCGTAATGCCTGTCTCCAGCGCGTTTGACAGCTCCTGGCTGACGACGTCGATTGTCTCAAAACTCATGGTGTCTTCCCTCGCTCAGACCCAACACTTCGTGTCGGCGGCAGAGTTGAAAATTTCTCACGCCAAGGGAAATCAGGAGCCGCTGACGTCACCTCACAAGCGAGTGCGTCGCGTGTGATTTCGACATATCGCGTCTGAAGAAAACACACCTCTTCCAGAATCGGGTTGCATCGCACAAGCTAACGTAACCGGGACGACCCGGTTTCATGCGATCAAGCAGACCCAAAGGAATGTGCCATGTTTCTGACTCGCTTGGTGTATTTTTCCAAAAGCGCGCCGGCCCACGAGATCGATGTGGAGCAGATCCTCCGATCCGCGCGGACCTATAACAAACAGAACCACATCACAGGCGCCTTGTGGTTTGACGGCGATTATTTTGTCCAGGTCCTGGAGGGCGGCAGACATGCCGTCTCACACACCTATCATCGCATCGCATCAGACCCCCGACATTTTGATATCGAACTGTCCGTCTGCGAAGGGGTCGATACCCGCCTCTTTCACGCCTGGCATATGGCCTATTTCGCGGACACCGAAGACAACCGAAATCTGGTCCTTAAATACTCCGGTCAGGACAAACTCGATCCAGCAAGAATGACCGCCAGCTCTCTTCTTCACCTCCTCGCGGAAGGTCAGCTACTCGGCGAGTAGCGGTCACACGGGCTCAACCCACGGGACCGCCCGTATTGTGTACGGAATTTAATTAGACTCATGCTGCTCAAATGAGACACATATGTCTCATGAAGATCACCAAACGCCTCTCCTCCCGCGACGCTATTCTTGCCGCGGCGTTCAACACGCTCCCGTCACGACCAGATACGTCCCTGGCGGAGATTGCAGATTTGGCCGGCGTGGGTCGCGCCACGCTTCATCGGCACTTCAAAGGGCGGGATGATCTGATCCTGTCTCTGACGCAGGCAGCGCTGCACGATATGGATCACGCTGTCGATGCAGCCTGCCAGAGCGCCCAATCCTATACCCAGGCCCTTAGATCCTGTCTCGACACCCTGATCCCCCTTGGTGATCGGTTTGCCTTTCTCAATCGGGAAACCGGATATAACCACCCCGACGTCCAGGCCGAGCTCGATAGGCAAGACCGGGAATTGCGCGAGTTGATCACGCAGGTTGTCGAGGAAAACGGACTGTCCCGCACCATTCCGGTGGACTGGCACAAGCGCTGTTTCGACGCCGTATTGATGGCCGCCTGGTCGGCCATGGAGGCTGGCGAACTGACCTCCCGCCAGGCCTGCGATCTCGCCTGGTCCACCTTGACCCATTCACAGCCTATCGAACCTTAAAAGGACACATAGATGTCTCTCGAATCCCTTGCACAATTTGCCGCGCGTTTTGATGACGCCTTCCTGTTGATCGGTCTTGCAATCTTGCTGATCGAAACCGTGAAAACCCTGTTTCAGCGCAAGATGTCGGCCCACAAGGCGCTCGACATGCTGGCCAGTCTTTCAACACAGATCCCGTTTCTGGCCGTGGAAATTTTCCTGATGGGTTTCATCTATGTGGGGTTTGTCCTGGCCGCAGACGCCTGGGTCAGCTGGACCTTCCCGGTGACATGGTGGGTCATTGCGCTAGGGCTGATCGCTGCAGATTTCATCTATTACTGGGAACACCGCCTGGCTCATGAAATCCGTATCATGTGGACCCAACACGCCGTGCATCATTCGTCACGGCACATGAATATCCTCGTCGGCGTGCGGTTTGGCCCGTTCGAAAGCGCCCTGTCAGCCGTACTGCACTTCCCCCTCATCTTGATCGGCTTTCCGCCCGAGATCGTGTTCGCAGGCATCATCATCGTTCTGGCGTATCAAACCTGGATCCATACGGAGATCATCGGCAAGCTGGGCCCGCTCGACTGGCTCTTGAACACACCGTCCAACCACCGGGTCCATCATGGTTGCGACGAGAAATACATCGACAAAAACTACGGGGGCATCCTGATGATCTGGGATCAGATCTTCGGCACGTATCAGAAAGAGGAAGAAACACCCAAATATGGACTGGCGCGTGACTATGACAGCGTCAACCCGCTCTCGATTTGGGTTTCCGAAATTCCCGGCCTGTTCCGGGATCTCGCTTCTGCTCGATCTCTGCGCGAAGCGCTGGGATATGTGTTCCGCCCACCGGGCTGGAAGCCCTGATACAAAGCTTCATTCTCGTGTCATTCCCCGGTAAGGATAGGTGGTTGACACCCGGGGGAGACAGGGAAGCTCCGGGCCCAAAGCCCAGTCACGTGAGGGGAGACACAACGTGAAACACATTCTTCTGGTCGGCGTCGCCGGCCTGGCCCTTTTGGCCGCTTGCAGCCCGGCAACGGATCAAGGGTCCGACACTGCCGCCACCGATACGCATGCTGACACCTCCGCTCCGGCGGCAGACACCACGACCGAGGACGTGGCCCAGGCCAGCAACCCGTTCCTGGCTGACACATGGGACACCCCCTTTGGTGTTCCGCCGTTTGACCAGATCACGAACGAGCACTTCGCACCCGCGTTTGACGCCGGTATTGCAGAGGCCCGTGCCGAGTTTGCCGCGATTGTCGACAATGCGGATGCGCCGACGTTCGAAAACACGATCGTCGCCATGGAAGAACTGGGTGGATCACTCAATCGCGTCCAGTCGGTGTTCTATGCCCTCGCCAGTGCACACACCAATGACGAGATCCAGTCCCTGTCGCGTGAGTATTCGCCGCAATTCACGCAACTAGGCAATGAGATCACGCTCGATGATCGCCTGTGGACGCGCATCAACACGCTTTATGAAGCGCGCGACACGCTGGGTCTCGATGCCGAACAATTGCGTGTTCTCGAACTCTATCACCGCGATTTTGTGCGTGCCGGTGCCCTTCTGGGCGCAGACGACAAGGCCCGCCTGAGCGAGCTGAACACAGCGATCTCCAGCCAAACTGTGGCCTATGGTCAAAACCTGCTGGCTGAGAACAACGGCTATGAGCTGGTCATCACGGACGAGGCCGAACTGGCCGGACTGCCTGACGGCATCCGCGCCGCGGGTGCACGTGAAGCCGAACGTCGGGGCTATGAAAACTCCTGGGTCTATACCCTCTCGCGCTCGTCCATCACGCCCTTCCTCACTTTCGCGGACAATCGTGAACTGCGCGAAGACATCTATAATGGCTATGTGATGCGCGGTTTCGCCGGTGGCGACAGCGATAATCAGGGCGAAGCCATCGAGATCGCACGCCTGCGTGCCGAACGGGCCGAACTGCTGGGCTATCCCAATCACGCGACCTATCAGCTTGAAACCCGCATGGCACAAAACCCCGAGAATCTGAGTGATTTCCTCAATCAGATCTGGGACCCCGGCCTTCAGCGTGCCCGTGAAGAGCGCGATGACATGCAAGCCATGATCGCGTCCGAAGGCGGCGAGTTCGATCTCGCTCCGTGGGACTGGTTCTACTACTCCGAGAAAGTCCGTCAGGACCGCTACGCACTCAATGAAGAAGAAGTGCGCCAGTACTTCGTCCTCGACAACGCCATCGAGGCGGCCTTTGCGGTCTCCACGCGTCTTTGGGGTCTGACCTTCCACGAGATCGAAGATGCACCGATCTTCATCGACGGCGTACGCGTCTGGGAAGTTCGTGAAGCCGATGGCACGCATGTTGGTGTCTTCTACGGTGACTTCTTCGCGCGTCCGTCCAAGCGGGGCGGTGCCTGGATGAATAGTTTCCGGGGCCAGCAGAACATCAATGGCGAAAATATTCGTCCGGTGGTCGGCAATTATCTCAACCTCGTCGCTCCGGCCGAAGGTGAGCCAGCTCTGATGAGTTTTGACGAGGTCAACACGCTCTTCCACGAGTTTGGCCACGCCCTGCACGGCCTGCTGTCGGATCAGCGTTATCCGCGCATCACCGGTGTCACCGGTCCGCGGGACTACACTGAATTCCCGGCGCAGATCTATGAGCACTGGGCTTCGGCGCCGGAGATCATGAATGAGTTCTTCACCCACTATGAAACGGGTGAGACCATTCCGCCGGAATTGCTGGAACGCATCCAGGCCGCTGCCAATTTCAACCAGGGTTTTGCCACCACCGAATACATGGCAGCCTCCCTGCTGGACCTGGCTTGGCACTCCCTGGGTTCTGACGAGATCCCGGACGATGCGCTCGCGTTTGAAACCCAGGTTCTCGACGAGATGGGCCTGATCGACGAAATCGCACCGCGTTATCGTTCGACCTATTTCTCGCACATCTTCGCTGGCGGATACTCGGCGGGTTATTACGCCTATATCTGGTCGGAACTGCTCGATGCGGACGGTTTCATTCCGTTCCGTGAGAACGGTCTTTATGACCAGACCTATGCGACGCGTCTGCGTGAAAATGTCTACGGCGCCGGTGGCATCCGCCCGGCTCTGGACCTGTATGTGTCCTTCCGTGGCCAGGAGCCGACGATCGAGCCGCTGCTGGAAAACCGCGGTCTCATCGAGAGCGGCGACGAGTAAGCCTCGCTTGCACCTAAACAGGAAAACCCCGGACCATCGGTCCGGGGTTTTTTCTGGCTGATGGCCTGATCTCGCTAGCCGCCGAGGAAGACGCGCTCAATCGTCCACCAGATGGCCAGAGCCGCGATCGCACCATTCGCGGCGCGCACGAGCCAGGTCTGATACCAATCGAAGTGGAAGAACCAGCGCAATACGGCGTACATGATTGCGATAATCGTCAGCTGACCCAGTTCGACACCGACATTGAAACTCAGCAGCGCGGGCACCAGCTGACCGGCCGGAAGCCCCAGCTCCGTTAGAACGCCCGCGAACCCGAGACCATGGAACAGGCCGAAGCCGAATACGATCAGCGGACGCCATTTTTGCATATCCTTAAAGACCATGTTCTCGATCGCCACAAAGGCAATGGACAGCGCGATAATGGGCTCGACAATCTCGCCCGGCACGCTGACCCAACCGGCAATGGCCAGGCCCAGCGTAATGGTGTGCGCCACGGTAAAGGCGGACACCTGCCACAAAAGCGGTTTCAGCCGGGTCGAGGCAAAGAACAGCGCACAGACAAACAGAATGTGGTCGAGGCCCTTGGGCAGGATGTGTTCAAAGCCCAGCTTGAGGTAGAGCCCGATCGTATCCCAGACCGAACGCTCCACGGCCGGTGTATCCATCATCATGCGCCCGCCCGGTGTTTCACTGTCAAAACTCTCCAGCGCATCACACAAGGCGGGGTCGAGCCGACAGATCTCATCCTCGGGGTGAGCCCACCCTGCCGGCAATATGATCACAGCAAGAGCGGCTAGCAGAATGAGGCCCGACAAACCTGTACGCGTAAAAGACATGGCATCCTCCCTTGCCCTCGTCATTACGCCAAGCGCGACGTCCGGTCATCCCAACAGACTGTAAGAAACCCGTACGCACTCACCGTCACAGCAATTGCCAATAGCCACGCATCACAATAGGCAGGAGGCGAAGTTGAAATGTGCACCAGCCTCGGGCCAGCGCCTGAAAGAATCCGACGAGTGGCGATCATGAGCAATGATTTTACAAACCAGGTCGATGTCTCAAACGAGGATATCCACTGGGACTTCTCCGATGCCATGTCCTATGGCGGATATCTGGGACTGGACCGCCTTCTGTCAGCCCAAAAACCCGTCTCCGGTGAACATGACGAGATGCTGTTCATTGTGATCCACCAGGTGGCCGAACTCTGGATGAAACTCATCATCCACGAAACGTCCGGCGCCATGGCGCATATTCGCAAGAACGAGACCGGTCCGGCCCTGAAAATGCTGGCCCGGGTCAGCCGGGTGCAGGAACAATTGATCGATGCCTGGGCCGTGCTGGCCACGATGACACCGGCTGATTACCTCGCCTTCCGTGACAAGCTGGGGGCCAGTTCCGGCTTCCAATCCTTCCAGTACCGCGCCATTGAATACCGGCTGGGCAATAAGAATGCAGCACTCGCGCGCGTGCACGCCAGCAATCCACCGGCCAAGGCCCTTGTCGATGCCGCACTGAACGCACCCAGCTTGTGGGACGAGACCCTGATGTGGATGGCGCGGAAAGGATATGACATCCCGGCCAGCCATCTCACTCGCGACTGGTCCAGCCCCTATGAGGCCAGCCCGGAAATTGAAGCCGTCTGGCGCACGATTTACCAGGACAGTGTCACCCATTGGGAGGCTTATGAACTGGGCGAAAAACTCGTCGATCTGGAGCATAAATTCCAGCAATGGCGGTTCAATCACATGAAAACGGTCGAACGCATTATCGGTTATCGCAAGGGAACAGGCGGCACATCGGGTGTGAGCTATCTGGTGAAGGCGCTGGATTTGCGCTTCTTCCCGGAAATCTGGACCGTGCGTACCGCGCTTTGACCCAAAAGAGTTCCGGGGAGGACAACATGATCACACTGGATGATATCCGCGCCCGCGATGCAGCCGATCCGCTGGCACAGTTTCGCGACCGTTTTGATCTGCCCGAAGGTGTCAATTACCTTGATGGTAACTCACTGGGGCCTTTGCCCAAATCCACCCTGCCGCGCATGCACAGTGTGCTGAGTGAGGAATGGGGCCGCGATCTGATCACCTCGTGGAACCGTCATGACTGGATCGGGTTTCCCCGGCGTCTAGGGGCAAAGATCTCCCAGCTGATCGGCGCCAAACCGGAGGAGGTTCTGGCCGTCGACACCGCTTCGATCAATATCTTCAAACTCCTTTCGGCCGCCATCCAGCTCAATCCGGGACGCAGGACGATCCTGTCGGAAAGCGGAAACTTCCCGACCGATGTCTATATGATCGAGGGCCTCGCCTCGGTCACGGGCGGACAGGTGGAACAGAAACTCGTCGAGCCCGAGGAGATCGAAGCGGCCTTGAATGAGGATGTGGCGGTGTTGCTCCTGCCGCACACGCACTACAAGAGCGGCCGCGTACACGATATGCAGCGCATTACGGAAAAAGCGCAGGCTGTGGGCGCCCTGGTGATCTGGGATTTGTGCCACACCGTCGGCGCCCTGCCCGTCGACCTCAATGCCAGCCATGCGGATTTTGCCGTGGGATGTGGCTATAAATATCTCAATGGCGGTCCCGGAGCCCCGGCCTTCCTGTTTTGCGCCGAACGTCACCAAGACAAGGTCTTTCCCGTGCTCTCCGGCTGGCTCGGCCACTCCAAACCCTTCGATTTTGTCGATGAGTTCCAGCCCGCTCCGGGCATTCAACGCTTCCAGTGTTCCTCGCCCAGCATTCTCGGTCTGGCGGCACTGGAATGCGGGGTCGACATCACGATCGAGGCGGGGATGGAGGCCTTGCGCGAAAAATCCATCACTCTGTGCGAACTCTTCATCACCCTTGTCGAGTCGCGCACAACGGGTTTCACGCTCGCCAGCCCGCGCGATGCCACTGTCCGCGGAAGCCAGATCTCTTTCGCGCACGAGCATGGTTATCCGATCATGCAGGCCCTGATCAGTCGCGGTGTGATTGGTGATTTCAGAGCGCCCAACCTCCTGCGCTTTGGTTTCACACCACTTTATGTGCGCTATGAAGATGTGTGGAATGCGGTTGATGTCCTGGTCGACATCATGGCCACACAGGCGTGGGACACACCGGAATTTCATGCTCGAGCTGCGGTGACCTGAGGCGTGGTGAATATTTCACCACACCCACGCTAAAATCGAAGGATTTTCGACGAACCAGCGGGGATTGCGCTAACATTTCCTGTAGTTTGTGGGTGCATAAAACAGACTTTCCAAACCCGCTCTGACCGGTCTAGTGTCGCGCGCAACGCCCGGCGATCAGATCGGGGCAGAGAGGAAAATTCGCATGCATTTCGGTGTCTTCGACCTGTTCAAGATCGGTATCGGCCCGTCCAGCTCCCATACGGTGGGCCCCATGCTGGCTGCACGACGCTTCATGCAAGCCCAGTCGGATCACGCCGTCAGCCGGGTCGAATGCGAATTATATGGGTCGCTCGCCCTGACCGGCCTGGGACATGGAACGGATACAGCGGTCCTTCTGGGTCTTGAAGGCAGTGATCCTGCCACAATTGACCCCGATGGCGTTGCAGACCGTCTCCGCCGGATTCGCAATGAGGGCAAACTCTCCCTCGAAACCGGCCAGACAATCGATTTTGTGGAAAAGCGGGATCTTCATTTTCGCGGTGATGTCCGCCTGCCCTTCCACTCCAATGCCATGAAATTGCGGGTCGAGAATGACCGGGGCGAGACCCTGGACGAACAGATCTGGTACTCCATCGGGGGCGGATTTGTCATCAATGAGGAGGAAGCCGGGCGCAACTCCGCGGCCGATGTCAAGGAAGGTGAACCCTTTCCCTTTGACAGCGCGGAGGAGCTCAAGGCCATTGGCGAGCGTGAAGGTCTCTCCATCCACCGCATCATGCTTAACAATGAATGCGCTTTCATGGACGAGACCGAGATCCGTGCCGGCATCGCCCGCCTCTGGGAGACGATGGAAGCGTGTATTGATCGCGGCCTGCGCGAGGACGGCATCCTGCCGGGTGGTTTGAACGTCAAACGGCGGGCACCCCAGCTCTATCGGGATTTGCGCGACAAGCCGGTTGCGCCGGAGAGCGATCCCCTCGTCGCGATGGACTGGATCAATCTCTGGGCCATGGCCGTGAATGAGGAAAATGCGGCGGGTGGCCGGGTCGTAACCGCACCCACGAACGGGGCTGCGGGTATTATTCCCTCGGTAGCGCGCTATTTTGATCGTTATCACCGCAATCCGCAGGACCATGAAGCCCTGCAACGCTTTTTCCTCACCGCCACGGCGATCGGAGCGCTCTACAAGAAGAACGCGTCCATTTCCGGCGCTGAGGCCGGATGCCAGGGTGAAGTGGGTGTGGCCTGTTCCATGGCGGCGGGCGCTCTAGCGGCGGCCATGGGCGCGTCGAATGACCAGATCTGTACGGCGGCCGAAATTGCTATGGAGCACAATCTGGGGCTGACCTGCGACCCGGTGGGCGGGCTGGTCCAGATCCCGTGCATTGAACGCAATGCCATCGGCGCGATCAAGGCCATCGACGCCGCGCGCCTGGCGCTGAAATCCAATTGCGAGGACATGAAAGTCTCGCTCGATCAGGTGATCGAGACCATGCGCCAGACCGGCAAGGACATGATGGAGAAATATAAGGAAACCAGCCAGGGCGGGCTGGCTGTAAATGTGGTGGAGTGTTAGCCCGCCTCGACAATTTCCTGCACTGTCCGCCCATCGCTCAGCGTTTCCGCACCTGAAACGACCACACGATCCCCGGCGTCCAACTCACCTTCAACCGCGATAAAACCGTTTTCCCGAACCCCGGGAATGACAGAGACCTGGTGGGCGATGTTCTCATCATCAACGATGAAGAGATGCGCTCCGCCGGCCCTGAGCACCAGTGCATCCTGAGGGGCTGCCAACTGAGTGCGGGTCGTTTCGGCAGGAAATGCTGCCCGGGCCGCAGATCCGACGATCCAGTCCGATCCGGCCAGATCTATGCGCACTTCGAACGTGCGTGACACGGCATGTCCGACAGGAATAATCGCACGGATCGGGGCCTCGACCTGCGTGCCATCGGCCAGGGAGAGAAAGACTGTCTGCCCGGTCTGCAGATAGGGCGCGATGGCAACCGGGGCCTGGGCCACCGCTTCCTTGCGCTCGACATCCACCAGACGCACGATATCCCGGCCAGGTGTGGACAACTCACCCAACTGGATCAAACGCTCGGCCACACGCCCTGTAAAGGGTGCGCGGATCTGGGTCCGGTCAAGTTCCAGACGGGCCCGGCTGAGCGCGCTTTCCGCAGCCCGCAAGGTCTGAACCGCCAGATCGCGTTCCAGGGTCACTTCGCGCAAGCGGGTCTCCGGCAGAGTCCCATTACTCACCAAGCGTGAAATCCGGTCAAACTCGGCCGCCTGATAGTCGGAATTCACGCGCGCGCGACTATGACTGGCGCGAGCATCTTCCAGCGCAATCCGGGCCTGGCGATCATCCATCTGCGCGATCGCCTCGCCTTCCAGGATAATATCACCCGGTTCGGCGATCGAAACGATACGACCCGTCGTCTCCGCCGCGATGCGGGCGTCAAAGCGTGAGACCACGCTGGCCGGCGTTGTGATCGTGCGCGTCATGTCGCGCTCCACGATTTCAGCCAGTCGAACCGTGGCCGGAGGCGGACCCTGCTGGGCTGTTGCCGACGACCCCATGATCAAACCCAGGCTCATCACCAGCGCCGTCCCGGAAAGCTTGAAAAACGTCATGTCCGTCTCCGTGGACTACTCAGCCGCCGCCGGAGCGGTCTGAACCGTCCGGGACGCGCGCGCTTCGCCCAGACGAAGCAGGCAGGGAATGAGGATAAGGGTGAAGATCAGGCTGACACTCATGCCACCCACAATGGCCGCAGACAGTCCGCGATAAATGACACTGCCCGGTCCGGGGATCAGAAGCAGAGGGAGCATGCCCAGAAGCGAGGTCAGCGTACTCATGAAGATCGGACGCAGCCGGATCCGCAGGGCCTGGTCCACCGCCTCTCGACGGGACAGGCCACGTCGCTCGGCCTGACGGGTCTGGTCGACCAGAAGAATGGCATTATTGATCACCAGGCCAAGCAGGATGATGAAGCCCATCATAGTCAACAGATCGATGACCTGGCCAATGCCGATCATGTTGAGAATGCGTAGCATCAGGACCCCGCCCACACTGGCCAGCGGGATGGAGACCAGAACGAGAAGACTGTCGCGCAAGGAACCGAACATGCCCGCGAGAATGAGGAAGAGCACCACGAGCGCCATGCCGAAATTCATCGCCATGGTGCGCAAGGCATTGTCGAGATCACGCGCGGACCCGCCCATGGTGATCGCACCGCCATTGCCGAGCTCCGCCTGGATTGCGGGTTCAACCTCGTTCCGGATCACATCGAGAATGCCTTCGAGGCTCTCACCCTCCGGCTGATTGACAAAGACCGAGGTCGTACGGCGGCGATTGAGACGCTGGATTTGCCCCACACCCACATCTTCCTCGACCGAGATCAGATCTCCCAGGGGAACGATGGCGCCCGTCGGTGTCGCAATCGGCAGGCCCGACAGCACATCCGGCGTCTCCCAGCCTTCTGCGCGCAAAATGACATTCATCCGGGTATCGCCGTCGAAATACTCCCCGATGAACTGGCCATCTCCGAGGATGGACACCAAAGAGGCAACATCACGACGGGCCCACCCTGCCTCCTGGATCCGGCGATCCACCGGGCGGAAAGTCAGGCGCGGTTGCGCCACGCCGGGCCGCGGATTGGCATTGATGTTCACACCGGGAAAACGCTCGCGCAGGATCTGCAGCGCGACCTGGGTGGCCCGGTCTCGCGCCTCCTGGTCCGCAGACTGGATATTGATCTGGACATTACCGCCCTGGTTGAAGCCGCCAAACAGGTCACCCTGTTGGGCAAAGGCAAACACATCGGGAATGCCAACGACGATCTCCTCGCGCACCAGACGTTCCAGCTCTGCAACCTGCGACTGGTCCTGGGCCCGGATACCGGCCGTCGCGCCTGTACCGCCGGGGAAAGTGCCGAAATAATAATTGCGCAGCGCCGGTTCGCGCTCCCCGGACATATAGGGTTCGAGGCGTTCAACAATCGTGCTCGCGACCTCGCTCTCGATCCAGTCCATGTTCGAACCGGGCGGGAAACCGAAAAACACATCCACGGCATCGCGCTTGACCGGTGGCAGATAGTCAAAGGCCGGCCGCATCAGCCAGGAGCCGGCGATGGAGACGACAATCAACACCCCGATGGTCGCCAGGCGGCGCATGGGATTGTCGGAAAAGGCCATGATCCGATCCGCCATGGAATTCAGAACGGGTTGCTGGCGCTCTTCGGCGCGATCCCGGACCCAAAGCTTCACCGCGACGGGCAGAACAGTAACCGAGACAATCATCGAGACAAACACACCCACCGCAATCGTCAGTGCCAGATCTGCAAACAATTGCCCCACGGCATCGCGCAGGAAAATCAGCGGCAGGAAGATCGCGACTGTTGTGATCGTCGACGCCAGCAACGCGCCCCAGACCTGGGCCGTTCCGCCCGCCGAGGCTTCGTCCGCCCCCTCACCCGCCTCGCGCCGGCGCACGATGTTTTCAAGCACAACAATGGCCGCATCCATCACCATTCCGGTCGCAAAGGCCAGCCCGGCCAGCGAGATGACATTCAACGTCCGCCCGAACAGGAAGAGCATGATCAGGGTCGATAACAGAGACACCGGGATGACGAGGGAGATGATCAGCGTCGCGCGCGCCCGGCGCAGGAAGAACCAGAGTCCGACAATGGCCAAAACCACGCCGACAAGAAGATTGGTGACGAGCAGATTGACCGCACGGTTGATAAACACCGAGGCATCAAAACTCGGCGCCATGACCAAACGCTGATCCGCCAGCAATTCCTCGTTGATCACCGCGACTTCCGCTTTCACCGCCTCAAGCGCGGCGAGCACATTGGCTCCGCCCTGACGACGCACCTCGATCCCCATGGCCGGATTGCCGTTTTGATAGGTGAAATTATTGCGTTCGCCATAGGCCACATCCACGGTCGCCACATCGCCCAGACGGACCGGTGACCCTTCGCGCCAGACAATTACCAGCTCACTCAGTTCGGCAGGCTCGAACTCACCCTCAAACCGCATCTGATAAGACCGGCGACCAATCTCCGCATTACCACCGGAGACGTCCTGATTACCGCGGATGGCTGCCGAGATCTGAGGCAGTGTGACCCCCAGTGACGCCGCCCGATAAGGGTCCACCGTGATCTGCAATTCCTCTGGCCGCAGCCCCCAGCCCACCTGAACCGAGGCGACACCGGGAATGGCTTCCAGCCGCGGAATGATCACATCGTCGACATAAGTGGAGTATTCATGGATTTCATTGGGATTGCCGGGCAGAGCCTGGAGGAAAAACCAGATCAGGCTTTGCTGGGCATCCCCGCCGCCAAATCCACCGACATTGGGACCAAAGGCATCCCGCGGCAAAGGCGGTAATTGCGAGAGACGATTGGAAATCTCGATCGCCGTCGCGGTCATATCGGTCTCCAGACCGAAGGTCAGATTGATGAACGCCGCCCCTTCAGACACGAAGACATTCATGTCCTCCAGTCCGGGCAGACCTGAAAGGGCCTGTTCCTGGGGTTCGACAATCTCGCTCTCCATCTCCATCGGAGAGGCCGACCGCCAGAACGTGGCAATGCTGACGGTGGGGCGTTCGATATCGGGAAAGAGCTGGATCGGCAGGCGTGTGAAGGCCACCACACCCATCAGAACGATCAGTGCAACAGCAACAAAAACCGCAGCAGGATATCTCAAGGATAGATTTGTCAGTGGCATGTGCGTCTCCCTCGCACACCACTCTTATCACCCCAATTCAAGTGTGGGATGAAACCTTGCTAACCCGGCTCACGCGTTCGTGAACCAGGTTAACAGGACTGTGTCTCGCGAAAAAGCGATCAGGCGGCTTCGTGTGCCACCAGATCTTCGGAGACCGTGTAGGCCGCCTCAGTAGAGGTTTTCACGTCCTCAAGGGTCACACCCGGAGCCAGCTCGATCAGTTCGAGCCCCTCGTCCATAACGTCAAACACGCCCAGTGTCGTGATAATGCGGTGAACGCATTTCTGACCTGTCAGCGGCAGATCACAGGCTTTCAAGAGCTTGCTTTCGCCCTTCTTGTTCGTGTGATCCATGATCACCACGACACGCTTCACACCGGCGACAAGATCCATGGCGCCGCCCATGCCCTTGACCAGCTTTCCCGGGATCATCCAGTTGGCGATGTCGCCCGTCTCGGATACTTCCATCGCTCCAAGGATGGACAGATCGATATGACCGCCGCGGATCATGCCGAAACTGTCCGCAGATGAAAAATAGGATGTGCGGCGCAGTTCGGTAATCGTCTGCTTACCGGCATTGATCAGGTCAGCATCCACGTCCTCTTCCAGCGGAAACGGACCCATGCCCAGCATGCCATTCTCCGATTGAAGGGTCACATCAATGCCGTCAGGAATATGGTTCGCCACCAGGGTGGGAATACCAATGCCCAGATTGACATAAAAGCCGTCCTGCAATTCCGCGGCGGCGCGTTCCGCCATCTGATCCCGTGTCCAGGCCATTACGCGGTCTCCTTCTCACGCACGGTGCGCTGTTCAATACGTTTTTCGAAATTGCCCTGGATCAGGCGCTGGACAAAAATGCCCGGCGTGTGGATCTGATCGGGGTCGAGCGCGCCCAGTTCAACGATCTCTTCCACCTCGGCGATGGTGACTTTGCCCGCCGTGGCCATCATCGGGTTGAAGTTGCGCGCGGTTTTGCGGAACATCAGATTGCCCTGCGGATCGGCTTTCCAGGCTTTCACAATGGAAACATCGGCTTTCAGGCCGGTTTCCATAATATAGGTCTCACCGTCAAATTCGCGGTGTTCCTTGCCCTCGGCAATCACCGTGCCAACGCCGGTTTTGGTGAAGAAACCGGGGATACCGGCACCGCCCGCGCGAATGCGTTCGGCCAGCGTGCCCTGCGGATTGAATTCCAGTTCCAGCTCACCGGCAAGGAATTGGCGTTCAAATTCCTTGTTCTCCCCGACATAGGACGAGACCATTTTCTTGATCTGCTTGGCATCCAGAAGAACGCCAAGGCCAAAACCGTCCACTCCGCAGTTATTGGAAATGACGGTCAGATCCTGGGTGCCAGCCGCATGCAGGGCTGCAATGGCATTCTCAGGAATGCCACACAGGCCGAACCCGCCGGCCATCAGGGTCATTCCATCAAACAACAGACCGTCGAGGGCCGCTTCAGCTGTGGGATATATCTTGTTCATGCCGACCTCTATCTAAACATGATGAGTCGTTCAGGTTTATATCGCAACCGCAGCAGAAGACCAGCCCCGTGGCCCGACTTATTCCGGTTGCGACGCGGAATTCTCGCGATGATGACGTTCAGCGGCATCAAGCTCGATAGCCAGCGCCCCGCCAAAAAAGACAGCGTAGGCTGACCAATAGATCCACAGGAGAAAGACGACAAGTGCGCCAAGTGACCCATAGATGCTAAAATCCACTACGTTATTGACGTAGATAGAAAAACCCTTCGAAAGACCGAGCCATAACAGGGTCGAGGTCATGGCCGCAACCATGGCGGCAGTCCAGGCGATGGCCGCCTCGCGCTGGCGCATCGCAAGGCGGTAAAGCAAGGTCAGACCGATCATCATGGTCATGGCCGCAGCCGTCCATTCATTCACGATCACACCGAAATCCAGGGGTTCGAGACCGATGGCCTCCATCGCCTGGCGCAGGGTCACCGGCACAATCAGGACAGCCAGATTGGCGGCGGCGAGCAAGGCCCCGCCGATCAGCACCGACACCATGGCCAGGATGTTGAAGTGGATCACATTGCGGATGTCCTTGTCCTCGGCGATGTGGTTCAAGCCGGCAATCAAGGCCTTGGCCCCTCGCGAAGCCGCAAACAGCGCAATGGCCAGCGCGATCGCACCCTGGGTGGACAGGCGTGTGATCGGCGCCTCTGCGATACTGGTCATCTGTCGCAGCATGAAATCCTGAGCCCCGGCCGGCATGATCTCGGCCAGGCGCGCCAGCTGGTCCTGGGCATCGGTCACAGAGAAGACAAGGCCATAGACTGCCACCGACAGCGCAATCGCGGGAAACAGGGCCAGCATGCCAAAAAAGGACGCGCCGCCGGCAAACAGCATCACATCCCGCGCCATGGACCGACTGATCGCGGCCACGGTGATCCGCAGAAAGGAGTGACGGCGCACAAAGCCCGCCAGGAAGTTTATCAGCTTGCCCATGCCGCTTCTTACCCCAAAGCCGGGCCATTGTGGACGCGGAAGACACGCCACGGAACAGATAAGTCATGAATGCGACAAAAAGAAACGCCGGTCATTGGGGGTGACCGGCGCTTCGGGGCTTTCAATTTGAGAGAGCTGTCGGACCGCGAGGGACTGTGTTGCCCGCCAGCTCTGATACGGACAATGACGCAGGGGCGCTGAACCCGACATGAACAGTTCGATCGTGTGCGTTCACCCTCACGGACCGCGCCCTTAGATGCTGATATCATTTATGATTATTCTCGCGATTTTCTTTTGATCGCCGCTAAAATACCAAGCATGAATCGAGCTGCTCCGAAAAACCTCACCGAACGTGCCCGCTCCTATCATCGCCTTGTGCGCGGTGAGACCGGAGGCGAATGGGTGGATTTCTCCGGTCATTCCGCAGAAGGCGCGGATTTTTCGGGTCTGGATCTGCGTGATGCCAATTTCAGTCGGGCGCGGCTGGCCGGTGCGCGGTTTGTGGACTGTATTCTCGATGGCGCTGTGTTTTTCGCTGCAGATCTGAAATCCGCAGACCTCTCGGGTGCGCGACTGGTCGGTGCAGATCTGCGAGGTGTTGATCTGACACAGGCGCGGCTTGTCGGCAGCGATCTCAGTGGCGCAAACCTGCGTGAAGCCGCCTTGCTGGACGGGCCACCCCTGACACGGGACAGCGGCGAAGATGCAGGCTCACCCGATCTGGCCTGGACCCGCCATGCGGTTCGGCCCGCCTGTCTTGACGGCGCCAATCTGTCCGGTGCACGCTTGGCACACGCCAGCCTGCACGGAGCCTCCATGATGGAGGTCGACCTGAGCGATGCCGATCTCAGCCGGGCTCTTCTGCCTAGGAGCCGCGCACGAAAAGCCCGATTTATCGACGCAGTCCTGACACAAACCCGATTGACAGGCGCCGATCTGCGCGACGCCGATATGTCGGGCAGCGATCTCTCTTGCGCAGATCTCGACATGGCCGAGACCGGCGGCATGATCACATCAGGAGAGACACAGGACTGGGTTACACTCACCCCGGCCGCGCTCGACAAGGCGATTCAGGCCCATGAAACCCAGTGCAAACGTCCAGGCGATGGCAAGGCCGCCGATTTCAGTGGCCATGACCTGCGCGCCTTGTCCTCCTTGCGCGGCCGGATCCTGACGGCCCTGGTCGCTCGAAACGCCAACTTGGCCGGCATGGACCTGAGCGGGGTTCAGCTGCAAGGCGCCCAACTCGCCGGATCGGATCTGCGAGGCTGTACGCTTGACGCTGCCGACCTGCGCGGTGCCGATCTGAGCGGCGCGAGACTGTCTCAGGCTTCCTTGACCCAAACCCGGCTGGGGCCGCTCACCCTCGCCGGGGGGCGACTTTATCCGGCCAATCTGCGAGACGCACAGCTGCGGTTCATCCGGGCCGAACAAGCGGATCTGAGTGGTGCGCGTCTGGACGGCACCGATCTGACTGGTGCCGACCTCAGAACCGCCAGCTACGACCCGGACGGCCTCTCCTCTGCGCGTACAGACGGCGCACGCCTGACCTGACCGGGATGACGCCTAGACCGCACCCGCGTCTTTCAAAGCTGCGATCTCGCCTGCTTCAAATCCCCAATCCGTCAAGACCGCTGAACTATCCGCACCAGGCCGGGGTGCCACAGACTGGATCTCTCCGGGCGTGCGCGAGAAACGCGGGGCCGGAGCGGGCTGAACCACGCCTTCATAATCCACAAGGGCAGCCCGTTCGGCCATGTGCGGGTGGGATCGGGCTTCCTCGTAGTTGAGGACGGGCGCGAAACACACATCCGTGCCTTCCAGGCGCTCGCACCACGCGTCACGGGTCCTGGTTTTGAAGATGGCCGCAAACCGCGCCTTGTGATCCTGCCAATTCGCGCCGCTCCAGTCCGCCGGCCAATCGGCGGGATCGAGCTCGAGCTTTTCGAGGAGCAAGGCGTAGAATTCCGGCTCCAAGGGACCGAGCGAGATGTGTTCGCCATCCGCACATTCATAGACGCCATAAAAGGGCGCGCCCCCGTCCAGAAGATTCTGGCCGCGCCGGGTCGACCACAATCCCATAGCCGCCAGCTGAAACTGCGAGGCCATCAGGGACGTCGCCCCGTCCACGATGGCCGCGTCCACCACCTGACCCTCCCCGCTTGCCCGCGCATGGGTCAGGGCTGCGAGAACACCAAAGGCGAGGTACATGGCGCCGCCGCCAAAATCCCCGACCAGATTGAGCGGCGGGACCGGCGTGTCCTGCGTCCCGATCGCGCCCAGCGCACCGGTCAGCGCGATGTAATTGAGATCATGGCCGGCAGCATGGGCAAGCGGGCCATATTGTCCCCACCCTGTCATGCGGCCATAGACCAGTTTGGGATTGGCCGTCAGCGCCACGTCCGGCCCCAGACCCAGACGTTCCATCACGCCGGGCCGATAGCCTTCGATCAGGATGTCCGCCTGGCCAATCATCCGGATCGCAGCGCGCACCGCTTCATCGGATTTCAGATTCAGCGCAAGAGAGCGCCGCCCCCGGGCCAGCACTTCGGCCGCACCGCCACCATGGGCACCGGGGCGATCGATCCGCACCACGTCCGCGCCCATGTCCGAGAGCATCATGGCGCAGAAGGGCGCCGGACCAAGTCCAACGAATTCCAGTACTTTAACGTCTTTTAGAGGACCTTTTGTTTTCATATCGACCGAGCTTCTTTTGATTCGTCTGTTTGCGTAGCGTGGCACTTGTGACAAAGTATCGAAATGATATTTCGGCCTATGGGGCCATGGGGGGTAGAATGGGACGGACTTTGGACGTCCTCATGTTTGGTGCGTCCGACCGGTTGTCTCATCTGTCTTCCGGGCTGGAAGCCCTGTCCCTCCATTGCCGATCCGTGCGGGCTGACAGCCCTGCCCCCATCAAGTCCCGGTACTGGGCTGCGGGTGTGATCATGGCGGACACCGCTGACGATGTCAGCGCCGGACTGGACGCCTTCAAACGTTTTGCCCACCGGGACCTGCCCGTCATTGTGCTCTCGCATGATCGATTTGAGCTGGATCCGCGTGTCGATAGCTGGATCCATGACCCGGCCCCGGCCATCCAGGTGGCCGCGCGCATCCGTGCCCTCTTCCGCCTGCACGCCATGGAAGACATCGCGCGCCGCCGGGCCGATGTGACCGCCCTCTATGGTCGCCGCCCCTTCGAGATCGAACCCATCGAGGGTGATCCGCAAATCCTTTATGTCGGCCAGGCCTCACCTCGTTTCATGGCCCTCCAGCATGTGATGGAAGACAGCGGATCGGAACTCACAGCGGCCTTTTCGTCCTATTCGGCCTTTGATTATCTGCACGAACGCCCGTTCGACGCTGTGGTACTCAATGCCGAAGGACAGACCGATTTTGCCTTCACCATTTCCTCGGCCATGCGTCGCAATGCGCGGCTCTATCACACGCCGGTCCTGCTTCTGAGCGAGTGCGATAACCGCGACAGTGCCGAAGAAGCCTATGCGCGCGGTGTCAGCGATATCCTGCCACGCGGTGTGGATGACAAGGATGTGCGCGACCGCGTCCACGCCCTCACACGAGAACGTCGGCGGCGGCGCGCTGCCAAGGCCGCGCTGGATGCCTGTCGGGATACCCGCACGCTGGATCACGAGACCGGACTGTTTCATGCCGGTTTCCTGACATCTCACCTGCAGGACCTGATCCAGATGTCCAAGGACACGCACTCCCCGTTTTGTGTGTGTGTGCTGCAAACCCTTCTGCCAGACGGTGTGGATGCACCGGACGAGACCTCAGCCGAGAAAGCCCGTCGTCAATTTGCCTCCATGCTGCGCCATTTGCTGCGCTCTGAAGACGCCGCGGCCCGGTTCGAACACGACACATTCATTGCCGTTCTGCCGTTCACGGATCATGTCGGGGTTGAACAGGTCGCCTCGCGCGTATCCGCCATTGCCGACTGCACGGCGTTTGAAAGCGATGACCCGCTTCATCCCTTCCGTCTGACGGTGCGCACGGCCGCGTCCGAAGCCCGGCCGGATGAAACCGCAGAAGCACTCATCGAACGCACACTCTCACGCCTGAACGCTCCGGCCTCTTCCGTCGCCGCCTCCTAGCACGCACGCGCCGCACAGCGGTTTCGGGCTGGCATGTCCGCGCAATCGCGTTAGTCTCACGCGACCAGCACACGGCAAATGTCTGAGGGGCTTCACATGAAAATGTACATCAAGAGCGTGACGGTTGATGACCAGAAAAAGGCGCTCGACTTCTACACCGGTACGCTGGGATTTGTGCTCAAACACGATATTCCGCTGGGCGAGTTTCGCTGGATCACGGTCGTTTCACCTGAGGAGACTGATGGCGTGGAACTGGGCCTGGAACCCAATCAGCACCCAGCCTCAAAAGCCTATCAAACCGCGCTCAAGGCGGATGGCATTCCCTGCACCGCATTCAGCGTCGACGATATCGCCGCTGAGGTGGATCGCCTGAAAGCCGCCGGTGTGACCTTTACCCGCGATCTGACCTCAGCGGGTGCCGTGACCATCGCCATCCTGGATGACACCTGCGGCAACCTCATCCAACTTGTGCAGTTCAACCAGTAACATTCGGATTTAAGACCGGAATCACCCCTGCGCCCGGGCCGAATTGGCGATATCCGCCAGCGGTGCGAGATGCCGTTCGATCGAGCGCAGGCGGATCTCCGGATCCTCCTGTTCGATCCGCAGGACCAGTGTGCTGTCAGGTCGCGCCTTGAACAACGCCTGGTGTTTCGACAAGTGCTGCACCAGTCCGGCCGGATCGACAAAGACCTTTCCACGGAAATGGATGACCGCGCCTTTGGGTCCGGCATCGATCTTCTCGATGCCCGCGTGTTTACACAGGACTTTCACCGCGACCACGCGCAACAGGGTCTCCACCTCCTTGGGCAGCGGTCCGAACCGGTCGATCAATTCTGCGGCAAATCCTTCACGTTCGGCCTTGTCGTCCAGGCTGGAGAGACGGCGATACAGATCCATCCGCACATCCAGATCCTCGACATAGCTGTCCGGGATCAAAACGGCGGCGCCGGCATTGATCTGGGGAGACCAGTCATTCTCGCCCTCGTCCTCGGTTTCACCGCGCAGTGAGGCCACCGCTTCCTCCAGCATGGACTGGTAGAGTTCCACACCGACATCCTTGATATGGCCGGACTGTTCCTCGCCGAGAAGATTTCCGCCGCCGCGCAGATCGAGATCGTGGGAGGCCAGATTGAAGCCCGCGCCCAGGCTGTCGAGGCTTTGCAGCACTTTGAGACGCTTTTCGGCGCTGTCGGAAATACGCTGCTGCATGGGCGTGGTGAGATAGGCATAGGCGCGCACTTTTGACCGTCCGACCCGACCGCGCAGCTGATAGAGCTGGGACAGGCCAAACCGGTCCGCGCGATGCACAATCAGCGTATTGGCCGTGGGCACATCAATACCGGATTCCACGATCGTGGTCGACAGCAGCACGTCATACCGACCCTCATAAAAGGCGGTCATGATGTCTTCCAGCGAGGTGGCAGCCATCTGACCATGAGCCGTGACAAAATTGATCTCCGGCACATGCTCGCGCAGGAAGGCTGCGGTTTCTTCCAGGTCCGAAATACGCGGCACCACGAAAAACGCCTGCCCGCCCCGGTATTTTTCACGCAGCAAGGCTTCGCGGATGCTGACCGGATCAAACGGCGCCACATAGGTGCGTACGGCCAGTCGGTCGACCGGCGGCGTGGCAATAATCGACAGGTCGCGGATACCTGTGAGGGCCAGTTGCAATGTCCGTGGAATGGGCGTGGCCGTCAGAGTCAGGACGTGCACATCCGCACGCATCTCCTTGAGGCGTTCCTTGTGGCGCACGCCGAAATGCTGTTCCTCATCGATCACCAGCAAGCCCAGATCGGAGAAATCGACGGTCTTGGCCAGCACGGCATGCGTGCCCACAACAATGTCCACCTGCCCGGCTTTCAGCTCGTCCCGGGTGGCCTTGGCTTCCTTTGCCGAAACCAGTCGGGAGAGCTGGCGCACCTTGACCGGCCATCCCTTGAAACGATCCGTGAAGCTCTTGAAATGCTGTCGTGCGAGCAGGGTTGTCGGCGCGATCACCGCCACCTGACGCCCGCTCATGGCCATCACGAAGGCGGCCCGCAGTGCAACCTCGGTCTTTCCGAAGCCCACATCACCACAGATGAGACGATCCATTGGACGGCCCTTGGCATAATCGCCAAACACATCCTCGATCGCATTGAGCTGGTCATCCGTCTCGGCATAGGGAAAGGCCGCACAGAATTCGTCATAGGTGCCTGTGGCCGGCTCGATGATCTCGGCCTTCCGGGACAGACGCTGGGCTGCGATCTTGATCAGCTCGTCAGCCATGTCGCGCAGGCGTTTCTTGGCCTTTGCCTTGCGCGCCTGCCAGGCCACACCGCCCAGCTTGTCGAGCTGAGCCGTCTCATTGTCGGAGCCATAACGCGACAGGAGTTCGATATTCTCGACGGGCAAATAGAGCTTGGCCTCGCCGGAATAGACCAGCTCGATACAGTCGTGCGGCGCATCGCCTACGGGCAGGGTTTTCAGTCCGACAAACCGGCCGAGCCCATGATCGGCGTGAATAACCAGATCGCCAGGCGACATGGATCCCGCCTCGACAATAATATCCGCGGATTTGCGCTTGCGTTTGGGCCGGGCCAGGCGGTCACCCAGAATGTCCTGTTCGGACAGGATGGCCAGGTCTTCGGTTTCAAAGCCCCGCTCGAGCGGAAGGACTGCCCTGAGCACCGCGCCCTTGGCGGCAGAGCGGACATCGGCAAAGGCGACAGCATGCTGGATCGCACCCAGCCCGTGGTCAGACAATACCGAGGCCAGACGATCCGACGCGCCGCCGCTCCACGAGGCCAGAATGACCGTTTTGCCCGCAGCACACAGTTCGCGGACATGTTTCGCGGCAGCATCGAAAACATTGATGTTATCGGCCTGGCGCTCTGCTGCGAATGTCCGGCCCTGACGCCCGTTCAGCTCAATGATATCGTCCCCGGGCTCCACAAACGCCGTGAAACGACGCACGGTGCGGCCACGCAATGAGGCCATCCAGCGTTCGGCATCCAGATAGAGTTCTGAAGGGTCAATCGGGCGATAGACCGTGGCGCTGAGACCGGATTTGGGACTGTCATCGGGCTGGACATCACGCGAGCGGAAATAGTCCGTGACCTGGTCTTCGCGTTCTTTCAGCGCGTCATCCACCAGACCATCGAGCGCGATCAGTGCCTGTGTTCCCAGATAGTCGAGCGGCGTTTCCATCGTATCGTGGAACAGGGGCAGCCAGTGCTCGGCTCCGGCCGGTCGTATTCCCGCGCTGACGGCATCATACACCGGATCATCGCCCCGCGCGGCGCCAAAGCGACGGACATAGCCCGTGCGAAACCGCGAAATACTGTCAGCATCCAGGAACACCTCGCTCACAGGCAGGAATTCCACGGATTTGAGCTGACGTGTTGTGCGCTGGGTCTCTGGATCAAACGCCCGGATGGATTCGAGCGTATCGCCAAAGAAGTCGAGACGCACGGGGTCTTCCGTGCCGGGCGGGAAGGCATCGATCACACCGCCGCGAATGGCAAAATCACCCGGCTCAACGACGGTGGCCGTACGCGAATAGCCATTGGTGACAAAATAGGCTTTGAGAGCCTCATCATCCACGACACCGCCGGATTTCGCAGCGATACGCGATCCGGCCATGACCGCGCGTGGCGGACAGGCTTGTGTCATCGCATTGATGGTGGTGATGACGATCTGCGGCGCGGTTTCGTCCTCGCTCCGCGCAGCCAGACGGGCAAGCGTCGAGGCCCGGCGGGCGGCGACCCTAGGAGACGGAGAGATCCGGTCATAAGGCTGGCAGTCCCAGGCCGGCAAACGCAGGACCGGCAGATCCGGGGCGAAGAATTCCAGCGCAGACGCCATCGCCGCCGCTCGGCTGTCATCGCGCGCGATGAAACACGACACTCCGCCGCGCAATCGCGCCATATCGGAAAATGCCAATGCATCCAGGCCTTCCGGTGCACCACACACCGTCAGCAAGCCTGGCTGACGCGCCAGATCCTCGTTCATCACAAAATGCCTTCAGTCGTTAGGTCGCGCCGGGACCATCGCCATCCGCCGCATGATCCGCGACCGGAAAGGCCTTTATCGCAGCAAACAGTGGTGTGTCGAACTCCGCCGGCAGGGGTTGGCGGCCGAGATACCAGTCATAGATATCCCCATCCGCTTCATCCAGCAGGGCTTCGAACTGGTCGACTTCGTCGGCGCTCATCCCGGCAAGGCGAGCATCGGCAAACCGGCCGAGAATCAGATCGGCTTCCTTGAAGCCGCGACGCCAGGCCCGCAACTGCAGACGCTTGCGCTGAATGTCCAATGTCGTTTCCATGAGAGCGATATAATCCCACCCAGGCCTGACGTCGATATCTGGCCTTCGGCTTTTGGCACGATAAGGTGCACACATGCGCCCCGAGATTCTTTTTCCCCTGTTCCAGGATGTCGTCAAACTGCCCGGCATTGGTCCGCGCCTGGCGCTGTTGCTTGAGAAGCTTGCGGGGCCGCGGGTGAAGGATGTGCTTGTTCACAGACCAACAGGAATTGTGGATCGCTCCCGCCGCGTGACCATCGCCGAGGCCGATAATGGTGAAATCGTCACGATTCTGGCGCAGGTGGATGAGCATATCCCGGGACGCAATCGCAATGCTCCCTACAAGGTGCGCCTCTATGACCCATCGGGCTTCATGCATCTGGTGTTTTTCCATGCGCGTGGCGATTATCTGAGCAAGCAATTGCCGGTAGGCCAGACCCGGCTGATCTCGGGCAAGGCGGAACGTTTCGGCTCGGAAATCCAGATGGTACATCCCGACTGGATGGTGAGTGAGGACGAGGCGGAAACATTGCCGCAGCTCGAGACGATCTATCCCCTCACAGCGGGCATAACACCCAAGACCATGCGCAAGGCGGCCCTAGGCGCGGCGAAGCTTGTCCCCGACCTGCCGGAATGGCTGCCCGCAGAGCTGATCAAGGCTCGGGACTGGCCACCCGCCACGGAGAGTTTTCGTCGGCTCCACTCGCCACAGGCCGTCAGCGATACTGAAGCAGACGCCCCGCATCGCCAGCGCCTGGCCTTTGACGAGATTTTTGCCCGCCAGCTGGCCCTGCAAATCGCCCGTTCCCGCCGCAAGGCCCAGCCCGGCCGTGAACTCGACGGACCAGACGACACGGTGAAGTCCGTTTTCGCATCCGCACCGTTCACGCCGACCGGCGCCCAGACCCGCGCGTTCAATGACATCCGCGCGGACATGGCGGCCTCCGCCCGCATGACACGTCTCCTTCACGGTGATGTCGGTGCTGGCAAGACCTTTGTTGCGGCGCTGGCCGCCGCCCAGGCCAGGGCAAGCGGTGTGCAAACCGCGCTCATGGCACCAACAGAGATTCTAGCGCGCCAGCATGGGCAGACACTCAAGGCACTTCTCGAACCCGCCGGCATACGCACGGCCGTGTTGACCGGACGCGACAAGGGCAAGACCCGCGCGGCCCTTCTAGACGGCTTGCGCACCGGTGAGATCGATGTGGTTGCAGGCACGCATGCCCTGTTTCAGGACGGCGTGGAGTTCAGCGATCTGGGCCTTGTCATTATCGATGAGCAACACCGGTTTGGGGTCAGTGACCGCATGCGCCTGACAGCCAAGGGGCGTCATCCCGATACGTTGGTCATGACGGCCACGCCCATCCCGCGCACGCTGGCCCTGTCCGTCTATGGCGATCTGGATGTCTCGCGGCTGGATGAAAAACCCGCCGGTCGGCAACCCACCGATACACGCATGATATCGATGGAGCGACTGGACGAGATCGCTGACGGAATCCGCCGGGCCGTCAGCAAGGGGGACCGGGTCTATTGGGTCTGCCCGTTGGTGGAAGAATCAGATGTCTCCGATCTCTCGGCGGCAGAGGAACGCCACCGCTATCTCACGGCACTCTTGGGTGACCGCGTGGGTCTGATCCACGGACGTATGAAGCCGGAAGAGAAGGAAGACGTGGCGCTCGATTTCCGGGCCGGCAAGATGGATGTCCTGGTCGCCACGACGGTCATCGAGGTCGGCGTGGATGCCCCCGATGCCACCATCATGATCATCGAACACGCCGAACGGTTTGGCCTCGCCCAGCTGCACCAGCTACGCGGACGTGTTGGGCGGGGCGACAAGGCCTCCTCCTGTATCCTGCTCTATCGAGGTCCTCTGGGAGAGACCGCACGGGCCCGGCTCGACACATTGCGCCATTCAGAGGACGGGTTCGAGATTGCCGAAGAAGACTGGCGACTGCGCGGCGCCGGCGATGCACTGGGACTGCGTCAGAGCGGATTGCCCGACTACGCCCTCGCCGACATCGAAGCCCATGCCGATCTCATCCCCGTGGCCAATGATGCCGCCAAACTGGTCATGGCGCGCAATTCAGAACTGCTTGGAGAAGACGGCGAGGCCCTGCGCTGCCTGCTCTATCTGTTCGAGCATGACCGTGGCGTCAGACGCCTTACCTCCGGCTAGCTTAGCGATCCTCGGATCGGGAAACGCGATCCGCAATCTCGCCGGCCACAGCGTCCTGCGTGTCTTCCGGCAGTTTGTCTGGCGTGACCAGACCGAAGGAAATGATCAGCTTTGCGGCCTCCTCAACGGAGAGATCGACCGCAATCGTATCGGCGCGGCTGACATAAAGCAGAAAACCGGACGTCGGATTGGGCGTGGTCGGAACAAAGACACCAATGACATCATCGCCCAGCTTGTCCTTCACAGGTCCGCGTCCCTCGGCAGAGACAAACGCGACCGCAAACAAGCCCTTCATCGGATACTCAATGAGGACGACTTCCTTGAAACTCTCCTGGGTGCCCGAAAACACGGTTTCCACGATCTGTTTAATTGCGCCATAGACGTTGCGCACCAGCGGGACGCTGTCGACAATGCGTTCCCACAGGCTGATCAGCTGGCGACCAAAAAAATTGGCGGCAAATGCCCCCAACATGGTTAGCAGGATCACGGCAATCGCCACGCCCAGACCTGGAATAGTGAACTCACCCGGCAGATAGGTTTCCGGATTCCACCGTTCAGGGATCAGCGGTTTGACCACCCGATCGACAAAACCGACAAAGGAGATGACCAGGAAGACCGTCACGCCCAGCGGCGTGGCGATGACAATGCCCGTCAAAAAACTATTGCGCAGCCAACGCAGCATGCAGACCTCGTGTGTGTGAGTATCCGGTCCGAACGAACCGGAAGTCGGTTCAACCACCCCGGATCACTACCTTAGGCGATGCATCCCATCCCGCCAATCGCTTGCACACCCGCGGCGGACGCGAAAAGATGGGATGAATCAAGAAAGGGTCAGCCGTGCTGCGCAAAAGCCTGACATTCTGGATCACAATGTCCGGAGCCGCCGCTTTTCTCATCCTGCTCAGCCTTGCCAGCTGGGTGTTCCGCGACCGGGTTTTCCAGACCTTTCAGGATCCAGGCGTGCCCTTTCAGACCTATACTCCGCCAGACGGCGCCGATTATTCAGACGCCTCGGGCTGGTACGCTTATGGACCGCTGATCGATGAAAGCCAGCCAGCGGTGTTTTTCCTGCATTCGACCACCTATACCGGCGGAGCCAATTGGGTCGCCGAACTCGACAAGGAAAGCGCGGTCGAAGCCGTCGAACAGGTCATTCTGCCCAATTATGCTGCGCCTTTCGCCCAGTCCGGCGCGCTTTATGCCCCGCGATACCGTCAGGCAGCACTCTACGCCTTCATGAACAATCGCGAGGACAGTATTCTTGCGCGTGAATTTGCTCACGCCGATATACATCGGGCCTTCGATGCCTTTCTGACCCAGATCGGTCCGGATCGCCCGTTTGTTCTCGCCGGTGTCGGTCAGGGCGGCATGCATACTCTCGGCCTCCTCATGCAGGAGGTGTCTGGGGATGAGGCGCTGATCAAACGACTGGCCGCCGCCTATATCATTGATGCACCGGTACCGCTGGACCTGTTCACCGAGGCCCTCCTGCCGCTTCGTCCGTGTGAAACCGAAAGCGATGTGCGGTGTGTTCACGCCCATTCCTGGGCCCATCCAACCGAGGAACGGCGTTTGCGGGTCATGACCGAGCGAATGATGAGCTGGACACCGACCCAGGGCTTTGACCGCGTCGAAGGACGTGGCTTGTTGTGCACCAATCCCGTGCTCGGCGCACGCACCGAAGAATACGCCCCTGCTCGCCTGCACCGTGGTGCCGTGGCCGCAGAGGGCTTTACCGGCGATGCCACACCCGCCCCGATGGGCAATCAGACCAGCGCACAATGTGTGGACGGGATTTTGCTGACCGAACGCACACGCTCCCGCGTTTTGCGGCGACCCGACCGGCTGGCGGAAGAGTACCGGGTCCCGCCCTTCAATCTGTTCTACGAGGATCTGCGCGTGGACGCGGCCCGGCGGGTGTTCAACCTCCAGGCCGTTCTACTGGAAGAAGCGCGCTGGGCGCCGCCCTTCGACGATGTTGAAGAGGTGGAGGAAGCGCCCGTCGTGCCGATCCCCGATCGGGCGCAATACTGACGTCTAGGCCAGGGATTTGGTCAGACGATCATAATCCATCAGGGATTTCACCAGATCCTCGAACTCGGCCAGGGGCACCATGTTGGGGCCATCGGACGGTGCGTTATCCGGGTCCGGATGCGTTTCCATGAAAACAGCGGCCACGCCCACCGCCACAGCCGCCCGGGCGAGCGGCGGCACGAATTCGCGTTGTCCACCTGTGGACGAACCCTGACCACCGGGCTGCTGGACGGAGTGCGTGGCGTCGAACACCACCGGTGCGCCCATGGCGGCCATGATCGGCAGGGAGCGGAAATCGGTGACCAGCGTGTTGTAACCAAAGCTGGCGCCGCGCTCACAGGTCAGGATTTTGGTATTGCCCGCTCCGACAATCTTGCCGATCACATTGCGCATGTCCCACGGAGCCAGGAACTGGCCCTTTTTGACATTGATCACCTTGCCGGTCTCAGCCGCAGCGATCAGCAGATCGGTCTGGCGACACAGGAAAGCCGGGATTTGCAGAATGTCGACGGCCTGGGCCGCAATCGCGCACTGCTCGGCCGAGTGGATGTCGGTCAGGATGGGCAGACCCGTGGTTTCGCGGATCTCGGCAAAGATTGGCAGGGCGGCCTCCAGTCCAACCCCACGCTTGCCGGACAGGCTTGTGCGATTGGCCTTGTCAAACGAGGTCTTGTAGACCAGCTGAACGCCCAGCCGCTCGGACATTTCCTTGAGCGCCTGCGACACTTCCAGACCATGTTCACGGCTTTCCAGCTGGCACGGACCCGCAATGATCGTCAGCGGCTGGTCATTACCAATCCGGATCGGCTCACCGGACGGGCGCGGTACCTCGACAATGGCATCAGGCTGGGTGGTATCAGTCATGTCTTCAAACTCCATCAGGGCTGGAAAAGGGTGTGCACCGCCCCGGTCCGAACCGGCATTCTGCGTCAAATGCGTTCGGCATTCATCCAGATATTGCTGGCAGACGTAAAAAGCCAAACCATGAAAAGCAAGTGATAAAGCGTGCCCATGACCAGCCCCTCCCCGTGCCTCGTCTGGTTCCGCCGGGACCTTCGTGTGAGCGATCACCCTGCCCTGCACGCCGCTGTACAGACCGGCGCTCCGATCATTCCCGTCTTTATTGAAGACGAAACCCGTCCGCTCGCACGCGGTCGCGCCAGTCAATGGTGGCAGCATCACGCCCTGAAAGCCCTGTGCGAACAGCTTGAAACGCGCGGCTCCCGGCTCATTCTCCGTCGGGGTCAAACCGGGGCGATACTGGACGAGCTGATCACAAGCACAGGCGCGCAAGAACTTGTCTGGATACGCACGGAAGAACCGGTTCTGGATGATCTGGATCGGGCACTCGCCACAAGACTGACAGAGCGAGGCCTTCAGGTCCGCGCATTCCGGTCGCGTATTCTCCACGCCCCGGATCAGGTCCTCAACAAGCAGGGCAAGGATTTTCGTGTCTTCTCGGCCTTTTGGCGGAGCGTGGAACCGGGTTTACCGGATCAGCCCCCCTTGCCCGCGCCTGACCGTCTGCTGGCGCCCGATGCCTGGCCACACAGCGAGGCCCTGGACACCTGGGGTCTGCTGCCCCAACAACCGGACTGGGCTCAGGGTTTGCGCGAGACCTGGACCCCTGGCGAGATCGGAGCCCAGGCTCGGCTGAGCGCCTTCCTCGATCAACGCATTGCAGGTTATGGTGTCGATCGCGACCGGCCCGACCTGGATATGACGTCCAAACTCTCCCCCCATCTGGCATGGGGCGATATTTCACCGCGAGAAGTGCTGCAGGCCACCCGCCATCACCCGGCCGTCCTGGACCAGGCCGCCGATACCCGCAAATTTCTGTCCGAACTCGGCTGGCGCGAATTCTCACACTATCTCTTGTTCCACAATCGCGATCTGGCAACGCGGAATTTCAATCCAGCCTTCGACGCCTTTCCCTGGGCCAAAGATGCCGACGCGCTTGGGCGATGGCAGACCGGACAGACCGGCTACCCGGTGATCGATGCAGGGCTGCGCGAGCTGTGGGCAACCGGATACATGCACAACCGTGTGCGGATGATCTGCGCCTCCTTCCTCGTCAAACACCTTCTCATCGACTGGCGTGACGGGCTGGCCTGGTTTGATGACACGCTCGCCGACGCCGATTGCGCCAATAATCCGGCAAGCTGGCAATGGGTCGCGGGAAGCGGAGCCGATGCGGCACCCTATTTCCGCATCTTCAATCCGGTCACCCAGGGCGAGAAATTCGATCCGGACGGTCTTTATGTGCGGCGCTGGGTGCCAGAGCTCTCACGCCTGCCCGCACGCTTCATCCACCAGCCCTGGCAGGCCCCCGCCCTGGTCTTGATGGAAGCCGGTGTCCAGCTTGACGAGACTTATCCGTCCCCGATGATCGAATTGAAAACCGGCCGGGACCGGGCGCTAGCCGCTTATGAGACCGTGAAGGCGGCGCGCCAGCCCTCAGCCAGGTGACCGCACAAAAACACCCCGAAGGCCGGACCCTCGGGGTGTCTTCATTTTCGATCTGGAGCCCGGCCTCAGAGATTGCCGGCCGCCTGCTTGATCGCTCGGCGAATGCTCATATACGTCGCGCAACGACACAGATTGCCGCTCATCGCTGCATCAATATCATCATCGCTGGGGTTGGGCGTCTCTTCCAGAAGATTGATCGCCGCCATGATCTGACCGGACTGGCAATACCCGCACTGGGGCACATCCAGAGCCGTCCAGGCATTGCGGATCGCCGTGGCTGCCGCGCCGTCCTTGCCTTCGATCGTGGTGATCTCCGCGCCATCGAGGCTGTCATGCGGGGTCACACAGGCCCGCGTCGGAAATCCATCAACATGCACGGTACACGCGCCGCACTGAGCGACACCGCACCCGAACTTGGTGCCGGTCATCTGCAAATGATCCCGCAGAACCCACAGAAGCGGCGTGCCTTCCGGCGCGTCGACCGTACGGTTTTCACCGTTGATATTCAGGGTCACACTCATGGGTTTTACTCCTCAGCAGCCGTCAGCGGCAGGGCGAAGCCATTGGCTCCGATCAGGGGCAGACGGCGGAAACGCTGACCCGTGGCATTGAAAATAGCATTGGTGAGCGCCGCACCCGCCGGTGGCAGGCCCGGTTCGCCGACACCCGCCGGAAGAGCGGCACTGTCCACAATCTCGACCTCAAAGGCCTTGGGCGCTTCGTCCATCCGCAGCAAGCGCCAGTCCGGGAAATTGTTCTGGACAACAGCGCCATTCTCGAAATCGATTGCGCCATACAGCGTGTGGGACAATCCCATAATCGTGCCGCCTTCCATTTGCGCACGCACGTGTTTGGGATTGATCACCTGGCCCGCATCTACCGCCAGCCAGGCGCCTGGAATGCTCAGCTGACCTTGCTCGTCCACACGCACCTCGATCACCGTGGCGACATAGCTGAGGAAGGATCGGTGAGCGGCAATACCCAGGCCGTGTCCGGCAGGAAGATCGCGTCCCCAGCCCGAGAGGGCCCGCACACGCTCTATGACGTGTTTCAATCGTGCCGTCTCGATCGGGTACTCGTTCGGATCAGCATCATAATTGGGGTATTCCGCCCCCTCGGCAGTGGGATCAACGATCCGGTCCGGACCGATCATCTCGACCAGCATATCCGCGGGATCACGATCAGCGGCCGCCGCGATCTCGTCCACAAAACTGCTGATGGCAAAGGCGTGCTGGATATTGCTGACCGAACGCAGCCAGCCGATCCGCGAATGCGCCGTGGCCTGTCCGGTTTCAAGCGCCAGATTGGGTGCGGCAAAGGGCGCATCCGAAGCGCCTAGGCCCAGCTCCATCGGCACGGGACCGGTCACGCCGGGCGCAAAGATGGAGAAGATGGACGGGAAGGCCGTGCGATGCAGCCAGCTGGTCACCTGTCCGTTTTCATCCAGCCCGGCTTCCAGGTGCTGCGCGGAGGCCGCGTGGTAGAAACCATGATGGATCTCGTCTTCGCGGGTCCAGGTCACTTTCACCGGGCGCCCGACCTCGCGGGACAGGATCGCGGCTTCAATGGCAAAGTCCGGCTTGGACTTGCGGCCAAAGGCGCCGCCCAGCCAGGTCGTATTGACGGTAATTTCGGCCGGGTCCTTCTGAAAAACCTCGGCCAGAACACCTCGGGTCGTTTGCGGATCCTGGAGACAGGCCCACACATGCAGGTGGTTATCGACCCACTCTGCCGTGGCGACCGGTGGTTCCAGCATGGAGTGGACCAGATAGGGCTGAACGTAATCCGCACTCACGCGGGTCGTGGCCGCTTCAAGGGCGCCGTAAACATCACCACGCGAACGATGCGTGGTTCCCGGTTCCTGCACGCCTGCCAGCATCTCCTCGAGATGGGCGCGGCTGTCATAACCGGCATTGGGACCCTCATTCCAGGCAATCTGCAAGGCATCGCGGCCGCGCCAGGCCGCCCATGTGTCCGATGCAATCACCGCGACACCCCCCAGGGGCTGGAAAGCCGCCACCGGGCCCTGGATGTCCGGCATGCGGACGGTCTGGATCACGCCGGGAACGGCCAGGGCCGCGCTGTCATCCACGCTGTCGACCGTGCCAAAGACCTGCGGCGGGCGGGCGATACAGGCGTAGACCATGTTCTCGCGCTGAACATCAATGCCATACCAGCTTTCGCCCCGGGTAATCCGCGGCACCGTCAGCGAAGGCATGTCATGATCGATATAGCGCCATTCGGACGGCTGTTTCAGGGTGATATCACCCTCGGCCGGCACTTGCAGACGTGCGGCGAGCTCGGCCAGCTGGGCATAGGTAAAGCTGTTACCATCATGGACCACCGTGCCGCGCACAGACGTCACATCGGCGCGATCCACATCCCATGTCAGGGCCGCCGCCTGTTCCAGCATCTGGCGCATGGCGGCACCCGCAATGCGCAGACGGTGGAAATTGTAGCGAATGGAGCGCGAACCATCGGTATTCTGGTCACCATACCGGGCATCACCCTCAGCCTGGACAATCTGGACCTGACCCCAATCGGCTTCCATCTCGTCGGCAATGATCTGCGCGATCGATGTCCAGACCTGCTGGCCCATCTCCGATCGGTGACAGGTAATCTTGACGAAGTTATCCTCTGTGATCTCGATCCACAAAGACGGTGTGGCATCACCGCCGCGCACCTCGGTCAGCGGGCTCGGACCCGCTTCAGGTACACTCACCGTGTCCGGCGTTTGCGAAGGCGCACAAGCCGCCAGACTGACCGTCATGACAAAGCCACCGGATGTGCCCAGAAAGCCCCGGCGGGAGAGTGACAGGAAGCGGTCAGGCGCGGGCGCAGCGGCCGGAATCGGCTTGGCCGACGCGGCATATCGTTTCAAAAACATGATTATGGTCCCTGCTGAAAAACGGGGAAAACCCGTCAGGCCAAGTAAGCTTAGCAAGGATTCTGGTTGTTTTTATAATCCAATCACGCCATCGCGGCATCACGGAAATGTGAGGCGCCACCGGGAGCTGAAAAAGGGCGCGGAGATCCATTGGCCCCCACGCCCCTGTCCTCAGGCGCGACGGGTCAGCACAATGCTCGCCCGGTCCAGATCAAACACCGTATCGCGGAGTTCAATCTGCGCCTGATAATCCGGATCATCTCTCATGCCTGCGAGCGAGACCTCCGGATTTTCTGTTTCAAACAAATTGACCAGATCCGCCTGAACCTCGCCGCGCAAAACCTTGACCGGTTGAAGCGGCTGATCCACCCGGCGCAGACCGTGTCGCTCGAAGACGGGTTTGAGCGTTTCGAAATAGCCGACCGCCTGCTCGAAACTAGCCCCGTCCTTGAGAGGCAGAATATCGATCAATACAAAACTCATTGCTCGTCCTCCTCACGGCGCGTGATGATGATTGTTGCATCGCGCAGACGGAAAATACTGTCGCGATTGGCCGCGTGCTCGAGATAACGGGCATCTGCGAAAATGCCGTCGAACGAGGCCTGGGGATTGTCCGTTTCCCACAGATTGACGACTTCAGCTTCGACAGGACCGCGCAAAATCCCGGTCACTTCCAGCACAGCATCGCTGCGCACCATGCCGTGTTCGGCGAAAATCGGTTCCACAGCGTCAAAATAGGCCCGGGCATCGTCCAGAGTCTTGCCCTCGTGGATGGGCAGGATGTCCAGGATGAGAAAATCGCCGTCTGCATGGGCACTGGCTCCGCTGAGAGCCAGACCCAGCCCGGCCAGCAGGCCGAGCATTCGTGTTTTCAAACTCATGTTCATATCCAGTGTCAGAAAAATCGGCCGGACCGAATGGCCCGGTTGACCGGGATATGTGCGTAACTATTTTCATACACAACATTCACATAAGTGACAGGTCGTCTCAAAAATGGAACAACTGGACTGGGCTGATCTCCGGGCTTTTCTCGCCTTTCTGCGCACCGGGAGCGTGCGTCCTGCCGCGCATGTCCTGGGTGTCAGTCACTCGACCATTGCGCGCCGGCTGGACCAGCTGGAAACCCAGATCGGCGTTCCGCTGTACCGCCGCACGTCTGACGGGGTGTCGCTCACCGCGGCCGGTCAGGAGGTTCACGATGCAGCGCTGCGCATCGAAGCCGAGCTGTCCGGGCTGGATCGCCGATTGTTTGCTAGAGAAACCCGTCTGGAAGGCCCGTTGATCCTGACCCTCATGGATGAGTTGATGGTAGACCCGTTCGTCAGTCTCCTGCACGCCTTCAAGACCGCACATCCGGGCATTGATCTTAAACTGGATACCGGCATGGCCCGCAGCAATCTGGATCGCCGTGAAGCGGATCTGGCCCTGCGTTTCGGGCGCGATCAGGCTGATCACCTCACGGGGCGACGGCTGGGACAGACTGCGCGAGCCGTCTACGCCCAGCGCACTCTGATCGACAATCGAACCTCGCCTCATTCACTGGGCTGGATCAGTTTCAGCGGGTTTTCTGGCAAGGAAACATGGAAGCGCTCAACCCCCTTCCCGGACCAGGACACGGTTTTGCGATGTTTTGACATCCGCAGCCAGCATGTTGCCTGCCGGGCCGGTTTCGGTCTGGCACTCCTGCCCTGTTTTTTGTGCGATCTGGATCCCGAACTGGTTCGGGTGAGCGATCCGGAATTTGTCTCGCGCCAGGATTTGTGGCTGCTGCGTCATCCCGACACCAAGAATAATCCGCGCATTCGGGCATTGATGGATCACATCATCGACAACCTGCCCCGACTCACCCCGCTTCTACGCGGTGAGACAGCCCGGACAGTCCAGATTGCCGATCATGCCTAGCGGAAGAAGCTCAGCGCTGTTGAGGGGGCGGAATTCGCAATCGAGAGCGCCTGGACACCCAATTGCTGTTTGACCTGCAGGGATTGAAGCTTGGCACTTTCGGCGGCCAGATCCGCATCCACGAGATTGCCAATGCCCTTTTCCAGCGCGTCAGACAATTTGCCGACAAAACCCTTGTGCACGTCCAGTGCCTTGGAGCCGGTGCCCAGACGGGCGAGCGACTGGTTGAGATTGTCTAGCGAGGTTTCAATCGTCGTGACGATCGTGCTCGCATCCCCGGCCGAGGCAAAGGACGCTGTGGCCGCCAGTGTGACGACGGCGCCGCCCAGTGACAGGTTCTCATCGGAGATCCGGATAGAGTTTGACCCGTCAGAATTGGCCAGCGCTGAAATGGAGGACACCGTGCCATTGATGAGATTAGTGCCGTTGAAGTCGGCGTTGGAGACGATGGTTCCGATCTGGTCCCGTAGCGCCTTGAAATCTTCGTTCAGGGCCGAACGCGACGCCGTATCGAGCGAGCTGTCTGACGCCGCCAGCGCCTTTTCCTTCAATTCGACCAGCAGGTCAGACACGGCCTCCCCGGCGGCCAGAGAGACATCAACCGTGGACATGCCCAGATCGATGGACTGACTGACGGCCTGATACCCCTCAACATCCGCACGCATCTTCTGGGCCACGGCAAACACGCCACCATTATCCTTGGCAGACGCGACCGCGAGGCCCGAATTGATGCGGGACTGGGTTTTCTGAAGCTCGAGATTGGTCGCGTTGAGATTCTGCAACGCGGTCATCGCACCGGAGTTGGTGTTGATCGTCGCCATTTCTGGCCCCCACACTGATACCATCGGATAGCGCGAGGCGGGGTCTTTAGACCCTCTGTAATCCCGCGACTACACTGTGAGGTTAGCGCACAGATCTAAACGAATGGGTAACGACGAATCAGAATCGAATTCCCGGACCGAGGGGTTTAGACGCGTTGATACCGAACGGTCTGGCCCCGCGCCTCGAACAGGCAACCGACCCAGTTTCCAGCCGCATCATACCAGAGGTCTACGGTCAGATTACCCACCATACGAACCCGCCGGGCCTCGACCTCACCCGCCCCGGTTTGGATGGTCTCCCATCCCAGATCCGTCAGCGTCACATCGAGGGCTTCACCGGTCTCGGTATTGAGGATCTCAGACGTCGAAAGATCGTAAAAACGCCAATGAGTTGATGGGAGGAGTTGATCCATCATGCGAGCGATATCCTCGCGATTCCGGTCATAGTCAAACCGGGTGATTTCACCATCCTTGAGCGTTTCAGCCGACAGAGCGACGAGAGCGCCATCCTGCCAAGTCTCGTTCGCCTCATGCTCATAGCGAAACACGGTGAACGGTCCGACTTTCACTTTCAGCTCGATTTCCGTTCGTGCTCGCAGGGTCTCTCCGTCCTGCTCAAAAGACACGCTGTGCTGACCGAAGGGTTGATCATTGCGGAACACCTCAAAGACGATGTCCTGCGGCACGTCCTGAGCCTCGGCCTTCATGTTGAAGGTCACAAACAAGGCGATGAGCAGGCTCACAATGGCAAGAAGTCGGGTCATGAATCTCTCGGGGTATGGCGAACGATGATGGGCGTGATCTGTCCAAGTATACGCGTCAAAGTCGAAACCGGATCACGAAATCCGGCGCCCCCTATCTCACCTGTATGGGCTCATGACAGAATGTGACTCACACATTTGCCCTCGCCTGCCTATATCTCCCCCGCAAGACTTTGAATGAAGGAGCGTCCTTGGCCATGTCCCACCCGCAATCCGTGATCGATCTGATCGGCAATACCCCGCTGGTCCGCCTCAATCGTGCCTCTGAAGAAACGGGCTGTGAAATCTTCGGCAAGGCCGAGTTTCTCAATCCGGGCGGGTCTATCAAGGACCGTGCGGCACTGGGCATCATCCGGGCCGCCGAAGCCTCCGGAGCGCTCAAGCCGGGCGGAACGATTGTCGAAGGCACAGCGGGGAATACGGGGATCGGCCTCGCAATGGTCGGCCGGGCTCTGGGCTATCGCGTCGTGATCGTGTTTCCGCGTACCCAGTCGAAGGAAAAAAAGGATGCGATCAAACTGCTCGGCGCCGAACTGATCGAGGTCGATGCCGTGCCGTACAAAAATCCTGCGCATTACGCACGCTACTCCGGTCAGCTGGCCCAGGAACTGAATGAGACAGAACCCAATGGCGCGATCTGGGCCAATCAGTTCGACAATGTGGCCAATCGCGATTTTCACGCTCAGACCACCGCACAGGAAATCTGGCAGCAGACCGAGGGCAAGGTGGATGGCTTCATCTGCGCCGTGGGTTCGGGCGGCACGCTGGCCGGTGTCTCCAGCGGTCTCAAGGCCCATAATGCCAATATCCAGATCGGTCTCGCCGATCCGGGTGGCGCCGCCCTTTATGGATACTATGCCGAGGGCGAGCTGAAGGCGGAGGGCACCTCCATCACCGAAGGCATCGGCCAGTCCCGTATCACGGCCAATCTGGACGGTGCGATCATTGACCAGGCCTGGCGGATTTCGGATGACGAAGCCCTGCCGATCATTTTCGACCTGGTGGAGAAGGATGGCCTGTGTCTGGGTGGCTCTTCAGGGGTGAATATCGCGGGAGCCATGCGTCTGGCCAAGCATATGGGGCCGGGCCATACCATCGTGACCATTCTGTGTGATCACGGTGCGCGCTATCAGTCCAAACTCTTCAACCCGGAATTCCTGCGCGAAAAGAACCTGCCCGTGCCGGGCTGGCTGGCCTGAGCCGGATGACGTTGCGACCGCTGATCTCCGCCGCCGAGGCGCTGGACCTGTTCTCCAAGAATGCGGCCCGGTTTCTCGATGCCAGCTGGACTTTTGCGGCGGGGCCGAGCGCTCTGGCTGACGGGTTTATTCCGCGGTCACAGCGTTTCGATATCGACACGATCAAGGACGAGACCTCGCCGCTGCCCCATATGCTGCCCGATGAACGTGTGTTCGCCGCACATGTCGGTGCTCTGGGTATCAGCGCGTCCGACACGGTTATTGTGTGGGATCGTTATGGCAATTTCTCGGCACCGCGGGCCTGGTGGATGTTCAAGGCCATGGGCCATAATCGTGTCGCGGTCCTCGATGGCGGACTGACGGCATGGATGGAGGCGGGCGGACCGGTTGATGATCACCCTGCTCTCCCGCCGGAGCGTGCCACCTTCTATGAGGCGCGTCTTCAGCCAGATCGCATTGCCGATCGCGCGAGTGTTCTGGACGCGATACAAACCGGTTCGCACCAGATCGCCGATGCACGCGGCGCGGCCCGGTTTTACGCACGGGTTCCAGAGCCGCGTCCCGGCATGCGGGGCGGACATATGCCCGGTGCCAGACATCTCCACTATGCCGGTATAATTGGTGATCGCGGCCAGATAAACGCCCAGGCGAACCTGTTCGACGATGCCGGGCTTGATCTGTCCGAGCCCCTGATCACGACGTGCGGATCAGGTGTGACGGCGTGCATACTGGCACTGACAGCCGAGCTCAACGGCCGGGTCGCCCGCGTCTATGATGGGTCATGGAGCGAATGGGGCGCGCGCGACGACACGCCCATCGTGACGCCTGACGCCTGATCGAAACACACAGAGAGACCCGCCATGAAAGACGCGACCAAACTCACCCGTATCGGCCGGGCCCATGGCGAGCCGGGCCTCGTCAATCCGGCGATTGAACGGGCCTCCACGGTGCTGTTTGGTGCCGCCGGACAGCTCTACAACGCACCGCCGGGCAAAACGCATTACGGTCGGGTCGGACTGTCGGCCCAGTCTGCCTTGCGCGATGCCCTGAGCGAGCTGCAAACCGGCACCCACTGCGCACTTACCCCGTCAGGGCTGGCGGCCAATACGCTCGCCATTCTCACCTGTGTCGAAGCGGGGGGAGAGGTTCTGGCAGCGGATAATATCTACGGTCCCGTGCGCGGTTTCCTGCTCAATACCCTGCCCCGCTTTGGCGTAAACACCCGGTTTGTGTCGGCCCGGATCGGCGCGGAGATCGAAACACAGATCCGCGAGAACACCCAGGCCATTGTGCTGGAAAGCCCCGGATCACTGACGATGGAGATCCAGGATCTGCGTGCGATTGCCCGGATCGCCCAGGCGCGCGGCATTGCCACAGTGATCGATGACACCTGGAGTGCGGGGCTGACACTCAAACCGCTCGAGCTGGGCATTGATTACGCGGCACAGGCGCTCACGAAATATCCCGGCGGACATTCCGATGTGATGATGGGGGCCGTGCTAAGCCGGACCGAGCAGCAGGCCCAGCGCCTGCAGCAACTCGAACGCTCGATGGGCTATTATGTCAGCCCGGATGATGCCTTCCTCGTCCTTCGGGGCCTGCGCACCCTGGATCTGCGCATGAAACGCTCCGCCGACAGTGCCCTGATGATTGCCGACTGGTTGTCGGCCCGCAGCGAGGTTGGCCAGATCTATCACCCCGCACGGCCCGATCATCGCGATCATGACCTGTGGACGCGCGATTTTTCCGGTGCGTGTGGTCTGTTCTCATTCTCCGTGCCTGGCTGGCGACTGAAACAGTCCGAGACCTTTCTCGACGGGCTGGACCTTTTCGGAATCGGCTATTCCTGGGGCGGGTTTGAAAGCCTGGCCATTCATTGCGACCCGCAATTGCGGCGCTCGGCCGAGGATGACCGGCATGAAGGCGCACTGATCCGGCTGGCAATCGGAATGGAGGACCCGTCTGACCTCATCGCCGACCTCGAAAACGGTTTTGCCGCGGTGGCCGCGGGCTAGAACAGTCCAGCCTGCGCCCGGGGTTTGAGATTATCCGGTGAATTCCCCCGCAGGGGATCAACCGGATAGATATCAAGGTGCCCATCAAAGGGTTTGAGCAGATCGAGCGGAGCCGCGCCCGGGGCCATCCATTGCTCCTGGCTGCCCGGTGTCAAAATAACCGGCATGCGATGATGGATATCCTGCATCTGATCATTGGCCGAAATGGTGATGAGGGTGAAGCTGAGCACGTCCTCGTCCTCCTTCATTGCCCGGGCCCACAGACCCGCAAACACCATCATCTCACCGCCCGGATGGTGGATGAAATGGGGCATGCGCGCGCCTTTTGGACCAGTCCATTCGTAAAACCCCTGGGCCGGCACCAGACAGCGCCCGGTCGTCAGCAAGGGAGAAAACAGGCGCGATTCGCTCAATCCCTCCGCACGGGCATTGAAGGTGGACAGGGTCTTACCCTCCATCCAGGGCTGCCAGATGCCCCAACGGGCCAGCGCCAACATACGCCCCTGCCCGGCGTCAAGCGCGATGGGCGCGGGCACGGTCGGCGCAATATTCCAGTGCGGTGGGACATCCAGCGCCACAGCGGTCTCGACCAAATTGAGAAACAGCCGGTACTGCTCCCAACTGACCTGACCTGTCGCATATCGCCCGCACATGACGTGTCTCTCCAGACCCCAAATCGAGGCAGGAGCATAGGCAACCGGCAGGCGCATGGCGACCCCGGCAGGACTTGAACCTGCAACCGTCGGATTAGAAGTCCGGTGCTCTATCCAGTTGAGCTACGGGGCCAATACACCGCGCGGCCGAATGAAACCGACCGCGATCTGGTAATGCGTCCGGGCCTCAGTGAGACCAGGGCTGGCGGCGATCGGCCGCAAAATTATCCGCATAGGATTTTGGAAGGCGCTTGGCTTCCTGCGGCTGAACGACCTGGAAGGGAATGCCCTGACGCTTGGCATAGGCGATAGCGTCTTCCTGGGTGTCAAAGTTCAGCTGGATCTGGCTGCGCATGTCAGACGAGGAGGTCCACCCCATCAAAGGATCTGCGCGCTTGGCCATTTCCGGAGAGAATTCCAGACGCCACGCCTGGCTCTTGCCACGGCCGGACTGCATGGCATTACGTGCTGGACGATAGATTTTTGCGAACATCAACCGGTCTCCCGCTTCACACCACACTTCAGATGGTCGGGGCGGCAAGATTCGAACTTGCGACCCTCTGGTCCCAAACCAGATGCGCTACCAGACTGCGCCACGCCCCGTCCCGGTTCTTATGTAAGTCTTCGCGTGTTGTGGCAAGCCTAGCCTGCGTCAGATTCCGCAGTCTCTTCAGCTGCCTCATCGGAAACGCTCTCGCTGGGCACGTCTGCGACGTCTTCCAACGGCTCGGCGTCGAGCGTTTCAAATGCGGCATGGCGCACCTGATCTCCCGGACGCAGACCCAGAGCCAAAGCCTGACCACCCGCCAATTCGAGCACGCCCGTCACGTCATAATCAGCATACAGGCTTTGCAGGGAGCCGGGCTGGGCATTCATGATGATCTTCGCGATCTCGCCATCTTCACGAATGAAAACAATGTCGAGCGGGATCAGCGTGTTGCGCATCCACATGCTGGGACGACGCAGGTCATAAAGGAACAGCATACCCGCATCCTCGGCGAGCGACTCGCGCCACATCAGGCCGCGTTGTTGCTGTTCGGGCGTGATCGCCAGTTCCGCCATGATCGTATGTTCACCGGCCCCGGTGACGAGGACGACAGCTTCCGCCGCACCAAACTCGATGACCGTGTCTTCAGCAGCCGGGTCGACAGCTGCAAGGGCTGCGTCCAGATCGGCCGCAGTGAGAACAGGTGTGGATGACGCATCCTCCTGGGCCAGGGCCGCAGGGGTGGCGAAAAGAGCGAGAGAGAAGATCCAGTTACGCATGCGCGCAAGCTAGTCTGTGCGCGTGGAGCGCGCAACCAGGAAGCACGTTCAATATGACCTGCTCAGCAGTCCACATCCGGCTCGACGTCGAGCCCGCTTCCCTGTTCAATGCATGTCCTGTCCAACGCAAGGCAGTCTCAGCCAGACAACTGACTTTTGAGCCTTGTCCTGGAGCCAGGCCCGTGCGCGTGTGCCAATCCGGAGCCTGCCGGTCGACACCTCCCCCGATGTTCCGCCTCGCCTGTCCCTGCGAGTGCCCCGCGATTTATGCGGTGGCTGGACGGATTTCTGCCGCCAGAGCCCCTTTGGGACCCTCGACACAGCGAACCTGAAGATTCTCACCCGGAAGTACCTCTCCCAGCCCGGCACGACGCAGTGTCGCAGCGTGAAGAAAAACGTCCCCGTCCACATCATCACAGGTCACAAAACCATATCCGCGCAGAGCATCAAACCATTTGACGACACCAGAGCAGAACGGAATTGCATTTTGACCATCAGGATGGAACCGCCGAGGGCGGACCGGAGCTTCAGCGTCACCACCGGTCATTTCGACCAGTTCAACCGCCTGACGTCCCTTCTCCCCCTTCACGGCACGGCATTTCACCTGGGCATTAGGCAGGGCCGGACCCTTGCCGTAACGCCGAAGGCAGCTGGCATGGAGGAGGATGTCCCCTTCCCCGTCTGCTGCATCAATAAAGCCGTAACCGCGCGCCGGATCATACCATTTGATGTGGCCGTCGAGCAGAACAACCTCTGTCTCTTCAAAAATATCGTGTGCTAGAACCATAGCTAAACTCTCTTAGACAACCCACGAGGGAATATTTGTACACGGATCCGAACATTAAGAGAAGATAAACACGATGTGTGGTTTCCCCACGCAAGCGAATGCGGATGCGACTGAGAGCCCGTCGCAAAACATATTTACAACATATTGTGATAAACGCCTTCGAAAACACCACATATAGCTGCGCGTTGCGATCCGCAACACACTGCATTATTTTCGCCTGATAAGCGAATTTGGTGTGAATAAATTATCTAAACACTGTTTAATTCGATAATGCACGTAGGAGTTCGCATCTGCAGCAAGCCATCTCTAGCTGTGTAGATGTCGTGAACTACCGTTTGACCCTCTATTCAGAAGCAGTCAACTCAGCCTGAAGTTGTTCAGCTTCAGCAGCGCGTTCGATCGCGGCATGGGATCTGTAAATCCCGCTATTGGAGCCGTGCTCACTGCACTCCACAGACTCAACCCAGACGCGGCCCTTGGTCAGAGTGCTGACAATGCGGTTCGCTTCATGAAACGTCAGTTCCGCCACCCGCTCGCACGACGTGCCCTTCACAATCCGGACACGGGCAATACCTTTCTCGCCGAGTACTTCGAGGTCGGCACGGGCCGGATCGTCTTCAGCGATCAGGAGTGTGTGGTCGAACATGAAGTGAAGCCAGTCACGGATCTTGCCAAAACCACCCTTGCCAAAATCCAGCACCCAGCCCCGTGTATCGAGTTGGTCCGCCGCGAAGACAAAATGGAAACCCAGCGAATAGCCATGCAGGAGATGGCAGTCACTGTCTGCCGCCCACTGGCGTGAGGTGCAGGACAATCCGCGATCATTTCCATAGGTTTTGGTCGACAGGTGGGCCATCAGTCTCGCCGTGATTATCGTGTTCGCGTAGAGGCTTATACAACATCGCCTCCCACTTGGGGAGGCGTCGTCCGGGGCTGGACCGGTAGGCATCGATGGCACTCCCTAGGGGAATCGAACCCCTCTTTCCAGGTTGAAAACCTGGCGTCCTAACCGATAGACGAAGGGAGCGCGTCGATGTGAGGTCCGCTTTCTATAAAAACCCGACCGGGGTGGCAAGCGCCGTGTCAGCAAAAACTGCAGAAGGATGCAGGAACTGGATATTTATTCAATTTATTCAATGACATGAGACATGTCTTCGAGCTGGAACTGGACCTGGTTTCGACCATTCCAGGTGTCGCGCTGCAGTTTCCCCAGGGCATGAAAGCGCGTTCCATCGACCGCCAGGAGCGCTTCACCCAGGGGTTCATCCGCGCAGCGAAAGGCTATTCCGCCCAGCCGAGCGCCCCCGGAATCCTCCAGCGTGAAGCGCACATGATCCGCACCGACGCGTTTGGCAAACTGAATACGAACATCCGCGACAACAAAGCGAGGTTGCGGGTTACCCTGACCAAACGGCGCGGCCTGTTCCAGAAGATCGATCAGGTCCAGTGTCGCCCCACCGGCCGAGATAACCGCGTCTGCATCGAGCCCCTGGAGAGGTTTCGCCGCCGCCCATTCGTCAGACAACGAGTCTTGAAGAAAAGCGTAGAGAGCTTGGATCTGTTCGACCTTGACCGTCAGCCCGCCGGCCATGGCATGACCCCCGCCGGCCTCGAGAAGCCCCGCCTCTTTGGCTCGCGCGATCGCGCCACCCAGATTGACGCCTGGCACGGAACGGCCAGACCCCTTGCCCACGACAGGTTCGCGCTGGCGATCAATACCAATGACAAGGCTGGGGCGACCGAACCGTTCCTTCAGGCGCCCCGCCACGATGCCGATCACTCCGGCATGCCAGTCATCCCCTGCCGCGATCAGGATCGGCGCCTCGACGTCGGACTGGGACACCTGAGCCAGCGCCTGATCGAGCACATCAGCCTCGATATCGCGGCGCTCGGCATTGTATCGATCCAGGGCCTGAGCCTTGGGCATGGCCGTGTCCAGATCCAGCGCCGTCAATAGCTGCACACCCAGATCCGGCTGTCCGATCCGGCCACCGGCATTGATCCGCGGGCCCAGAAGGAAACCGGCATGATAGGCGCTGGCCTCACCCTCTATACCCGCGGTTTCAGCCAGAGCTTTGAGCCCCGGTCGGCTCCAGCCCGACATGATTTTCAGACCCTGCGCCACCAGAGCCCTATTGAACCCAGTCAGCGAAACCACATCACACACCGTCCCCAATGCGGCCAGATCGCTCAGGGCCATGATATTCGGTTCGGCTCGGCTCTCATCAAAGCGTCCGCGACGGCGGCCTTCGCGGTTCAAGGCCGCCAGACAGACAAATGTTACCCCGGCCGCAGCCAGATGGCCGCATCCCGATGTGTCATCGGGCCGGTTCGGATTGACGAGCGCAAGCGCGGGCGGGGCCGTCTCATCCATGAGGTGGTGATCAATAACGATCACGTCCAGCCCCAGCTCGACGGCATCCTCGATTGGCTGACGAGCGGCCGCGCCGCAATCCACCGTGATCACCAGCTCGGCACCGCGCGCCTTCAGACGCTCAAAGGCCATTCGCGTGGGCCCATACCCTTCCTCGATCCGGTCGGGAACATAGAGCAAGGGTTCCTGGCCCACATCACGCAGCCAGGCGCATAGCTGGGCGGCACTCGTGGCACCGTCCACATCATAATCGGCAAAAATGGCAATCTGCCGTCCGGCCTCAACCGCATCCCAGATCAGACCGGCGGCCTTGTCCATGTCCTGAAATCGGGAGGGGTCGGGAAAGGTGTCGCGCAGGCGCGGTGCAAGAAATCCCGCGACCTCCTGCGCTTCAAGCCCCCGGGCCGCCAGAACGCGCGCCAGAGCCTCGGGCAAGCGGCATTGCCGTGTAATCTCTGCAATGGCGCGCTCGTCAGCCGGGCGGGCGCGCCATTTTTTGCCACTCAGCGAGGCCTCCACCCCCAAGAGGGCGGACACCTCGGCTGAGACAGCGGTGTCGTCCGGCATTAGCGCGGACGGCGATTGGTAATACGACGAATAGACAGATCGGCGCTGTCGAGCAGAAGGGTCTGGGTCTCGACATAATCCTCACCGGTGGTCACACCGGTCACCAAATCACCATCGGTCACGCCGGTCGCGATGAAGAGGCAGTGCTCGGCGGCCAGTTCAGCCAGGTCATATTTCTTGTCGAGATCGGTCACACCGACCCGCGTGGCTCGGGCCCGCTCGTCATCATTGCGGAAATGCAGGCGGGCCTGCATCTGCCCCCCGATACAGCGCAGAGCGGAGGCCGCCAGCACACCTTCCGGGGCACCGCCGCGACCGATATACATGTCCACGCCCGTACCCAGGCCTGCCGCCCCCATGGCGCCGGCCACATCGCCGTCCGGGATCATACGGACACGACCACCGACGGATTTCACACCATCAACGATATAGTCGTGACGCGGACGTTCGAGCACACATACGGTGATTTCTGACGGGTCGACACCTTTAGCCTTGGCCAGGTTGACCACATTATCGGCCGGGCTGGCATCGAGATCGATCACGCCTTCGGGATAACCCGGTCCAATCGCGATCTTGTCCATATAGGTGTCCGGCGCATGCAACAGACCGCCGCGCAGGGACAGAGAGACGACCGCCAGGGCATTGGGCATGCCCTTGGCCGTCAAGGATGTGCCTTCCAGCGGGTCCAGCGCGATATCAATCTCGGGACCTTCACCGGTACCCACTTCCTCACCGATATAGAGCATAGGTGCTTCATCGCGCTCGCCTTCGCCGATCACGATGCGGCCTTTCATGTCCATGGCGTTCATGGCTGTACGCAGGGCGTCAACCGCCGCCTGGTCGGCCGATTCCTTTTCACCACGGCCAATCCAGCCGGAGGCCGCAATGGCAGCATTTTCCGCCGCACGGACGATGTCATATGCAAGTTGAGACAGGGCGCGACTATCGCTCATTCCAGTTTCTCCGCCAGGGATAGGCCCTTCGCATGCGAAATATTTTGGGCCGTGAAGGTTCAAACCGGCAGGATGCCGATCAGGAAAGAAAACGTTTCAGTAGCTTGCCAACACTAGTCCGGCTCTGACGTCAAGTCCCGAGCCCGTTCTATCATGGCATTGATATCGGTGTCAGAGTCCTGCCGGCCCGCGGTTTGAGCAGCGTCAATCTCCGCCCGACGGGCCAGACGCGCCAGACGCCCTGCTGATACATCGAGCGAGCGCGCCTCATGATGGGGCAGCCGCGTGTCGGGAATGAACTCCGGAGCGGCCCGTGTGGCCAATTCCTGATCGAGGCGATCATTCACCCAATCTGGATTGTCGGCCACCGTGTCGGGGGCTTGCACCACGGCACAGGCGGACAGGAGAATAGGCAGGGCGGTAATAGAAATAAGACGTCGCATGGCTCAGCTCTGTCTGGACGGATCGGTCATGGCTTTCTATACGCTCTTGGGTGAACAAGTCACGTTTTTTACCGGGGAAAGCCGATAATGAGCACAGACGGGAAAACTGACGGCACAAATGCCTTCAACCAGGCCAATGATGTTCTGGACGGATTTACTGAGGCCGAGCTCGAACTTGTTGAGGAGTTTTCCCGCAATCTGATGCAGGCGAGCCTGCAATCCCAGAAACTTGTGACCGACGTCATTTCCCGGTCGCTGGACCAGAACGCCCCTCTGCCCCAGACCGACCCGTTCCATTCTGCCGAGGAAGTAGGCACCGTCTGGAACTCTATCCTCACGGAACCCGAACTGATCATGCAGGCCCAGGCTGATCTGTTCAAAGGCTATCTGGACCTGTGGACCAATACCTCGCGACGCATGATGGGCGAGACACCGCCGGAACCGGCTATCACACCGGAGCCGGGCGACAAACGCTGGCGCAGCACGGACTGGCAGGAAAATCCGGTCTTTGACGCCATGAAACAATCCTACCTGCTCAATCAGCGTTTCTTCATGAATCTGGTGAGCCAGGTGAAGGGCGTTGACGAAAAAGCCCAGCGCAAGGTCGAGTTTCTCACTCGGCAAATCACCGATGCTCTTGCGCCCACCAATTTCGCCATCACCAATCCGGATGTCTTGCGCGAAACCATTGCGACAAAAGGCGAAAACCTGACCCGAGGCCTGGAAAACCTGATTCGGGATCTGGAGCGCGGCGACGGTCGGCTGGCCCTCACCCAGACCGATATGGAAGGCTTCCGCGTCGGTCAGGACCTGGCGACCACACCCGGCAAGGTCGTGTTCAAGAATGATATCATCGAACTGATCCAGTACGCGCCCAGTACGAAGACGGTGAAGGCCAAACCCATCCTCTTCTTCCCGCCCTGGATCAATAAATTCTACATCCTCGATCTGCGCGCCAAGAATTCCATGATCCGCTGGCTGGTCGATCAGGGGCTGACCGTGTTTCTCGTGTCCTGGGTCAATCCGGGCCCCGCGCTGAAAGATGTCGGTTTCGAGGATTATATCGAACAGGGTATGATGGCGGCCATCGACGCCGTGGAAAACGTCACCGGGGAGAGCGCCCCACACACGGTGGGCTATTGTGTCGGCGGAACACTGCTCGCAACCGGCCTGGCCCTGCTCGCCGCCCGCGGAGAGGCGGACAAGGTCAGCTCAGCCACGTTTTTTGCCGCCCAGACCGATTTTTCCCTGGCCGGTGATCTACTCCTGTTTGTCGACGATAAATGGCGTCGCGAGATCGAGCGCGTGATGGATGCGCATGACGGTCTGCTGGACGGTCGGACCATGGCCGACACGTTCAACCTGTTGCGCTCCAATGATCTCGTCTGGTCCTTTGTGGTGAAGAATTATCTTCTGGGTCGCCAACCCCAGGCGTTTGACCTGTTGTTCTGGAATGCCGACCAGACGCGCATGCCCAAGACCCTGCATTTGTGGTATCTGGACAATATGTATCGCGCCAATCGTCTGGCCACGGGCGAGCTGGAGATGCAGGGCCACACCCTCGATCTGGGTGCTGTGACAACACCGGTCTATATGGTGGCCACGCGCGACGACCATATCGCGCCCCATACCTCGGTCTATCGAGGCGCGCGGTGTTTTGGCGGTCCTGTCCGCTACATGCTGTCCGGCTCGGGCCATATCGCCGGCATCATCAATCATCCCGGTGCCGATAAATACCAGCACTGGATCAATACGGATCTGCCCGAAACCCTCGACGCCTGGATGGCAGGTGCGACGGAACACCCCGGATCCTGGTGGGAGAACTGGCGCGACTGGCTGTATGACTTGTCTGGTGAAGACGTGCCGGCCCGCCGTCCGGGTGGCAAGACGCGCAAGGCGCTCGTCGATGCACCCGGTGAATATGTGCTTGTACGGTCTGACCGAGCCAAGACAGGCTCTTCACCGGAAAACGAATAAGTTCAGTCATTTGGTATGCTGACTTCACGCAGACCTCACGGGCCGGGACCACGCTTCCCCAAACATTACAACTAATTTATTAGTAGATAAGCCAGGCCCGTCCTATCTGTTGTTCAACTAAGGAATTAATAGATGGCACGTCCCCAGACTGAAAACCTCACCGAAGCGGAACAACGCATCATGACCGAACTCTGGCGTCTTGGAGAAGCCAGCGTCCGCGCGCTCACCGATGCCCTGTCCCCGCGTTACAATCTTGCCTACACCACCGTGCTCACGACGGTGCGCATCATGGCCGACAAGGGATATCTGGACTTTCGCAAAGAAGGCCGCGCCCATATCTACCGCCCGGTTCTGAGCCCTCAGCGTGCCCGAACCGATGCGCTGGGACAGATCGCGAGAACCCTGTTTGGCGGATCCAGTAAATCACTCGCCCAGCACCTGGTTGAGGACAACCAGCTGAGCCTGGACGATATCGACGAGCTGCGCGCCTTGCTAATCGAACGCGAAACAGCCGCCTCCAAGTCTGACCCGTCGGGAGATCCGACATGATCACGCTGTTTTTCTCCTGTGTTGTGTCCGCTCTGGTCGGTGGACTATTTCTGGTCGTCTGGCGCGTGCTGGATACCCGCCTGCCCCGACACTGGATCCACCTGCGTCAAGACGTGCTGGGCCTGTTCATCGTAGCAACGCTGATCGTGATCCCGGTCTTTCTCCTGGCTGTGCCGCTTGATCAACCGGCTGTGACGACCAAGCCCCCTGGCCTTTCGAGCTCTAACCTCACGCCCGCCGCGCCAGCGCTGGCGACGCCCCTCGACAACGACGTCCTGCAAACCCGTGGTGTAACAGCGCTGCTCCCAGTGTTGGAAATCCTTGGGATGGTCGCTCTGGTCCTCGTTCTGGTGGGGGCTCTGACACGCGGATGGGCACTGGCGACGGATTTCATCAGCCTCAACGCCCTGATCCGTCAGGCACACCCGCTGATTCCCGGACCGCAGATCAAACTCTCTCATCCCGTGCGCCTCGCCCGGCATCCCGAGATTGCAGGGCCCATGACCGCCGGCTATTTCAGGCCCATCATCCTTCTGCCCCAGGATCTGGAACTGGACGCTCGCGGCCAGGCTATTCTGGAACACGAGATCGCACACATCCGGCGCGGCGATGTCTGGGTCGTCCTGGCATTGCGTATTCTGGACTTGGCGATGTGGTGGAACCTCCCGCTCAAGGCACTGATCCGTCACCTCGATCCGATCCGTGAACAGATTTGTGACCAGATCGCGGCCCGGCGCACGACCGCGCCCATGACCCTCGCCCACGCCCTGCTCGACCAGGCCCGCCCTGCCCGGCACAGCCTGGCGCCCGCTGCTTTGCCCGATCGCCACGCACTAAAACAGCGTCTGGATCTGCTCACCCTGCCGCATGGACGAGAACAATTGCGGACCCGCATTCTGGGCCTCACCCTGACCCTCGGTCTTGTCGTGACCACGCTCACCGTGTTGCCGCGCGCGGATGCGGTTCCAGAACACTGGCGGGACACCCCCCGGTCCAGCGTATTTGGTAACGAGGGAAGCCGCGATGCAACAGCTTTCGTCGAGGCTATTCGAGCTCGCGACATGGCCGAACTTGAGCGACTTCTGGAAAATGGACGCAATCCGAACGGTGCCAATGGTCGTGACGGTTCTGCCTTGATCCAGGCCGCGCGGTCCGGCCAGATCGACATGGTCGACCGCCTGCTGGCCGCAGGTGCCCGTCCTGATATGCCCGTGCGCTTTAATGGAACGCCGCTGATCGCCGCCTCACACTTGGGACAGGAGGAGATTGTCCTGCGACTGCTGGCTGCCGGGAGTGATCCCAACCAGTATGTGCCGGACGATGAAACCGCCCTCATCAACGCAGCCCGTACCCGTTCGGGTAAGATGGAGGATGTGTCCGCGCTTATCATGGCAGACCGATACGGCCAGACCGCCATGGTCGACTGGTTGATCGCGCGTGGCGCCTCCCCTCTGCAAACCTCTCCTTCAGCCCCCTAAGGACCTATAATCATGCAACATCTTCTTGTTGGCCTGCTGCTTAGCACGGGCCTGACGCTCTCCCCTTGCCTGAATTCCGCCCTGGCCCAGCCCGAGACCTTCACCACCTTGCTGCGGGACAGGGTGCAGGTGGGCGCTACAGCCCAGACCTGGACGCTGGCCGAACGCATGGCCGAGCACTCTGTTCCCGGCGTGGCGATCGCCATCCTTGAGGACGGTGAAATCGTTTATGTGCAGGGTTTTGGCACCCGCCGGGCGGGTCAGTCCCTGCCTGTTGATGGCGATACGGTGTTCTCCGCAGGTTCGGTCAGCAAGGTGGCAACGGCGAGCCTGGCACTGGCCATGGCCGAGAACGGCCAACTGGACCTGGACCTCCCCGTAAGCCGCTATCTTGAAAGCTGGTCCCTGCCGGACCAAGCCGCGTATGACGAGGACACTGTCACGCTGCGCACGATCCTCTCGCACACGGCCGGGTTCAACACGCACGGATTTCGCGATTTCCAGCCGGGTGAAAGCCTGCCTTCCACGCTCGATACCTTGAACGGGACGGGCGCGGCCGGAAATGATGCGTTGAGCCTGTTGTTCGCTCCGGGCACGCAATACAAATACTCCGGCGGCGGTTATACCCTGGCCCAGCTCGTGCTCACCGATATTGCCGGAGAACCCTTCGCAGACCTGGCCGATGACGTACTGTTCTCCCCGCTCGGGATGGATCGCTCGACCTTCGCCCAGCCTCTGCCGGAAGACTATGGCAATATCGCCTATGCCCATGGCCGTGACGGTCAGCCCGCTGCCGGAGTTCGCGGTTATGAAAGCTTCCCCGAAACCGCCGCGTCAGGTCTGTGGGTCAGCGCTCATGATCTGGCCCGGCTCACCCGCACATTGATCCAAGCCTATCAGGGACATGATGATTTTCTCTCCCAGGATCTGGCGATCGACATGATGACCCCGGTCGCTCCGAGTGAACATGGTCTGGGTCCCCGGCTGGACGGCTCGGGCGAGAGCTTCTTCTTCCACCATGGCGGTGCCAATAATTCCTACAAGGCCTGGATGGAGGGACATCTGGCGACGGGTGATGGGCTTGTCGTTTTGACCAATGGCAGCAATGGCGATGATATCTATGTCGAGATCCGCAATGCGGTCGCCGACGCCATGGGCTGGTCGATCAATGCCCGCGTCGAGGTTCCCGAGATCACCGTGCCGGCAGACATCCTGGCCGGATATGAGGGCCGGTATCGGGTCTCTGATACATTTCCGCTCGAACATCGCCGCAACATGGTGCGCTGGATCTTTGAGTCCGACCTCAACCTGATCGTCCAGAACGGAGAACTGCGGATCTACACCTCGTCCCCCGATGAGAGCTCTCCCCTGATCCCGGTCGCCCCCCATCGCTTTCTGATCCCGGCCTTCATGCCGCGTGAGGGCGTGGCGGAGCTCGAACTGCATCGAAACGCCGATGGGACCGCGCACGCCATGACATTCCACATCACGGGACGTCAGTCGTTTTATCAGCGTGTCGAGGCCGAATAGGCCCAGGCACACCCTGGCGGAGCAGGCTCAGGCCTGCTCCGACTCCTGTCCGCCAAACTGCAGATCGATATAGCGAGCATACAAACCGCCACGGGCCAGCAACTCCTCATGCGTACCGCTGTCGACGATCTGTCCCTCTTCCATGACCAGGATGCGGTCCGCATCGCGAATGGTCGCCAGGCGGTGTGCGATAACCAGCGTGGTCCGGTCTGCGCTCAACGCCTCCACCGCGGCCTGGATCAAGTGTTCGCTTTCACTGTCCAGCGCACTCGTGGCCTCATCCAGCAACAGGACCGGGGCATCACGCAATATGGCGCGGGCAATCGCCAGACGCTGACGCTGACCTCCCGACAGGGTTTCGGCGTTTTCACCCAGTTCCGTGTCATAACCCTCCGGCAGCGCCATGATAAAATCATGGGCATGCGCCGCACGGGCCGCGGCCTCGATCTCGTCACGGCTGGCACCGGAGCGGCCAAAACCGATATTCTCAGCAACCGTGCCCGAGAAGAGCACCGCGTTTTGCTGCACAATGGCCATCTGGCTGCGTAGATCCTGCATATCCAGGTCGCGCACATCCACACCATCGAGGGTCACCCGGCCGGTTTGCGGATCATAAAAACGCAGGATCAGCTGAAACAGGGTCGACTTGCCCGCACCGGACGGGCCGACCAGCGCCACGGTCTCCCCCGGCGCAATCGCAAGGTTCACATCGCGAAGCACCGGACTTTCTGGACGCGAGGGATAGGCAAACCCCACCTCTTCGAACGCGATCGCGCCCTCGACCGGAGCGATGAAATGGGTCGGCCGGACCGGGGCCTGGATGTCGGGTCGGGCCGCGAGCAATTCCATCAAGCGCTCCGTGGCGCCCGCCGCGCGCATGACTTCGGCATAGGTCTCCGTCAGCATGCCGACACCGGACACGGCCACAAAGGCATACATGACGAATTGCGTCATGGCTCCGGGCGTAATCGCGCCACTTTGAACCTGCACGGCACCATACCAGAGGACTGCAATCAGGCCGGTCAGAATGACGGCGAAGATCACGGCGGTCATCACAGCGCGCACCCGGATCCGGCGCAGCGCGACCTGATAGGTTTCCTCCGCCACATCGGCAAAACGCGCGCGTTCATCGGCTTCCCGGGTAAAGGCCTGGACCGCCTGGATCCCGCGCAGGCTTTCACTGGCGCGAGCAGACGAGGCCGCCAGCGTATCCTGCGAGGTGCGCGAGAGGCGCTGGACCCGTCGTCCGAACAGCAGGATCGGCCCCAGAATGACCGGCCCGAGTGCCAGCACCATTACGGCCAATTGCCAGTTCACTACCACCATCAGGGCCAAGGCGCCGACCGTTGTGGCGACCGTCCGCAAGGCCACGGAGACAGACGAGCCGACGACGGTCTGGATGAGTGTCGTATCCGTCGTCAGGCGGGAAAGTACTTCGCCTGTCCGGGTGTGTTCGTAAAAGGTCACATCCAGTGACATGAGGTGATCAAACACGGCGCGACGCAGATCCGTCACGACCCGTTCGCCCAGGCGCGTGATGAAGTAGAACCGCAGGGCCGCGGTCAGCCCGAGCAGGGCCGCGACGCCCATACCGATGATAAAATAGATGCCCAGCCCGTCATCAGACGGCAGGGCCGAACACACGGCATCACCAGAAGCGCCGCCAAAACCGCAATCCACGACCAGACGGAACGCCGCCGGCAGGACCAGGGTCAGCGCCGACGCCGCGATCAGGAAAAAGGCAAAGGCGATGATCAGCCCCGGATATGCCAGGACGTAAGGGATCAGTCTGCGCAGGGGTTTGGCCGAGCGCGCCTTTTCGCGATGTTCAGCATCACGTTCAAGCTCGGAGGCAAAGGAGGAGCCACGATCGAGATCGACCTGGCGTGACCGGGGGGAGGCTTCAGTCGTCAAGATCGTGGCTCCTGGGCGTAAAGGGCTGGGACATGCCCTTCACTTAGGGACGTCGGGCAATAATGAAAACCGCAACAGCTTTGTCTGGCCGCCAGTCATATTCGATTTGAAAGCCCGCCGCCTCGATATCGCGCACCAGGCGGGTGCGTCCGAAGAGTTTGACCATGGGGACGGCGCCGAACAGGCGGGCCACCTTCAAGAAGGGCCACATAAACCACAGCTTGTCACCGACACAGGCCGTTGAAGAGACAAACACACCGCCCGGTTTGAGCCAGTGGCGGATCTCCTCCAGCGCCGCATGGCGATCCTCCAGCAGATGCAGCAGCGAGAGGGTCAGAACCACATCCTGGCTTTCGCCCTCACAATCGAGATCTTCCAGGCTCGACACTTCGAAATGCACATTCTCGATTCCGGCCTCGGCCGCCTTGGCCTGGGCAATATCGATCATGGCCGGCGAAATATCTGTCGCCCGGATCTCTTTCACATGCGGCGCGTGCAGAAGGGCTGTGGATCCCGTGCCACACCCCAGTTCTAACACATGGCTGTCTGGCGTGAGATAGGTTCGGGTCTTCTCCAGCTTGTGCTGATACGCCGCTTCGTCGGCGATCGGGCTCGCCGCATATTTGTTCGCGATTCGGTTCCAGAAACGGGCTGACGCCGCCATGTCGGGCTCTCCAATTGATGTCTGCCCTATCTAGACATACGCATGCACTATAGAAATTGCTGATATACCCATTTCTGATATACAAAAATCCATGAACTGGCAGGCTATCAATTTCGACTGGAACCATATCCGCGCCTTCCTGGCGACCGCGGAAGAAGGCTCTCTGTCCGGCGCCGCACGCGCGCTAGGACAGACTCAGCCGACCCTGAGCCGTCAAATCACCGCTCTGGAAGACGAGCTGGGTGTCACACTGTTCCAGCGCGGACATCGCTCCACGGACCTGACCCAGTCGGGCATCGAATTGCTGGAACATGTCCGAGCCATGGGTGAAGCGGCCAGCCGGATCTCACTCACAGCGTCCGGACAAGCCTCGACCGTGGATGGCCAGGTCACCATAACCTCCACCGACACCATGGCGGCGGTGTTTCTGCCCAAGATTCTTCGGAAACTGCGGCAGCAAGCTCCCAACATTTCCATCGAAATTGTTGCAGCGTCGGAAATCCGGGATTTGCGCAAACGCGAGGCGGATATCGCCATTCGTCATGCCCGACCGGATCAGTCCGATCTCTATTGCAAGCTCATTGGAGAGACAAAAGGGGCGCTGTATGCCTCCAAGGCCTTTCTCGACGAATGGGGGCGACCGGACAGTCCGGATGACCTGAAGACCTATCCCTTCATCGGCTTCGACCGAAATGAAGACGCCCTGCCCTATTTCCGGGAGATGGGATTTGAGATCGGTCTGGATTGTTTTCGGATCAGTGCCAATCGTGGCCCGGCCATCATGGCCTATGTCCTGGAAGGGCTGGGCATCACCCCGCTGACCCATGATATCGCCGGCCTGTATCCTGAGCTGGAAATCGTCCTGCCGGATCAGCTCAAATCGCTCGACGTCCCCGTCTGGCTGGTCACGCATCAGGAACTCAAGACCAGTCGGCGGATCCGGCTGGTCTTCGATCTGCTGGCGGAAGAACTCACCGCGATCCTTAAGTCCCGGTCCAGACCATAAAAAACGGGCGACCCGAAGGGCCGCCCGCTTGAATACCGAATATCGGTGCGCGATTAACGCTTGGAGAACTGGAAGGAACGGCGGGCCTTGGCCTTACCGTATTTCTTACGTTCCACAACGCGGCTGTCGCGGGTCAGGAAGCCACCGGCTTTCAGAGCCGGACGCAGGCCCGGCTCGAAATAGGTCAGAGCCTTGGAGATGCCGTGACGCACAGCACCGGCCTGGCCGGACAGACCACCGCCCTTGACGGTGGCGATGATGTCAAACTCGTCCACGCGCTCAACAGTTTCCAACGGCTGCTGAAGCAGCATGCGCAGAACCGGGCGGGCGAAAAAGACTTCCTGGTCACGACCGTTGACCGTGATCTTGCCAGAACCGCGCTTGATCCACACACGGGCCACAGCGTTCTTACGCTTGCCGGTGGCGTAAGCACGGCCATGCTCGTCGATCACCGGCTCGGTCGGAACCGTGGACTCTTCAGAGATCGGCGTCTCGCCGGCCTCGGACATCACGTCCTTGATATCTTCAAGGGAGCGGGCTTGTTCGCTCATGATCAGCCTCGCGAATTCTTGGGGTTAAGCGCCTTGAAGTCGATCACTTCAGGCTGCTGGGCTTCGTGTTTGTGCTCGGAACCGGCATAGACGCGCAGCTTGGAAAACTGCTGGCGGGCCAGCGGGCTTTCTTTCGGCAGCATGCGCTTGACGGCGTTCTCGATGACACGCTCAGGGAAACGACCGTCCAGCAGCTTGGCCGGGCTGGTTTCCTTGATACCGCCCGGGTGACCCGTGTGACGGTAGTAACGCTTGTCGTCGCGTTTATTGCCCGTGAAAACCACTTTCTCGGCATTGATGACAATGACGTGGTCACCGGTGTCGATATGCGGGGTGAAGTCCGGACGGTGCTTGCCGCGAAGACGCATGGCGATGAAAGATGCCAGGCGGCCAACAACGGCGCCTTCTGCATCAATCACAATCCATTTGTGTTCGACGTCCGCCGGTTTTGCGGAATAAGTCTTCATGTGAATCCTGCCTATTGCCCGTGCGGGCGATAAAGTGAGCGCGCCATGTACGGCTGAATTTCACTTTGGTCAAGCACCTGTCGAAATTTCTTCCTGTTTTTATACACCTAGCTATACGGTTATATGATACCGCATCTCTTGCCATCCATCTGCGTAACTTTATAACACTGTCGTGAAGTGCCTGTATGGAGAGGGCCACGCCAGTTTTGGGAGCTATCGTCCATGTCCTTGTCTCGTCGAGTGTTTTTGCAGAATGCTGCTGCCACATCCATCGCCTTTGCCGGCCTGACCAGCTGCGCCCGTGCCAGCCAGAGCGGTGGCATGCAAGGCTATTTCAACCAAGTTGAAGGCTATGGCGCACTGCAATCCGATCCCAATCGCCTGTTCGATCTGCCGCCGGGTTTCGCCTATGAGGTGATCTCCACGGTCGGTGACGAGATGGATGACGGCCTCATCACCCCCGGTGATCTGGACGGCATGGCCGCCTTCCCGCGCGAGGATGGACGCATCACCCTGGTGCGTAACCATGAACTCAAATCCCATGAAGTCGAGAAATCCGCCTTTGGCCCGAATATGGAGCGTATCGACCGCATCAATCGGGATCGTATTTTTGACTGGACTGCGGACGGCAAACCGCATCTGGGTGGAACCACCCATCTCATCGTCAATCCACAAACCCTGCAGGTTGAACAGAGCTATATGTCCCTCGCCGGCACGCTGAACAATTGTGCCGGGGGCCCGACGCCCTGGGGCAGCTGGGTGACGTGTGAGGAGACCGAGGACAATGCAGGCCCCACCGCTCTGGTCGAACATGGCTATTGTTTTGAAGTTCCCGCCTCCGCCACCGGCCTGATCGTCCCGCAACCGATCAAGGCGATGGGGCGCTTCCGTCACGAGGCGATTGCCGTCGATCCGGCGTCGGGCGCTGTGTATCAGACCGAGGACCGCCGCGAGCTGTGCCTCTTCTATCGCTATCTGCCGGATGCGCCGGGGGAGCTGATCCGGGGCGGACGTCTGCAGGCCCTCGTCGTCAAAGGCCAGCCGGGTGTCGATCTCACCAACTGGACGACCTCCAATATGAGCCAGGGCGACTGGGTGGAAGTGGAATGGGTCGATCTCGACAATGTCGAGGCCCCCGATGCCGATCTGGCCGATCGCGGCCATGCGGCAGGTGCGGCCCGCTTTACCCGTGGGGAAGGTCTGTGGTGGGGCAATGGCGAATGCTATTTCACCTGCACGGATGGCGGCCCAGAGCGCATCGGCCAGGTCTGGCGGTATGTCCCGTCACGCTTTGAAGGACAGCCGGGTGAAGCCGACGAACCGGGCCGTCTCCAGCTGTTCGTGGAAAGCCAGAATGATGAAGTCATGGAGTATTGCGACAATCTGTGTGTCGCGCCCTGGGGCGATGTCATCGTGGTGGAAGATGGACCGCGTGACCAGTACATCCGCGGCGTGACGCCTGCGGGCGAAGTGTATACCATCGGTCGCAATGCTGACGCCGATGAAAACGGCGATACAAGAGAGATTTGTGGTCCATGTTTCAGTCCCGATGGTTCAACCCTGTTCTTCAGTGTCCAGAATCGCCCCGGCCGTACCTTCGCCGTGCGCGGTCCCTGGGCCAATCGCTCGGCCTAGTCTCGGCCCTGGCGCTTGTCGCTGCGTGTTCGGCGCCTGAAGAGGCGCCGGACCGGCCACAACCTGTCAGTGAGACCGAAGAGGCTGTGGCCGAACTTCCGGTGACCGCAGCCTTTTCAGCCAGCTCAGGGCGGATCTCCGCCCTGGCCTTCCTTCCAAATTTCGATGTCGAAGCCTATGGCCATGTCATCGCATCCCGTCAGGAAGGCGGGCTGGACCTGTATGACATCGACGGCGTGCGCATTGGCGAACTGGCCGGACCTGCGCTTAATGGTCTGGCAACCGCACCGCGCTTCCAGCTGCGCGGCGAAGACCTGCCCCTGGCCTTCGGTGTCGATCCGGCCACCGGCACGCTGAGCGGCTATGCGATTGTGCGTGAGCGTGGAGACATGTTCCCGCTGCCTCTGACCCCCATTGCCAGCGAGACCCGCTATACAGGCCTGTGTTTCTTGTCCGAGGGACCGGGTTTTGTCGATCTGGTCCTCTTGAGCACCGGAACCCAGGCCGATATTGTGCGGGTGCGGGACACGGGCGACCAGCTGCTGAGTGTCGACATCCAGTCCTCGCTCTCCTTGCCCTTCCCGGCCCGTCGCTGCGCGACATTGAACGACAATATCTACACCCTGGGTGATGGAAACGGCGTCGCGCGGACATCGACCGAAGGTGAACAGCTTGCCCGAGGCGATTTCAATGGCCACCAGCTGACTACCATGCAGATGGGCGGCACCCCGGCTGTGTTGATGACCCGGGCTGGCTCCGAAGACAGTTTCGATATCCAGGTTCTGGATGCAGACACCCTGGCCCCCTTGGCCGAAGTGTCCATTATGGACGGCTTGTCGACACCGGGGCTGGGCAATGCCGGTCCCCTGGTCGCGACGGATGCCTCCTACGGCTTCACCGCCTATTCCACCGGTCTGATCGCAGTGTATGACCGCGCTGACGACCGCATCAAGGTGATCGCACGCGACACCTTTGTGCGCAGCACACTGGTCAGCATTCTGGAGGCCGAGGGTTTGACGCCCGAAACAGGCCCGACCAACTGATCGAACTCAGATCGCGCGCCGGGCTGTCCAGCAGGCCAGCCCGGCCGTGATGAAGAGGATGATCGCACCGCCCTGATGCAAAAGGGACAGGCTCAGCGGCGCAACATGCACCAATGTGGTGATGCCCAGCACGACCTGACCCAGAACGACAACCGGCAGGGCGATCATGAAGGGTTTCAGCGCGGCCTGCGGTTCCTTGTACAGCTTCCAAGTGAAGACACCAACCAGGATTGTGACGGCGTAGGCCATCAGACGGTGGTGATACTGCACAGCGGCAATGCTCTCGAACGGTGCCTGCCACCACGGCAAATTGCCGAAATAGGCACTGGGTACCACCTCGCCATTCATGCCCGGCCATGTGTTGTAGATCAGGCCCGCATCAAGCCCGGCCACCAGGGCCCCCAACAGGATCTGCACGAAAATGGCGGCCCACACAGCGTGAGACCAGCCCAACAGGCGTCCCTTGCGCACTGGCGGCGGCCCGTGCAGCGCTTCCATGCCATACCACACCGACAAGCCAAGGATCACAAAGGCCATGCCCAGATGGGTTGCCAGTCGATAATGGCTGACATCTGTGCGATCCACGAGACCGGATGACACCATCCACCATCCGATAAATCCCTGCAGCCCGCCCAGGGCCAGAAGCACCAGAAGGCGCGGCTTGAGACGTCCGGAAATGCGTCCGGTCAGCCAGAAAATCAGGAGCGGCACGCCATACACCAGGCCGATCAGCCGACCGAGCTGGCGATGCCCCCACTCCCACCAGAAGATGAATTTGAACTCATCCAGGGTCATGCCGCGATTTTGCAGCTGATATTCGGAACTTTGGCGATAGAGATCAAAATCCGCCTGCCAGGCGTCCTGGCTGAGCGGCGGCAAGGCGCCGGATATCGGCTTCCACTCGGTGATCGACAGACCGCTATCGGTCAGCCGGGTCGCGCCGCCGACGAGGATCATGGCGCAGACAAATCCGGCAACAATAAAGAGCCAATAGGCAACGAAGCGGTCAGTTTGATTGGAATGTCTCATGGTGAGGCCGCTAACTAGCGCAATTCCCGCCCGACGCAAGCCATGGCGACTGCGACACGGTGTGGCGGCCGGTCGCACCAAGACTGCCACCCAGAGGCAAACCCGCATCAAAACCGCTTCACCTCGACCGCCAGGCCGTGCCAGTCTGGACGCAAAGAACACACGATACGGGAGGTCGACATGACGGACGAGACATCGCCCCTCACCCCGCTCAACACAGACGATACGGTCCTGATCCTGGGCGCGGGACAGGCAGCCGGGCAATGTGCCGCAAGCCTGCGCCAGAACGGCTTTGATGGCCGGTTGATTCTGGCGGGCGAGGAAGACCATCCGCCTTACCAGCGCCCGCCACTCTCCAAGGCTTATCTCTCCGGCGAGATCGATGCCGACCGTCTGTGGGTGCAAAGCCTGGAAACCTGGGCCGAGCAGAAAGTCGAACTGCGCCTTGGCCAGGCCGCGACCGCTATTGAGCGGACGAGTAAAAGAGTCACATTCGCCGAGGGTGATTCCGAGAGTTATGACCGTCTGGTCATTGCAACCGGCTCACGGGTCCGCCCCCTGCCGGTGCCCGGTGCTGACAAGGATGGTGTTCTCTATCTGCGCAATATCGCCGATGTGGACCGCCTCAAGGCCGCCATCACCCCGGGCAAGCGAATCGCGATTATCGGGGGTGGATATATTGGTCTGGAGGCCGCTGCGGTTGCGAAAAAACTCGGCGCGCAACCGGTTGTTATCGAGGCCATGGACCGTTTGCTGGCCCGGGTCGCAACGCCGGAATTGTCCGAATTTGTTCGCCAGGCCCATGAAAAGCGCGGGGTCGATATCCTGCTCGACAGCCAGGTTGCCGAGATCACCGGTCTGTTCGGTGCGGCCAAGGGTGTCAAACTGGCCGATGGTCGCAAGATTGAATGTGACACGGTTCTGGTCGGGATCGGCATTTTGCCCAATCAGGAACTGGCCCAGCAAGCCGGTCTGGATGTTGAGAATGGCATCAAAATCAATGCCTGGTGTCAGACGTCTGATCTCGATGTATTGGCGATCGGCGACTGCACCCGACAGCATAACGTGTTTTATGACCGTGAGTTGCGCTTGGAATCCGTGCCCAACGCCTTGGAACAGGCCAAGCATGCTGCCGCGGCTCTGACGGGACGGCCCGCACCAAAAGCCGAACTGCCCTGGTTTTGGTCCGATCAGTTCGACCTCAAGATCCAGACGGCCGGCCTCATTTTCGATGTGGACCGCACGATCATTCGCGGCTCGCTGGATGCAGAACGTTTCGCCCTGTTCCATTATGCGGGCCCGCGCCTTGTTGCAGCAGATGCGGTCAATGACCCGGCCAGCTTCATGGCGGCCAAGATGATGATCAGCCAGGGCAAATCCCCTGATCCCGATGAGCTGGACGACCAGGACCGGAGCATCAAGGAGATTATGAAGGCAACGCTTTCAGGATAAGTGTCCCGATCCATTGTGCAATTCAGGCCACGCCCAGACCCTGTTTGCACAGGTGCCTCTTAGGTAGACCAGGATTGGGTCGCTTTCAAAACAGACTGGAATGCTGAACAGAATTGCTAAACAGTATGGTCGGAGCGGCGAGATTTGAACTCGCGACCCCCGGTCCCCCAGACCGGTGCGCTAACCGGGCTGCGCCACGCTCCGACTTACTGGTATTTCAAGCGGGCAAGCCCGCTTAGGGGAAATTGCTTATAGGCAAGCCCGTGACGCCTCGCAAGCGCGAGTTCAGTACTCGGGCCGTCACTTGCAGTCGGGGTCTAGTTGTCGGGCGGGGTCTAGTTGTCAGGCTCCAGGGCACCGCGCAACCGGGCTCGGGCGTGTTCCAGATCCGCCAGAATATCCTGGATATCCCGCCCCGGCTGTCCCGGCGCAACAGGTGCTGTGGACGGCGCGGAAGAGGCCGGCGCCTCCAGATCGTTGAGATCCACGGCACGCGGCTGGGTCTTGAGTGTCGCGGGATTGGCTCCGGGTTCGGCTGCGGGTGTATCCGCATCCAGCGGCGCGCCGCGACCGATCTCCACGACCTGGGCCACACCCTGTTCCTTGATGAATTTGCGTGCGCCCTTGATGGTATACCCATCTTCATAGAGCAATCGCTTGATCCCCCTGAGAAGATCAAGATCCTGGGGCCGATAGAAACGGCGTCCGCCTGCCCGCTTCAGCGGACTGATCTGGGGAAATTTGCTTTCCCAAAAACGCAATACATGAGCGGGTACATCAAGGGCCTCGGCGGCCTCACTGATGGTACGAAAGGCATCTGGCGATTTTTCACGGACCGACATGCGATAATCGCGTCAGTCTGCGACCTTCCCCCTAGTCTTTCGACAAGGCCGAGTCGACGCGCTCCTTGAGAACTTGCGACGGTTTGAAGACCAGAACACGCCGGGCTTCGATCGGAACTTCCACTCCGGTTTTCGGATTACGCCCCACACGACTGCGCTTGTCGCGCAGAAGGAAGGATCCAAAAGAGGAGAGTTTGACGGACTCACCTTCGGCCAATGTGTCTGCCATCATCCCCAGGACAGACTGGACCAGGTCGGCTGATTCCTGCCGGGACAGTCCCACTTCTTTGTAGACGGCCTCGGCCAGATCGGCCCGAGTCAATGTTTTCTCTGACATTGCATTCCCCCGAATGACAAGATGAGGCTACGCGCCCCCCGGGATGTCGTCAACGCCAAGACGTTGGATTGCAGCAGAAAACTCGCCTTCTTCAACTCATGAGGGCAAAGACGGGCCGCACTCTAGACACGCAGCAGTGCAGCACCCCAGGTAAAGCCGCCACCGAGCGCTTCCATGAGGACCAGATCGCCAGACTTGATCCGCCCGTCCTGCATCGCCCGGTCAAAGGCCAAGGGCACGGAGGCCGCAGACGTATTGCCGTGATCAGCCACCGTGGAGATGACTTTCTCGGTCGGAATCGAAAGTTTGCGGGCCACACCTTCAAGAATGCGCTGATTGGCCTGGTGCGGAACGAACCAGTTGATATCGGCAATATCGACGCCGGCCTGTGTCGCCAGTGTACTCATTGATTCGGCGATATTGGTGACGGCATGGCGGAAAACCTGATTACCCGCCATGCGCAAATGTCCCACAGTCCCGGTAGAGGACGGGCCGCCATCAACGTGAAGAAGATCTTTGTAGCGCCCATCCGACCGCAGATAGGTCGCCAGAACGCCCCGATCCTCAATGCCCTCATCAGCCGGCGGCTCGGCCGTCAACACCATGGCCCCGGCACCATCACCAAACAGTACGCAGGTGGTCCGGTCCGTCCAGTCGAGAATACGCGACATGGTTTCAGCACCGATCACCAGCGCGCACTTGGCCTGGCCACGCGCCAGGAAGTTATCCGCCGTAGTGAGCGCGTAGATAAAGCCGGTACACACAGCCTGAACATCAAAGGCCGCGCCGCGTGTGATACCCAGACGGCCCTGGATCATGCTGGCAACCGACGGGAAGGTGAAATCGGGCGTCGTGGTCGCGACAATAATCAGATCGACATCATCGGGGGTCAGACCGGCCTGATCGAGCGCCCGCCGAGCGGCCCGTTCGGCCAGATCGGACGTGGTTTCACCCTCAGCCGCCAGATGGCGCTGACGAATACCGGTGCGCTCGCGGATCCAGGAATCACTGGTATCTACCATGCTGGACAATTCGTCATTGGTGAGAATGCGGTCGGGCAGACAGGCCCCGATCCCGGCAAAACGGGTGCGAAATTCACTCATGTGTACACGCAGCGGCGAGCCCGTCAGGAGGCCGTCGCCTCCTCTTGTGGGGCCTCGGCCTCATTATGTGCAGTCAGCTCGGCCATGCGGTCGAGATTGCGACGAATCTCATCGAGGAAGTCGCTCTGTCCCATCGTGATGGCCAGTCCCAGGGCCGAGGCGAAACCTTCACCATCTGCCCCGCCATGGCTTTTCACCACAATGCCCTTCAATCCCAGGAAGACGCCCCCATTGATATAGCGCGGGTCCATGCGCTGGCGCAGCTTGTCCAGCGCGCCCATCGACAATAGTCCGGCGGCCAGCTTAGCAATGACCGAACTAGTCAGCGCCTCACGGACCCAGCCGGCGACGAGACGGGCCGTGCCCTCTGCCGTTTTCAGGGCGACATTACCGGTGAAACCGTCTGTGACGACCACATCGATCTCACCAGCAGAGATGTCATTACCCTCTATAAAACCGGTATAATTGATCTCCAGACCCGTATTGCGGATCAGGCCGTCGGCCTCGCGGACTGTATCATTGCCCTTGAGCTCTTCCTGGCCGACATTCAACAGCCCCACTTTGGGGTTCTGCCCGCCGAACACGGCCCGGTGATAGGCTTCACCCAGAATGGCGAACTCTACGAGCTGGGTTGCGCTGCACTCCACATTCGCCCCGACATCCAGCACCACTGTGTGCCCTTTGGGCGTGGGCCAGTTGGCGGAGATTGCCGGACGGTGCACGCCCTTTTTCATGCGCAGGATGACTTTGGAGATCGCCATCAGGGCGCCGGTATTACCCGAGGACACGATCGCATCGGCCTCACCGGATTTGACGCACTGAATGGCATTCCACATGGACGAGCCGCGCGAACGACGCACGGCTTCGGACGGCTTATCCGTCATCTGAACGAGGCTGTCGGTGTGGCGCAGCTCACTGACCGCCGCGACATCGGGAAACTCGTCCAGCAAGGGCTGGAGCAGTGTCTCATCACCGTGGATCAGATAGCGCGCCTGGCGATCCGGCCAGCGCCGGAATGAATTCTGGATACCCTCGACAACCGCACGGGGGCCGAGATCCCCGCCCATGGCGTCGACTGAAATCGTGGGAATACCTGTCATGAATTGTGCCGCAGGTCCTCTTCGCGCGGCCGCCGGGCCGCTGGATGCGGGCGGACATTAGCCGATGAAGGGCCAGATGCAAGCAGAGAGGACGGTCAGAGCTGGGTCGGCATGGCCGCGAGTTCACCCGTGAGCAAAGCCTCATCATCTTGATTTTCAAGGAATTCACTGTAGCGCTTTACGTATAGGGCAAGCGGAACCGCCTCTGCAGCCGGTGTATCTCCTCCCAGAACATTGCGGGCCAGGGCTTGGTTCAACGCGGCATCATCCTCACCCTGGATAGCATCCACATAGACTTGCGCGCGTCCGTAGAAGCCTTCGGCCATAAACCGGATCTTCTTTCCGACACCGGAATCACCCACGCCCAGCTCGCGCATCGCCGCGTCAAAATCGTCAAACATGGTGTCGAACACGGACTGCCTCAACACATCTGCGCGCTCACCCAGCGCCCGCAGCCGATGGAAAACCAGGCTGGCATGCAGGATGATGGCCTCGAACCGCCCCTCGATCGTATCGGGGATACCGGCATGCTCATAGAGGTCCGGCGAGCGGGCCTGGCGCACCAGCTGGTCATAAATATCACGAGCGAAAGCTTTTTCCGGCGGCTTGCGGAACCAGGATTGCAGCATTGAAATCATCTCTTCGAACACTTGGAGCTTGAAGCTAAGCGCCCACTTGGGTAGGTCAAGAGAGGTATTCAGGCTGATCTCTCAGCCCAAGGAGTGTTTCATGGCCCCGCGTCTGCGTCTGTCTCTGGTTCTGATTGCCTGCGCCCTCGGCGTTTCGGCCTGTAATCCGACCCTTCGGTCTCACGGTCACCGCTATACGGTGGGCGAAGAGCCGAACATCGTCCCGATGGAAGACACACGGGCCTCGGTTGTGCGTCAGCTGGGCAATCCGTCGACGCGTGGCACATTTGAGGACGACACCTGGTATTACATCTCCGCGACCCGCGAGAGCTTGGCCTATCTGCGTCCGGTGACGCGCGACCGCCGCATTATTGCCGTGAGCTTCAATGAAGACGGTGTCGTCAGCGAAGTGAACGAGTACTCGCTCGAGGACGGCCGGGTGGTTGCCTACAATGACCGCGAGACACCGACGCGTGGTCGCGAACTCTCCTTCCTCGAACAGTTAATCGGCACTGTGGGCCGCCTGCCCACTGACCAGTTCTCTGATGAAGACAATCTGCCGGGCGGTGCAGGCGGACCGCGCCGCAACTGATCCGGCCCTTCAAGACAGAATCAAAAACCCCCGGAGCCGAAACTCCGGGGGTTTTCATGTCAGGATGAAACGCCCTCGCCTAGCCGGCGAAACGCTCCAGCACCGCCAGCATCAAGAGCGCCACGATATTGGTGATCTTGATCATCGGGTTCACTGCAGGACCGGACGTATCCTTGTAGGGATCCCCCACGGTATCACCGGTCACAGCGGCCTTGTGCGCCTCTGATCCCTTGCCACCATGATGGCCGTCCTCGATGTATTTCTTGGCATTGTCCCAGGCTCCGCCACCCACGGTCATGGAGATGGCGACAAACAGGCCCGTGACGATCACACCCAGCAGCATGGCCCCGACCGCTGCAAGCGCCTGTTCCTGACCGGCAATACGATCGACGATGACGTAGAGCACGATCGGCGACAGCACTGGCAGGAGCGAGGGCACGATCATCTCGCGGATAGCAGCCTTGGTCAGAATATCCACGGCCTGACCGTAATCGGGCTTAGCCTTGAACTCCATAATGCCCGGGATTTCCTTGAACTGGCGACGCACCTCGGCGACCACTTCGGTGGCAGCCCGGCCCACGGCCATCATCGACATGCCGCCAAAGAGGTTGGGCAGGAGACCGCCGAACAAGAGCCCCACGATGACATAGGGATTTTCCAGCGAGAAGTCCGGCTCGATATGGAGCAAGTGCTCAACATCGGTCGTGTATGCGGCAAAGAGCACCAATGCCCCAAGACCCGCGGAACCGATGGCATAGCCCTTGGTCACAGCCTTGGTCGTATTGCCCACGGCGTCGAGCGTATCGGTGGTATCCCGCACGCTCTCGTCCAGACCGGCCATTTCAGCAATACCACCCGCATTATCGGTGACCGGACCGAAGGCATCGAGCGCCACGATCATGCCTGCCAGCGCCAGCATGGTGGTCACGGAGATGGCAACGCCATACAAACCCGCCAGATTATAGGTAGAGAGAATGCCGAAAATAATGATCAGCGCCGGCAGGGCCGTCGACTCCAGCGACACGGCCAGACCCTGGATCACATTCGTGCCATGCCCGGACTCTGATGCTCGCGCGACGGATTTCACCGGGCGATAATCAGTCCCGGTATAGTATTCCGTCACCCAGATGATCGCTGCGGTCACGACAAGACCCACAAGTCCTGAATAGAACAGGCTCATGCCCGTCAGACCCGTTTCACCCACGACGCCCATGCCGATGGTGAAATGTGTAATGCCGTAAAGCCCCGCAACCGAGAGCACGCCCGCCACGATCAGACCCTTGTAGAGCGCGCCCATGACGTTATTGCTCTTGCCCAGACGGACGAAAAACGTCCCGATAATCGAGGTGACAATACACACCGCCGCGATTGCGAGTGGATAGGTCATCATGGCGATGCTGTCCGCGCCCACAAAAAAGATGGAGCCCAGAACCATCGTCGCGACCACCGTCACGGCATAGGTCTCGAAGAGGTCTGCCGCCATGCCGGCACAGTCACCGACATTATCGCCGACATTGTCCGCGATCGTCGCCGCATTGCGTGGATCATCCTCGGGGATACCGGCCTCGATCTTGCCGACCATATCACCGCCGACATCCGCACCCTTGGTGAAGATACCCCCACCCAGACGCGCGAAGATGGAAATCAGGGAGGCCCCGAAACCCAGAGCCACGAGCGCGTTGATCACCACACGATCGGTCGCATCCAGACCCATGCCCGCTGTCAGCAGGCCGAAATAACCGGCCACACCCAGCAGAGCGAAACCTGCAACCAGCATGCCCGTAATGGCTCCGGAATTGAACGCCACGGCGAGACCCGCGCCCAGGCTTTCACTGGCCGCCTGTGTGGTGCGAACATTGGCGCGCACGGAAATCAGCATGCCCGTGAACCCCGCAAGGCCCGACAGGATGGCGCCGATGGCAAACCCGATGGCTACCTGCCAGCCCAGCAAGAGGAAGGTCGCAATAAAAACGACCACCCCGACAATGGCGATGGTCGTATACTGGCGTCGCAGATAGGCGTTGGCCCCCTCCTGGATCGCCGACGCAATCTCCTGCATTTTCTCCGATCCGGCATTCATGCCGAGCAGGCGACGGGTCTGTACGACCCCGTACAATATGGCAAGCACGGCAGCCGCGATCGCCAAAATGATCATGTTCATGGAATTCCGCCCCGTTTTCTCTGTTTTGTGAGCGATCCGTCGTCGTTGCGCCGGATCACGTAGTGACAGGAAGGGGTGCGGTCGGTTGACCCTGTGATTTCATATTATACGCCCCTCCCCGAAGGCACGAAAAACTATGCACAAGGGAGTATCGCGGCGCAACAAGCGAATAAAACAGCCTGTGGAATAAATCCTGTTTCAGCCCAGGATCAGGCTCCGGTCATTACCATAGACGGAGACGGCATCTACTCTTTCAGATCCGTAGTATTCATTTAGCGCATCGCGCAGAACCTCTGCGGCATGCACGTGATTCACAGCCGAACCGTCATCCAGAGACAATGTGTGCCGGTGCGAAGCCTGCACCAATACATGAAGTGCGCGGTGCTGGTTTTCTCTGATTTCCCATACGCTTGACCCTTCCGCGATGCGAATTCGCACGCGCACAAACGCATAGCCCTGCAAACGGTTTTGCGAGACAAGCGGAACAACCATGGCCGGCATCTCCACGACACGGGGATGGTCCGCATCCAGCTCGCCGGGATGACCATCATCCTCCTCGTCTTCATCTCCGCTCTCAAGGGTGAAACCTGCCAGGAAGCGATTGCTTACCCCGCCCTCGGAGGGTTTGTCTTCATCTCCGCCCCCACCGGCGGCGTGGGCCGGCGCTGAGACGAGAATCATCAGTGCCGCCAAGCCAGCCCCCAGGGCGTGCAGAATGGCGTTCAGTGTCGTCAGCGTTTGCGGGGCGGTGTTCATGCCGGGCCTCTCTTGTCTGGGAGGCATACTGACAGAGACGGTTCAAAAGTGGGTGAAACCGGTTGTTTCAAATTTAATCAAATGTCCGGCCGCATTGTGGACACGCACGCCCTGGCCTGTTCGGGCCTGACCGATGGGAGTGAGGCGCACATCCAGCGCAGCGGAGATCGCCATGATCGCTTCGCGATGATCAACCGGTGCCAGAAACGCTAATTCGTAATCATCCCCGCCACACACCAGACGCCGCCAGGGTCTTGTGTCCGGCTCACCGGCCTCGCTCCGCCCTGTTTCGCTCAGGGGGACAAGTTCTGCACCGATATCAAGAGCTACGCCGCTGGCCCGGGCGAGATGATCCAGATCGGCCACCAGACCATCGGAGATATCGATCAGCGCCGTGGCGATCCCCCGCAGGGCCTGGCCAAGCGACAGACGCGCCGTGGGATGTGTGAAACGGTTGGGGGCGCTGCCAACCCCGTGAGTTTCGTACGCGATACGCCCCAAAACCCCCTCGCCCAGCTCACCGCTCACCCAGACTTCGTCTCCCACCTGACCACCCGACCGGGTGATCGCTGTGCCCTGGGGCATCTGCCCGATCAGGGTCAGCGAAACCGTGAGCGGACCTGGCGTCCGTGTCGTATCGCCGCCAATCAGATGAAGGCCGTGTTCGTGCTGGATATCCTGGCAGGCCGATGCAAACGCACCTTGCCACGCTGTGTCACAGGCCTCGCCCAGTGCCAAGCTGGACAACCAGGCCACGGGCTCGGCGCCCATGGCCGCCAGGTCCGACAGATTTGTGCCCAGAGCGCGCGCGGCGATGATTTCGGGCGGCGTATCGGCGTGAAAATGCACCTCCTCAACCAGCATGTCCGAGGCGATCACATAATCCAGCCCGGACGGTCCGGGCAAAATGGCAGCATCATCGGTGAGTGTGAGCGCACCGGGAAAGCCGGCGCTCAAAGGCGCCAGGTGCGAGCGAATGAAAGAAAACTCGCCCGACATTCACGCCCCTAGAACTCGTCTTGACGCGCCTGGCGCGCACACTTGTCGAGCGCAGCATTGACGAATTTGGGTTCAGACCCTTCAAAGAAGGCGTTGGCGATGTCGACATACTCATTGATGACGACCTTGGCCGGCACATCCTTGCGATGAAAGAGCTCGAACCCGGCGCAGCGCAGGATGGCCCGCACCGTCGCATCCAGCCGTTCCATGCGCCAGCCATCCGACAGGAGATCATTGACAGCGGGATCGACCACCGACTGTTTCTCCACCACGCCGGCCACAAGGTTTTCGAAGAAGTCCTCATCGGCTTCGATGTATTCGCTACCGGCCTGGACCTCTTCCGCGGCATCTCCAAAACGGTGATCGCGAAACTCACTGATCACGGATTTGGCGCCGCGACCGGAAATTTCCATCTGATAGAGCGCCTGGACAGCGGCTAGCCGGGCAGCGCGGCGCAGGCGCGCACGGTCCTCGGTGGGATTGCTCATGCCTCGCCCTCGAACCGTTTGCGCAAATTGATGATGGACAGGCAGGCTTGCGCTGCATCCTTGCCCTTGTTCTTGTCCTTCGCACGGACCCAGGCCTGGTCACGGTTCTCGGTCGTCAGGATACCATTGCCTACAGCGACACCGGCCAGGCTGAGCTCCATGAGCCCGCGGGCGCTTTCACCGCACACATAGTCATAATGAGTGGTCTCACCGCGGATCACACAGCCCAGAGCGACATAACCGTCAAATCCGGCCTCGCCCAGCTCGGCCTGGACAATCGCGCCAGGGATCTCCAGCGCTCCGGGAACACGCACGGTCTCGTGCGCCACACCCTGTTCGTCCAGCCAGGCGCTCGCGCCCTCGATCATCGCCGCAGCGAGGTCATCATAAAAATCTGCCGCGATCAGCAGCACGCGCGTTTGCGCCATATCAAGTCTCCGGAAAGAGGCGTTCGTCACGAACGCTGAGCCCATAGCCTTCCAGGCCCACAATGGTTTGCGGTGTTGTGGTGAGCAAGACCATCTCGCGCACCCCCAGGTCCAGCAAAATCTGCGCCCCGACACCATATTCACGAAGACGTCGCGCTTCGCGCTCGCCTTCGGCCAGGCGCGGTCGTGCGCCCAGACGTTCCTCGATCGCCGACTGGCTGGTCTCTCGGATAAAGACCATCACACCGGGTTCATCCGACGCCGCCAGGGCCCGGATTCCCGCTTCCACCAGATCACCACGCGGCCCCGTGCGATGCAGAACATCGTCGAAAAAACTGACCTTGTGCATACGCACCAGGGTCGGCGTGTCCTGGTTCGGCGTGCCCTTGACCAGAGCGACATGCTCGGATCCGTCGAGGCGATTGCGGAAGGTATACAGCTTGAACGGCCCACCCCAATCGCTTTCGAAATCGCTTTCCATGCGGCGTTCGATGAAGCGGTCATTCTTGCGCCGATAGGCGATCAGATCCTCGATCGTCCCGATCTTCAGCCCGTGCAGCTGAGCAAAGGCGATCAGATCCGGCAGACGGGACATTGTGCCGTCTTCATTCATGATCTCGCAGATCACACCCGATGCGCCGGCACCGGCCAGACGCGCCACATCCACCGACGCCTCGGTATGGCCCGCGCGAACCAGCACGCCACCATCGCGCGCCACCAGCGGGAAGACATGGCCCGGTGTCACGATGTCATCCACACCGCGTGCCGGATCCGTCGCCACCTCGATCGTGCGCGCCCGGTCATGAGCGGAAATCCCGGTCGTTACGCCTTCGCGCGCCTCAATCGACACGGTGAAGGCGGTCTGATGCTGGGTTCCATTGTCCTTGGACATGGATTCGAGACCCAGATCGCGGCTGCGCTCTTCGGTCAGCGCCAGACAGATCAATCCACGCCCGTGCTTGGCCATGAAATTGATGGCATCGGGTGTCGCGAACTTGCCCGGAATAACAAGGTCGCCCTCATTTTCCCGATCCTCCGCATCGACCAGGATAAACATCCGACCATTTCGCGCGTCTTCAATAATGTCTTCGATAGGGGACAGGGGAAGATCACTCATGTCCAGCCTCCGCAAACTCTGCAAGTCGTGCGGCGTAGCGCGCCATGAGGTCAATCTCAAGGTTTACGCGCGCTCCGGCCTGCAATTCGCCCAGGGTCGTCACCTCCGCCGTGTGTGGAATAATCATCAAATCAAACGTGTTTGCGGTGACAGCATTGACCGTCAAAGACACGCCATCAACTGTGATCGAGCCCTTTTTGGCAATGAATTTATTGAGTTCGCTTGGTGGCCGGACGGTGAACACGATCCATTCGCCTTCATCACGGCGCTCCACCACCTCGCCCAGCCCGTCCACATGACCGGTGACGAGGTGTCCACCCAGCTCATCTCCCATGGCCAGGGCGCGTTCCAGATTGACCGCATCCCCTTCGGCCCAGTCGCCCAGCGTCGTCAGGCGCAGGGTTTCCGGTGACACCTCGACGGCAAACCAGCAGCCTTGCCCGTGATCGCCCTTTTCGACAACCGTCAGGCAGGCGCCCGCATGGGCGATGGACGCGCCGAGCTCAATGCCGGACGCGTCATAGCCGGCCTCGATCTCGAAGCGCTTGACCGCGTCACCTGAAATGGACCGGATACGGCCCTTGTCGGATACAATGCCTGTAAACATCAGCGAACCCGTTGATAGCTTTCCTGGATGTCCGCCCCTCTTTCAGTGACGGCTGTGCGAGTGAACATGGGCGCGCGATCGAGACTCTCAAGGCCCAGACCTGCCAGCACGGACAATCCGTCGCCCCCCAGAATGACCGGCGCACGGAACCATTCAATGCGATCGACCAGCCCTGAGCGCAAGGCAGAGGCCGCGATCTGTGCGCCCGCTTCGATCATCACACTGGCATATTCATCCATGGCAGCTGCCAGATCGGGACGCCCACCAACAGCCGCCACTCGTCTCATCTGCACGTGTTTGTCCACAAAGGCCCTGACCCGATCACGATCAAGGGGCGCACCCGGCGTGTCGGCGTTCACGAGCGTCACCCGCCGCCGGTCTGTCGTCTCGACAATCCGGGCATCGAGCGGGCATCGCAGCGTGCTGTCCATCACAATCAAATCGGGCTGGACCGAGGGTGCCGGGTCGGTGCGTGCGGTCAGTTCGGGGTCATCGGCCAGAATCGTCCCGACCCCCGTCAGGATAGCGGCATGAGCGGCGCGCAGACGATGAACCTCGGCCCGGCTGTCCGGCCCGGTGATCCATTTCGACAGACCATTGGCCAGCGCGATCTTTCCATCCAGAGATGTCGCGAGTTTTAGCGTGACGATCGGACGCACGGGCGTCGTCATGCTGACGGTTCGCCTGACCCGCCCTTCTTGGCGCCGAGATGTTCGTCCTTGATGAACTCCCGGAAATCCTCGACCCGGTGGAAGTCCTTGTACACCGAGGCGTAGCGGACATAGGCCACGGAATCGAGCTCCTTGAGCGCTTCCATCACCAGTTCACCGACCCGGTCCGACGTCACATCGGTTTCACCGGAGCTTTCAAGCTGTCGAACAATGCCCGAGATCATCTGTTCGATACGATCAGTCTCGATATTGCGCTTTTGCACGGAAAGCTGGATCGACCGGTTGAGCTTTTCCCGATTGAACGGTGTCCGACGACCGGACTTTTTGACAACGGTGAGCTCACGCAGCTGGACCCGTTCAAACGTGGTGAAACGGGCCGCGCAACCGGGGCACTGGCGACGGCGGCGGATGGCATTGCCATCCTCCGCCGGACGGGAGTCTTTGACCTGTGTGTCAGGATTTCCGCAAAAAGGGCAACGCATAATGAGCCCAGTTTAGGCCAGTTCGGGATAAATGGGGAAGCGTGCTGTCATGCTCATCACTTCCTCGCGGACCCGGGCTTCGACTTCTGCATCGCCTTCCGGAGATTCCACTAGCGCATCAAGCACTTCCACCATGAGCTCGCCGACGCGCTTGAACTCCGCCTCGCCAAATCCTCGGGTCGTGCCCGCAGGCGAGCCAACACGAAGGCCCGACGTCACGGTCGGTTTTTCCGGATCAAACGGCACACCATTCTTGTTGCAGGTGATGTAGGCACGCTCGAGCGCCTCTTCCGCACTATTGCCCTTGAGGCCTTTGGGACGCAGATCGATGAGCGCCAGATGGCTGTCAGTCCCGCCGGACACGATGGCATACCCCCCGTCGATCACGGCCTGGGCCATCGCCTTGCAGTTGGCAATCACCTGGGCGGTGTACGCCTTGAAGTTCGGTTGCAGGGCTTCGCCAAAGGCGACGGCCTTGCCGGCGATGACATGCATCAACGGTCCGCCCTGAAGGCCCGGGAAAATAGCTGAATTGAACTTTTTGCCCAGATCGGGATCGTTGGAAATGATCATGCCGCCGCGCGGGCCGCGCAGGGTCTTGTGCGTCGTGGTCGTGCAGACATGCGCGTGCGGAACCGGATTGGGATACACCCCGCCCGCGACAAGCCCGGCAAAGTGAGCCATGTCGACCAGAAGATACGCCCCGACCTCATCGGCGATCTTGCGGAATTCGGCGAAATCGATCTCGCGCGGATAGGCCGAACCACCGGCGATGATCAGCTGCGGCTTGACCTCATGGGCCTGGGCCCGCAGCGCGTCGTAATCGATCAGCGCATCGGCTTCGCGCACACCATAGGCATGCGCCTCAAACCATTTGCCCGACTGGTTCGGACGTGCGCCGTGTGTAAGGTGCCCCCCTGCGTCCAGGCTCATGCCGAGGATTTTATCACCCGGCTTCAACAGTGCCAGGAACACGCCCTGATTGGCCTGGCTGCCGGAATTGGGCTGAACATTGGCATAGGCCGCACCGAACAATTCCTTTGCACGGTCAATGGCCAGCTGTTCGACGACATCGACATGCTCACACCCGCCATAATACCGGCGCCCCGGATATCCTTCGGCATATTTATTGGTCAGCGGAGAGCCCTGGGCTTCCAGTACGGCCCGCGACACAATGTTTTCAGAGGCGATCAGCTCGATCTGCTGTTGCTGGCGCTGGATCTCGTCATGAATGGCGCGCGCCACATCCGTGTCGCCCTGCACCACTGAACGGGAGAAGAAGTCTGCCGTGTTTTGTTCTGTCATTGTCTCTGCCATGGCTGGATCCTCACACTAGTGCCCGGATTGATACGGCGCGTTGCGTAGAGTGACAACAGGAATGCTCCGCATAGCCCTGCTTCGCTCCCGAATGTCGAGATTACATTTTTTTAAGCCCAAAACAGAACTCCATCCGCGCACACTAAATACAAATATGATAGTTGAAGGCTGATTCATGAGGGACTATGTAGTCCAATAACAAAGAAATACCGGCTCAAGACGAAATGACGTCAAAAAGCCCAATTAAACTGCCTCGAAGTGTGAAGGATTTGAAAATGTCTGATGAAACCCTCCCCAACATCGAGAAGGAAGAACTCCTGCGCATGACGACCAGTGTCGTCTCGTCCTTCCTTTCGCACAATTCCGTGCCGGCAGAGAATGTTCCGGATCTTATCAAGTCCGTGCACGCCACGATGAGTGAGATCTGCGCGCCGACCGTGAAGGTGGAAACCAAGGCCAAACCGGCGGTTCCCGTGTCCAAATCCGTGTCGGATGAGCACATTGTCTGTCTGGAAGACGGCAAGAAGCTGAAAATGCTGAAACGCTATCTGCGCTCGCAATACGACATGTCGCCGGAAGAGTATCGCCGCAAATGGAACCTGCCGTCGGATTATCCGATGGTCGCTCCGGCCTATTCCCGCAAGCGCTCGCAATTTGCCAAGGACATCGGTCTGGGCCGCGCCGGCAAGGACGCATAACTTTATTTCACGACAACTTGCTTGTCTTAGACATAGATACCACGGCCGGGTTTTCCACCCGGCCGTTTCTTTTGGTCCGTTGCGTCCCGAGGCTGTGTCTTGCCGGATCCGGCCTGTTTGGCCTGGACCCATCGTAGTTTCTGGATGGCAAGGTGTTCGATCTCGGACCGGCTGGTCTTGAGTGGAACCTGGAACACGACCTCATCGGCCGTGATGCCGTCCACCGCCGCAATGCGCAGGGCATTGCCAGCCTCGATAATCTCCAGATAGACCGGAGTATCACCCATCAGGCCGTTTGCGCGTTCTGGTCCGCCGCGCGCGCCCAGACATCACCCAGCGCATCGATCAGCTGATCGAACAGGGCATCATCATGGAGCGGGGTCGGCGTCAGGCGCAGACGTTCTGTGCCCTTGGGAACCGTGGGATAATTGATCGGCTGAACATAAATGCCGTGCTCGTCGAGCAGCATGTCCGTGATGCGCTTGCACAGCACCGGATCGCCGACATGGACCGGGACGATATGGGTGACCGAGCTCTCGAGAACCGGGAAGCCAGCCGCGTTGAGCCGGGATTTCAGCGTTGCGGCCCGTTCCTGGTGTTGTTCACGCAGATGATGCGCCTGTTTGAGATATTCAACAGAGGCCCGAGCCCCTGCGGCGAGCGCCGGCGGCAGGGCCGTCGTGAAGATAAAGCCCGGCGCCATTGATCGGATCGCGTCCACAATCGCACCGTCAGCAGCGATGTATCCGCCCATGACACCATAGGCCTTGCCCAGCGTGCCCTCGATGATATCGACCCGGTGCATCTGTCCGTCACGCTCGGCGATGCCTGCACCGCGCAGGCCATAGAGGCCAACAGCGTGCACTTCATCGAGATAGGTCAGCGCATTGTATTTTTCTGCCAGATCACACACCTCGGCGATCGGGCCGATATCGCCATCCATGGAGTAGACACTCTCAAAGGCGATCACCTTGGGTGCATCGATCGGCGCAGCAGCCAGCAGGCTTTCAAGATGCTCGAGATCATTATGGCGCCAGATGTGTTTCTCGCACTTGGCCCCCTTCACACCCTCGATCATCGAGGCGTGGTTCAGCTCGTCGGAGAAAATAATCAGACCGGGCAGGATCTTGCCCAGGGTTGCGAGCGTCGCTTCGTTAGCGATGTATCCCGATGTGAACAGCAGCGCGCCATCCTTGCGGTGCAGATCGGCCAGTGAGCGCTCCAGCTCGACATGGTAATGCGTCGTCCCGGAAATATTGCGCGTTCCACCTGCGCCTGCCCCGACCTGGTCGATGGCCCCTTTCATGGACTCCACCACACAGGGGATCTGGCCCATGCCCAGATAATCATTGGAACACCAGACCACGACGTCACGCACCTGGCCTTCGGGATTGCGCCAGCGGGCGTGCGGGAAACGGCCCTTGTGCCGCAAAAGATCCGCAAAGACCCGGTAGCGGCCCTCGGCCTTGACCCGACGAACGGCGGATTCGAATGCGGTGTTATAGTCCATGACGCGGCCTTTATATATGCGTGAACGATCCCCGCGAGGTCCGTTCAGTCAATTCTTGATTCCACGTATAGACCGTTAACGCCCCGGCTGCGACCCGGACAGACCGTCGCACCCCGTGATTTTCTGCATAAAAACAATCGACCCGGCCTATAGCAGACCGGGTCGTTCGAAGATGATTGCGTGTGGAGCGCGAGCTACATGCGAAAGCGGATATGGTCCGCCCAGAAGCGCTCGATCCGCGCGAGGGACTGGTTGATATCCGGCAATTTGCCATCATCAACACCGCCAACCGGCGAGAGCGACGAGCCCTGACGCTCAAACAGCGAGCCCAGCTTGGAGCGGATGGCATGGCCGCTTTCGGTCAGCGAAACCTTCACGGACCGACGATCCGAAGCCGACCGTTCGTGACGGATATAGCCGGCATCGACCAGTTTCTTGAGATTGTAGGACACGTTCGAGCCCAGGTAATGACCGCGTGTGCGCAATTCGCCCGCAGTCAGCTCCTGATCGCCGATATTGAACAGCAGCAGGGCCTGCACACTGTTCAAATCGTCCGTTCCCTCACGGTCGAGCTCGTCCTTCACAACGTCAAGCAATTGACGATGCAGACGCTCGATGAGCTGCAGAAGTTCCAGATAATCCGTCGCCGGCGCCCCTTGCGGCGCCACGTTTTCGGCCATTGCCATAATCAACACTCCACCCGATCTTTTAGCGATCTTTGCAGAGACATTACGGGCAAACGGCAAAAAAAAGTTTAATGGGCGACGACAGGCCCTCGAGACGACCCCTGCCAGCTTCCGTCAAGCAGTTTGTAGATGGCAGAAAAATCCATTTCGGACCCGCCCAGATTGGCGAACATGGCATAAAGCGCCTCGGCCTGGCCGCCCAGCGGCGTGGTGGCGCCGGCGCTTTGCGCGGCATCCATGGCCAGTTTGAGATCCTTGAGCATCAGTGCCGCACCAAAACCGGGTTGATAATCAGCATTGGCGGGCGAGGTCTCCACCGGCCCGGGCACCGGGCAATAACTGGTCATCGACCAGCTCTGACCCGAGGCCTTGGACGAGATATCAAAGAATTTCTGCTGGTCGAGCCCCAGCTTCTCCGCCAGCGCGAAGGCTTCGCACGTGCCGATCATGGTAATGGCCAGCAGCATGTTGTTACAGATCTTGGCCGCCTGCCCCGCGCCCAGATCGCCCGCATGGATCACCGCCTTGCCCATCGCGTCGAGCACACGCTCAGCATCCGCGAAATCAGCCGCCGCACCGCCGACCATGAAGGTCAGCGTGCCGCCCTGGGCTGCCGCAACACCGCCGGATACGGGGGCGTCGACAAAGCGGAAACCGGCACCCAGTGCCGCATTGCCGACATGACGCGCGCTGTCGACATCAATGGTCGAGCAATCGATGAACAGCGTGCCGGGCCGGGCTGAGGGAAAGACAGCGTTTTCATACACCGCGCGCACATGCTTGCCCGCGGGCAGCATGGTGACAACGACCTCGGCCTCCGCCACAGCGCCCTCTGTATCTTGGGCCGCCCGTGCGCCCGCCTCGACAGCGAGGGCGACCGCTTGCGGGTTGAGATCAAACGCCGCCACGTCATGGCCTGCCTTGACCAAATTGGCGGCCATGCCAGACCCCATATTGCCCAGACCGATGAATGCGATTGTGGCCATGTCGGCGCTCCCCGTTTGGTATTGGTGTTGAAACAGCTGGTCTGAGTGGATCAGGCCGGGTGTGCAGGGTCCAGAAAGCTCATTTCCTGGTCCTGCGGCAAGGGATCAAACGCCGAGGCGATATCATTATCGCTGACCGCCTCCAGATCCGTCGGCGACCAGACCGGGCTGTTATCCTTGTCGATGATGACGGCGCGAACGCCTTCGTAGAAATCCTGACCCGTCAGACACCAGGCCGACAGGCGCAGATCCTGGCGCATCACGTCCTCAAAGGAGAGGCTGGCCCCCTTGCGCAGGGCCGCCAGGGTGAGTTTAAGCGCGGTCGGCGATTTGGACGCCAGGATGGACGCCTGTTTCTGCGACCAGCTATCTCCCGCTCCGGCAATACGCGACACGATTTCCTCGACCCGTTGTCCCGCAAACGCCGCGTCGATCAGCCCCCGTGTGTGCGCCAGCGAGGCATCACCTGGGTCACCCGAAAACTCTTCGAGCAAGACATCAAGCGCCTCCTCATCCGTCAGGTCGGCCTCTTCCAACGCCTCAACCAGAGCGTCATTCTGGCCGGACGGGCAGTAATGCGTCGCCAGGCCCGAAGCCAGGGCGTCGGCCGCCTTCAGCCGCGCGCCGGTGAGCCCCATCCATGTGCCGATCTCGCCTGCCAGACGCGGCAGCACATAGGCGCCGCCCACATCGGGATGGAAACCGATACCCGTCTCGGGCATGGCAAACATCGTCCGGTCACCGGCCACACGGTGGGAGCCGTGCACGGACACACCCACACCGCCGCCCATGGTGATGCCGTCGATCAGCGCCACATAGGGTTTGGGATAGTGATGGATCAGCGTGTTGAGACGGTATTCATCGCGCCAGAACAGCCAGGCCGCGTTGTCGCCCGCCTTGCCGGAATTATGCAGTTTGAGAATATCGCCACCGGCACAAAAGCCCTTTTCGCCCGCACCATCAACGACGATCGCACTGACGTCGTCATCGTCGCGCCAGGTCTCCAGCGCATCGATCATGGACAGACACATGCCATGCGTCAGCGCGTTGAGCGCTTTGGGACGATTGAGCGTGATCCGGCCCAACTGGCCCACTTTGCGGGCGATGATTTCGGGTTCAGACATGGTTCACTCCCTTACCGCATCACGTCTTTGGCGATGATCACCCGCATGATCTCATTCGTGCCTTCCAGGATCTGGTGCACACGCAGATCGCGCACAATGCGCTCGAGCGGGTAGTCTTTCAGATAGCCATATCCACCATGCAATTGCAGCGCCTGGTTGGCCACATCAAAACACGTGTCCGTGGCAAACCGCTTGGCCATGGCACAGTATTTTGCCGCCGACGGGTCCTTGGCATCCAGCGCGGCGGCTGCGCGATAGAGCATCAGCCGGGAGGCCTCCAGCTCGGTCGCCATGTCGGCCAGTTTGAACTGCGACACCTGGAACTGACCGATCTCCCGCCCGAACTGTTTGCGTGTTCCCACATAGTCTTTTGCAACATCAAACGCTTCGCTGGCCCCGCCCAGGGAGCAGGCGCCGATATTGATGCGGCCGCCATTGAGACCATTCATCGCCAGGGTGAACCCCATGCCTTCATCGGCCAGGCGATTGGCAACCGGGACGCGGCAATCCTCGAACGTCACAATGCGGGTCGGCTGGGCGTTCCAGCCCATTTTCTTCTCATTGGCACCAAAGGACAGGCCGGGCGTATCCTTCTCGACAATGAGGGTGGAAATGCCTTTCGGGCCATCCTCACCGGTGCGGCACATGACCACGTAATAATCCGACGTCCCCGCACCCGAGATAAAGGCCTTGGCACCGTTGAGGACGTAATCATCGCCATCGCGCACGGCACGGGTCTTCAGCGATGCCGCATCGGACCCTGCCCCCGGCTCGGTCAGGCAATAGGACGCGATCTTGTCCATCGTCATCATGGGCGGCAGGAAACGCTGGCGCTGTTCCTCAGTACCCCAGCTATCGATCATCCAGGCGCACATATTATGGATCGACATGAAGGCGGCGGTTGCGACACATCCGCGCGATAATTCTTCAAAAATGATCGCGGCATCCAGACGCGACAGCGCCGAACCGCCCACATCATCGCGCGTGTAAATGCCTGCAAAACCAAGCTCGGCCGCCTCGCGCATGACATCGACCGGAAAGATTTTTTCCTCGTCCCACCGCGCCGCATTGGGCTTCAGGCGGTCATCGGCGAATTTGCGCGCCATATCGCGGATGAGGGTCTGATCTTCTGAAAGATTGAAATGCACAGCAGATATCCTGTCGGTTATGAGCGGGATCGAACACGAATTTACCACGTATTGGCCGAGGCCTAACGCGGCTTGGCCCTTGCGGCAAGTCTGATATGTAAGCGTTTGACCCAAGGGCCAGAGTCGGTGCGAGGATTTATCCCCCACTGCCTCGCCCCCTCACCCGTCAGAAGAATGAGATCGCCCCATGTTTCCTGCCACCCGACTGCGCCGCACCCGCCAGGCTGACTGGTCCCGCCGCCTTGTGCGTGAAAAGACCCTGACGCCGGACGATCTCATTTGGTCTGTGGTGGTCTCGGAAACAGCCGATCCGGTCGAGCCCGTGGCGGCCATGCCGGGCGTGGAGCGCCTGTCGCTCGGCGCGCTGGCAAAGGCAGCCAAGGAGGCGGACGCCCTGGGTATTCCCGCCATCGCCCTCTTCCCCCATATCGATCCGGCGAAAAAGGACGATATGGGCAGTGAGGCCATTAATCCGGACGGGCTGGTGCCCCGGGCGATCAAGACCATCAAGGATGCCGCGCCCAATGTCGGCGTGATCTGTGATGTCGCGCTCGACCCGTTCACCACCCATGGTCATGACGGTCTGCTGGACGGGGATTATGTCACCAATGACGCGACGGTTGCCCGGCTGGTGGACCAGGCCCGCATGCAGGCCGAGGCCGGATGTGATGTGATCGCGCCGTCCGACATGATGGACGGACGGATCGGCGCCCTTCGCGAAGCCCTGGAAGACGAGGGTCATCACAACACAATGATCCTGTCCTATGCCGCCAAATATGCCTCGGGCTTTTACGGCCCCTATCGCGAGGCGATCGGGTCGGCGGCTGCGCTGACGGGTGACAAGAAGACCTATCAAATGGATCCGGGCAATGCGGCCGAAGCCCTGCGTGAAGTGGAGCTGGACATTGCCGAAGGCGCGGACATGGTGATGGTCAAACCCGGCCTGCCCTATCTGGATATCGTGCACGCCCTGGCCGATAACTTCGCCGTGCCTGTCTATGCCTTCCAGGTCTCGGGCGAATACGCGATGATCCAGGCCGCCGCCCAGAACGGCTGGATCGATGGCGAGCGTGTCATGCTGGAAAGCCTGATGAGCTTCAAACGCGCGGGTGCCAGCGGGATCATCACCTATTTCGCGCCAAGAGCCGCGCGGGCGCTGTCCTGATCAGCCTGCCACTGGCGCGGAAGACCGCTCCTGGAGCCCATTGCCTGTCCGTCCCCGCCGTGCGATAGACGCGATCAACGGAGATTTTATGACCTTTGAGTCCTGACGTGCCCGCCTTTGAGGCGGGCTTTTCGAGAACTGCTGAACGCGCTCGCCCTGCGAGCGCCCTGTTGTCTCATGTCAGGAACAAGACATTGAATACCCAAGCTAAATCTGAAATTTCTATTCGCCCGGCAACGCTCGATGATGTCGATGCGCTCACGGCGCTCTCCTACAAGACCATCCGGAAGAAATATCCCGACGTGATCGGGTCGGATGCGGTCGAGGGCTATATCGCGTCCGGCGAGGTGCCCCAATACTATCGCGAGCGCAATGCGTTCCTCTGGGTCGCCGAACGAGTCGGCGAACCGGTCGGCGCAGTCGCCATCAAGGATAATGAAATCCACCTGATGATGGTCACGGTGGAGCATCATCGCCAGGGCATCGGCAAGGCTTTGCTGACCCTGGGTGAAGAGCTGCTGTTTGCCCGGTATGACACGATTGAGCTGGAAAGCTTCCGGGACAATCTCCAGGCCGTGAACTTCTACAAGAAAAATGGCTGGTCACCCGTGTCGGAGTATCCCATGCCCGATGTGGGTATTCCCATGGTGCGCATGCGCAAGCAACGATAACGGGTCGGGGCCGCGTGGACTGTGAATTCAGGGCGGCCCCGTCCTCTTGCCTGGCGCTCTGCCTCGCTTGACCCGCGCTCAAAATCGCGTATCACCGCGCGCCCTGCCCCGGAGACCGTGATGATCGAACATGCCCCCCTTCCCACCCTGGAAACCGACCGCCTGATCCTGCGCGCCTGGCGGGACGACGATGTCGCGCCCTTTGCCGCCCTCAATGCCGACCCCGAGGTCATGCGTTTCTTCCCCGCGCCGCTGGATGAAGCGGACAGCCGAAAGATCATCACAAGTTTTGCCGACCGCCACGCGCGCACCGGTCTGTCACCCCATGCCGTGCAAGTGAAAGAGACAGGGGCCTTCATCGGTTTTGTCGGCCTGTCCCGTGTCGCGTTCGACGCCTGGGTCAAGGATGAGGTCGAGATCGGATGGCGCTTGTCGCGGGCCAGCTGGGGGCAAGGCTATGCACGCGAAGCCGCACGCGCCGTGCTGAATCATGGTCTCACAGATCATGGGCTTTCTCGCATTGTGGCATTTGCGCCCACGATCAACCGCCCCTCGATCGCGGTGATGCGATCTGTCGGAATGAGCCGCGTTGAGGATGGTAATTTCATCCACCCGGCGCTGGATCGCGAAAGCCCTTTGCAACCGCTGGAAGTCTGGTCCATCGCGCGAGGATCAGCCGACCTGCCAGGTCCGCAGGAATGACGGCCGGTTGAGGTGTAATGCGCCGGATCTGAGCCGCGCGGGCTAGTCGCCAATCTTCATCGCCGGCAAGGACCATTTGAAAATGATCGCGCAACCGCGCAGTCCCAGCGCCAGCGCAGCCGCGCCCAGCGTCACCCATTCCTGGGGCCCGCCCAAAGCCAGCCCGCCGACATACACGCCGGCGCCAGCCAGGGCCGCAAGGGCATAAATGTCTTCGCGCAGAACCAGGGGTACATCATTGACAATGATGTCCCGGATCAGCCCGCCAAAGGCCGCACTCATCACCCCGGTCAGCAGGGCGATGGACCAGTGTGCGCCTGCGCCCAACCCCGCCTGTGTGCCCAGGACACAAAAGACGGCCAGCCCGGCTGCATCCGCCCAGATCAGAAAGGCCCGGCGTGTCGCCACGGCCTGTGCCCAGGGTGACAGGAAATATCCCAGCAAGGCCCCGCCCAGAGCCATGGCCAGAAATTGCGGGTCCTCGATCCAGTAAACCGGCAAACGGCCCAGCAGGACATCGCGCAGCGTGCCTCCACCCATGCCAGCCACAGCGCCCAGTATCGCTGCCCCGAACGGGTCGAGCGATTTGCGGGCCGCAAGCATGCCGCCTGAAAAGGCGAACAGGCCCACCCCCAGATAGTCCAGCAGAGTGAAAAGCGCCGCGACGCTCATTTTCTGGCCTCAGGAGGGCCCGGTTCACCCGGCGCGCGAAACGCGTCCTGACGGGCCGCCTCCTCGTCGAGCGCCCGAGCATGGCGACGGCGCATCTGTTCGAACTCACAGCAATCCGCGATCTCCCGTGCGCGCCAGGCGCCGGCCATCAAATATCCCACCAGCACCGCATAGGCGATAATGATCACCGGGAAGAAGGACGCACCATCCATGCCGATCTCGTCCCAGAACTGGGGATAGGCCTCATTCACCGCCAGCACAAAACCGACCGGCAGGGAGATCATCAATAATGCGGTCGTCCGAAAAATCCGTTCCGACTTGCGCGCATTGAGGTCGGCAAAGGCCGTGAGGAAATCAATCTGGGCATCGGTCAGCCCCCCCAGCATGCCCAACGTGATTTTCCAGTGACGTGACCGCAGAAGCGGCGACACCTGGTCATTGGTGAATTGCAGGACAGCGCGCCGCGTAAACGGGGCAAACACCAGCAGTTTCCAGATCGCAAACTGGTTGCGAATGCGCGGCCAGAGTGCCATGACCATGCGGTCGGTTTCGATCAGACGGCCATCAATCGTCATGGTTCAGCCGGTCCGCGCTACGATTCAACCGGGCAATCAGGCTGGATGTATCCCAACGGGATCCGCCCATAGCCTGGACCTCGGCATAAAACTGATCCACCAGGGCGGTCACCGGCAGGACGGCATCCTGGTTGCGCGCCTCATCAAGCGCGATGCGAAGGTCCTTGCGCATCCAGTCGACAGCAAAACCGAATTCAAACTCGTTCTTCACCATCGTCTGCCAACGATTTTCCATCTGCCAGGACTGGGCCGCACCCTTGGAGATAGCCTGGATGACCTTTTCGGGGTCAAGTCCGGATTGCTGCGCAAAATAGAGCCCTTCCGACAGGCCCTGAACCACACCCGCGATACAGATCTGGTTGACCATTTTTGCGGTCTGCCCGGACCCCGCCACGCCGATCAGTGTCATGGCTTTGGAATAGGCGCTCATCACCGGCTCAGCCCGGTCAAAATCGGTCTGAGATCCACCACACATGACCGAAAGCTGTCCATTTTCCGCGCCAGCCTGCCCGCCCGACACCGGTGCATCGAGAAAGCCCAGCCCCGCCGCCTGGCAAATACCCGCAAGGCGACGGGCCAGCTCGGCCGACGCCGTTGTGTGATCGACCAGCAGAGCGCCCGGTTTCATTTTCGGGATAATACGCCCGGCGACGGCCTCGACATCGGGATCATCTCCCAGACACATGAGGACGATATCTGCTTCACCCACCGCGTCTTCTGCCGTCGCGGCGGCCTGTCCGGCAAATTGCTGCGCCCAGTCCTGAGCCTTCTGCGCCGTGCGGTTCCAGACGGTGACACCATGGCCTGCCGTCACAAGATGTCCGGCCATCGGATAGCCCATCACACCCAGACCCAAAAATGTACACTGTGCCATCTACCGCTTTCCTTTCACCTTTCCGCCTTGCTAGTCTTCGCAGCAAAGGGGAGCAAGCGTCATGATCAAGACCGTTTCAAAGGTCATTCTCGCCGGATTCGCGGCCATTCTAGGCCTCATCGTGATTCTGGCGATTATCTTCACCACGCGTCTTTATGCGTCACTGCCCCAGACCCAGGGCACTTTGCGCCTGGATGGGCTGAACGCACAGGCCCATATCATCCGTGACCCGCATGGTGTGCCCCATATTTTTGCATCCAGCGATCACGATGCGTTTTTCGCTATGGGTGTGGCCCATGCCCAGGATCGCCTGTGGCAGATGGAGATCACACGCCGGGCCATGCGCGGACGGGTCGCTGAACTCATCGGCCAACCCGGAGTGGAGACCGATGTATTCTTCCGCACAATGGGCCTGGCCGACGCCGCTCATTCCGCCGTGGAGGCCCTGCCGGCCGATGTCCAGGACGCGCTCGACGCCTACGCGCAGGGTGTGAATTCTGTCGCCCAGTCTCCCGCCTTCATGAACCCGCCGGAATTCCAAATCCTGATGATCGATCCGGAACCCTGGACCCCCGCCGATACGGTCCTGATCTACAAGGCCATCGCTCTCGACCTGTTTGGCAATGCCTTTTCCGAACCGCGCACGGCCGAATTGCTCGACCATCTCGGTGAGGCCCGGCTGCGCGAATTCCTGGGGCGTTATCCCGATGATGCGCCGCGATCACTCAGCATGGCGGATCTGGGCCTGACGGATCCGGGCCTGACAGATCCGGGCCTGACAGATCCGGCTCTGGCCGAAAGCGTGGACACGGACACGCCGCCACGTGTGGATAACGGCTTGGGTCCCGACGATGAGGGCCGGGATGGATCGAACAACTGGGTTCTGGACGGATCGCGCACGACCACCGGATCCCCGATCCTTGCCAATGACCCGCATCTTGCACTGCGCGCGCCGGCCATCTGGTATCTCGCCCGCCTGACCACGCCGGATGGAACGGCTGTGGGGGTCGGCATTCCCGGCACACCCTTCTTGACCCTGGGACGCAATGACCACATCGCTTGGGGCTTCACCAATACCGGGCCGGATGTGGGCGATCTGCATGCGATCACCGAGGATGCAATCACAGACAGCCGAGAAGAAGTGATCCGCGTGCGCTTCGGCGAGGACATCACCCTCACCCGCCGGGCCACACAGACCGGGCCGGTGCTCGACCCGGACCATTTCCCCTATCCCGTGCCGGAGGGTGCGGACGCGCTGGCCCTGCAATGGATGCTCGACGAGCCCGATGATGGCACGCCGGGTGTGGGGTATGACATTTTGCGGGCCCGTGACTGGCAGGATTTTGTCGATTCCATCCGCAATTTTGTGGCACCCCAGCAAAGCATTGTCTTTGCCCATGTCGACGGTGATATTGGGTTTTATGCGCCCGCCCGCATCCCCGTGCGCGACGAGACGGGAGACTGGGTGTCCACCATCCCCTTCGATGAACTGCCCCATACCCGCAATCCCGAACGCGGCTTTGTCGCGACCGCCAATAACAAGATCGTTCCGGACGGCTATCCTCACTATCTGACCTCGGACTGGTATGGCGTGTCGCGCATCCGCCGCATCTATGAGGGCATCGAGGCGAAGGACCGGCACGATATGGCGTCGATGGCCGCGCTGCAAATCGATACGGTCTCCGACATGACCCGCCGCATATTGCCCGCCCTGCTGGAAGCCCAGCCGGAGACCGAGGCCGGTCGCGCCGCCCTATCGCGTCTGCAAGGCTGGAATTCAGACATGGCTGTGGATCTGGCCGAGCCCCTGATTTTTGCAGCCTGGAAAAAAGAACTCACACGCGCCGTCTATGCCGACGAGCTGGGCGATCTGTTTGACCGCTGGAACAGTGATCGACGGATCTTCCTGACAGACGTCTTTGCGGGTGACCTGGGCCACTGGTGCGATGACATCGCCACCGAAACCACCGAGACATGTGCACAGATCACCGGGCCCGCGCTGGACCGGGCCGTCGCCGGTCTGATGACACAGTTTGGATCCGACATGGATCGCTGGCGCTGGGGCGAGGCACACCAGGCCCGTCATGCCCATACGCCGTTCAGCGCTTTTCCGGTGCTCGACAGCTTCTTCACCATCGAAACCCCGATTCCGGGCGACGGCTCGACGGTCAATGTCGCGCATTACAGTTTTTCAGCGGATGATTATTCGGCCGGACATGGCGCCTCGTACCGCGCCTTGTATGATCTGTCGGACCTGGATCGCTCGCAATACATGATCACCACCGGCCAGTCCGGCAATCCCATGTCTCGCCATTATGATGATCTGGCCCCGCTATGGGGACGCGGCGAGTTTATCGAGATCCCAGCAGACTGGGATCTCGATACAGTCCCGACAGGCATGCGGGTTCTGGAACTGGACCCGGCTGGCTAGGCCGGAACCACTTTGCGACCATTACAGCGCGTGCACCGGGCATTAAACACCGGCTCGGTGCCACGGCCCTTGCATTGCGGACAGATTTTGACGTTTTGAGCCAGAAGGCGAAGAAGATAAAGCATGCATTCCCCCTGTGGTTGAGCCAAGGGAGAATGCACCAAAATCTTAGAAATTCAAGACAAAATTCGCCACTCAGGCGAATTATCCCGCTTCGCCATAACCACCCCGGTGAAACACCAGGGCCGGAGCCTCACTTCTGGTGTGCAAAGACACGACTTCGCCCAGAATGATATCGTGATCACCGCCGGGATGGATGGCATGCAGTCGGCAATCCATCACCGCCACGGCGCCATCGAGGCAAGGCGCGTGTTCACCGCTCCATGACCCCCCGATCTGGTCCAGGGCGGCATCACGCGCGCAAGCCTCGGCGAGGTGTTTCTGATCCGCTGCCAGCACATTGACCGCAAACTGCTCGGCCTGGACGAACAGGGCATGACGATCCCGCCCGCGCTCGACGGACCACAGGATCAAGGGCGGGTCGAGGGAGACAGAGGCAAAAGAATTCACCGTCACGCCCAGGGGCAGTCCATCATGCCAGGTCGAGATGATCGCGACCCCGGTCGGGTATTGCGACAGGCAATCGCGGAATTGGCGTTGATCGAACACGAAATACTCCCCCCGACTCAGAAGAAACCGGACCTTAACCCTGTTCGAGGTAGAGCAGGGTCAGAGAAAAAGAACAAGGTGGGTGAGATGTCGGCTGAACAGCCAATTATCATCAAGAAAGTCGTCAAGGGTGGCGGACACGGACACCATGGGGGTGCGTGGAAAGTCGCCTATGCCGATTTCGTGACCGCCATGATGGCGTTCTTCCTGCTGATGTGGCTGATCAATACGACCACGCCCGAACAAAAACGCGGTATCGCGGATTATTTCGCACCCGCCTCATTGAGCCCCTCCAATTCCGGTGCGGGTGAGCCCCTGGCCGGTACAGCATTGGGTGATGATGGTGTGCGCGGCAGTGGTGATAGCTCGACCATCGAGCGTCTGGCGCCCTCTGCACCGCAGGAAAACGACCGTTCAGACCAGGAAAACCCGGAAGGCTCTCCCGAAGCCGCTGAAGAACAGCCCGAACCCCTAGCCGCAGCCATCGCCGAGGCACGAGCACGCCGCCAGAATGCCGAGCTTTACAGTGCCGAGATGTCGCTGCGCCAGGCGATGCAGGAAATGCCGGAACTGGCCGAGCTATCCAACCACATCATCATGGACCAGACCCCGGAAGGCCTGCGGATCCAACTGGTCGACCAGGAAGGTCGCCCGATGTTCCAGCCCGGATCGGTGGAGCCCAATGAGCGCGCCCTCATCCTGCTGCGGGCTGTGGCCGAGATTGTCCAGCAATTGCCCAACCGCCTGTCGATCTCTGGCCATACGGATAGCGGACCGTCCAACATGAACGGCTATACCAACTGGGAATTGTCCGCCGACCGCGCCAATGCCGCCCGCCGCGTCCTGCAGGATAATGGTGTGCGCGATGACCGGGTGTACGAGGTGCGTGGCAAGGCCGGTTCCGAACCGCTCTTTCCGGATGATCCCTATATGTCCGGCAATCGCCGCATCTCGATCGTCTTGCTGCGCGAAGCGCCTGTCCTGCCGCCGGGCCACAGCCTGCGCTAGGCACCACGCAGGAGCCTTGCGTGTGTTTCGGGCAGGCTTCCATGCAGCCACGGACTTGAAGTAAAAGGCTTCGCATCCGAACTCTCACCGTGCTAGCGTATGGGTTACGGTCATTCGGATCACAGCTTCTCCTTCAATGCGATGATAGAAACGACGTCTGTAGAAGTCTGGCAGATGTGGGTGGTGCTTGCCGGTGTCGGTGTGGCCATCCTGTTTTACTGCCTCGACCATTTCCCGATCGAAATTGTGTCCGCCACGGTTGTGGCCGGGCTGTTGGTGTTCTTCCACGCCTTCCCGCTGGCCGAATCCTCACCCACGCCCAAGGATTTGCTGGAAGGCTTCGCCAATCCCGCGCTCATAACCATTCTGGCCTTGTTGATTGTCGGTCAGGGCATTTTCCAGACCGGGGCGATGGAAGGCCCGACACAGTTCCTTCTGCGCTCCTATGACACGCGTCCCAGGGCCACGATGGGGATGATTTTCGCCTTCGTGTTCGTCATTTCTGCGGTCATCAACAACACACCCGTCGTGGTGATGTTTGTGCCCATCATCGCAGCAATCGCCAAACGCATGGAGCAAAGCCCCTCCAAGCTGATGATCCCGTTGTCCTATGTCTGCATCCTGGCCGGTATGACGACCCTGATCGGTTCCTCGACCAATTTGCTCGTGGCGGACAGCCTGATGTCGACCGCGCAGATAGAACTGGGCTTTTTCACACCGACCGGGCCGGGCCTGTTCCTCGCCGCGATCGGTGTGGTCTATATCTTCTTTGTCCTGCCCCGTTTCCTGCCCAATCGGGGTGGTCTTGAAGAAGAGATGACCGGTGGATCGGGCGGGCGTCAGTATATCGCCCAGCTGGAAGTCACCCGTGATCACCCGTTGCTGGGCAAAAAACCGGTGGCCGGCATGTTCACCGATCTGCCCGACATGACCGTGCGCATGATCCAGAGGGGCGAACACGCTCTGTTGCCCCCCTTTGATGATGCGCAGCTGCGCGAAGGCGATCTGGTCATCGTGGCGGCAACCCGCCAAACACTCAGCGATCTGCTGTCCAAGCGTGCAGACTTCCTGCGGGGCATGCTCTCCTCGTCCGGTGAAGGTGAGGACCCCACCCCCGGTGATACGCTCTCCATGTCTGAAGCTGTGGTGGCGCCGGGCTCCCGGCTGACCGGTCGAACGATTTCGCAGATCGGTTTTCGTCACGCCACGGGCTGTATCGTGCTGGGTATTCAACGGCGCAGTCGCATGATCCGCGCCCGCATGGGCGAGATCCGTCTGGAAGCGGGCGACACACTCTTGCTGTTTGGTACCTCCTCCGCGATGCGGGCGCTGCGGGCCGACCGCGATCTCCTCCTCCTGGAATGGTCCAAGACCGCCATCACGGATCCGCGTCGCACCACCGCCGCCCGCCTGATTTTTGGCGGTGTTGTTGCCCTCGCGGCCTCGGGCCTGGTGCCGATTGTCATCGCCTCTTTCCTGGGCGCTGTCGCCATGATCGCCGCGGGTTGTTTGAACCTGCGCCAGGCCGCACGCGCTTTTGATGTCAGGGTCTATCTGCTGATCGGATCTGCGATCGCGCTGGGCACGGCCCTGCAGACCACGGGCGGAGCCGGACTTCTGGCCTCCACAGTGGTGAGTATCTTTGCCCCCTACGGGCCGGTCGCCCTGCTCTCCGCGCTCTTCCTGCTGGTGGCGGTGTTGACGAATGTCCTCTCCAACAGCGCAACCGCCATCCTGTTCACCCCTATCGCTGTGGGCGCGGCCCAGCAGATGGGGGCGGATCCGACCCTGTTTGCCCTGACAGTCCTGTTCGCCGCCAATACGTGTTTTGCGACACCGATCGGCTATCAGACCAATTTGCTCGTCATGAGCCCGGGACATTACAGGTTCGGGGATTATTTGCGCGCAGGCGCCCCTCTTGTGCTGATCTTCTGGCTCGCCTTCACAGCCTATCTCGCGATTTTCCTGGGCTTGGGTTAGGCTTTTTACGCGAGTCACATTTGGAGCCCACTTGACCCATAGTCAGCCGACACGCCAGATCCCGTTTTTCCTGACGGCGGAATCGCCCTGCCCCTATCTGCCCGGGCGCATGGAACGCAAGGTGTTCACCCGGATCGATCCGGGCGAAGGCCCTGCCCTCAATGACGCCTTGACCCATGCGGGATTTCGTCGGTCCCAAGCCGTGCTCTATCGTCCCGCCTGTGAAGGCTGTGATGCCTGTCGCTCGGTGCGTGTCGATGCCACGCATTTCATCTGGTCGCGGCGCTGGCGAAAACTCGTCAATCGCAATGCCGATCTGACCATCTCCACCGATCGCAATGAAGCCACCTATGAACAGTACGACCTGTTCGACCGTTATCTTCAGTCTCGCCACCAGGATGGCGACATGGTGGGCATGACGTTTGGCGAATATGCCCTCATGGTCGAGGAAGGCGCACAGCGTACGCACGTCACCGAATACCGCGATGCCGACGGACGTCTCGTGGCGGCCGCGCTTACCGACATGCTCAAGGACGGCCCCTCGCTGGTCTACAGCTATTTCGACCCCGATCAGGAACGCCGCTCACTGGGCGCCTTCATGATCCTGGACGCCATTCGGCAAGCGGAATTGCACGGTTTTCCCTTTGTCTATCTGGGCTATTGGGTCCGGGGCAGTCGCAAAATGATGTACAAGGCTCAGTATCAACCACTGCAGGTTCTCAATCCGGGGGGCTGGCAGGCCTTCCACCAAACCGATATCGAAGATACAGATCAAGACTGACGGCCCGTCCGGGGAGGGACAGCCGCGACCGGGTGCTCGCCACCCCGGGATCAAAGGGGAAAATCATGGATCGTCGTACCTTTATCAGTGGACTGGCCATCGCCGGTGGCACCGTGGCCTCGGCCTGCGGAGACATGTCCGGCTCCAGCACCAGTCCGGCCGCCCCCAATATCAATCGCGGTGTGAAACGCCTGCGCATGGTCACCACCTGGCCCGCCAATTTCCCGGGTCTGGGCACGGCGGCCAATAATGTCGCGGAATACATCACGGCCGCATCGGGCGGGGCACTGGAGGTGCGGGTCTACGCTGCGGGCGAGATTGTCTCGGCATTCGAGGTGTTTGATGCTGTCGCCGATGGCACGGCCGACCTATATCACGGCGCCGAATATTATTGGCAGGGCAAATCGCCGGCCTTCAACTTCTTCACAGCCGTACCGCTGGGCATGACCGCCGCGGAAATCATGGGCTGGTGCGAATTCGGCGGCGGCCAGCAGCTGTGGGACGAACTGGCCGGACAGTTCAACATCAAGCCTTTCCAGGCGGGCAATTCCGGCCATCAGATGGGCGGCTGGTTCAAGCGCGAAATCAATACGCTGGACGACTTCCGTGGTCTGCGTATGCGTATCCCCGGACTAGGCGGCAATGTGCTGCGCGAGCTGGGCGGTGCGGCCGTTACCCTGTCGGGTGGCGAGATCTTCCCGGCCCTGCAAAACGGCACAATCGATGCGACCGAATGGGTCGGCCCGTGGAATGATCTGGCGTTCGGTTTTTACCAGGAAGCCCAGTATTATTACGGACCAGGTTTCCACGAACCGGGATCGTGTCTGTCTGTCGGGATGAATCGCGGGGTCTGGGACGGGCTTGATGCCGACCACCAGGCCATCGTCCAGGCCGCCTGCCGGGCCGCGAACAATGTGTCGCTCGCCGAGTTTACCTATCAGAACGGAATCGCGCTCGACGTGCTGCGCAATGAGCATGATGTCCAACTGCGTCAATTCACCCCTGAAATGTGGGACCGTATCGGCGAGATCTCCGAACAAGTCGTTGCGGATACAGGCCGTGCCGATCCGTTCACCGCACGGGTCTATGAGAGCTATCTCACTGCGCGAGAGAAAATGATGAATTGGGGGCGCATCTCCGAGGCCGCCTATATGGCACAGCGCGAGCGCGTGTTGGGCGGGCAATAATCATGCAAAAAGGTGATGGCCTGATCCTGGCGGTCATCGCCGCCAGCCTCCTCCTGCTTGCCGCCGACACATTGAGTGCGGGCGGCGTATCGAGCTGGGCGCAGCAAACCCTTCCCACACTCGCCCTGACAGCGGGCCATTGGGGCTATCAGATCGGCCACGCCCTACTGGTACTGGCGCTCGCGCCCCTGCTTGCCGGCGTAATCGGGCGATTTACCGGCCTGCCCAACATCCTGGCAAACGCACTGACCGGCTATGTGCGTCTTGCAGATGCGATTAGCGAACAGCTGGGCGGCGCGGCGCGCTGGTTTGCCCTGGGCCTGGTTCTGGCCACCGTCACGATCGTGATCCAGCGCTATGTGTTCGGCTTTGCGTCGACCAAGCTGGCGGAATCCGTGATCTATATGCACGCCCTGCTATTCCTGCTGAGTTCGGCCTCGACGGCCCTGCATGATGGGCATGTGCGTGTCGACATCATCTACGCCAAGCTCACCGAGAGAGGGCGCGCCTGGACCGAACTGCTGGGCACGTATCTGTGTCTGGTGCCCATGAGTGTGCTGATCATCTGGTCCGCCCGGGGTTATCTCAGCTCAAGCTGGCGTATTCTCGAACGCTCCCGGGAAAGCGATGGTCTGGCCTTTGTCTATCTGCTTAAGACCGCGATCGTGGTGTTTGCCATCACGCTGATCCTCCAGGGGGTCTCCCTGGCGTGCCGGGCAGCCTTGACGCTGTCGGGACGCGCCGCGCCGGATCTGCCGGGCCAGACGGACAAGGCGGAGGTTTGATCATGGGGTGGTTTGTCGAGTTTCTGCCCTTCCTGATGTTCATGGCCGCGTTTGCAGCCCTGCTCAGAGGTTATCCCGTCGCCTTCACCCTGGCCGGAGTGGCGCTGGCCTTTGCCCTAATCGGGCTGGCTCTGGGCCATTTCGATCTCATCCATTTCCGGGCCTTCCCGCAGCGCATCTATGGCAATCTGATGGAGATGGACCGCCAGATCCTGGTCGCTGTCCCGCTGTTTGTCTTCATGGGCGTGATGCTGGAAAAGTCCAAAGTCGCCGAGGAACTATTGGAAGCCATGGGAGCACTGTTTGGCTCCCTGCGCGGCGGACTGGGCATTTCCGTGGTTGTGGTAGGCGCCTTGCTCGCCGCGTCGACCGGCATTGTCGGGGCCACAGTGGTCACCATGGGCTTGTTATCACTGCCGACCATGCTCAAGCGCGGCTATGACCCCGCCCTCGCCTCCGGTTCGATTGCTGCCTCCGGTACGCTGGGACAGATCATCCCGCCTTCAATCGTGCTCGTGCTGCTGGGTGACCAGATCTCCAATGCCTATCAGGAAGCCCAGCGGGCCCAGGGGATTTTCTCACCCGATGTGGTGTCTGTGGGCGATCTGTTTGCCGGTGCGCTCATTCCCGGCCTGATGCTCGTCCTGCTTTATGTGGGTTACCAGGTTTTTGTAGCCATCACCGCGCCGGAAAAAGCCCCGGCCGCCCCGGCCGAACCCGGCACGCTGAAGCCGGGACGTCTGCTCAATGCACTTCTGCCCCCGCTCTTCCTGATCTTTGCGGTGCTCGGTTCCATCCTGGCCGGGCTCGCCACGCCCACTGAAGCGGCGGCCGTAGGGGCCATGGGCGCCACCTTCCTGGCCGCTGCGCGCAATGCCGGCGGCACAGATAACCCTGCGATCGGACGCGCCCTGAGTTATGCCGGTCTGGCCGCCGTCATGGGATTGATCCTGTTGATCGTCATGGTCAATACCGGCTCTGAACGCCGCCTCTATGTCTCTGATCTGGGCGCCGCCAGCCTTCTGGCCTGGTTGATGGTGGCGATCGCCCTGATCGGAGCAGGCCTGTCCCTATGGCGACTCAAACGCACCGGTGTGCTCGATGACGTGATGCGCTCCACTGCGACAATATCCGCCATGGTCTTCGTGATCCTGATCGGCGCCTCGCTCTTCTCTCTGATTTTCCGTGAACTGGGGGGCGATGACACAGTCCAGTCCGTGCTGACGGCCGTGCCCGGCGGTGCCATGGGCGCCCTGGTTGTGGTGATGCTGGTGATGTTCATCCTCGGCTTTTTCCTCGATTTCATCGAAATCACCTTTGTGGTGGTGCCGATTGTGGCGCCCATCCTGTTGATGATGGGCGTGGATCCGGTTTGGCTGGGCGTGATGATGGCGATGAATCTGCAGACCAGTTTTCTCACCCCGCCCTTTGGATTTGCTCTCTTCTATCTGCGCGGTGTCGCACCACCCGAGGTCAGCACAGCCGCCATTTATCGCGGCGCCATCCCCTTCGTGATCATCCAGATCCTGGCTATCACGATGATTGCCCTCTTCCCCTGGCTTGCAACCGCCTTGCCCAACTGGCTCTACGGATAGGAAAACCCCGTGATCAAGCGAGACAAGATCACCCTGGAACGCGGTTTCATCATCGTTCTGGCGGTGCTCATTTCAGGCATCTTCCTGTGGATGATCCGGCACTATCTTTCCGCCCTGTTCCTGGCCGGGGTCATCACCCTGTTTCTCGACCGGCCACAGGCCGTGCTCACCCGCTGGCTGGGCGGACGCAAAGGTCTGGCTGCGGCGCTGCTGGTGATCTTTACCCTGATGGCCTTTTTTGTGCCGGCCTCCCTTCTTCTGAGTGTGATCGCAGACCAGGCCATCGATGTTGCCGGCATGATGACACCCTGGGTGCAGGAGCAGATCAATCTGATCCGCGCGGAGGGACTAGTCGGCCTGCCCGACTGGCTGCCCTTCCGCCAGGCCATTATCGACCATCAGGACGAGCTGGTCGCCCAGACGGGAAATCTCGCGCGTGCGGTCTCGAATTTTGCGGTCCAGTGGCTTCAGGCCGGCACCGGCGGCGTTCTGGCGGCCGCTCTAAACGGTTTCATCCTGATCTATGCGCTGTTCTTTTTCCTGCAGGGTGGCCGCAAGACCGGTCAGCGCGCCATGTCCATGCTGCCCATGGCCCGCGAGGATCGCGTGCTCCTGATCGAACGTGCGGTGTCCACGATACGCGCCACGGTGAAGGGCTCTTTTCTGATTGCGCTCGTGCAGGGCGGACTAACGGGATTAGGCCTGCTTGTCGCTGGTGTCCCCGGCGCCATATTCTGGGGCGCCATCGCCGCCCTTCTCTCTATCATCCCGATGATCGGACCTCCGCTGATCTGGGGACCGGCTGCCCTCTGGCTGTTTGCCACCGGTCAACCGATACCCGCGATCGGGCTCGCGGCCTGGGGCATGATCGTCATCTCGTCCTCGGACAATATCCTGCGTCCGATCTTTGTCGGTCAGGATGCGAAGATGTCGGATTTGACCGTGCTCCTGTCGACCCTGGGCGGTCTGAGCCTGTTTGGCGCTGTGGGCATTATTCTTGGCCCGGTGATCGCCGCCCTGTTTGCCTCTGTCTGGTATATCTTTGCAGAGACCTTCGAGGGCCTGATCGATCCCGACGAGGCCGAACCGGTCATCGCATCCGGCGAGACAAGTGCGGATACGGCAACTCAGGCCGGCGAGACGCCTGACCCCAAGAGCGACTAGACCTCTGGCACGCTGGTCGTCGAGGGGGCTGTCGGCCTCTGGCCATCGGCATAGTCAACCAGGGCATCGATCCGCTGGTCAATGGTGGGATGGGTGGCAAAAAAGCCCATGAAACCCGTGCGCGGATTGTCGATGAACATCTCTCGCACCTCGTCAGGCGCCTTGTCGACGTCGGACCGGCCGGAGATCTTCATCAAAGCAGAGATCATCGCATCGGGATTGCGGGTCAACTCGACGGCACCGGCATCGGCCATGTATTCGCGCCGGCGCGACAGCGAGAAACGGATCAGGATTGCCAGGCCATAGGCCACCGCCACAATGGCGAGCGCAATGAAGACCAGAGCCGCACCATTTCGCCCCTGTCTATTGCTGCCGGAGCGACGCACGCTGCGCATGAACAGGCTGCGAAACATCAATTCGCCCGCAAAGGAGATAATGCCGACGAAAATGACGGCGATGACCAGCAGGCGCACATCGCCGTGGCGGATATGGGAGAGCTCGTGAGCGAGAACCGCCTCCAGCTCTGCACGGTCGAGGGTCTGCATCAAACCGCGTGTGACCGTGACGGTATACTGGCTTTCGCGCACCCCCGAAGCATAGGCATTCAGCGCGCCGGTTTCGATAACCGCCAGGCGGGGCATGGTCATACCACGCGAGATGCACAGATTTTCCAGCAGATTATAGAGTTCAGGTTCCTGCGCCCGTGTGACACTGCGCGCGCCGGTCGAGGCCTGGATGATGGCGGTATGAAAAAACCAGGCAATGATAAACCAGACGGCGGTGATGGCCAGGGAGATCAGGGCGATCATCGGCCCGTTCGCCAAAACAGTACTCAGCGCGTCGGCCACACTGTGCTCAGTGCCCACCGAGGGGTGCGTCCCACGCCAGCCCGGCTGCGCCGTCACAGCCTGTCCGCCCCACAACAGCGCAAACGCAAAACCGATCGCGATCAGCAGCAGGGGAAATCCGGCCAGAAGCAGAATGGATCGCAGATTATTGTTCCAGATATGGGTGCGAAGTCCGGAGGCTGAAAGAAACATGGTTCACGCCTCCGGCAACGCAATCGAACCTAGAACTTCACCTGCGGAGCACCGCGTTCGGCTTCACCCACTTCGAAATAGTCCTTCTGGGTAAATCCGAAAATATTGGCAAACAACACGGCAGGGAATTGTTCCGAGGCCGTATTGTACTCGCTGACCGCATTGTTGAAGAAGCGGCGGGCGGCGGCGATCTTGTTTTCAAGATCCGCCAGCTCGTTTTGCAGTGACAGGAAGTTTTGATTGGCCTTCAGGTCCGGATAGCTTTCCGAGAGGGCAAACAGCTGACGCAGTGCGCCGGAGAGCAGGTTTTCCGCTTCGGCCAGGTCTTTGAGGCTGGTCGCGTCGATCGCCGTCTGGCGGGCCTTGATCACGCCGGTGAGCGTGGTTTGCTCATGCTCGGCATAGCCTTTGACCGTCTCCACCAGATTGGGCACCAGATCATGGCGCTGTTTCAGCTGGACATCGATATCGCCCCAGGCCTGTTGGCAGGTCTGACGCAGGGCGACCAGACGGTTGTAGATCATCACGGCAAAAATGCCCAAACCGATGATCACGATGAGAAGAATAATGCCGGCGTCCATAAGGCTCTCCCTTGAACTGTCTGATCCTTGGCCCGTCAGCCTGTCCTAGCTGTCTTTGACGGGGCTGGCGAGAAATTCCGTACCCTTGGGCATAAAGCGCAGCGATCGCGGAAAACCGCGCGGCGCCATCTTGCCCGCCTGGGCGCGCTTGGCCTGCCACAAATGCCAGTCGTCCGGCGCATAGCGACGGCCTGCACCATCAATCCAGACTAGGCCATCCTTGGCGTCAAACGTTGTCGCATCGGACAGGCGTGCGCCCTTGCCGCCCAGCAGTCGCACACCCTTGCCACGGGTCATGACCGGGATTTCGTCAGCCGCAAAGACCAGCAATTTCTTGTTTTCGCCGATCAGTGCACAACTATCGCCGGCGGCGGGGATACACAGGAGCGCCTCGTCACCATCGACCAGGTTGAGCACCTGTTTTCCGCCCTTCTTCATCGCGATACAGGTTTTTTCCTCAACCCGGAAACCCGTGCCCTGCCCCGACGCCACCAGGATCATCCGGTTTGGATCATGCTTGAACAGCGCGATCACCCCCGTATCCTCGGGCAGATCGATATGCAGGCGGACCGGCTCACCATGGCCCCGCCCGCCAGGCAGTTTCGAGGCGTCGAGCGTGTAGAACTTGCCGTCCGTGGCAAACATCAACAGCTTGTCGGTGGTTTCACACTTCACCGCAAAACCATGACCATCGCCGTCCTTGTATTTCAGGGCGGAGATATCGTTGTTATGGCCCTTCAGCGCCCGCACCCAGCCCTTTTCCGAAAGGACGGCGGTAATGGGTTCGCGTACCACAAACGCTTCCACATTATCGGGCACATGAGTGGGTGCATCGCCAAACACGCTGCGACGACGACCGATCTCGGTCTCGGGGCCGTAGAGTGCCGCAACCTCGGCAATCTCGCCATCCACCTTTTTCCACTGCGTCTCGGGCGAGTTGATGAGGGTTTTCAGCGTGTCGCGCTCGCCCTTGAGGCGTTCATCCTCCTGGCGAATTTCCAGCTCTTCCAGTTTGCGCAGAGACCGCAACCGCATATTGAGAATGGCTTCGGCCTGGCGCTCACTCAGGGAGAAGGTCTCCATGAGCTTGTCCTTGGGCTTGTCCTCAAAGCGAATAATGCGAATGACCTCGTCCAGGTCCGCATACACAATGAGATAGCCTGCCAGGACCTCAAGACGATCCTCCACCTTGGCCAGCCGGGTCTGCGCCCGGCGCACCACCACATCCCGGCGGTGCTCCAGCCAGATCTCAAGCGTCTCCTTGAGGGACATCACCCGCGGCGTGCCGGCCGGGTCGAGAACATTGAGGTTCAGCGAGATACGGTTTTCCAGATCGGTCAGCTTGTAGACCGACTCCATCAACAGATCCGGATCAACCAGCTTGCTCTTGGGTTCGAGTACAAGGCGGATTTCCTCGGTACTCTCGTCGAGCACATCATCCAGCAGAGGCAGTTTCTTGGCATCCATCAGCTGGGCGATGCGTTCTACCAGTTTGGATTTTTGCACCAGGTACGGGATCTCGGTGATGACCACGCGCCACATGCCGCGCCCGATCTCTTCCTTGTGCCATTTCGCCCGGACACGGAACCCGCCACGACCGGTTTCATAGGCTTCACGAATGGCTGCAGCCGGTTCGATAATCGTGCCGCCCGTGGGAAAATCCGGCCCCTTCACATGCTCTAGCAGAACATCGGTATCGGCCTCAGGATTGTCGATCAAAGCCCGTGCGGCGGCACAGACCTCGGCGACATTATGCGGCGGAATGGAGGTCGCCATGCCCACGGCAATCCCTGTTGCCCCGTTTGCGAGCAGATTCGGGAAGGCGCCCGGCAGGACCAGGGGTTCACGTTCGGACCCGTCATAGGTGTCCTCGAAATCCACTGTTCCGTTTTCGATATCGGCCAGCAACAGTTCGGCCGCTTTGGTCAGGCGCGCTTCGGTGTACCGCATGGCCGCAGCGCTATCGCCGTCGATATTGCCGAAATTACCCTGACCTTCCACCAGCGGATATCGCGAGGCGAAATCCTGGGCCAGACGCACCAGAGCGTCATAGACGGCCTGATCGCCATGCGGGTGATATTTACCGATGACATCACCCACCACACGCGCGGACTTCTTGAAGGCCGAATCCGGGTTCAGCTTCAGCTCGCGCATGGCAAACAGCAAGCGACGGTGAACCGGTTTCAACCCGTCGCGGGCATCGGGCAAGGCTCGCTGGGTAATCGTTGACAGGGCATAGGCGAGATAGCGTTTCGACAGGGCCTCGTCGAAGGCCTCCTCGATGATATGACCGCCATCCGGATCGAACTTATCGCCCATGCTTCACCTCGTGATTCGGACCTTGGAGTATAGGCGATTTGCCCGTTCCGAAAGGCGTGAGGCGCAGAGCCACGCGGCTTAGCGTGAATCACGCGTGGACAAGTCCTCCACCTCGGCCCGCACCCAGTCCATGGCGGCGTCATGACCGGTTCGCCAATGCTCGACAGTGACCGGAACAGGGTGATCGGGTTGAAGTGCGTCATCCACAGGTTCAGCGAAACAGAAATGGCGCTTGGAATAAGTGATCAACAAACCGGAATTGGGCAGGTTGAACTGGCCCATATCCTGATAGCCACACGGTGTGGCCCCTGTGGGTTCTCCCACCCGACGGGCATGCAGAATGTCGGAAAATTGCGCCGCATTGCTCATCGCCGCCGAAAACGTCACCGGCCCGGTCAGGACAAACACGCCCGATTGCCAGTCGACCTGGTCAAGCAGGTTGAGCTGATGCGCCAGCCGCAAACCGGTGTAGAAATCACCGCCATAGTTGTCGCGTAGATCAATGACCAAATATCGTCCGCCCTCGCGTCTCATGACAGACACCACCTCGCGCGCGAACTGGTCCATCTCGGCCGCGGGAGGATAACGGTCAAACCGGATATATCCCAACTGATGGTCGGCCTCATAGACAAAGCCCAGACCGGGTGCGACGGCCTCCAGCATGCTGTCCTCAAGGGGGTCGCGATACGTCAGCCGATGAGTCAGAGCATCGGAGTACGCGTCACGCGGGCCGGCCCGGAAGGTCAGGGTATGGGTCTGTCCGCTCTGTGCGACCTGCAGGCGCAACGTGTCCGGCGTATCTGACACACCAAGCGCGTGAAGAAATGGTGCAACCGGCAAATAGGCCGCAACACGAACCGCATCCGATCCTGCGTTTTCTGTGAAGGGCACGACGGGAAAGACGCGCGCGAGCACCTCGTCAATCGGCCGATCATTGATCGAAAGGATTTCACCGCCCAGCATGTCGGCATGGTCATCGCCCAGACCGGTCAGGATTGCCCGCCCCTGGACAATTTCCACATCCAGCGGGAAACGGTCATACGCGCGCTCCCAGAGCGGAATAGCCGTGTGCCCATCTCCGATCCGGTGGTGTACCTCCATTAGTCGTGTAACCAATTCGGCCTCGGTGAGCCGGGGCAGATCCCGACGCAAGGCCTGTAGATCTGTTTCAAACTCGCGCTGCGACCGGGTGTGAAACAGATCAATATGCCGGGCCTCCAGTGTCTGGGCGTAGACCTCCAGATCCTCTTCCCACAGGGCCACATCGCCGGGCGGCAGCGCATGGAGCGAGGAGGTCAGGGTCAGGACAGACAGGACAGACAGGACAGACAAGACAGGCAGGACGAATTTCATGGCACTCACACAGGCGGGTTGGCAAGCGGGGATCCTAGCCGGTGCTCCTCACCCTGTCTGTATCCGCGCGACCCGACAGCACGGGGATCCTCATTGAGGCAATCCCCGTCTTGCCGATCACTCAGTCAGCATTCGCCAGGCTTCAGCCCTTGAAGATCGAGTTTCCGCCATCAACCAGAAAACCGGTCCCCGTCACAAAGCTGGACGCTGGTGAGGCCAGGAACAGGGCCGCCCGGGCGATCTCCTCCGCGCTCGCCATGCGACCCAACGCATGCATGCCCGCAATCCTTTGATGGCTCACCGGATCGGTGCCCGCCATCTCGGTCCGTGTGCCGCCCGGCATCAGCGCATTGACCCGCACGCCGTCGGCCCCCAGCTCTGCGGCCAGACATTGAGTGAGCCCGACAAGCGCCGACTTGCTGGCGCCATAGGCCGCCATGCCCGGCAGCCCCATGGTGTGGCCCACAAAACTGGAGGTGAAGATCAGCGATCCTGCCGCTGCGTGTTTCAGGGCCGGGATCTGGGCTCGGGCCCCGTAGAAGGCCGCATCCAGATTGGTCTGCATGAGCATCCGCCAGGCCTGGTCACTCATAACGTCCAGTGGACCCAGCTCTCCCAATGTCCCCGCATTGTTGAACGCCACATCCAGACCGCCAAATCTGGACTGCGCCAGGGCCACCAGTTCATCGGCATGATCGGGCTCGGTCACATCTCCTGAAAGGGCCACGGCCTCGCCACCATCGGAGATGATCTCGTCGACAAGCGCATCCAGACGGGCTCGCCTCCGGGCGCTCAAAACCAGCCGTGCGCCTTCGCGAGCAAACAATCGCGCGGATGCCTCGCCAATACCACTGCTCGCACCGGTGATCAGTACGGTTTTCTGTTCCAGTTCCATGAAGTCCTCCAACACATGTGTGTCAGAGGTGTCAGGCACGACCGGCTCTCGCCACCCGATTATTGCGGGCGAAAACGGGCTACCTCAGCCGCGCCCGTCCTTCTCCAGCTCGGCGATCAGGCGCTGACGAGCTTCGGGCAAGGGCCGGTCCACCGGCCACAACACCCGGCGCTCCAGGAAATATCCTGTCAGAGCCAGACCTGTCAGGATATCCCCCGCCTCGATCACACCCTGTCCGGTCATGAAGGGTGGCAGGGCCAGGAGTTTTGCCGCATAGGGTTCCGCTTCTTCCCGACACACAGCCCGGCCGGTCCGTGGACTGACATGGGTCAGCTCGTCGAGCTGTCCCGTCACCGCGCACTGGCTGACATCGAGCCCGTAACCCAGATCGGACAAAAGCCCGGCCTCCCAGCGCACATAGAGGGCGGGCCAGATATCCCGGTCCGCCAGGGCGTGGAGAAACACCCGGAACCCCTCATAGACGGCGGGGTGTGCTTCACGTTCCGGCAAGGCGTTCAGCGCCAGAGCACATGCGGCATTCAGCCCGGCCAGGGCCAGACGATCTTCCATGATCAGACCTGCGTGGAGCTGATCCGGTTCGAGCGCAAACTGACCCAGATGATCGGCCAGACGCGCACGCCAGGTCAGGCTCACCTCATTACCCGGCTGCAGGACCGGGCGCAGATTGCGGGATCGCCCGCCACGTACCAATCCGGCATGCCGACCCTGTTCAGGCGTCAATACGTCGACAATCGCACTGGTTTCACCGTGCGGGCGAACGTTGAGGATAATGCCGCGATCAGACCATTCCATCCCACCCTGCTAGGCTGTTTCGCGACACAAGCGAAGCCTTGAGGACAGGTCTGGACTATATTTAGCAATTATGCTAATTAGCAAAAATGCTCAGTAACATCTACAAGGCTCTGGCTCACCCTGTTCGACGCGATATCCTGGCCATTCTGCGCTCGGGACCGCGCCTTTCAGGCGATCTGGCCGACCGGTTCGAAATGAGCTGGCCCAGCCTGTCGCGACACCTGGCAGTGCTCAAGGATGCAGATCTCATCACCGCTGAGCGTCAGGGCACCAAGATCCTGTATCGCGTGAAAACCAGCGTGGTCGAAGACGCCGCGGCCGCCCTTTTGGCTCTGGCTGGCACCCGACCCGCGCAAGACGAGACGGACGGGTCCGAGAACGCCCTGTCTGACATCCCGCCCAACCCGGAGAGTGAAGAATGAAAGCCTATGTGCGTACGGGCCTGATCTGGTCGGCCCTGATGATCAGCGTCATGAGTGCCGTCTGTCTGTGGGCGATGCAGGCCCTGCCCGCCGACGGCCCCTTCCCCCTTCATTGGGGCCCCTCGGGCCAGCCCGACCGGTTTGGCAACCGCAGCGAGGCCCTGTTTTTATTATGGCTACAGCCCGCGATCGCGGTGGGATTGACCTTGATTCTGGCCGTGATGCCCTCGATCGATCCGAAGAAGAGAAATGTCGACGAAAGCCGCACGGCCTATCTGGCGGTTTGGCTGGGCGTGATGGGATTGCTCACCGCCCTGACGACCGGCATCGCCCTGCTTTACATCCGCGGCGATACGGCAGGGGCCGGCACAGATCAAACCGTGCGCTGGATTCTTGTTGGTGTCGGCTTGCTCATGCTGGTGATGGGCAATTTCCTGCCCAAGACCCGGCGCAGTTTCTCGTTTGGCATCCGCACACCCTGGACCCTGAGCGATGATACGGTCTGGGAGCGCACACACAGGCTGGGCGGACCGCTCTTCATGCTGGCTGGCGTGATCGGCATTGTCTGCGCCGTCGTGCTGGACGGGATCTGGATCACGCTGGGTGCCACCGGACCCGCCATTCTCTCGGTACTAATCCTGACGGTCTATTCCTATTTCGCCTGGCGTGATGTTCAGCACACATCAGAGCGCTAGGCGTCGAAGTCCAGACCCACATTGGTGTAGTGGCTCCGACGGTTCATCCATTTCGGGTCCACTTTCACATTCAGGAACAAGTGGACCTTGCAGCCCATGACCTCTTCCAGCTCAAGCCGGGAGGCCTCGCCAATGGCTTTCAGGGCTGAGCCCCCCTTGCCGATGACAATGGGTTTCTGGCTGTCACGCTCGATGATGATGGTTTGCGATACCCGAATGGATCCGTCACGCAGACGTTTCCATTCCTCGGTTTCGACCATGGAGGCGTAGGGCAATTCCTCATGCAGGCGCAGATAGACTTTCTCGCGCGTGATTTCGGCGGCCAGGATGCGCGATGGCAGATCCGCGACCTGATCCTCGGGATAATGCCACACGCCCGTCGGCATGCGCTCGGCGAGATCGGACTTGAGCTGATCCGTGCCATAACCGCGTTTGGCCGAGATCATGAACACGTCCGAATAACAGCCCAGCTCGAACAGCTCCTGGGAGAGTTTGAGCAGGTAATCGCGTGAAATCAGATCGATCTTGTTGAGCGCCAGGATGGCCTGCTTGCCCGCCGTCTTGAGCCCTTCGATCACGCGCTCATCATCCTCGACCATGCGCCGGTCGCCGCTCTTGGCCTCGCCCTGTTCCAGACGCACACGCGCGCCCGCATCGATGACGTGGACAATAGCATCGGCATCATCCGCACCATTCCAGGCCGCATTGACCATCGCCTTGTCGAGACGCGAACGAGGGGCAAACACGCCGGGTGTATCGACCAGAACGATCTGGGTCGGACCGGCAATCGCCACGCCGCGCACAGCGAAGCGGGTCGTCTGCACCTTGTGGGTCACGATGGTGACCTTCTCGCCCACCAGGGCATTGGTGAGTGTAGATTTACCGGCATTGGGTGAGCCGATCACGGCGACAAAGCCGCAACGCATCGGCCCGTCCGCCGTGTGTTCGTTTTCGTGTTCTAAGTCAGACATTCACGCCCTCCCGGGCCAAGCATTTCTCGGCGGCATCGCGTTCGGCCGCCTGTTTCGATCCGCCCTCACCGTCACACGGAGCGAGAGGGTCCACATGGACCTGCACCTTGAAGACGGGGCGATGGTCCGGCCCGCTGCGGCCGGTTAACTCATAGCGCGGCTGGGCAAAACCCTTCTTCGCCGCCCATTCCTGCAACTGGGATTTGGGCTCCCGGGGCTTGGACTTCAAAGCCTCGATCCGGGCCGACCAATGGGTATCATAAAAGCGCTGCGCGGCCTGGCGCCCGCCATCCAGATAAAGCGCTGCGATCAGCGCCTCACACGCATCTCCCAGAATGGAGGTCTTGTCACGCCCGCCCCCGCGCTGTTCGGCTGGCGCCATTTTCAAGGCTTCGCCCAGACCGATCGCCCGGGCCACATCAGCACAGGTTTCCTTGCGCACCAGGGCATTGAGACGCGGCGCAAGCGCACCTTCATCGGCATTGTCGAAGAGTTTGAACAAGGCTTCAGCCGTCATCAGACCCAGTACACGATCGCCCAGAAACTCCAGACGTTCATACGAGCTGGCCCCTTTGCGACCATGCCCGTGACTGGCATGGGTCAACGCCCGGTCGAGAAGACCGCGATCCTTGAACTCATACCCCAGCCGGGTTTCAAGCGCCTTGACCTGATCGGGTTCACGCATGGGGCGTGCCCTCCGGAACCGCTTCGAGCACCACAAAGGCCTGGGCCCAGGGGTGGTCGTCCGTGATGGTGATGTGGATGCGAAACGTCATGCCGTCCGGGGTCAGGGCCTCAGCCCGTTCCAGCGCCCGTCCCTTCAGTTCCAGGGTGGGTTTACCGCTTGGCAGATTGACCACGCCGATCTCTTTCCAGGAGACGCCGCGCGCAATCCCGGTGCCCAGCGCCTTGGCCCCGGCCTCCTTGGCGGCAAAACGTTTGGCATAACTGGCCGCACGCTCGCGGCGGCGATCCGATTTCGCCTGTTCGATTTCAGTGAAACAGCGCTGCACGAACCGATCACCAAACCGGTCGAGAGAACCCTGGATCCGCTCGATATTGCAGAGATCTGAGCCGAGACCGATGATCATGTCACGACCGCGCGTCGGCGATCAGACCGCACATTGTAGAGACAGCCTCGCGCAAACCGCGGAAAATGGCCTCCCCCATCAGGAAATGACCGATATTCAGCTCGACCAGTTCCGGGATCGCGGCGACCGGTGTCACCGTGTCATAGGTCAGGCCATGACCGGCATGCACTTCCAGCCCGCGATCATGCGCAATTGTGGACGCCAGGCTCAAACGCTCCAGCAGGTGTTGTGCCTCGTCTACATCCCCGCGCAACGCGGCCTCGCAGTACGCGCCGGTATGCAGTTCGACGACGGCCGCGCCCATGGCTTCGGCGACCGCGATCTGGACCGGGTCCGGCTCGATGAACAAGGAGACACGGATACCGGCGTCGGAAAGCTGACGCACATAGGGGGCGATATGATTGTGACCGGCCGCCACATCCAGACCGCCTTCCGTGGTGCGTTCCTCGCGTTTTTCCGGCACGAGACAGCAGGCATGCGGACGATGGCGCAGGGCGATATCCAGCATTTCCGGCGTCGTGGCCATTTCCAGATTGAGCGGCAGATCAATCTCTTCCATCAAACGGTCGATATCGCCATCGGTGATGTGACGGCGATCTTCACGCAGATGCGCAGTAATGCCATCGGCACCAGCCTCTGATGCCTGGCGCGCTGCGCGAACAGGGTCGGGATGCTCCCCGCCCCGCGCATTCCGGATCGTGGCAACATGGTCGATATTGACGCCAAGGCGAACGGGCGGCAGGGCCATCAGACGAGCCCCCGACTGCCGGGCTTGATCGCGGGAATGGCTTCCAGCTCGGGTGGCAATTGATCCGCCGGATAGGCCGGCACCTTATATTGGGTTAGCGCAATGAGCGGCACACCGACATCCGCCTCTCCCGCCGACCGGTCCACCAGACAACCCTCGGCGATCACTGTCGCACCCGTCGCATTGATGGCCGCGATGCATTCACGCGAACTCAGACCTGTGGAAACGATATCCTCAATCACCAGAACCTTGTCATCCTTGGACAATTCAAACCCGCGGCGCAGGGTGAACTCGCCGTTCTCGCGCTCGACATAGAGGGCTTTGAGACCCATATGGCGGGCCGTCTCATAGCCCGGGATCAGCCCGCCCACAGCCGGTGAGACGATCACGGTCGGGGTCTCGGTGAGTTCGGCCTTGAGCTTGTCGGCCAGGGCCCGGCACAATTTCTCGGTACGGGCCGGTTCAGCAAAGACCTTGGCCTTTTGCAGGAAAACCGGGCTACGCAGACCCGAGGACAGGATGAAATGTCCCTCCAGCAAGGCGCCTGCGGCACGAAACTCGGCCAGAACTTCAGCTTGGTTCATCTCACATCATCCTCTGTGGCATCGGCCCCGAAACGCTCTGCCGATACGACGGAATCGCACATGCGAATGGCCGCGAGCAGATTGGCGAGGTGCCGGGCATCGAACACTTCGATATCAAATTCCATGTCAAAGAAATCGGCGGTCCGCGACAGCGTTTTCACCTGCGCAATATTGCCGCGATTCTCCCCGACGGTTCGGGCGATATCCGCCAGAGCGCCGGTATTATTGTGCATGATCGCCTTGATCCGCGCGATCGATACGGCATTGGCCTCGGCCTCGGGTGTCCAGGCCAGATCTACCCAGCGATCCCCGGATATCTCCTCGAACTGAGCGAGGCGTTCGCAGAATATGGTGTGCACTTCCACCCCGCGATCGGGCTGCAAAAGTCCGACAATCCGGTCCCCGGGCAAGGGTGAACAACATTCTGCAAAGTGCAAAGTAATGCCCTCGGTCAATCCGCGACCACGCACATAGAGCCGGGCTTTTTCGTCCTCGATCAGGGCCCGGTCCGTCACATCTTCGCGGTCATCCAGGCGACCCGGGAACACCGCATCCAGCAGGTCGTTAGAGGTGACGCGCCCGCGCCCCATGCTTTCATAAAGTTCTTCCACCGTGCCGAATTCCATCCGGCTGAGCGCCTCTTCCAGATCCTCCTCGATCAGGGTGCGCCCCTCGCGGCGGAAGGCATGGTCGGCCATGATGCGGCCGATGCGCAGGAATTCCTCCCGCTCGCTCTCGCGCACAAGGCGCCGGATCGCCGCCCGCGCCCGCCCGGTGATTGTGAGGTTTTCCCAGCCCTTGGGCGGTTTGCGAGTGCCGCCCTTGATGATCTGGACCACATCCCCATTGCGCAGAGGCGTGCGCAGCGGTCGTTCGCGACCGTTCACCTTGGCGCCTTCGGTATGATGGCCCAGCTCGGTATGCACGGCATAGGCAAAATCGAGCGGGGTTGCACCGGTCGGCAGGGCAATCAGATCACCCTTGGGTGTAAAGGCATAGACCTGGTCGGCGAACATTTCGAGCTTGGCGTGCTCGAGAAACTCGTCCGGATCGCCGCCCTGGTTGAGGATCTCCACAAACGGGCGCAGGCGCTCCAGCGGATCGCCCCCGGCCTCAGCCGCGGCTTCCTCGTCATAGGAATAGGACTTGTCCTTGTACCGCCAGTGAGCCGCCACACCACTCTCGGCCACCGCTTCCATGCCCTCGGTGCGAATCTGCAACTCCACCCGGACCGAATTGGGACCGATCACCGTGGTATGCAGCGAGCGGTAGTTATTGGGCTTGGGCACGGAGATGAAATCGCGAAAACGCTCCGGCACACAGCGCCAGGACTGGTGGATCACGCCCAGCGCCGTGTAACACTCATCCGGCTCGGTCACGATCAGTCGGAAGGCATAGATATCCGCGATCTCCTCGAAGGTCAGACCCTTGCGTTCGAGCTTGCGCCAGATCGAATAGGGCCGTTTCTCACGACCAAAAATCCGCGAGTCGATGCCCGACGCATTGAGCCGCTCGACGATCGCCTCGGAGACGTTCGACACTTCTTCCGCATGGGTCTGGCGCAGATCATGAAGACGGCGCGTAATGCTCTCATAAGCCGCCGGATTAATGTGTTTGAACGCCAGGTCTTCCAGCTCGACACACACCCGGTTGATCCCGATGCGGCGGGCCAGCGGGGCGTAGATCTCAAGCGTCTCGCGGGCAATGCGTTCGCGCTTTTCAGCACGGGGGATATGGCCCAGCGTGCGCATATTGTGCAGTCGGTCACAGAGTTTGACGATCAATACACGCACATCAGACGAAATCGCGACGACGAGTTTCTGGAGGTTTTCCGCCTGTTTGGTCCGCTTGGAGCGCAGCTCCATCTGACCGAGCTTGGTGACGCCATTGACGAGCGTGGAGACCTCGTCGCTGAACTCGCGCGTCAGATCCTCAAACGTCGCTTCGGTATCCTCGACCGTGTCGTGCAGCAAACCCGTGCAGACGGTCGCGACATCCATCTTGAGATCCGCAAGGATCATCGCCACTGCTGCCACATGGGCAAAATACGGCTCACCGGACTGGCGCTTTTGCGGCCGGTGCATCAATTCGGCAAAATCATAGGCCCGACGCACAAAATCGCCATCGACCGCAGGAAAATAGCGGTCGATCCGGGCGATCAGCTCATCCGCAGAGGGGATGGGTGCAGGTGGTTCGGTATCAGGCGCGGAGGTCACGTGCGGACCCCGCCTGATCAGATACGACCGTCGGGTGCGCCGTCACGGTCAGCCTGGAGCGCCTTGAGCATTTCGCTCTCGTCCAGTTCGACCGGCGGGGCCGGCAGGGCTTCCATCGGCTCGGCCTCAACCGGGGTCTCGGCAGCAGCACGCTCCTGCTCCTCGTCCTCGCTCGGCAGAACACGCTGCAGGCCCGTGACCAGGCTGTCTTTCAGCATGTCCATGTCGAGGGTCTCATCGGCGATCTCACGCAGAGCCACAACCGGGTTCTTGTCGTTGTCGCGATCAATGGTCAGGCTCGAGCCAGCGGAAATATTCCGGGCCCGGTGCGCCGCCAGCAGAACAAGACGGAAGCGGTTGGGGATTTTATCGATGCAGTCTTCGACGGTGACGCGAGCCATGCGCGCGATCTCCTTGGATCCAGCTGAATTAGGAAACGCGTTCGATAGCGATATTATACCATCTTGGCAAGGCCGCGTGACGGTTCAAACACTCACGCTTTGCAGCTGTTCCAGCCCGTTCCGGCTGGCCGGCTCAAGATCATCGATCAAGGCATTGATATCGCGGCCCGTCACAGGGTCGATCCAAAACGGTGCGATCTCAATAAGCGGATAGAGTACAAACCCACGCTGGGTCGCCCGGGGATGCGGCAGGTGCAGATCCGTCTCATCCGTCGCGGCCCTCACCTCGCCGCGATAATCAATCAGGTCCAGATCCAGCGTCCGCGACCCCCACCGCACATCGCGCTGGCGGTCAAAGGCCAGTTCGACCTGGTGCAGACACGCCATGACGGTTGGTGCGTCGAGCTCGCTCGCCACTTCCACCACTGCATTGACATAGGGCGGATCAGCAGGATCAGGCCAGGCCGGGCTGGACCAGTCCGAAGACCGCGCCACAACCTGCATGCCGCTCGTTTCAATGACCCGCAAGGCGCGCGCCAGCGTGTCGCGAGGCGCACAGTCCTGCCATGGTAAATTTGAACCAAGCGCGATATAGATTCCCCCAGATGAAGTCTTACTTCCGCGCATATTTTGAGGATATCCCGTCATGACATTTTACGCTGATGAACGCATTGGTCTGTTTATTGATGGTGCCAACCTGCACTCGACAAGCCGCTCACTGGATTTTGATATCGACTTCAAGCGGCTTCTTGCAGAGTTCAAGAAACGCGGCCGACTTATCCGCGCAAACTATTACACCGCGCTGCTGGAGCAGGAAGACTACAACCCGCTGAGGCCGCTGGTCGACTGGCTGGATTATAACGGGTTTTCCGTCATCACCAAGCGTGCCAAGGAATTCACCGGCGAGGATGGACGCCGCCGGATCAAGGGCGACATGGATGTGGAAATGGCCGTCGATCTGGTCGAATGCGCCGATTATCTCGACCACATCATCCTGTTCTCCGGCGATGGAGATTTCCGGCGCGCCGTCGAGGCCGCCCAGCGCAAGGGCACGCGTGTCACCGTCATCTCTTCGGTCAAGTCCACCCCGCCCATGATCGCCGACGACCTGCGCCGTCAGGCCGATGATTTCATCGATGTGGTGGACCTGGCTGACCTGATCGGCCGCGCGAACTGATGCCCAGCCCACGTCCCCTGCCCGTCGCGGACACGCCCGAAGCACCGCTCGACTGTGACCTTTGCCCGCGACTTGTGGATTACCGTAAATCCAATCAGGCCGATCACCCGGACTGGTTCAATGCGCCCGTGCCGTCCTTTGGCCCGGAGACCGCGCGTTTCCTGATCATCGGACTGGCCCCGGGCGTGAGAGGTGCCAATCGAACCGGCCGACCCTTTACCGGTGACTGGGCCGGAGACCTGCTTTACGCCACCCTGGACCATTTCGGTTTGTCGCGTGGCACGTATGACAGCCATGCCGGCGACGGTCTGACCCTGCCTGACACCATGATCACCAATGCCGTGCGCTGTGTGCCGCCTGAAAACAAGCCTGTCGGAGCGGAAGCCAATGCGTGCCGCCCCTTCCTGTCACGCCGGCTCGCCGCACTTCCAAAGCTGAAAGCCGTTTTATGCCTGGGCAAGATTTCGCATGACAACACGCTGCGCGCACTCGGACTGCCCTTGAAAACAGCTGTTTTCGCTCACGGAGCCGCTACCGATGTCAGCGGGCCAAACGGCGTGGTGCGTCTGTTCGACAGCTATCATTGCTCGCGATACAACACGAATACCGGCCGCCTGACCGAAAGCATGTTCCACGATGTGTTTCGGGATATCTGCGCCTATCTCGACAGTGCAGACACGTCTCACGACAGAACAGCCCCTTCGGGCGCCGCGTCACCTTCCTAGCAGGACCGACGCCCGCAGAACGGGCCGGCTTCGGGAATCAGTTTGTGACGAATCGCGACGGCGACGCCTTACAGCGACGGGTCGCAGCGACGGGTCGCAAACGTGTCACGCCGCCTGATTTTCGGTCGAAAACGAGGCGATCCGGCATCGAAGCGTGCGATTGGGTGCCGGCACGCGACATTTTTTCGGTCTTCGCCCTGTCCCTCGCGTTCATTTCCATTAATAATATATGAGCCGAAACCCAACAGACTCACCCGAGCCTCAACACGCGATGTCGACTTTGCCAGCAAAACGCCGATCGATACGCCGCCGTGTCTCCTTTGTCATTTTTCCTGACGTCAAACTGCTTGATTTGACAGGCGCGCTCCAGGTCTTCGCAGATGCGAACGAGGTGTTGGGTTTCGAAGCCTACAGCACGGTGATCGGCTCGCTTTACGGCGGCCCTGTGGATACTGATACTGGTGTCGCCCTGAATTCACGTCGCATGGCCGGTATCGGCGCGGATGAAAACGACACCCTCCTGGTCTGTGGCGGGCGCGGTGTCTTTGCAGCCGCAGAGAATGCGCGATTTGTCGAGGTGATCCGCCAGAACGCCGCCAAGAGCGGCCGTATTGCATCAACCTGCACCGGTGCCTTCCTGCTCGCCCGGACCGGCATGCTGGACGGGCATCGCGTTGTCACGCACTGGGCGGAATGCGATGCCCTGGCGGACAAACATCCCGAAATCCAGGTGGATCCGGACCCGGTCTATATCGAGGACGGCAAGGTGTGGACCTCCGGCGGCGGCACGGCCTGCATCGATCTCGCCCTCGCCATGGTCGAACAGGATCACGGTCCGGACACCGCCAAGGCGCTGGCCCGCAACCTGCTCGTGTTCATGAACCGCCAGGGCGGCCAGGCCCAGTTTTCAACTCTGCAGACACCGGCGTCCTTGCCCGAACCGGACATGCCGCGCCCGCGGCCCGGCCGGTTTGATGCGCTTCACCTGTGGATGCGAGATAATCTGACTGCGGATATGCGGGTCGAGGCGCTCGCGGCACGGTGCGGTATGAGCCCGCGCAATTTTGCCCGCCTGTATGCCCAGGAGACCGGTCAGACACCGGCCCGGATGGTGGATATATTCCGCCTGGAAGCCGCCAAGGCCCGGCTGGAGGATACGACCGACACCATTCGGTCGATTTCCGACGATTGTGGTTATGGCAATCTGGAACGCCTGCGGCGCAGCTTCCTGCGCCATTTCGGTGTCTCGCCCCAGGCCTATCGCGACCGGTTCGCGACCAGCCAGCGCGCGGAGCCGCACGCGGACGATGTCGCCTCGCTCACGGACTAGCCGTGATCTTTCATCAGGCGCGCCTTCTGCTTGTTCCAGTCGCGCTGCTTGATCGTCTCGCGCTTATCCACGGTCTTCTTGCCGCGCGCCAGGCCGATTTTAAGCTTGGCCAGACCCCGTCCGTTGAAATAGAGGCTGAGCGCGACAATCGTCCGTCCGTCACGTGTCACTGAACCGGTCAGCTTGGCCACTTCACGCTTTTTGAGCAGGAGTTTGCGGCGGCGCCGCGGTGAGTGATTGAACCGATTGGCCGGACCATAGAGCGGGATATCCGCATTGATCAGCCAAATCTCGTCATCCTCGGCACTGACATAGGATTCCGCGATATTCGCGCGACCTTCGCGCAGCGATTTGACCTCCGAGCCCTGCAGCACAAGACCGGCATCAAACGTCTCTTCGATTTCGTAATCGAACCGGGCTCGCCGATTGACGGCCACCGTTCCGGTTTCAAGTGTTTCTGCCATGGATGTCAGACCTCCGCCGTCTCCAGAAGACCGGCAATCACCAGGGCCTCGCGCACCCGGCGGCAGGCCGCCTCATCAGGCCGCGTGAGCGGCAGACGCAGCGCGTCCGACATGCCTTCCAGCAGGCTAAGCGCGTATTTTGCCGGTCCCGGGCTGGCGGACACAAACATCGCCTCATGCAGCGGCAGGAGCCGATCCTGCAGCGCACGCGCCTCCTCCCAACGTCCCTCCAGCGTTGCCGTCTGGATCTGGGCACACAGGGCCGGAGCGACATTGGCGGTCACGGAAATCACGCCCACACCTCCGGTGGCATTAAACCCGACCATGCTGGGATCATCACCGGACAGCTGGATGAAATCCGGACCGATCAGGCGGCGATGGGCTGACACCCGCGCCATGTCCGCCGAGGCGTCCTTGATGCCAACCACTTGTTCGAGCTCGGCAATACGGGCCACCGTATCGGGATCGATATCGATCACCGTGCGGCCCGGCACGTTATAGACATAGATGGGCAGGTCCACGGCGTCGGAAATCGCCTTGAAATGCTGGTAGAGCCCCTCCGGATTGGGCTTGTTATAATACGGCGCGACCACCAGCCCGGCATCGGCTCCGACCTCGGCGGCGCGGGCCTGGTTCTGGATGGCGACAGCCGTGGAATTTGACCCGGTTCCGGCCATGACGGGCACACGTCCGGCGGCGGTTTTGACCACCAGTTCCACGACGCGCATGTGTTCCTCAAAGGTGAGCGTGGCCGATTCACCGGTTGTTCCGCAGGGAATAAGACCATGCGAACCCGCATCAATCTGGCGCTCGGCCAGCTTGATCACCGCATCCTCATCGACGGCACCGTTCTTGAATGGCGTGACGAGTGCGGGAAGGGAGCCCTTGAACATGTTTAAATCCTGCTATTTTCCACTGCAAAGGGCGCGGACCTTATCCATCTGTCACGCCGGGATCAAACTCTTCGTTCAAGACTGGACAGTGGCCGGCATTTGCGGTGAAGTTGTGTGCCTTACCGGAACAGAGGTGTAACTGGATCGATGATCAATCGAGGACTGCTCCTGATTGCTCTGTCCGCCTGTCTGGCGGCGCCCGTTTTTTCCGTCGCGGAGGCGCAGCCCGTGCCCCGTCAGCGACCGGAACCTGTCAACCATTCCAGATATCTGAGCGATGCGGACTTTGTCCTTTTTCGCTCCGGTCTCGATGCGGCGGATGACGAGAACTGGGTCGAGGTCCGGCGTATCCGCGACCAGCTCAGCGACAGTGCCGCACGCGACCTCCTGTTGTGGCGCATGGCCCTGAATGATCCGCGCACCACGTTTTTCGAACTCAACATGGCGCTCGACACGCTGGACAACTGGCCGCGCGACAGTTTTATCCGCTCGGAGGCCGAATCCAAGATCGCTACGTCCGGCCTGTCCGCCGCCTTCATCCAGGACTGGTTTGAAGAGCATCCGCCGGTGAGCGGGATGGGCATGATCGCCCAGGCCGAAGCCCAGCTGGAACTGGGTCTGGACGCGGAAGCCACCGAGCTCATCCGGACAGCCTGGCAAAGCCGCCGCTTTGCATCGGAGCATCAGCGCGATGTGTTCCGCGCGCACGGCGATCGTCTGCGCCCGCAGGATCACGCCGCCCGGACGGATTATCTGATCTGGACCAATCAGCGCACGCTGGCTCGCCGCATGGTGGGATTGCTGAGCGGATCGGACCGCGCGCTCGCCGATGCGCGTCTGCGCCTGGCCGGTCGCCAGAGCGGTGTTGATGCCGCCGTCAACCGGGTCCCGGCCTCGCTGCAGAATGATCCGGGCCTGGTCTTTGAACGCGCCCGCTGGCGTCGCCGCTCGGGATTGCGCGATGACGCCCTGCCCCTGTTGCTGCAATTACCGGACGCACACGGCAATACCACAGCGCTGGAGCGCATGTGGACCGAGCGCAAACTCTCCATCCTCACCTTGATCCGCGATCAGGATTATCAAACGGCTTATGACCTCGCTGCGGCGCACGGCATGTCTCGTGGTGCTGATTTTGCGGATGCCGAATTTGTGTCAGGCTGGCTGGCCCTGGTGCATCTCGATCAGCCGGGCATTGCACTTGGACATTTCACCCATCTGCGCGAAAACGTGACCTCTCCGGTCTCCACCTCGCGGGCCTGGTACTGGATGGCACGCGCCGCCGATGCGATGGGCAATGCGGATCAAGCGGCGCAGTATTACGAAGCGGCGGGTGAACACTCGACCGCCTATTACGGTCAGCTCGCCCTGACCGCCCTGCACGGCGATGAAGCTGTGATGGATCTGGGCGTGGATCCTGTGCCAACCGAAGAGGCCCGCCTGCATTTCGAGACTCGTCCCCAGGTGCGCGCCATGCATTTGCTGGCGGAACAGGGCGAGGATTACTATTTCCGCCTCTTCATCTACCGCATGGACGACACGATTGATAATCCGCAGGAAGCCGTGCTGCTCGCGGAACTGGCCAATGATTATCTCTATACGCGCCAGTCGGTGCGGGCGGCCAAGGCGGCGCGTCAGAACGGGATGATCCTGCCGGAAAGCGCCTATCCGACCATCAGCCTGCCCGATTCCGAATTCATCGCTCCGGAAGATGCGCTGGTTCATTCCGTGATCCGTCAGGAAACCGAGTTTTCCCAGCGGGCTGTCTCGGGGGCCGGCGCACGCGGCATGATGCAATTGATGCCCGCCACCGCCCGCCAGACCGCGCGATCACTGGGTGAACCCTATCGGTTCAACTGGCTGACCGATGATCTGGACTATAATCTGACCCTGGGCATGGCCCATCTGGGTGAAGTCGTCGAAGATTATGACGGCTCCTATGTCGTTGCCCTGGCAGCCTATAATGCCGGTGGTCATCGTGCCCGCCAGTGGATCGAGGCCTATGGGGATCCCCGCGATCCGGATGTGGATCCGATCGACTGGGTCGAGAGCATCCCCTTCTCGGAAACCCGTAATTATGTGATGCGCGTGATGGAAAATCTTCAGGTCTACCGGTCGCGTCTCAATGCGGATGAGAGCACGCCCCTGTTGATCGAGGATGATCTGGATCGCGGATCAACACCCCAGGCGGTGTTCCAGATCCATCCCGGTGCCCAGGGGCGCTAGCACCTGCGTTCAGGCCGAGGCAAACGGCACGACCTTGCATAATCTTCATACTTTACTCGGTGACAAGTCGGGGAAGTCTTCCTAGATTAGGGCAACGCTTGGGGGCGTGAACATCATGACCGACCGTATGGGGTTCGGTCATATTTTTGTTGAGGGAACCCAGTTCATGGGACGTATGAATGTCACGCTGAGCGCTGCGCTTGCCAGCGCCAGCCTGGTGGGATTTTGCGCAACGGCGCAGGCCCAGGCTACACCGCAAACCGAGTCTACACCGCAAACCCAGGCCTATCGGGTCAATTCCGACGATGCCCGCCGGTTTGTCGAGGTCTTCAACGCCACACACGGCGCACCGACCGAAGAGGATCTGCAAGCGGGATATCTGGATGGTGCAGGCCGCGGGGTCGAAATCTTCACGCCCAATCGCATTGTCAGCGCGAAGAACCTGGCCGGCCGGATCGCCGACAATCCTGATGCCTATCAACGCGCCATTGATGTCTGCCTGCCGATTGCAGAAGACAGCAATGAGGAACTCAACCAGATCTATAGCCGCCTTGCGACCCTGTTGCCGGGCCAGGCCCTGCCGGACATCCATGTCGTATTTGGCGGTGGCAATTCCGGCGGCACGGCGGGTCCGGGTGCCCAGGTCCTGGGGCTGGAGGTGATCTGCGCCGTCAATACTACCGAAGAGGAAATCCGCGCCTCGTTCCGCATGTTTTTCGCCCATGAAACCGTGCACACCATGCAGGACTTCTCGACCATTGACTGGTCCCGCGATCCCCTGCTGGCGGGCGTGATCATGGAAGGCCTTGCCGATTATGTGGCCTGGCGTGCAACCGACGCAGCGCCCTCTGCGGAGCGTGATAGCTGGGCCCGCGAACGCGAAGCCTGGTTGTGGCAGGAATTCCAGCAGGATCGTGAGATTGTACAAGCGGCAGTCGCCAACGGGTCCGACCTCAATAATCGCTCCCCCGAGATGCAGGCGGCCATATTGCGCTGGCTGCAAAACTATCAGAACGCCCCGGAGGGCTGGCCGCATGAGGCGGGCTATTGGGTCGGTCGACAGATCGTCACGGCCTATGTGGAACAGCACGGCAATGAGGTCGAGGCCCTGGCCGAACTGATGAATTTCAACGACCCCTACGCCGTCCTCGAGGCCAGCGGTTACAATCCCGTCGACGCGGTCGAATAACGCCGCTGCACCCGATTTCGATCATCCCTTGGGCATGGCCCTCACCCGATACCCGGACAGTTTGATGTCCGGATAATCAAAATCCTCGACAGGGGGCGCAATGGCGCCCCCTATTGGGATCGCTCCTAGTTCCGACCGTGACAGCCGGGCTGATGCGGGATCAGGCGAGGTCCAGCGCCCGGGCAAAGATCTCACGATCCACATTGCCGCCCGTGACCAGGACACAGCTGGTGCGGCCTTTTGCATCGAGTTCACCGGAAAGCAATCCGGCCAGAGCCGCAGCCCCGCCCGGTTCCACCACCAGTTTGAAATGACGCCAGGCAAAGGCCATCGCCTCCAATACCTGCTCATCGCTCACAGCCACCCCGCCGCTCAGCTGTTTCTGATTGAGCTGCCAGGTCATGGAACCGGGTTCAGGCGTCAGGATGGCATCACAGATCGATCCGGACAGCCGGCTATTGCGCTGACGTGTGCCGGATTCGAGAGAGCGTCGGTGATCATCAAAGCCTTCAGGCTCGGCAGAAAAAATACGCGCCTCGGGCTGCAAGGCCTTGAAGGCCAGGCCCACACCGGCAATGAGACCGCCGCCCCCTGCACAGCACACCACAAGGTCAGCACGTACGCCCTGCTCGGCCAATTGCTCACAGGCCTCCAGACCCGCCGTGCCCTGCCCGGCCATGATATACGGGTCCTCATAAGGCGGAACCAGTATCCGGCCTTCCCGCTCGGCGATCTCGGCACCGATGGCTTCGCGATTCTCCCGCGCCCGGTCATAGGCAATGACCTCGCCGCCGTAAAACCTCACCCCGTCGACCTTGGACGCAGGCGCATCTGCCGGCATCAGGATCTTGGCCGAGGTTCCGACCCGTTTCGCGGCAGCGGCCACACCCTGGGCATGATTGCCCGAGGAATAGGCCATGATGCCGCGTGATTTTTCGTCCTGTGTCAGGCGGGAAATCCGGTTATAGGCCCCGCGAAACTTGAAGGACCCGGTGCGTTGCAGGTTTTCAGCCTTGATAAAAACCCGGCCACCCACGGCCTCATCCAGGCGGTCATGACGCAAGAGCGGCGTGCGCACGGCCTCGGCCTGGATCTGTCGTGCGGCGTCTTGAACGTCCTCAAACGTCGGGATTGAAGTGGAAACTGCGAGCATTCGAACCATAACTCCACACTGGAAGACACCGGGAGTTGAGCGATAATCCCTTTGACCAGATGGATCAAAGGGATTGCGCTGTGAGCCGGATGGCTTTTTCATGGAGAGAGCGAAGAGCGGGACAACCCGCCGCGTCAGAAGATAAAGGGGAGATACATGACCTTGCGCGCCCATATGATGGATTGTCCGTTGATGATTTCGGACATTCTCGTCCACGCCGCCAAATGCCATGGCGAACAGGAAGTCGTGACCCGGCTTCCCGAAACCGGCGAGATTCATCGCCAGACCTATGCCACCACCCATGAGCGGTCCTGTCAGCTCGCGAATGCGATGATCAAGGATCTGAAGATCAAGGAAGGCGACCGGGTCGCCACGATTGCGTGGAACACGCATCGTCACCTGGAACTCTATTATGCCATCTCCGGCATGGGCGCTGTGGTTCACACCGTCAATCCGCGCCTTGATCCGCGCCAGCTGATCTGGATGCTCGACCATGCCCAGGCCAAGGCGGTGTTTTACGACAAGACGTTCGCCCCGCTGATCGACGGAATCGCCGCTCACGCCAAATCGGTGAAGAACTGGATCATGCTGACGGACGAGACCCATCTCGACGCGGCCAAGACCAAATCGCGCGATTATGAAAGCCTCATCGCCAAGCAGGACACACGGTATGACTGGCCGGTGTTTGACGAATATACGGCGGCGGGCCTGTGTTACACGTCTGGCACTACAGGTGATCCCAAAGGCGTGCTCTACTCCCATCGCTCCAGCGTGCTCCACGCCATGGCCTGCTCCGCCTCGGACGTGATCGGTGTGGGCGCGCGGGGCAATCTGATGCCTGTCGTACCGATGTTCCACGTCAATGCCTGGGGCATTCCCTACGCCGCCTTGATGAACGGGGCGAAACTGGTCATGCCGGGCGCACAGCTTGATGGACCCTCCATCCATGCGATGATTGAAAGCGAGACAGTCAATTACGTCGCCGGTGTGCCCACGGTCTGGCTCGGCCTGCTGCAGTATCTGGAGCAAAGCGGCAATCGCATCGACACGATTGAACGCGTGCTGATCGGCGGCTCTGCCCTGCCCGAAGCCCTCCTGCGCGCCTATGAGGACAAGTATGATGTGATCATGCAGCAAGGCTGGGGCATGACGGAAATGAGCCCGCTGGGCACTGTCAATGCCGCCCTGCCCAAGCATGATGCGCTGGACCGTGAGGAAGAGGTCAAGATCAAGCTGAAACAGGGCCGTCTGGTCTTTGGTGTCGGCATGCGCATCGTTGATGATGAAGGCCAGGAATTGCCCTGGGACGGCCAGTCCTCCGGCCATGTCCACGTCCGTGGACCGTGGATTGCATCGGCCTATTACCGCGGGGCCGGCGCGGACAGTTTCACCGATGATGGCTGGTTCAAGACGGGCGACGTCGCTCATCTCGACGGGGATGGCTATATGACCATCACGGACCGCTCCAAGGACGTCATCAAATCCGGTGGCGAATGGATCTCCTCCATCGATCTGGAAAACGCGGCCATGGGGCACCCTGATGTCGCTATGGCAGCTGCGGTGGGCATGCCTCATCCCAAATGGCAGGAACGCCCGCTGCTCATCGTCCAGCTCAAGGAGGGCGCGGAGCCCGATCCGCAATCCATCCTAGACTATCTCAAGAATGAAGTGGCCAAGTGGTGGCTGCCGGATGCCATCGAATTCATCGATGAAATGCCGATTGGTGCGACCGGCAAAATCCTCAAGACCAAGCTGCGCGAGATCTATGCGGGGTATGAATTCCCCAATGTCGACGCCTGATCTGGCCTTTTAAAGCACCAGGACACCCCGGCCCATCGTGGCCGGGGTTTTCGTTTGGCTCAAAACTGCGCCAGCTTTCGACCTTACCGAGACATGGCAAAGCGGGACCGAACAGTCGAAAATCCCACCCATGACGACTTGAAGCCTGTCGCCAGACCTCGTAACTTATCGAAAATCGATAAGGTGATGAATTATGGAAGTTTACATCATGGGTCCTGAAGTCGCGCTGGCCGGACTGATTTTCGGCTTTCTGCCCACGCTGATCGCGTTGATCCGCGGCCATCACAATACGTTCGCGATCTTTCTGACCAATCTCCTGCTCGGCTGGACCGGCATTGGCTGGATCGTCGCCCTGATCTGGTCCTTCACTGCCAAACGTCGACGGTATCACGCCAGCTAGCGATCACCGTCCAGGATGCTGGCGACCGAGTGAAAGGGTTTTTTGGGGGTAAAGGCGGGCGTTGTCTCGCCCTCATCCTCGCGCGGATGGCCGACCAGGACGAGCAGCGCCAGGCGCTCCCCCTCATCATCGGTGGCCACCTCCTCAAGATAGTCCGACGCAGCCGGGCCATGCACCAGCGTGCCCAACCCCATCAGGTGAAGCGCGCTGACCAGAAAACCGGTGGCAATACAGGCGCTCTCACGTGTCATCAGATGTTGGCGCAGCACTTCTTCTGCATCCTTGGGCTCACGATCAAACACCGCAATCATCCAGGGTGCCTCTTCCAGATGGGCACGCGAGCTTGAGCGCCAATAGGGGTTGGTTCCGCTCATCCAGGATTTATGACCGTGTGTATGCAGAAAATCGCGGGTCTCTGCCTCCGCCAGTTCGCGAACCGTGCGGCGAATATCAGGATCTGAAATGGCGACAAACCGCCAGGCTTGCCGATTGGCCGAGCTGGGGGCCGCCACAGCAATTTCCAGCGCTGAACGAATAACCTCTTTGGGTACAGCCTGATCGGAGAAGGCCCGGATCGAGCGCCGGGTGGCCATTTCGCGTTGCAACGACTGCGCAGCGGCTACACGCCCCTCATCCCCCGGACTGGGGATGTCCAAGTTCAGATTTCGTCCGCCGCCCAGGGCATCCAGCTGGCTCACATCACACCTCAACCACCCATCACCATGACGCAGGAATACCCCGGAGAGTTTAACAACGTCTCTACGGGTATAGACGTATGGTGGCTTAAAGCATGTTATCGCTAACCAATTCGACGTGGCGGGTCAGATCCAGCTGGAGATATCGTCCAGCGATTTCTTGATCAGGGCGTGTTCGGGCACCGTGGCGTTCGGCGCCGGATAGCCTGCCACAATCAGCATGAAGGCCTTCTCGTCCGCAGGCCGCTCGCAGACCGTGTTGAGAAAACGCATCGGATTGGGCGTGTGGGTCAATGTCACCAGACCGGCCTGATGCAGCGCCGCCAGCATGAAACCGCAGGCAATGCCGACACTCTCATTGATGTAGTAATTCTTGCGACTTTCCTCGACGGTCACACCGCCGCGCTTTTGCGCGAAAATGGCGATAATGACGGGCGCGTGTTCCAGAAAGGGCTTGCTGGCATCCGTGCCCAGCGGGGCGAGTGCATCGAGCCATTCTTCACCCGCCTTGCCCTCATAAAAGGCGCGTTCCTCGGCTTCGGCGGCCTCGCGCAGGGCCCGGCGCTTGACCGGATCCTGGATGACCGCGAAATGCCAGGGCTGGTGATTGGCGCCGGATGGTGCGGAGCCCGCTGCGTCAATCGCTGCGTGGATCACCGCGTCATCGACGGGGCGATTATCAAAATCGCGCACTGACCGACGGCGTTTCAGATCGGCGGTGAACGCCGTGATGCGCGACAGCATGTCCGGTCCGGGATATTCGACATAGTTTTCAAGCGGCACGCGTTTATCAGTCATAGTGATTCCCCGCCCCTGACCGGGCGTTACCTCCAGGATCAAACAGAACGATCAGTTCCAGTCGAGGACGACCTTGCCGGATTTACCCGAACGCATGGCGTCAAAGCCTTTCTGAAACTCATCGGCCGGATACCGATGTGTGATGATGCGCGAGACGTCCAGTCCGCTCTCCAGCATGGCGATCATCTTGTACCAGGTCTCGAACATCTCCCGGCCATAAATCCCGTCCAGCCGAATGGCTTTGAGGACAAGCTTGCCGAAATCCACAGGCACGGGTTTGGCCGGCAGGCCGAGCATGGCGATCTTGCCGCCCATGATCATCTTGTCGAGCATGGTGTCGAAGGCCTGCGGAGCGCCGGACATTTCCAGTCCCACATCAAACCCTTCACTCATATTGAGCTCGGCCATCACGTCCGACAGATCCTCTTTTGAAACGTCCACGGTGCGGATATTCGGCGCGACCTGGCTGGCGAGGTGGAGACGGTGGGTGTTGATATCGGTCAACACGACATGACGTGCGCCGACATGGCGGGCAATAGCGGCGGCCATAATGCCGATCGGACCCGCCCCGGTGATCAGAACATCCTCGCCGATCAGATCATATTTGAGCGCCGTGTGGACGGCATTGCCCAGCGGGTCGAGGATCGAGCCCATCTCGTCAGGGATCGCATCGGGCAAAGGCACGACATTGAACGCCGGCAGGCAGAGATATTCCGCAAACGCCCCCGGCGCATTCACGCCGATCCCCTTGGTTTCCGGATCCAGATGGAAACGGCCGGCCCGCACCGCACGGCTGGCATCGCCGACCACATGTCCCTCACCCGACACGCGCTGCCCCACCTTGACCCGCGTGACATTGGCGCCCAGATCCACGATCTCACCGGCATATTCATGTCCGACAACCATGGGCACCGGGACATTTTTCGCGGCCCAGTCGTCCCAGTTATAGATATGGATATCCGTCCCGCAGATCGCGGTCTTGCGGATCTTGATCAGGACATCATCCGGTCCGATCTGCGGCTCAGGCACATTGTCCAACCACAGACCTTCTTCCGCTTTGGCTTTAACCAGGGCTTTCATGGCGCTCCCCGCACATAATCTCGACTATTTTTGTGCAAGATAGCGGATTGCGGCGACAGGAAAAGCCAACATGAACGGAATCATCAGCACGCTCATCACTTCTGCCGCGAGGCCACTGGAATCGGTGACCCAGACGATCACAATGGACAGCACACCCGGCCAGACCATCAAGGCCTCGATCCGGTGCCGATCCAGCCAAAATACCAGGCCGGACAACCAACCATACACCGCGATGGCTGCCCATTTGATCCAGGTATGGGCGTGCAGGGCCCGCAATCGTCGGTCGGACGAGACCTCCCCCGCTTCCGCATCCGCGATCAACAGGTTGAGGACATTATTCTCCATCCAGTCCGCGGGGATGACAAGCACGGCAAATCCCAGAGCCAGCCAGGCCAGACGCTGACCACGCAGCCCCAGGGCCAGCATGAGCGCAATGGCCATGCCGGCATAGGCGAAGGGGAAGAATTGATCCCAATACTGAATGGTCCGCAAATGATCGCGCAGTGCGGCGGCGGCGGCACCGCGGATAAAATCAAGCTCGGCCTGGGTCTGGGCAAATTCGAGTGCCAGTATCGGCGTGGCAAAGCCGGGTTTCATCGGCATATCGCCCAGTGGCGGATTCCCGCCCATGAGCAAGCTCAACACGATCACCGCGAGCGCCAGCGCCAGACTGATCCCGAAACAGATACGCACCATTACCAATCTCCTCCCGGGATCGAGACTTAGTTTAATTCGACCAAACTCAAAGCGAGAATACCAGACTTATCCTCCGGGCGTTGTGATCGCTTACACTTCCCTCACTGAACGCGCGATCGGGTGCACACCACAGCCTGTTCAGGGTGACGCTGTCGATCGGTATACGAGCTTCCTATCCGCCCGGCTTAATCGGCTTCACCGGGTCATGGACTGTCTGCACACCCTGTCTTGAACACACAGATTAATCGCCTGCCGGCAGACAGTCCGTGATGCCCATGATTAATGACCAAAAAAGAACGGCGCTCCGAAGAGCGCCGCTGCCTGAGACCGGTGGGGTCCGAACCGCCAGCCCGGGCGAAAGGGCGTGGGCTTAATCCTGCAGAGGGCGGCTGGCTTCCAGAATGGGCAGGCCGGCCTCGGTGGGAATATAGATCACGTCCTGACCGTTCTCGCCCAGCGACTGGATCCACAGATACCGCAAATATCCTTCCGGTCCGCCCAGCCCTTCAGCCACAATGGCATTGGCTTCGGCCACACCGCGGGCCCGGGCGACTTCGGCGGCGGCATTCAATTCCTCGGCTTCCAGGCGGGCCTGGGCTTCGAGAACAGCGATGCGGCGGTTTTGTTCCGCACGAACCAGTTCAGCCCGTCCGGCGAGCTCCTGCTGCCAGACGCCATAAATCGGCAGACCCCACAGCAGACCCCCCAGAATGGCCAGAACAACACCGATCAGAACAAGAACGCTTCCAAGCTTCATGATAGCCTCCTGACATCAAAGGCCGCACGCGCCCCCCATGAGCGTCGTCAGCCATCCATCAGAAGTCTAGCCAGAGTATGTGACGGTTAAAGCGGGATCCTGTCGGGACGAATCCGGGGCGATCAAACGCGCTTGTTTGAGGTATTGCCGCTCCAGTCTGATCGGCTCGCATCGCTCGCCTCGGGCGCGTCCACCTGGTCTTCCGGCGGAATCTGGTCCTTGCCCAGATCCCCTTCGGCCACGTCCTGCCCCTTCGAGGCCTTCTTGGCCAAAGCCGACAGAACACGCTGTTTCTTTTCTTCTCGGGATTCAAGCATGATGGATTCCTATTCGCTCAACATATGGCCCGGCGGGATGGCGCCATGAACCTTGCGATCATAATACTTCCAATCGAGATAGCCATTCTTGTCCCTGATACCCACGGTGATCAAGTGGCTGGGATTTTGGAACTGTTCTTCCATGGCGTCCTGGAGACGTTGTGTGGCGACCTGTTCCCGGCTCGGTCCAGCCACCCGCAAAATGCGTCGGGCGACATCTGAACGACCGCCAAAAATCTCGTTGAACAGTCGCAACGCCACGGTCTTGTTGGGCAAAAGCTCATAAAGCGACATCAACAGCGCCGCGCCCACATTCAGGGTGAACACTTCGATCTGTCCGCCCTTGACCGGGATGGGCTCATCCACTCGCAGATACCAGCGGAACAGCAAATAGCCCAGATACTCGATATCCGTGTCTCCGACAGGCAATTGGGCATAAGCCCGCAATGCTTCGTCGAAATCGGATTCATCCCCGAAACGCTCGAGATTATTGATGCTGTAGATCAGGTCGTGCGGATAAATGTTTGCACGCAGCACCGATTTCTCCGGCACGTAGTCCATGAGATACCGCACCATGTCGCGGCTCGCCGGAATGCCGCGGATCTGTTCACGCAGAAGCTTGCTGGCATACATGTTTTCATCAGCATCACGCAGCGACCGCAATACACCCTGGATGGCCGTTCGCGCCTTTGCAAATTCCCCATCGAAACTGGCTTTTGCCCTCGCTACCTCGTCTTCTTTTTCTTGTCGCTCTTGGGCGGTTCGCTCACTGAGGTTCTGAGCGTCAAAATAGCTATGGGCACAGTGCCAGCACCGACGCGAGAGCGTCAGCGTGTAGGATAGCTGTCGAGCCAGGTTACTCTGCAGGTTCAAAGCGGGCGTGATGCTCTCTTCCACAAAGCGCATGACATCCACATCGCCCTGCCTGTAGGCCAGCAAGCCGGCGAACAGTGTGATGACAACACCGGCCACCGCTCCGATGGCAGCAATCGGCAATCCGATCTTCACATTGAGAAAATCACCGGCCGCACCCCGGTCCTCAACATTGGCCTGTTCGCCCGCAAGCGTCAGCACCTGGGCATCAATGTGTTGAGAAAAGGCAATCCAGGCCACAGCGGCCAGAAGACCAAAGAAAAGACCGGCAGCGGTCAATCGAAGCAAATTCATAACTACGCACCCCCATACGCTTTGGGCGCATGGGGGCATGTGTTTCGACGGGCGTCAAAAGTTTTGGTTAATATTGTTAACCTTTTCGCCTGCCGTGTGGTGCGAGGGCAACAGACCCCCGCACAACCTTTGACATCAGCCTTTTTGACCGGGCCTATCCTTCGCGGGCGGAGACCGGCGGGAAGAGGCGCGCAAGCGGACCTTCGCTCGGGAAAGGCGCCAGCAGAACCGAGCGGATCGGGTTCCACGCGGCTCCCAGCACCACGACCACGGCGCCGAGCACCAGCAAGGTCACGGCAATCATGGCGCCGGCACCCAGACCGGCGGCGTTGACAAGAACCGCGATCGACAATCCCGCCGTCAAAAGACCGGACACAATCAGGGCGCGGCGATTGATCAACAGCGAGACCAGCGCAAACACACCGATCACGGCCAGTGCGGTCATGGCCAGCGAGGCGGCGCGGTCATCATTTGCGGCCATGGCGGCAAACATGTTGACGGCCTCCGGATTGTCCACATCGAACCCTTTGAAAGACCAGCCCATCTGCGTGACATTCACCACCGCGCTCAGAAGGATAGGCGCCGCAAAGAAATGCAGCCAGAACGCCGTTCCGGCCAGACGGGTTTCGCGGGCCGGGTCACGGGCATCAAAGACGATTCCAGCGATCAACAGTCCCAGACCGGCCAGCACATTCACGGTCGGCAGATACAGCGCAACGGTATAGGGCTCGATCGTGAAGGCGATGGCCACAGCCAGGCCCACAAGACCCACGCCGGACAGGCCACCTGCGAAGGGCAGACGGAATTGGCGGTAATAGAGGAAGGCCGGCAGAAAGGCGGCCAGCGCAGCGATCACCGGGATCAGGCGAATGGACCAGGGCAGTTGCGAGGTCACGGCGGCCACGGCCGGACGTCCAAACTCCATGCCTTCGGCGGCTTCAAAGGCGGCCTCGACAGCCCCCTCTTCCAGCCCCAGGCCCTGCACCAGGATTTGTGTATATCCCCACACCAGCAAGATTGTGCAGGCGAACATGAAGGCGCCCGCCAGAACAATGCCCGGCAAGATCCGGCGCTGCTTGCCGACAAGAAGGGCCGAGAGCAGCCAGACAAGCACTGTGGCTCCGGCGATCAGCCCCATCAGGGCCAGCTGCCAGCTGATCTCACCTTCAGGCAAATTGAGCGTGCCCATCACCTGGCCGATACCCAGGCTGATGCCGCCCAGCAGGATCAAAACCCCGATCGTGGTGAAGATGTCGTGGAAATTGTTGAGAAAAGGCAGCATCTCGTCCGATGGACGCGCGCTGGATGATGGTGCGATATCAGTGTCGGTCATGCCGGTCCCCCGCTTGCAAACCTGTATGGGCCATCCATACGAAGAAGGTGTACGAAGCTGTTGATGCCCCCAAGCGATCAAACAGATGCATATTCTCCCAGGACGGGAGAATTTTCGAGACCCAAAACGGCGATCACGCGGAGAAATTGGGGGGAATGTGGGGCGGTCTGTCCCGCCCCTAAGTCCGTGTGGGGTCAGATGACCCCCAGCTCCTTGCCCACCTTGGTGAAGGCGGCCACGGCGCGGTCAATCATCTCCGGCGTATGCGCTGCTGACATCTGCGTGCGGATGCGGGCCTGACCCTTGGGCACAACCGGATAGAAGAAGCCGATCACATAAACCCCCTCATCCATCAGCTTGGACGCCATTTGCTGCGACAGAGCCGCATCACCCAGCATGACCGGAATGATCGGGTGCTCACCCGGCAGAAGATCAAATCCGGCCTCGCTCATCCCCGTTCGGAAGCGCGCCGCATTGTCGAACAGGCGGGCCCGCAGATCATCGCCGGCCTCGACCATGTCAAGCGCCTTGAGGGAGGCGCCAACAATCGACGGAGCCAGGGAATTGGAGAACAGATAGGGCCGCGAACGCTGGCGCAGCATGTCGATGACTTCTTTGCGCGCCGCGGTGAAACCGCCCATGGCACCGCCCAGCGCCTTGCCCAGCGTTCCGGTGATGATGTCGATCTTGCCCAGCACGCCGCAATGCTCCGCCGTACCGCGCCCCTTGGCGCCCATGAAGCCGTGGGCATGGCAATCATCGACCATGGTCAGTGCGTCATATTTTTCGGCCAGAGCGACAATCTCGGGCAGTTTGGCGATATAACCATCCATGGAGAACACGCCATCGGTGACGATCAGAATGTGCCGACAGCCATCAGCCCGGGCCTGTTTGAGCTGATCTTCCAGGGCATTCATGTCCGAATTGGCATAGCGATAGCGTTTGGCCTTGCACAGGCGCACACCATCGATGATGGATGCATGGTTCAGGGCATCGGAGATAATCGCATCTTCCGGACCCAGTAACGGCTCAAACACGCCGCCATTCGCGTCGAACGCCGCTGCATAGAGGATGGCGTCCTCCTGTCCGGCAAAGGCCGCAATGCGCGCTTCCAGCTCCTTGTGGATATCCTGGGTGCCGCAGATAAAACGCACGGATGCGACGCCAAAACCGTGCGTGTCGAGCGTGGCCTTGGCCGCCTCCACCAGTTCGGGACGATTGGCCAGGCCCAGATAATTATTGGCGCAGAAATTGATCACATGGCTCTCGCTGCCATCCTGATTCACATCAATTTCGGAGAACTGCTCCGAGGTGATGATGCGCTCGCGCTTGTAGAGACCATCCGCCTCGATCTGCTGCAGTTCTTGGGACAGGAAATCATAAAAGCCAGACGACATAAGGGCCTCCGAGTCAGACGTTTGACCGCCTATCTAGGACGGCTATGCCGCCAAGACCAGCGCTGATGCGCACGCACTTGGCCTTGCCCGTATTGCGCGCAACACCTCCGCCTGCATCCAAATGCAAGGGTCAGCGCATCCAGACTGTGTAGACCGGCGCTCACGGGGACGCCGGCAAAGATTGGGGAAACACCATGCGTTTGTTCACACGTCTTCTGGCCACCAGCCTGTTCCTGTCCACATCGTTACTGGCCGCGCCCGTTCTGGCCGCACCTGCTCAGGCGCAGTCCGACGAGCCTGTTACAGTGATGGTGCTGGGCACCTATCATTTCGGCAATCCGGGGATGGATCTCAACAATATGGAAGCCGATGATGTGCTCAGCGATCGCCGCCAGGCCGAACTGGCCATGCTGAACACGGTGCTGCTGGAGTTTCAGCCCACAGTGATCGCGCTCGAACGCCAGGCGGCACCGCCCTATCGGGACACCTCCTACGAGACGTTCACCCTGGAGCAGCTGGGCGAGGTGCGCGAGGAAGCGGTTCAGATCGGCTATCGCCTGGCCCACAGCGCGGGCGTCGAACGGGTCTATTCAATTGATGAACAACCCGCAGCAGACGAGCCCGACTATTTCCCGTTTGGGGCCGTGGCAGCGCATGCGGAAACCACCGGCCGCATGGCCGACCTCCAGGCGATTGCGGACATGTCCGACATGGTCGCCGCCTTCGAGACCGCCCAGCGCACAGCCTCCATCCCGGAATTGCTCGTCATGAGCAATGATGATGAGGGCATGGACCAGTTTTACTGGGATATCATTGCCTTTGGTGACGGCGAAACCCAGCCCGGAGCGGATCTCGCCGCCGGCTGGTTCCTGCGCAATGCGAAGATCTTCAACAAGCTGCAACAGGTGACACAGCCGGGCGACCGTGTCGTGGTGATCTATGGCTCGGGTCATAATCACTGGCTGCGCGAGCTGGTCGACCGCGCCTCGGGATATGAGCTTGAACCGGTTCTGCCCTATCTCCAGGAGGCAAGCGATCGTCTGAACACGGAGGACTAGGGCATCGCGCGGGCGGACCGGGCTGTGCGAGCGAACGGGGTTTGCTGTCTCCAGCGAGGCGTTTTGATCCTTGACAGGACGCGGACGCTCGCGCCATCTCCGCCTCCCGCCCGCACAGCCCTCACCCCGGATCACGCATCATGCTCCAGGCCTTTTCCGCCGTCATTTTCGACATGGACGGCACGCTGATCGACACGGAATGCCTCTATAAACAGGTCATGACGCAGGCTTGTCGCGAGCTCGGATATGAGATGAGCGAGGCCTTGCACCGCAGCCTGATCGGCGTGCCCAATGCCGAAAGCGAGCCGGTGATGCGCGCCGATCTGGGCGAGGACTTTCCCTTCGCCCGCTATAATACAAGGATGCATGATCTGCTCGAACAGGAAATGGCCGAGGCCATTCCCCTCAAACCGGGCGTGTTTGAATTGATCGAGGCGCTCAACGCACGTCAGATCCCGATGGCCGTCGCCACATCCACCTCACGCCCCGACGCTCCCGACCGACTGGCGCGCGCGGGCATCCTCCCGCACCTCAAGGCCCTGGTGACACGCAGTGATGTGACCCATGGCAAACCCCATCCCGAACCCTTCCTCGCGGCTGCCGCCGCACTGGGCATGGATCCGGGCGCCTGCCTGGCGCTGGAAGACAGTTTCACCGGGGTGCGCGCGGCCCATGCGGCAGGCACCCAGACCGTGATGATCCCGGACCTGCTTCAACCCACCGACGATATCCGGGCCCTGTGTCAGGCTGTGATGATCGATCTGCACGCGGTCAGGGAGGCCATTGCGCGGGTGCGCGCCTGACGCCTAGTCCACGCTCGGCAGATCCAGCCCCTGCTTTTTCGCGCACGCCTTCGCGATCTCATATCCCGCATCCGCGTGACGCATCACGCCAGTACCCGGATCATTCCACAGGACACGCCCGACACGCGCGGCAGCCTCATCCGTACCGTCGGCCAACACGACCTGGCCGGAATGCATGGAATAGCCCATGCCCACACCCCCGCCATGGTGGAGCGACACCCAAGTCGCACCGGATGCGGTATTGAGCAATGCATTGAGCAGCGGCCAGTCGGCGACGGCGTCTGAGCCGTCCATCATCGCCTCGGTTTCCCGGTTGGGGCTGGCGACCGAGCCACTGTCCAGATGATCGCGACCGATCACGACCGGCGCAGACAGCTCGCCCTTTTTGACCATCTCGTTGAACGCCAGTCCCAGCCTGTGGCGCTCGCCCAGCCCGACCCAGCAGATGCGCGCTGGCAGGCCCTGGAAGTGAATGCGCTCCCTGGCCATGTCGAGCCAGCGGTGCAGGTGCGGATTATCCGGGATCAGCTCCTTCACCTTTGCATCGGTCTTGTAGATGTCTTCGGGATCACCGGACAGGGCCGCCCAGCGGAACGGACCAATCCCGCGACAAAAGAGCGGGCGGATATAGGCCGGGACAAATCCGGGGAAATCGAACGCGTCGGCAACCCCTTCATCCAGCGCCATCTGGCGGATATTATTACCGTAATCGAGTGTGGGCACGCCCTGTTTCCAGAACTCCAGCATGGCCCGGACCTGGACCGCCATGGAGGCCTTGGCCGCCGCCGCCACCTCATCCGGCGCGCGCTCACGCTTGGCGTCCCACTCCTCGAGTGTCCAGCCCAGCGGCAGATAGCCATTGACCGGATCATGGGCGGACGTCTGATCCGTCACCATGTCAGGATGTTCGCCGCGCCGGACCAGTTCGGGGAAGATCTCGGCCGCATTGCCCAATAACCCCACCGAAATCGCCTGCCCCTTGGCACAGGCGTCCTTAATCATCGCCAGGGCTTCGTCGAGATCTGTGGCTTGCTTGTCCAGATAGCCGGTGCGCAACCGCATCTCGATCCGGCTCGGCTGACATTCCACCGCCAGCATACAGGCTCCGGCCATGGTCGCGGCAAGGGGCTGGGCTCCACCCATCCCCCCCAGACCGCCGGTCAGGATCCATTTTCCGGTGAGGTCGCCGTCATAATGCTGGCGCCCGGCCTCGACAAAGGTCTCATACGTGCCCTGCACAATGCCCTGCGAGCCGATATAGATCCACGATCCGGCCGTCATCTGGCCGTACATCATCAGGCCCTTTTGATCCAGCTCGCGGAAATGCTCCCAGTTCGCCCAGCCCGGCACAAGATTGGAATTGGCAAGCAGGACACGCGGCGCATCTGTGTGGGTGCGAAACACACCGACCGGCTTGCCCGACTGAACCAGCAGGGTCTCGTCTTCCTTGAGCCGTTTCAGCGTCGCCACAATGCGGTCGAAACTCTCCCAGTCCCGCGCCGCACGACCGATACCGCCATAGACAACCAGCTCTTCCGGCTTTTCCGCGACATCCGGATCGAGATTGTTCATCAACATGCGCAGCGGGGCTTCTGCCGCCCAGTTGAGGGCATCGAGTTCCGAACCATGCTTGGCGCGGATGAGACGGGTGTTATCGAGACGGGAGGCGGTCATGACGGGTCTCCGGCATAAAGGCGGGCCGCCGCATCGAGCGCGGCCTTGAGGATGGATTTCAGGACGGGACGCAGGCGGTTGGCCTTGTCGGCGTGAAATGTGTAGGGCGCGCCCTCGGCCATGTAGGCAATTTGGGCGATCTCCATTTGCAGGGCGTGCACATGATGCGCGGGCTGGCCGTAATGGCGGGTAATCCAGCCCCCCTTGAACCGGCCATTGGACACCGTCTCATAGTCGGTGGCGTTCGCCATCGCGGCCTCGGCTGCGGCCTGGATCTCCGGCGCACAGGACTGGCCGGAATGGGTGCCCAGATTGAGATCCGGCAAACGCCCCTCGAACAGGCGCGGCACCACGCTGGCGATGGAATGAGCGTCCCACAGGACAGCATAACCATGCACGGCACGAACATGATCGATGCGGTCCAACAGGGCTTGATGATAGGGCGCGTGATAGGCGCGTCGGCGCGCCTCAATCTCGGCAGCGTCCGGGCCCTCTCCCTCCAAATAGAGGGGTGCGCCATCGAAAAACTCCGTCGGCACAAGACCAGTCGTCGCCTGTCCGGGATAAAGCGATTTACCCGACGGATCCCGATTGAGATCAACGACATATCGCGAATAATTCGCGCGGATCACTGACGCGTTGAGATCATCGAGACACTCGTAAAGCTGCGGAATATGCCAGTCCGTATCCGGCAGCGCCCGGGCCTGGTCGCAAAGGCGTGACTCCAGGTCCGGCGAGAGAGCCAGTCCGGAATGCGGCATCGAGACCACGAGCGGCCCGGTGCCAGCGCTTAGCGTGTAGACATCCATTACGTCACGCCCGGCAGATCGAGATCCGCCACCAGCTCCCCCGACGCGATCAGGGCTGAGGCGGCCTGGATATCATCGGCAAAATAGCGATCATCACCATAGACCGGCACGTCCTGACGCAAACGGGCCTTGGCCGTTTCCAGGGCTGGCGATGTTTTCAGCGGGCTGTGGAAATCCACGCCCTGGGCCCCACACAGGAGTTCCACGGCAATCACATCGCGCAGATTCTGCGTCATCTGCAGCAGGCGATAGGCCCCATGTGTGGCCATGGAGACATGGTCTTCCTGATTGGCACTGGTTGGAATGCTATCGACCGAAGCGGGATAGGCTTTCTGTTTGTTCTCGCTGACCAGCGCAGCCGCCGTGACATGGGCGATCATGAAGCCTGAATTGATACCCGGATTGGGCGTCAGGAAGGCGGGCAGTCCGGACACGGCAGGATCGGTGAGCAGGGCAATCCGCCGTTCGCTGATTGCGCCGATCTCGCAGACAGCCAGCGCGATCTGGTCCGCAGCAAACGCCACCGGTTCGGCGTGGAAATTCCCGCCCGAAATGGCCTCACCCGTATCGGTGAAGACCAGCGGATTATCCGTGACCGCATTGGCTTCAATGTCGAGGGTCGACGCGGCCTGGCGCAACAGGTCGAACACGGCCCCCATCACCTGGGGCTGGCAGCGCAGGCAGTAAGGGTCCTGGATCTTCTCGCAGCCACTATGACTGTCGAGGATGTCCGAGCCGGTCAACAGGCCGCGCAGGCTGGCCGCCACATCGATCTGACCGGCATGGCCGCGCAGATCGTGAATGCGCGGATCAAAGGGCGCGACCGATCCCTTGGCCGCGTCCAGCGACAGCGCACCCGAGAGCACTGCCGAGCGGGCGGCCTGTTCGGCCTCAAACAGGCCCGCTAGCGCCAGGGCCGTGGAACATTGCGTACCATTGAGCAGAGCGAGCCCTTCTTTCGGACCCAGTTCCACGGGGGCCAGACCCGCATTGGCCAGCGCGTCCCGGGCGCTCATGCGCTCACCCGCATGAAACGCCTCGCCCTGCCCGATCAGACCGGCGGACATATGGGCCAGAGGGGCCAGATCCCCGGACGCCCCGACCGAACCGCGTGCCGGGATCACCGGCAGGACATCGGCCCGCAGCATCGCTTCGAGGGCTTTCAGTGTCGTCCAGCGCAGGCCCGACGCGCCGCGTCCCAGGCTGGCGAGTTTGAGCGCCATCATCAATCGCACGACCGGACGCGGCAGGGCCTCGCCGACACCTGCGGCATGGGAGAGTACCAGCCGGGTCTGCAGGACGGCCAGTTCCTCATCGGCGATCCGGGTCTGCGCCAGCTTGCCGAACCCGGTATTGAGGCCATACACCGCTGCACCGGATGCGATGAGGTCCTGAACCGTGCGGGCCGACGCATCGACCCCGGCCCGGCAGGCCTCATCCAGCGCCATAGGCGCGCCGCGATAGATGGACCGCCAGCCTGACAGGGTCATCTGCCCCGGGCGGATCGTGATCACCGTACTCATACCCATTCTCCCGCCATCAAACGGCCATGCAGCGGACGGTGTCCGATCCACTGAACAAGATCCGCTGGACCTTCAATGTCCCAGACGGCCAGATCCGCCTGTTTGCCCACTTCCAGCGTGCCGATCTCATCGTGACGTCCCAGGGCCCGGGCCGCATTGCGTGTGATTCCGGCGAGCGCTTCTTCCACAGTCAGTCCGAACAGGACGCAGGCCATATTGGCGGCCGTCAGTAGGGAGAGCATGGGTGAGGAGCCCGGATTGGCATCGGTCGCCACAGCCATATCCACCCCCAGTTCGCGCATCCACTCAATCGGCGGTGCCTGCGTCTCCCGGGTGGCGTAAAACGCGCCCGGCAAAATAACGCCAACCGTGCCCGATGCGGCCATCGCCTCGATGCTTTCGCGCGAGGCGTATTCGATGTGATCGGCCGACAGCCCCCCAAATTCGGCGACCAGGCGCGCACCGCCCAGATCGGAGAACTGGTCGGCATGCAGTTTGACCGGCAGTCCGGCCGCCTTGGCGGCAATGAAAAGGCGCCGGGTCTCCTCAGGCGAAAAGGCAATGCGCTCGCAATAGGCATCCACGGCGTCGGCCAGCCCCTCCTGGGCCGCTTGCCGCGCCAGGGGAATACAGACCTCGTCGATATAGTCGGCGGACCGGCCCTCATATTCGACGGGAATGGCATGAGCGGCCAACAAGGTTGCACAAATCCGCACATCCGCACTATGCGTGACTGCCCGGATGGCCTTGAGCATGTTCAGCTCGCTGTCACGATCGAGGCCATACCCTGTCTTTATCTCGACGGTCCCGACACCCTCTGCCGTATAGGTCTCCAGGCGACGCAAGGTGTCTGCCGCCAGATGAAGGGCCGGCAAGCGTCGCGTCTCCTTAACCGTTCGGTTTATTCCACCACCGGACTGTGCAATTTGAGTATAGGTTTCACCCTTGAGCCGTCGTTCGAACTCGTCCGACCGGTTCCCGCCGAAAACGAGATGGGTATGGCAGTCAATCAGCGCCGGGGTTATCCAGCGACCATCCAGATGATCGGTCTGAAGGGCGGGACTCGGCAAAGCGTCCGCCGGTCCAATCCACGCGATCCGACCCGCCTCAATAGCGAGAACCGCATCGTCGACCTGTCCGTAAGGCGCTGCGCCCGTCGTCATGCAGGCCAGTCGCGCTCCGGTCAAAACCCGGTCAAATGGCATGGTCTTCCCCTAGGCAAATTTTCTTTTGTCTATACAATTAAGTCCGGACCGCTCCCGTGTCCAGCTGCGAGTTGAACCGATGATGCATTTCCATTTCACAGAAGCGCTCTTGCCCGATGGCTGGGTTCACAATGTGCGGGTGCGTGTGGATGCACGCGGCATGATCGACCGTCTTCACATCGGTGTGGATGCTGCGCCGGGCGATGAAATCGTCGCGATCGGTTTGCCCGGTCTGGGCAATCTCCACTCCCACGCCTTCCAGCGCGGCATGGCGGGGCTGACTGAGTTCAAGACCGCCCAGCGCGATGATTTCTGGACGTGGCGGGAGTGCATGTATGCCTTCGTGGCCGAACTGAACCCGGACGATGTCGAGGCCATCGCGGCACTGGCCTATTGCGAAATGCTGGAGAGCGGTTTCACCAGCGTTGGTGAGTTTCACTATCTCCATCATGATCGCGACGGCACACCCTATGCGGATCGGGCCGAAATGGGTCGCCGCATTGCCACCGCCGCCGACCGGACCGGTATCGCTCTCACCCTGCTGCCCGTCTTTTATCGTCGCGCCGGGTTTGATGAGGCCCCTCTATCCGCGCGTCAGGCGCGCTTCTACCATGACCGCGACGGATATGCGGCGCTGGTTGAAGCCAGTCAGCTGGCCCTGGCCGGACTGGACAATGCGCGGCTGGGCATTGCGCCCCACTCCTTGCGCGCCGTGTCGATCGACGACATCCAGTCCGCCCTGGGCCTGATTACTGACGGGCCGGTCCATATCCATATCGCCGAACAAATCGCTGAAGTGGAGGCCTCCCTCAAGGCGCATGCCCGCCGTCCCGTGGCCTTTCTGTTCGATCATCTGCCCGTGGATGAGCGCTGGTGCCTGGTTCATGCCACGCATATCAACCCCGCCGAGAGCGGACGTATTGCCAGCGCAGATGCCATTATCGGCCTGTGTCCTCAGACTGAGGCCAATCTGGGCGATGGTATTTTCCCTGCTCGGCCCTTCCAGGTGCAAGGCGGCCAGTTTGGTATCGGCACGGACAGTCATATTCGCATCGACCTGTCCGAGGAATTGCGAACGCTGGAATACAGCCAGCGCCTGATCCAGCGCAGCCGGACCTGTCTGACCGAAGAAGATGTCAGCAATGGTCGCTGGCTGTTCCAAAAAGCACTGGCCGGCGGAGCCCAGGCCCTCAACCAGCCTGCACGCGGAATCGATCTGGGCGAACGGGCCGACATTATCGCGCTCGATCCCGACGACCCCATGCTGGCGGGCCGCCGGGCTGACCGCGCGCTCGACACCTGGATCTTCGCGGGCGACAGTCGGCAGGTTAAAACCGTCTGGGTCGGAGGACGCCGCGTGGTCGACAACGGCCGCGCCCTGTGCCGCGATCGCGTCAATGCGAGCTATGCGGACACGGCGCGACGGGTGCTGGAGCGGATGGGCTCATGACGTCCTGGCAATCCCAGCTCAGCCTGACCGGGACGGGTCCCGTGTATGACCAGATCAAGACCGCGCTCCTGGACCTGATCCAGACCGGCACCTGGCCGCCCGGTCATCGTATTCCCGGCGAGGAGGATCTCGCCCGGCATTTCGACACGGCTCGCATGACGGTCAACCGGGCGCTTAAAGAACTGGCAGAAGCCGGCTGGATCGAGCGGCGACGACGTGCCGGCTCGTTTGTCGCCCAGCCCGCAGCGCCCACTGCCCTGCTGGAAATCACCGACATGGCCAAGGCCATTCCCGCACGCGGCCAGGCCTATGCCTATACCTGTCGCATCGCGCAGACGGTGCCCGCCGATGAGCGTCTGGCCCGGGCCTTCAATGCTGCGCCGGGCCATCCCCTCCTGCATATCCAGGCGCTGCACCGCGCCGATGAAGTGGTCGTGGAACTGGAAGAACGCTGGATCAATCTCGCCCTGCTTCCCGCAGCGAACGAGGCCGATTTCCACACCACCCCGCCCGGTGGCTGGCTGCTCAATGCTGCACCCTGGACCGAGGCGGAACACACGATCTCGGCGTTCAATGCCACGCCGGACCAGGCGGGCTTGCTGGAAATGTCCCCCGGTGGGGCCTGTCTGCTGCTCGAACGACGGACATTCCAGGGCGATGACGTGGTAACCTATGCCCGGCTCACCCATCCCGGTGACCGCCATCGCATGACCGAACGTTTCATGCCGGGCTAGTCTTCGACCGCCTGCATCAAAAGACGGATAAATTCTCCGCGTTCACGGGCCTCGATCCAGCGGACCACGGCCACCAGATCATGCTCGGGATCGATGAAGACCATGTTCGCGCCCGCGCCCAGATAGGCAAAACTGCTGTCGGGAGCCGTATCAACCGCGATGGTCGCTCCCGCCAGGCCCGGGCGATTGAGGAAGAAATTCATATAGCCATAGTGCGGTGCGACATCGGTCGGGGTGAGCGAGGCCTCGAACCAGTCATCGGACAGGATTTGCCGCCCGTCCCACGTCCCGCGATGCAGGCCCAGCAAACCCAGCCGCGCCTGGTCATAGGCCGTCAGCATCATGCCGCCGCCCCAATGTCCGCCGCCCGAGACCGACCACATCGTCTCGCCATTAATCTCGACATAGCTGTTGCGATAGCCCTGCCATTGCCAGCGATCACTCGCCCCGATCGGGTCCATGATGCGCCGTCTCAACACGTCCGGCAGTGGCTCCTCCCACACATGCAGGGCAGCGAGTGCCAGCGCATTCACGCGGACATCATTGTATTCCCAGTGTTCGCCCGGTGTCGGCGGACCGGCGACGAGGTCACGGGCCGGATTATCGCGCGCGGGCCGATCGGCCCAGTCCGGCTTGTCCCACAGTGTGCCGGACCAGCCCGAGGTCTGCCGCAACATCTGCTCCCAGGTGATCGGCGTATTGTGTGCGGTGTGAAAGAGCGGATCTTCGACATCGCTGGACACGGGATCAGAGACATCCGCGATCAGCCCGTCATCGACAGCCAGACCCACAACATGGCTGAGAAAAGTCTTGGAGATGGAGAAGGTCATATCGACCCGGTCAACATCGCCCCATTGCGCGATGATATAGCCGTCCTTGAGGATCAGCCCCGCCGGACCGCCCCGGTCGGGCAGATTACCCAGCGGGCTGGAGAACGGTTCAAACGCCCAGCCCAGTGGAACCCAGACCGAGAGCTCGCGAGGATTGACACCCTCCCAGCCCTCACGTGGCGCGGTTTCATGTTCCTGCGCAAACCGAACCACCGCCTCGATCGCGTCGGGGTCCAAACCCAGTTCGGCGGGCGCACGGCGCTGCCAGTTCTCATCGCCCGATGGCGGGAAATAGTCCTGGGCCTGCGCAGACGCGGCGATTACCCAGGCCGCAAGACATCCGGTCAGCACGCGTGTGTGCATCTAGCCCTCCAGGCGTAGACCCAGGCTCACACCCCGCCCCTCACCCGGGAAATAACGATCATTGCCAAAGCCGAAATCGGCGCGTTCGGCATAGCGGGTATCAAACAGGTTACGCACGCTTGCGAACAGGACCAAGCTTTCTGTGAGTGCATACCGGCCACGCAGGCTGAAAATATCGTGACCGTCATACTCATGCGCATTGGCTGCATCGGTGGCGTATTCGCCGACATGGCTCCAGTCGAGCGAGACGGATCCTGCCGGTGTGACCTGCCAGTTCATCCCCGCGGTCCAGAGCCATTCCGGCGCTGTGTCCACGGCATCCCCGTCGGTAATGCTCTCGGTTGCCGATCCGGTCAGGCGGTCGAACGCATAGGTGTGTTCAGCCCATATCCCGGACCAACGTGCGCTGAGCGCCTCACCCAGCGGCAGGTAAACATCAAACTCCACACCGATGTGATTGGTCTGACCATCCGTGACATTGATCCCGTCGGCGTCGCGGAAAAACACGTTCTGTTTTTGCATCACAAACCCGACCAGCTCGACGGACAGGCCATCGACAGACTGATAGCGCCAGCCCAGATCCACACTGTCGATCTCTTCCGGTTCGATCTCTTCGATCTCTTGGGTGGGCTGAAGACGATAGAGTTCAGCCGTTTGCGGAGCGCGGGCGCCGCGCGCCACCCGGCCGAACACGCTGCTTGTCTCAGTGATCTGGTAATGCACGCCAATCTGCCCGGTCAGCGTATCGAACTCATCCTCGCGATCCGGCAGGCGAAGGAAACGCCCCACAGTGTTGGAGGGCAGATTATTGGTGTAGTCATACCGGGTGTTTTCATACCGCAGACCGCCACTCAGCCGCAGCCGGTCCGACAGGTCCTGCTCGCCGCGAGCATATAGCGCCATAACCCGGGCCTCGACATCATAATCATAGTGAGGCCCCTGTACGAAGCTGAACAGCGTCGGTCGCTCCTGGGTCTCGCGCAGAAAACCGTCGGTCCAGTCGGTATCCAGCCCCAGAGCGATGCGCTGTGTCTCACCGTCATAGCGGAGTGCCGAACGCCAGCCCACACTCTCATGCCCGCTTTCCTCCAACGCCTCGGACGGGAGGAAATGCATGAGAAAATCCATCTCATTGCGTCGCCAGAACGGGGTCACTTGCCAGGACCAGGCCTCATTGATCCGGCCATCCACATCCATCGAGGCGCGCAAGGCCCAGGCATCGCGAAAGGCTTCGGGATCATTATTGCGCCGCGACGCGGCCTCGTCTTCATAGGCCCTGTCGCCAAAGATAAAACCGGCGGTTTCCTGGTTCAGCGACACCCCGTCCACACGCGCCAGCCAGGCGATGTCCTCGCCCAGCGTCCCGGCGAACCGCACAAGGCCCGTGACGTGATCCAGCCCGGCCTCATCGCGCCAGCCATCCTCATGGCGTCCCGCCACACCCACAACCAGCGGCAATCCCTGGTCCGAGAAATCCTGCTGGTAGGATCCGCGATAGCGACCAAAGCTTCCGCCTTCCGCTGTCAGTGCGTATCCGCCCTCGCCCGGCCGCGCGGTCTGGACATTGACAAGCCCGTGCAAGGCGTTGGAGCCATATTGCGCCCCACCCGGTCCGCGTACCACTTCGAGCCCCGTTGCAAGATCCGTCGGCGCTTCAAACAGGCCGTTGACATTGGCGAACCCGGCCGCGCGTAGTGGAATTCCGTCCTGAAGATACAGGAAACTGCCCGCTCCCGCACCGCCGGTCAGAACGGGAGAGCGGATCGCCGTAAGATGCTCAGCCCCGGAGCCGCGATGCAGCCCCACGCCCGGAATTTGATTGACCAGTTCGGCCGGGTGATGCGCCCCGGTCTCCGCGATGCGTTCGATATCCAGGACGCTGGCCGGGAGAATGCCGGCCGCCAGATCGTCCGTCAGCCCCCGGCGCTCGACAATAGTGATTGTCTCCACGGGGGTCATTGTCTCCGCGGGCGCGCCCTGTGCTTGAACGCTAGCGCCAAACAAACAGGGAGCGGCAAGAACCGCTCCCGTGGTGACCAGAACCATCTTACGCATCAAAAAGCCTGACTATTTTTCCGCCGCACGCACCGCATGACGTTTGCGCAGCACCTTGATCACATCTTCCATCTCCAGGTCCCGCGATTCCAGCAGCACCATGAGGTGGAAGACTAGATCCGCCGCTTCCTCGGTCAACGCCTCATCACTCTCCGAAACAGCGGCCATGGCGACTTCCACGCCTTCCTCACCCACTTTCTGGGCGGGGCGTTTGGGGGCCTTCTCGAACAACCCCCTCACATAGGAGCCTTTGACATTCTCCTCACGGCGCTGACGGATAATGCGCTTGAGATGACCGAGAAAGCCCAGCCCCGGACCGGGATCATCACCAAAACAGGTCACATGTCCCAGATGGCAGGCCGGTCCCTTGGGCTCGACTTCCGCCAGGATGGTATCGTTGTCGCAATCGACCTGGAGCTTCACCAGTTTGAACGTGTTGCCCGAGGTCGCGCCCTTCTTCCAGATCTCCTGCCGGGACCGGCTGTAGAAGTGGACGATCCCGGTCTCCTGGGTCAGTTTGAAGGATTGCTTGTTCATGTAACCCAGCATCAGGACCTGCAGCGTGGTCGCGTCCTGGATAATCGCCGGGAGCAGGCCCTCGCCCTTGTCCCAGTCCAGCGTCTTGGCTTTGATCATGGTCGGATCTCAATACCTTCATCGGCCAGATAGGCCTTCAATTCACCGATATGGATGAGGGCCTTGTGGAAGACACTCGCCGCCAGAGCGCCATCTACACGGCTTGTTTGAAACACGCGAGCAAAATGCTCCCGGCGCCCTGCCCCGCCCGAGGCAATGAGGGGGACAGAGGCGATTTCGCGCGCGGCCGAGAGCTGGTCGAGGTCATAGCCATCGCGCACTCCGTCCTGGTCCATGCAGTTGAGCACGACCTCTCCGGCCCCGCGATCCACACCTTCCGCGATCCAGTCGAGCGTCGCCCGAGGCACGGTGACCGTCTTGTCCGGATCACCGGTAAACTGGTGCACGCGCCACACGCCCTCAATCTCACGACTATCCACGCCCAGCACCACGCATTGCGTACCAAACTCGGCGGCCAGGCGATCAATCAGGGACGGGTCAGACAGAGCCGGCGAATTGACAGAGACCTTGTCCGCCCCGGCAAACAATCGTGCCCGGGCATCGTCGATCGTCTTGATCCCGCCGGCCACACAGAAGGGAATATCAATCACCTCGGCCACGGCGCTGACCCAGGCCGGCTCGACGGTATCGCCGCGTGCACTGGCCGCGATATCGTAGAAGACGAGTTCGTCTGCCCCCTCTTCGGCATAGCGCCGGGCCAGTTCGACAATGTCACCGACATCTTCGTGATTGCGGAATTTGACACCCTTGACGACCCGCCCGTCGCGCACGTCGAGGCAGGGAATTATACGCCTTGCGAGCATGCCAGCGCCTCCTCGAGGGTGAATTTGCCCTCATACAGGGCCTTGCCGGTGATCGCACCCGCCACGCCCATATCCCGCAGGGCCCGCAAATCTCCCAGGCTCGACACGCCACCGGAGGCCTGCCAGTCCACGCCCGGATAATCCCTGAGCAGGCTGGAATAGAGCGCCAGATTGGGCCCGGCGAGCGCACCATCCCGCCCGATATCGGTGACCAGGGCATGACGCAGGCTGACACTCTCATAGGCGTCAATCGTCTCCTGAAGTGTGGAGAAATGTGTATCCGTCCAGCCCTGCAGCGCGGGCCTGTAGGTCTCCCCCAGCTTACGCACATCCAGAGCCAGGGCGATGTGTTCCGGTCCGTACTGGCGGATCCAGTCGGAGACCTGGCTGGGCTGGGATACGGCCAGCGATCCGATCACCACACGCTCCACGCCAACAGCCAGGAGGTTTTCAATGTCTTCCGAACTGCGCACACCGCCACCGGTCTGGACCCGAAGGCCGGTCTTGCAGATCTCGGCGATCAACTCGGTCTGACGCCGCGCACCGTCGCGGGCGCCCGCAAGGTCAACCACATGCAACCAGGACGTCCCGGCTTCACCAAAGGCCCGCGCCGCTTCGGGAGGGGTCTGGTCATATTCAGTCACCGCATTGAAGGCACCCTGACGCAGGCGCACAACACGGCCGTCGAGAAGGTCAATGGCAGGATAGAGAATCATCAGTTCAGCTCGAGAAAATTTTGAAGAATGGCGGCGCCGGTCTTGCCCGAACGCTCCGGGTGGAATTGGCATCCTGCGACATGACCGTGACGGGCCATGGCAGTAATACCGGTTCCATACGTGGTGATCGCACGCGCGGCATCGCCGGTCGGCACGTAGAAACCATGCACAAAATAGACATGTTCAGGCAGGGATACGCCTTTGAGCAATGGCTCATCGTCGTGAATGGCTTCAATCGTGTTCCACCCCATATGCGGCCAGACACCGTCATCCGGGCGAGGCAATTTATCCACCCGTCCGGGGATCAACCCCAGACAGGCCACATCGCCTTCCGCAGAGCGGTCGAACAGGAGCTGCATGCCCAGACAAATGCCCAGCAAGGGCCGGGTATCGGTTTTCAGAACCTCGTCCCAGCCCGCCCGTCGCAATTGTGCCATGGCCGGGGCGGCGGCCCCTACGCCGGGCAGAACAAGGCGCGGACAATCGGCCAGACCGTCCGGTGTTTGCGACACCACGATATCGGCGTCCAGGCGTTGCAGTGCAAAGCGGACCGAGGCCAAGTTGGCGCATCCGGTATCAATCAGGCCCACGCGGCTCATGCCAGGTGCTCCTTGGTAGAGGGCAGAAGATCGCCTTCGATCCGCACACACTGGCGCAAGGCGCGGCCAAACGTCTTGAAACAGGCTTCGATCATGTGGTGCGCATTCTCGCCATCCACCGTGACATGGATCGAGGCCTTCATCGCTTCAGCGAAGGAACGAAAAGCGTGCGGCGCCATTTCCACCGGGAAGCTCCCGACCCGCTCACCCGGGATCTCACCTTCGAACCGGCAATAGGAACGGCCAGACAGATCGATCCAGACACCGGCCCGGGTCTCATCCATCGGCAATTCAAATCCGAAACGTCCAATACCGCGCCGGTCCTTGAGGGCCTCCATCAGGCATTCCCCGAACGTCAGACAGACATCCTCGACCAGGTGGTGATCATCAATATGCAGGTCTCCGACCGCATCGACCTGAAGCGCAAATCCACCGTGACGGGAGACCTGTTCAAGCATGTGATCAAAGAAGCCGACACCAGTGCGGATACGCGCCGGGCCTTCCTGCTCCAGATTGATGGTCACCGTGATATCCGTCTCCGCCGTCTTGCGACGCTTGGTGGCTGCGCGCGGCCCCGAGCTCCCGGCGTCCGGTGCAGGTCCGGCCTTCTCGCGGCGTTTGGCCATGGCGATACGGTGCGCGTCCAGTCCTTCCATCTCGGCGAGTTTTTCCACCGTGCGGGCCATGGCGCGGGCCCCATCCGGTGTCGCCTTGAGGACGGTGATCGTCTTCTGGAAAGCCTCGACCGTCACCCCGCCATAGGCGCGGGCAGCCCCGCCGGTCGGCAGGGTGTGATTGGGGCCGGCGGCGTAATCGCCCGCCGCTTCCGGTGTCCACTCACCCACAAAGACCGAACCGGCATGACGCACACGATCAAGAGCACGGTCGGTATCCTTGACGTGCAGGATCAGGTGTTCCGGCGCATAGGTGTTGGAGATCGCCATCGACGCATCGAGATCGCTCGACACGATCGCAACGGATTGAGACAGCGCGGCCTGTGCCACATCCTTGCGGGGCAGGCGATCCAGCTGGGCGTCCAGCTCGCGGGAGATCGCGTCCAGCCCGGCCCGGTCCTCGGTCACGAGAACGACTTGCGCCATGGGATCGTGTTCGGCCTGGCTGAGCAGATCCGCAGCCACAAAGCTGGCATCCGCGCTCTCATCGGCCACAACCAGAACCTCGCTCGGCCCGGCGGGGAGATCGGTGGCGGGGCCATCCGCCCGGCGCGACACATAGGATTTGGCCGCAGCCACATAGGCATTGCCCGGACCGAAAATCTTGTCCGCCCGGGGCAGACCGGCTGTGCCGGTCGCCAGCGCCGCGATCGCCTGGGCACCGCCGATGGCGTAGACCTCATCAAGGCCGAGAATATCGGCTGCCGCCAACAGGGTCGGCTCGACCCCGTCCGCACCGCGCGGCGGCGCAACAACGACAATCCGCGGCACACCGGCCAGCTGGGCGGGAATGGCGAGCATGATCAGGGTGGAGACCAGCGGTGCAGATCCGGCCGGCACATACAGCGCCGCCACATCCACAGGGCTCGCCTTGCGCGATGCCGTGACACCGGGCCAGGTTTCCACAGCATAACTGCGATATCCCTGCTCGACATGGAAACGACGCACGGCATCCGCTGCAGCCCGGATCGCCTCGGTCTCATCGTGACCCAGGGCATCGCGGGCCGTCTTGAGGGCGTCGGGCGAGACCCGGAAATCCTGCGGCGCATACCCGTCCAGACGCTGGGCATATTCACGGACTGCCTCGCCTCCACGGGCATAAATGGCATCGACGATATCGCGTGCCGCCGCATCAGCGGTGCGGGTATCATCCGGGCGTTTGAGCGCGCGAACCTGTTCGGCTTCGCTGGCGCTGGCCCAGTCGAGAACTCGTAGCATTGGACTAGCTCAACATTTTTTCGATCGGCAGAACGAGGATGGCGCGGGCGCCCTCCGCCTTCAGTGCCTCCAGGGTTTCCCAGAACACCCGTTCGCGACACACGGCATGCACCGCCACAACATCATCACGACCGGCCACGCTGGCCACGGTCGGCGCGTCCGCACCGGGCAGCAGAGCCTTGATCGCCTCAAGACGATCGGTCGGTGCGTTCAACAGGATGTACTTGGTCTGGGCCGAGGCAATCACCCCCTCCGAGCGACGCTTGAGAATGTCGGCAATGGCCTCGATCTCGGCATCGCCCTCCCCCTTGCGACGGATCAGAACCGCCTCGCTGACCAGCACGGTTTCAAAGGCTTCCAGACCATTGGCTTCCAGGGTCGCGCCAGAGGAGACCAGATCACAGATCGCATCGGCGATTTTCAGGCGCGGTGCCACTTCGACCGAACCGCTCATCTCCACCACATCCACGGTGATCCCGCGCTCGGCCAGATAATCGCGGGTCAGATCCGGATAGGAGGTGGCAATTGTCTTGCCCTCAAGATCGGCGATCGAACGGATCTCGCCTTCCTTGGGCGCAGCCAGTTTCAGCGTGCATTTGGCAAAACCCAGACGCAGGGCGATCTCCAGATCAGCCGGCTTGCCGCCGCCCTTCTGTTTCTCCAGCAGGACGTTTTCACCCACAATGCCGTAATCACAGGCTCCCGAGGCGACAAAACTGGGAATGTCATCATCGCGCACCAGCATGAGGTCGACCGGGAGGTTTTCGGCGCGTTGATGCAGACGGTCGCGTCCATAAGCAAAGCGCAATCCGCATTTCTTGAGCAGATCCATGCCACCTTCCGAGAGGCGGCCCTTGCTTTGAACGGCAAGTCGCAAACGAGTCATGATCCGGCCTCCTTCAGCCGATTAAGGATCAGTCGATAGCCCTGATGGGGCTCCTGGGACAAAAAGCGGGCAACCCGCGTGACCGTGGTCGTGCTCGCCCCGGTCATTTCACTGATTTCACGATAGGAATACCCGCCTTCATCGAGCAGGCCGGCAACACGCCAGCGCTCGGTCAGCGTCTTGATTTCACCCGGCGTCAACAGATCGCGCAAAAACCGTTCGGCCTCGGTCTCATCACGCAGGGACAGGACCGCGGCCACGAGCGGGCCCATATCGGGCGAATTGGACGCGTGTGCATCGCTCATCAGACCACCTTTCAACGCGGGACACGGCCGGTTCGGCTGCGTCGTCAGGAGCGATATAGCGTATTAGCGCGCTAACACAAGCGGACAATTACAGTGCCGAACACCTTTCACCCGACCCACCCGGTTCACGCCAGGAAACTATGACGCTAACCTCGCCATTCTGATGCGAGGAGTGCCCCATGTCACAGACCCAACGCTTTGCCATTCCGGAAGATCGCCGCACCACGGCGCATATCACCGCGGATCGTTACGCCACGCTTTCACGCGAAGCGCTGGACAGTCCGGATACATTCTGGGCGCGCGAGGCCGGTCGTCTGGACTGGATGACACCGCCCACCCAGATCTCGGACGTGTCCTGGGACACAGATGATCTGCATATCCGCTGGTTTGCCGATGGTGTGCTGAATGTCTCGGTCAATTGCATCGACCGGCACCTGCCGGACCGGGCCAACGACACGGCCATTATCTGGGAGGGCGATGACCCCGCCGATGATGCTCACATCACCTATCAGGACCTGCATGATCATGTCGCGCGGCTGACCAATGGTCTCAAGGCCATGGGCGTGAAAAAAGGCGATCGGGTCACACTCTACATGCCGATGATCCCGGAAGCCGCCTACGCCATGTTGGCCTGTGCCCGCATGGGCGCCGTACATTCAGTGGTGTTTGGCGGTTTCTCACCCGACGCGCTGGCGGGGCGTATTTCCGATTGTGAAAGCCGGTTTGTCATAACCGCCGACGAAGGTGTCCGCGGCGGTCGGCCGATACCGCTGAAACGCAATGTCGATGAAGCAGCGCGCATTGCGGGCGGTGTCGACGGCGTGCTGGTTGTCAAACGCACCGGTGGCGAGATCGCATGGGAGACCGGACGCGATCACTGGTATCACGAACTGACCGCAGGCCTTCCCGCCCAGTGCGATCCCGAGCCCATGGCCGCCGAGGACCCGCTCTTTATTCTTTATACCTCGGGTTCGACAGGCAAACCCAAAGGCGTGTTGCATACCACGGGCGGGTATCTGGTCTGGGCCTCGATGACCCATGAATACGTGTTCGATTACCGCCCGGGTGAAATCTACTGGTGCACGGCCGATGTCGGCTGGGTCACCGGGCACACCTATATTGTCTACGGACCGCTCGCCAATGGCGCGACAACCCTCATGTTCGAAGGCGTGCCCACCTATCCCGGCCCGGATCGTTTCTGGCAGGTGGTCGACAAGCACAAGGTCGAGATCTTCTATACCGCGCCCACAGCCATTCGTGCGCTGATGCGCGAGGGCGACGCCCCCGTCAAACAGCATGCACGCACCAGCCTCCGACTGCTGGGAACGGTGGGAGAGCCTATCAATCCGGAAGCCTGGCTCTGGTATCACCGCGTGGTGGGTGAGGAGCGCTGTCCAATCGTGGATACCTGGTGGCAGACAGAGACGGGCGGCGCCCTGATCACCCCCCTGCCCGGCGCGACCGAGCTCAAACCCGGCTCAGCCTCCATGCCCTTCCTGGGCGTCGAGCCCGCCCTGGTCGATCATGACGGCCAGTTCCTGCCCGACACCGGAGCGGTGGAAGGTAATCTGGTGATCAAACGCTCCTGGCCGGGTCAGATGCGTACCGTCTATGGCGACCACCAGCGTTTTATCGACACCTATTTCTCCACCTATCCCGGCCTCTATTTCACCGGAGATGGCGCACGCCGGGATGAGGACGGCTATTGGTGGATCACCGGCCGGGTGGATGATGTCCTCAATGTTTCCGGTCACCGCCTGGGCACTGCGGAAATTGAAAGTGCGCTAGTCGCTCACCCTGATGTCGCCGAAGCCGCCGTGGTCGGCTATCCGCACGATATCAAGGGTCAGGGCATTTATTGCTATGTCACCTTGATGGGCGGACGTGAGGCCGCCGAAGACGATGTCCGGACCCTGCGACAATGGGTGCGCCATGAGATCGGACCGGTGGCCACCCCCGACCTCATCCAGTTCACCACCGGCCTGCCCAAGACCCGCTCGGGAAAGATCATGCGGCGTATTTTGCGCAAGATCGCGGAGAATGAATTCGCGAATCTGGGGGACACATCCACGCTCGCGGATCCCGGTGTGGTTGATTCTCTCATCGCCGGTCGCCTCAACCGGTAAACTCGCGCAAACCCTTCAACTCACGCGAGAAAGCGGAAGCACACAAACGCCCCTATTTCGGGCAAGCCCGCTCGGCCGCAACTGGGCGTGGTCCTTTTGTGGTACTCTTGGGAAACTGCGTGCAGATTAAGACACTTAGACGGAATATTTCTATTCATTTTATGACGCCGTCCGGTATGACTCTCGCTGTCAATTGTTTGGGGCGTGCACATCACCATGAGCGTACATATCGAGGCTGACGGAGATGCCATGTATCTCCGCATTGTCTATTCGGACACGATACTTCTGACCGATATCGATCAGGCGCTGGATGAGCTGGCGGCACACCTGTCCGGCTCCAACCGGCCCGTACTTGTCGACTGGTCCGAAGGTGCGCTGAGTATTACGCACGCGGAATTCATGGGCCGGCTGGACGACTGGTTTGATCGACTGGGATCGGGCCTGCAGGTCGCCATGGTGTTCAATGCCATCAGCCAGCGCGACCAGTCCATGCTCACCGATACCAAGAATTTCCTGAAAGGCGGTGGTGTGCGCACGTTCACGGATCGCGACACCGCAGAAAAATGGCTGACCGCCTGACCCTGCGAGAAGGACCGGCAGCCAGCCTGAGTGTCCCGGAGGCATCACACCTGATCGCTCAAGGAGTGATGATCGAGATCATTAAAGCTCGTCTTCGAACTCGGTCAGACGCATGGGCGTCTTGAGAGACCCTGTCAGCACGTCATAGGCCGGCTGGGTCAGGAATTCCTCGAAATCCTCCGACATCACGAGGTCCCGCAACAGGCCGGTGGCGGTCTCGATGCGCAGTTTCAGCGCGTCATTGCCGTCGGCCTCTGCCTTGATGCTCTGCGCGATCTCGGCAATACGGCCCTCGAGATAGTCAGCCGTCAGGGCTGTGCCACTCTCGGTCTGGGCGCCATAGGTCCGCCACTGCCACAACTGGGCCCGGGCGATCTCGGCGGTGGCCGCATCTTCCATGAGACCATGGATCGGCACAGCACCGCGCCCACCAATCCAGGCGGCGATATAGCGAATTGCCACATCGATATTGCCATCCACGCCCGCATCGGTGATCGCGCCTTCAGGTGCTTCCAACAGCTGACGGGCCGAGACCGTGCTGACGACCTCTTCATCAATCTGATTGGCCCCTTTCATATGCGTGTCGAAGACATCCATGGCGATCGGAACCAGATCGGGATGAGCCACCCAGGTCCCGTCATGACCGTCGGTCACTTCGCGCAGCTTGTCCTCACGCACTTTGGCGCGGGCTGCCTCATTGGCCTCGGCATCGCCCTTGACCGGAATGAAGGCGGACATGCCCCCCATGGCGTGGGCGCCCCGACGATGGCAGACCGAAATCACGCGTTTTGAATAGGCCCGCATGAAAGGCACCGTCATGGTCACCGCGGAACGGTCGGGAAGGATGTGACCGGGATGCGCACGCAGCCGCTTGATATAGCTGAAGATATAGTCCCAACGACCGCAGTTCAGCGCGACAATGTGATCCTTCAGCTCGTACAGGATCTCGTCGAGCTCAAACGTCGCCGGCAGGGTCTCAATCAACACGGTGGCACGGATCGTGCCCAGCTCCAGTCCCAGCAGGTCTTCGGCATGGCGGAAGACCAGATTCCACAACCGAGCTTCGTGGCGGTTTTCCAATTTGGGCAGATAGAAATACGGACCGGTGCCGCGCTCCTTGAGCGCGTCGTGATTGTGGAAGAGATAGAGGCCGAAATCGAAGAGGGATCCGGACACCGGCACACCCCCGACACGGACATGACGCTCGTCGAGATGCCAGCCGCGCGGACGTACAATCAGGGTCGCCGCATTGGAGTTAACGCTGTAGCGCTTGCCGGATTTGGGATCTTCGAAATCGATCTCGCGACGAATGGCATCGCGTAGATTGATTTGGCCAGAAACCATGTTTTCCCAGATCGGCGTGGACGCGTCCTCGAAATCGGCCATGAAACAGCGCGCGCCGGAATTCAGGGCGTTGACGACCATTTTGCGGTCGACCGGGCCGGTGATTTCCACGCGGCGGTCTTGCAGGTCATGGGGGGCCGGACGGACCTTCCAGTCCGCAGCCCGGATGTCGGCGGTTTCGTGCGGGAAACACAAAACCGCACCCTGGTCGAGTTCAGCCTGGCGCTCCTTGCGGCGACGCAGCAGGGACTGGCGACGGCGCTCGAACCGACGGTGCAGTTCGGCAAGAAAGCTCAGGGCGTCGTGAGAGAGAATGTCCCGATAGCCGGGCTCCAGCGGGCCCAGAATATCAACGCCGCTCGGCGATACATGTGTCATGGCATTTGCCTCCTTTCGGGATCAAAGCCGGGACGGACAGGCAGTCTGACGGACCTGCCCGCCCCGGGCCTCGGTCACGACTGCTTATTCAGCAGCCGTGGTGAACTGGGCGGTCTCGGTGGATTCACCCATGGCGGTGGTGGATGCATTACCGCCGGAAATGGCCAGGGAGACCTTGTCGAAATAGCCGGTACCCACTTCGCGCTGGTGGCGCGTGGCGGTGTAGCCATTGACCTCGGAGCCGAACTCGGCCTGTTGCAGCTCGGAATAGGCGCCCATGCCGCGATCCTTGTAACCGCGGGCCAGTTCGAACATGCCGTGGTTCAGGCTGTGGAAGCCGGCCAGGGTGACAAACTGGAACTTGTAGCCCATGGCCCCCAGCTCGCGCTGATAGGTCTCGATCGTGGCCTTGTCGAGATTGGCTTCCCAGTTGAAGGACGGGGAGCAGTTATAGGCCATCATCTTGCCCGGGAATTCCTTCTGGATGGCTTCAGCAAAACGCTTGGCCTCTTCCAGATTCGGCTTGGACGTTTCCCACCACAACAGGTCGGCGACCTTGGCATAGGCGAGACCGCGCTTGATGCAGTGTTCAACACCCATGCCCTGTTTAAGACGGAAGAAACCTTCCGGTGTGCGACCGGCGTCGAAATCAATGAATTCATGATCACGCTCATCAATGTCGGAATTGATCAGCGTGGCCGATTCCGCATCCGTACGCGCCACAGTGATGGTCGACACACCCATGACATCAGCGGCCAGGCGGGCGGCGGCGAGATTTCGCTCATGCTGTGCTGTGGAGATGAGGACCTTGCCGCCCAGGTGACCACATTTCTTCTCGGCCGCGACCTGGTCCTCGAAGTGAACGCCTGCAGCGCCGGCTTCGATAAAGGCCTTCATGATCTCGAAACAGTTGAGCGTGCCGCCAAAACCGGCTTCGGCATCGGCCACAATCGGAGCGAACCAGTCGCGCGCGGCTTCTCCGTTTTCAGACACTTCGACCTGGTCGGCGCGCTGCAGGGTGCGATTGATCTTGCGCGCCAGCTCGGGGGCAGAATTGGCCGGGTAGAGCGACTGGTCCGGATACATGGCACCCGCCGTGTTGGCGTCCGCCGCGACCTGCCAACCGGACAGATAGATGGCTTTCAGACCGGCGCGAACCATTTGCATGGCCTGATTGCCCGACAGCGCGCCCAGGGCATTGATGAACGGCTCGGTCTTGAGCAAATGCCACAGCTTGTTGGCACCGCGCTCGGCCAGGGTTTGCTGGATGAGAACAGAACCGCGCAGGGCCAGAACCTCTTCCGGCGTGTAGGGGCGCTCGATACCGTCAAAACGGCCTTCCGGGGCATTCGGGACCAGATCTGCAAACGTCGTCATGATGACCTCACTGTGTATTCTTGTGTGACGAATTGTTGGATACAGCTTGTCAAAGAGCATGGTTAAGGTCGACAGCCCCTTGTATATAAAGCGGACACGGTGTATTTGATTTACAGTGTAAATTTGTTTTTCTGTAAATCATCCATACAAAGCCGCTCTGTCATGCCCCAGGATGCCCGCCCTCTTGAAAAGATCTTTGCCGGTGCCCGACTGCGACGCCTGCGACGCGAACGCGGCCTCACCCAGGCCGATGCAGCGGCTGCCCTGGGGCTGTCGGCGAGCTATCTCAACCTGCTTGAACGCAATCAGCGCCCGGTCACCGCGCGGGTTCTGCTCTCGCTGGCCGATACGTTTGATGTGGATGTGCGCACGTTCGCCAATGAAAGTGACCGCCAGCTTCAGGCGGACCTGCAGGAAGCTGCCGCCGATCCGCTGCTCAGCACCATGGAGCTGGACCGGATGGAGTTGAACGAGCTGGCCGATGCCCATCCGCGGATCGCCGAAGCCTTCGCCAAACTCTATCAGAGCTATCGTGAAACCACTGCTGCAACAGCAGATCTGGCCACACGCATGTCCGGTCCGGCTGCCGCGCTGGGCGGACCCGGTGCCATACTGGAAAGCGTCCGGGATGCGCTGGATGCCCGGCAGAATCATTTTCCGGAACTGGAAGAGGCCGCCGACACCTTGCGGGCGCGCATCGGGCTGAAAAACCGCAACCGGGATGGCCTGCTGGCCGCCTATCTCCAGGAAACCCAAGGCTTCGCTGTGCGCATTCTGGACGAGGAGATCATGGCCGGTGCCCGCCGCCGACTCGATTTTCACGGTCGCCGCCTTCTGCTGTCTGAAGCCGTGCCCCATGTCTCGCGCGCCTTCCACATGGCGGTGACACTGGCCACCCTGGAACAGGGCGCGCTGCTTGAAGAGCTCGCTGAAGCGGCTGACCTGCCCTCGCCCGAAGCACGCAAACTCTATCGCATCGGCCTGTCCAATTATTTCGCCGGCGCCTTGTTGATGCCCTATGACGATCTGCTCCAGGCCGCAGAGACCACACGGTATGATCTCGATCGTTTACAGCGTCGGTTTGAGGTGAGTTTCGAACAGATCTGCCATCGCCTGACGACGCTGAACCGGAATGGAGCACGGGGCCTGCCCTTCTTTATGATTCGGGTGGATGCCGCCGGCAATGTCTCGAAACGCTTTGGCGGCGGAATCATCTCGTTTGCCCGGTCAGGCGGTGGCTGTGCCCGCTGGAATCTGTACGACGCCATCTCCACACCCGAACGCTATCGGGTGGATGCCCATGAATTGCCTGACGGGATGAAATTCCTGTCCATTGCGCGCGGCCAGATCAGCGAGGCCCCGACCGGCCAACCGCCCGTGGTGCACGCCATTGTTCTGGGCTGTGAGTGGAGCCATGCCGGACGGATTGTGCACGCCGACACCCTGACCGGTGCGGATCCGAGCCCTGTCGGCATCACCTGCCGGTTATGCGATCGCGATGATTGTGCGCAGCGCGCCTTCCCGCCCCTCAATCGCAAGCTGGAAATGGACCCGCATCTTCTAGGCGCCTCACCCTACGGCTTTGGCGACAACTAGGCGCGTTTGCGCTTGCGCGCCTCAGCCCCGTCAGGACGACGGTCCCGCGCGGCCAGACGCCCGATGGTGCGCCCCAATTGTTCCGGATCAATGGGTTTGGACAGGTGAGCATCAAAACCCTGCTCCAAACGCCGTGTCACCTGGTGGGTCATCACGTCGGCGGTCAGGGCGATGATCGGCAAGGGGTCGCGCTTTTCCTCAACCTCCCACAGCCGGATCCGGGTCAGCGCTTCTTCGCCGCCCATGACCGGCATGTGGATATCCATAAGGACCAGATCAAAGGCTTCGCGCTGGACCGCCTCGACGGCCTCCTTGCCGTTTTCCACTTCCACGACCGTTGCCTCAAGCTGATCAAGAAAGGCCTTGAGGACAATACGATTGGTCAGATTATCCTCGGCCGCCAGGATTTTGAGACCGGTATTGGGCATGACGCCCGCACGCGCTTCGGCTTCCTGACGGGTGACGGCTTCCTCGTCCGCCATCAATAGCGGCAGATCGAGATGGAAGGTCGTCCCCTCGCCCAGCTTGCTGACAACCTTGACCTCTCCGTCCATGACCTCGATGAGACCGCGAACAATCGACAGCCCCAGCCCGGTCCCGCCGTAATATCGGGTCACAGAGTTGTCGGCCTGCACGAATTTCTCGAACACACGCTCGACCTGCGCCTCAGACATGCCAATCCCGCTATCCTTTACGGACAGGCGCAGACAGCCCTTGCGAGGGCTGCGTTTCAGGCAGAGTTTCACAGCCCCCGCATGGGTGAATTTGAACGCATTGGAGAGCAGGTTATTGATGATCTGGCTCAGCCGCTCCGGATCTCCCATCCGCCAGGAGGCCTTGGCCGACAGCGCGTTTTCCACGTCGAAGTCGAGGTGTTTCTCCTCGGCTGCCGGCTGATGAAGCGCCGCGATCTCTTCGAGCAACTGATTGAAATCAAACGCACGAACAGACAGTTCGATATGATCCGCCTCGATCTTCGACAAATCGAGTATATCATTGAGCACCTGCTGCAGGGCCCGGCCGGACCGCACGATCAGTCCGACCTGATCCTCGACATCCTTTGGCAGGTCACGCTCGGCGAGCACACGCGCCATGCCTAAAATGCCGTTCATCGGTGTTCGGATCTCATGGCTCATATTGGCCAGGAATTCCGACTTGGCGCGGTCCGAGGCTTCAGCATGCTGGCGCGCCTCTACGAGACCGGAGATATCACTGATTGACCCCGCCATGCGGATCGGTTTGCCATCCGCAAAGGTCGCCCGGCCTGCGCCCCGGAACCAGCCATACGCACCATTCTTGCGACGCAGCCGGAACTGGGTCTCATACGCTCCCTTGCCACGAAAATGCCGGTCAAGCTCGCGCTCAACCTTCTCCTGGTCATCCGGATGCAGCCGGTCCTTCATAAAATTGACCGTGTGTTCCAGCTCGTCGGGTCGGTAACCGAGGATCGCGCCCAGTCGCGGAGAATGCCAGACCTCACCGGTCCGCATGTTCCAGTCCCAGAAACCGTCATTGGACCCGTCAATCGCGAGGGCGAACCTCTCCTCACTCAGCCGCAGCCGCCTGGCCTGGTCATCCAGGCGACGCTCGGTGTCTTTCACACTCGAGATATCGCGTGCGATCCCCAGAATAAAAGGCTCGCCCGCCGCATTCTCGAACCGGATCTTGCGAGTGAGGAGTGTGCGCTGACGGCCATCAGGAAACTGGATCTGCTCCTCCACTTCAGACCATCCTTCGCGCAAGGCCCGCTTGTCTTCCGCCAGAAACGCGTCGCGCTCCTCCTCATCATATTGCTCCAGCGTCGTTGTGCCCACGACGTTGTCTCGAACGTCCTCTGGATAGAGCTCGAGAAAATGCTCATTGGCCTGGACGATGGTGAAATCCTGATCCTTCACAAACAGGATGTCGGGCAGATGACTGAACATCAATTCCCGGAAACGATGGCCTTCCTCGGCCCGTTCCATCTCCTGTAAACGGTCATGATCGGCCAGCTTGCGGCGATATCGCTCCTCGGCCTGGGCATTGAGCACGGCCATCAGGGCGCCCGTGATGGCCAAACCCGTCAACAGGACCAGAAGGGCCACACGCCGCGCCAGCCCCATGGCGTCGGCCTCCTCGGGATAGAGAACAAGGGTCCACGACTGACCTCTAAAATCGAGCTGGCCCACGCCCTGAACATCCCGGTTCTGAACATCGCCCGTACCGATCAGAACCTCGCCATTCTGGATCACGTTCAGGCTGTAGGCGTCGAGACGGCGATCATCCAGCGCAAGATTGACCATGGATTGCAGGTCCACAACGCCCAGAACCAGACCACCCGGCTCTCCATCTGTGTCCAGAACCGGAAAGAAGGCCAAAAACCCCGACCCTCCCTGAACAAGATCAACAACCGGGGTGATATAAGATTGCCGCGTCGCGACCGTCGATCTCAGGGCCAACGCCCTTTGCGGTTCAAAGGTCAGGTCCAGACCGACTGCGGCCTCATTGCCCTCAAGCGGTGTCACACGCTCGACGCGATAGTCGGAATTGGCCCATTCAATCGCCAGGATTTCCGGAAACTCCTCCAGAATAAACGCTGTTTCAGCCTGCCATTCCGCGTCCGACAGACCGCCCTCGCGGCTCCAGCGATGCGCCAGCCGGTCCAGACTGCTGGTGAGAAAATTCAGCCTCTGCCTGAGCTCGCCTTCCGCTGCGCCGGCCAGATAATCGATCGTTCGGCGGTTTTCCGTGTTGAGATGAGCCCATGTATACAGCGCCGCAACCAGGAAGATGCCCGCACTGAGCACACCGGCCAACAAGACTTCCAGACGCGGTATTCGCATGAGGCCCTCCCCGGATCACCTATGGAATCGCTCCAAATAAAGTAGCTCATAAAAACCATAAAATACCTGACACATTCTTATTTTCAGTCATATTTCAAAAAAATACGGCCCCGGAGACCGGGGCCGCATGCCGTGCTGCAACCTGTGGGCAGATTGCGGAAGGAAACTACTCGGCCTGACCGGCCACAGCGTGCACATAGGCCGTGCGCACATCCATTGTGCCCGCCTCGTCCATGCGCTTGGCGATTTCCTCATCCTGCCGCGCCAGCTCGTCGAGATCCTGGTCCGCGTAGTGAATGACACCCATATCCTGATAGGCCGCCTGGATGCGATCACCCCACAACCCGATATCCTTGACCACAGGCACGATGCGCTGAAAGAGCAGCGTCCGGTAGAGCTTCATCATGTCGGACTGGTCGACCCATTCCACACACTGATCCACCGGCAGTCCCAGAACCTCGAAGCTTTCCTTGGCCGTGAAGCGGTCACGCATGTGGTAACAGGCCTCGACCAGGAATTCCTCGCGTTCATCGCGCTCCTTGGATGTCAGGTGCGGGTAATAATCACGCAGTGACAGCCGACCGAAGGCCACATGGCGAGCCTCGTCCTCCATCACATAGGCGTTCACCATTTTGGCCAACGGGTTCTGGGCGATATCGCGAATAGTGCCAAACGCGGCCAGGGCCAGACCTTCAATCACCACCTGCATGGCCAGATAGGTCATATCCCAGCGACTGTCCTGCAAGGCCTGATCCACAAGCGTCTTGAGCGGATGGGTCATGGGATAGGCGACACCAAATTTGGTGAGCAGCTTGTTGTAAGCCTCCACATGCCGCGCCTCATCCATCACTTGGGTCGAGGCATAAAACTTGGCATCCAGATCAGGCACCTGCTGGACAATCTTGGCCGCGCAGATCAGGGCCGCCTGTTCTCCCTGCATGAACTGGGAAATATTCCAGGCCTGACCATGACGGCGCGCCTCGCGCTTCTCGTCCTTGGTCATTTTCTCCCACATGGGCGAACCGAACAGCGCATTGGCCTCGTCCGGCATTTCCATCGGGTTTTCAAAATCGAGTTCTAAGTCCCAGTCGATGCGATTGACCGCATCCCACTGCATGTCTTTGCCCTTTTGATAGAGATGCATGAGCGTCGTTCGACCCTCATCATACTCCCAGTCAAAGGTAGCATCGAATTCCTGTGGAACCGACCAAGTCTTGTCGATATCCGGCAGCGGATAAAGCTCGCGGAGCGTACCCATAGCGCTATGACCTCCCCAGGTGCAGCCTATCTTTCCTCGACGCCGGGCTCTTTTGAGCCAGAGCTCTATAGTGCGGGGACACCGGTATGGTCCGGCTGGGTCCGACCGCGATCGGCTCTGTAAACAGCGTTCACTTCGTTACCGTGCGTCAATTCAATGACGCTGGCAAGCCTTAAGACGCCGATCATTCGAAAAAAGTGAAAGCGACTCGCCTTTTGTCGCGGCCCGAAAACCCGGCCTATTCGGCCGGGCTTTGACCGGGATCGGTCTGGGGATCCTTGACCGCCTGTTTTTGCTGCCAGCGGCTGAGGATCTGTCGGGAGGTATCGCGCGATCCGTCATGGGACCAGCCCGGCGGCGCCAGAAGATAGAGGAGTTTGGCCTTCAGCGTCGGTGCGCGGTTGATGTCCTGGATGATGCCGAGCCATTCATGCACGCTGATCACCAGCGGATTATACGTGCCGAGGTTTTTAACCACGCCATACCGGCAGGCCTCATGCTCCAGCTCAGGCTGGAACGTGCCAAACATCTTGTCCCATACGATGAAAATCCCCGCATAATTGCGGTCCAGATAGATCGGATTGGTCGCATGATGGACCCGGTGGTGCGACGGCGTATTCATGACAGCCTCGAACCAAGACGGACATTTACCCACCGCTTCGGTATGGATCCAGAACTGATAGATCAGATTGAGTGCCCCCACCGTGGCAATCACCAGGGGGTGGAAACCGATGAGAATCAGGATCGAGCCCAGCCACATCCATTTCAGGGTCAGGACCGAGAACCAGGGCTGACGCAGGGCAGTGGTCAGATTGTAGTGCTGGGAGGAGTGGTGCACCACGTGATCCGCCCAGAACCATCGTACGGTATGGGCAAAGCGGTGCGACCAGTAATACACAAAATCATCCAACACGAGCGCCACCGGCCAGACCCACCAGGCAAAGCCGATATCAAAGACGTGGAATTCATAGACCACAAAGAACCAGGCCGTGGTCAATCCGCCGAACACCACGCTGGCAACCGTATTGCCCAGCCCCATCACCAGGCTGGCGGCGCTGTCATGGGGTTCGAACCGGGCCCGGCCCGAGATCTTGCCATAAATCATCTCAGCAAAGATGAGGATGGTGAACACGGGAATGGCCCAGTAAATGGGTTTGAAGCTTTCCAGCCACACAGGTACGTCCATCACTCAGCCCTCCTGCAAGTCGTTGAGGCGATCGGCCCACTGCCGTGCCAGGCGCGTCTGTCCCATCGGAATATCGACAGGGGCAAAGGTAAAGTCTTTCAGGCTGAGGCGCACACCACCCTGCCCGTCCAGACGTGCTGAACGCACCATGCCGGGCACAAGATAGCGGATCACCACATCACTGCCACGCGCGACCAGAAGCCCCAGGCGTTCGCCATTGCGCTCCTCCACCAGGGCCGAGCGCCCATCAACCGCGAGAATGCCCTCGCCGGGCTGAAAACCGACCGCGTCAATATCCAGCCGGTGCGCCGCATCGTCCAGAGAGACGATCTCCGCGGGCCGGAAGGGTTTGAGGTAGATATTGGCCACAACCATCGCCGCTATGCCCGCGACCGAGCCGGCGAGGATCAGCAGAAACACCATGTTGCGCTCCCTGATTGCGCTTCGAGACAAACAAGAAGGGCGAAGGCTAACCAGCCTTCGCCCCTCAAATCTAGTCCTAAAGGACGTGACCTAGCCGCGCAGGCGCAGGGTCAGGCCGTAGGTGCGCGGATCACCCGGGTAAACGTTGTAGGACGTGCCCAGGTAACCGACGGACGGGAAACCGCCCTTGGTGTACTCTTCTTCGAAGAGGTTCCGGCCCCACAGCTGGACTTCCCAGCTGCCGGTTTCCGAACCCAGTCCGACAGACGCGTTGAACAGCGAGAAACCTTCCTGGTTGGCGATGTCACGCGGGTCTTGCGTCGTGGTGTGCGCAAACTCGGAAGTGTAGTTGTATTCGCCGCGCAGATAGCCTTCCAGACCATCGCCGATCGGACGCATATACGTACCGGTCAAAGAGGCGACAAATTCCGAGTTACCCCGGTCCACACCGTTGAAGTTGTTGAACGATCCGAAGATACCGGCATTGTTCGTCCGCTCATTGCCCGGCAGACAGCTGGCGAAGAACGGATCCGTCGGGTCATAGACCGGCGTGCCATCCACACCGACATCCGGGCACGGCGCGAACTCGTATTCGCCGTACTTGTTGTCGATCAGGTAGGTGAAACCACCGGTGAAGAACAGCTCATCGGTCGGGGCCCAGGAGCCTTCGAACTCGATACCGCTGACTTCGATCGATCCGGCATTTTCGAGCGCAAAACCATTGCCCACGAAATTGTTCGACTGGAAGTCGGTGATTTCCTGATTGAAGTAGGTGATCGCGTAGACAAACGTGTTGTCGAACAGCGCACCCTTGGCACCCACTTCGAAAGCCTCGGCGGTTTCTTCTTCAAACTCGAAGAAGCCGGTGAAGGCGGCGTTGGTGGAAACGTTGAAACCACCCGGCTTGTAGCCCGTGGAGTAGCTGGCATAGAGGTTCAGCGTGTCCGAAACATCATACGAGAAGATGATGCTGCCGGAGAAATTGCTGTCGCTACGCTCCGTCGGGAAGCTCGCGGAGCTGACCGGCGGGAAGTTCTGGAAGGCTTCAAAGCCCAGCAGCGGGTTGAAGGCCGTACCTGCCAGGGCCGCAGGAAGCGGATTGGCCGGATTGATCGGCGTACCGTCCGGATACAGGGTCAGACCCTGTTGCAGCAGCAGGATCGGAACGAGATAACCACAGGCATCGCCACCCACGAGCGCAAACGCAGCCGGATCACACGAGCCGGTGGACGCCGCCCCCGGAATACCCAGCAGGGCCGGGTCGACGAGACGCAGGTCACGAGCCAGGTCACGGAAGGAGAAGGTCGAGATCGGATCAGGCTGGTTGATGTTCGCCGTCATCTCTTTGTCTTCTTCCGAGTAACGACCACCCACCGTGATGGTGAACTGGTCATTCACATGGAAGTCGAACTGGGCGAAGGCCGACCAGGACTCGGTGTCATACTGATACTGCTCGCCCACCAGACCGTGTGTCGTTGCGATGAAGCCTTCGGCCGGGGTTGTCGGCAGAGCTGCATTGCCCGACGGCAGCGGTGCAAAACCGCCCACGCCCGCGGCATTGTTCAGGTTGAGGAAGAGCTCCAGCAGATCCACACCGCCCTGGCCGGAATTCGGGCCGAAGAAAGCGTCGATCAGCGTCTGTGCGGCCGGATCCGCTGCGGAGGCCGCATCGAAGAAGGCCCGCGCATCCGCGCCATACGGCGTGGTGTTGGAGTATTCCAGCTCGTTTTTGTAGAAAAACGCACCGGCCATCCAGTCGATCCGGTTGTCACCCACAGAGGTGATGCGGAATTCCTGGGTGAAGCTGTCATAGGCATTGCCGATGTCACGTGTGGACACAAGATCCAGGTCAGAGAAGTCGGCGTCGAAAATCGCATCTTCATCATACTGGCGGAAGGCCGTGATGGAGGTCAGCGTGAAGTTCTCGAAATCATGATCGATCTGGGCCGAGATACCGCTGGTCGTGAGATCCGTGTTGACCAGGCCATCAATGGCGATCTGCTCGTCGAACGGATCCGCCGGCAGAGCCGTACCGCCCAATCCGGACAGGGCCGCAAGGTCGACCGGGTCATAGGAGCCGAACGGTGCCGCACAGCAATTCTCATCGATATTGCCATAGTCCGCGATCACCCGGACAACCGTGTTATCACCCGGCGTCCACAGCAGCTGGGCGCGCGTATTCCAGCGATCACGATTGTTCAGCTCGGTGACCTGGGCGCTCGGAGAGACGTTTTCGAGGAAACCGTCATTCTGGTTGACCGTGCCGTCAATGCGGAAGGCGACCGTGTCGGACAGCGGACCCGTATACGTGCCCTTGGCAATGCGGGTGCCGTAATTGCCGATGGTGAATTCGGTATCCCAGCTGGATTCGAATTCCGGTTCCTTAGTCACGAAGCTGACCACACCACCCGGCGTGTTCCGACCGAACAGGGTGGATTGGGGACCGCGGATTACCTCGACACGCTCCATGGAGAGCAGGTCATTGATCGCGGCACCGGCACGCGGGCGATACACGCCATCGACGAAGACGCCGACGGACGGCTCAAGGCCCGGGTTGAAGCTCGATGTACCGATCCCGCGCAGCGAGAATTCGGTGTTCGTGGAGGCGGCAAACTCAGCCACGCGCAGAGACGGAACGAGCGTCATCAGGTCTGCGGCATCGCGGATCTGAGATTGTTCGATCTGTGCATCGGTCACAACCGCCACAGAAACCGGAGTTTCCTGCAGGGTTTGTTCCCGCTTCTGGGTGGTGACGGTGATCGTTTCGATCTGGGCAAAAGCGCTGGTCGTAAAGAGACCAGTCACCAAGGCCGTCGTGGCAAGCACGGCGCCTTTCTTGAACATTTTCATATTTTCTCCCCTCATTTTCGCGGGTTTTTCTACCAACCTAATCCGCGATTTGTGGCCTATTATGACCGTTGTGCAAACCGCGTGTCAGCCCGTTTTTGTCAATTTCGCAAAAATCGCAACAGGTCTGATGCATGGATACCTCACTTATAAATATCCACGTCTTCTTAATCAGCCCTCTTTTCTCAGCTCCATTGAATAGATAACCTGCGCGGTAAACACTGTTCAAAAAAGCGGCCAAAGAGCCGGTTGGGGAGAAAAATGCGCAATATTATCATTGGCTTGGTCGCTATTTTGGTGAGCCTGGCGCTGGCCGGCGCAGGCTGGTTCTATCGCCCGTGGTCGGAATATTCTCCGGCGGAAATCCAGCGGGCCACACAGCCTGACGCGATGATGGCCAGCTTCCGGTCCATGCGGGACATCTTCCCCTACAGAACGATTCGCACGGGCGAAAACCCGCAGAACTTGCCGGAAAACACGGTTAACGCGACCGTTTCTTACGCCTGGGACGGAACGACCAAGACTGTTGAAGACTGGTTGCTCGAATCAGATTCCAGCGGGCTTGTGGTCCTTCATAACGGCGAGATTGTTCACGAGACCTATGTGCATGGTAGCGATGCCCTCACCCACAACACCTCCTGGTCGGTGGGCAAGAGTTATGTGGCCACCCTCATCGCCATGGCGATGCATGACGGTCTGATCGATAATCTCGACCAGATGGCGGGCGAATTCGCGCCCCAGTTTGCCGGGACGGATTATGGCAATACCAGCCTGCGCCATCTGCTGATGATGTCGGCCGGTGTGGACTTCAATGAAAACTATGCCGACCCCGACAGTGATATCCGCGAACTGTTTCTCGGCACGCATATTTTTGGCCGGGATGTCGACACCATGGTCGCCGCCGTCGAGCGCGACCGCGCGCCCGGTGAAGACCTTCACTACGTGTCCGCCAACACCCACGTCCTCTCCGCAGTGGTGCGCGCGGTCTATGATGACACCCTGGCGGCCATTGTGGAACGCAAGATCTGGCAACCCCTGGGCATGGTCGAGCCGGCCGAGTGGAACCAGAACATCGCAGGTCCGCGCGGCAAGGCGATCGGCTATTGCTGTCTCAACGCGACAACCCGGGACTATGCCCGTTTCGGGCAGTTTTACCTGCAAGATGGCGTGTGGGATGGCGAGCGCCATCTGCCCGAAGGCTGGGTTCGCCAGGCGACCCGGCCCAATGCGGACTTCCAGGAAGCAGGGCCCGACAGTGTTTATCAGGGACGCGGTTACGGTCTCCATTTCTGGGTGCCCGAGGGTCATGATGGCGAGTATTTCATGGCGGGCGTCTATGGCCAGTATGTCTGGGTGGATGAACGCCGCAATATCGTGATCGCGCGAAACGCCGCCGACCAGGCCTGGGGCCGTCGCACGGCCGAAAGCTTTGCCGCGATGCGGGCCCTTGCCGCGCATTATGGCGACACGCCGCCCATCCCCGACGCAGACACACGCGAAAACACCGAGAGCGAGACTGTGACCGAGAGCGACACTGGGACGGAGAGTGATAATGGCGAATAAGGCGTACGACTTCATCGTCTGCGGGGCGGGTTCGGCGGGATGCACCGTCGCGGAACGTCTCACGCGCAATCGCGATCACAGTGTTCTGGTGCTGGAAGCTGGCGGATCAGACAACAGCCCCATCATCCGCACGCCCATGCTGCTGCAATTCGCCGTGACGGGGGAGCAGTTCAATTGGGGCTATTGGACCGAGCCCCAGGCCGAGCTCAAGAACCGCAAGCTTCTCTGGCCGCGCGGCAAGACCCTGGGCGGGTCCTCCTCCATCAATGCCATGCATTACATGCGCGGTGCGAAGGAGAACTATGATGAGTGGGAAAGCGCCTATGGCGCCGAAGGCTGGAACTGGGACACCGCCCTGCCCGCCTTCAAGGAGGTCCAGCACCAGACCCGCGGCGCCTCGGATCTGCATGGCGAAGGCGGTCCGCTCTGGGTCTCCGATATCGAGCCCTTAAACCCGTTGACCGAGGCCTTTTTCAAGGCGGGCGACCAGCTCCAGTATCGCCGTAACTCCGATTTCAACGGTGAACAGCAGGAGGGGTTCGGCCCCTATCAGGTGACCCAGAAAGAGGGCAAGCGCTGCAGTGCGGCCGACGCCTTCCTCCGCCCGGCCCTCGATCGCGAGAATTGCCATGTGCAGACCGGCGCGATGGTACGGCGTGTGGTGCTGGAAAACGGACGCGCCACCGGTGTGGAGGTCGAGATCGATGGCCAGGTCGAGGTTATCGACGCCCGCAAGGAGGTCATCCTGTCCGGCGGAGCCATCAACTCGCCGCAGACCCTGCTCCTGTCCGGCATCGGTCCGGCCAATGAATTGCGTGAGGACGGTGTCGCGGTCGAACAGGATCTGGCCGGTGTCGGCAAGAATCTGCAAGACCATCTCGACGTGACCGCCCAGCAATGGACGCAGTCCGCCACCTCGATCGGCAATTCCCTGCGCTCCATTCCCAGCCATCTGTATATGGTCGCCCGCTGGGCCCTGCGCGGTGATGGTCCCTTTACGGTCAATCCGGTCCAGGGCGGTGCCTTCATTCGTTCAGCCTATGCCGAGGATTTGCCGGACCTGCAGCTGGTCTTCATTCCTGCCATTTCCAATCCGCACGGGCTGGAAAAGGCCTGGGGTCATGGTGTGACCTTACACGTCTGCCAGCTCTACCCGCGCAGCCGGGGCGAGATCCGCTTGCGCACAACCGATCCCAATGATCATCCGATCATCCAGCCGCATTATTGTTCTGACCCGTATGATCTGGACGTCATGGCCGATGGCCTGTCGAAAGTGCGCGACATCCTCAACGCCCCCGCCTTCGATTATGATCGCAAGGCCGAACGTTATCCAACAGCCGACAAGACATCGCGCGCCGACCTTGTCGAGGATGTCCGCGAGCGGGCCGAGACGCTGTATCACCCCACATCCACCTGTGCGATGGGGTCGGGCGATATGGCCGTGACCGACAGTGCCTGCCGCGTTCGCGGTGTGGAGGGGCTGCGTGTCATCGATGCGTCAGTCATGCCGCGCCTGGTCGGCGGCAATACAAACGCTCCGACCATTATGATTGCAACACGGGCTGCGGCGATGATCGCCGAGGCCCACGCCTGACCCCGCGCCGGACAAGGAGGCCCGTCATGAGTGAACTGGACGCCCGTCAGATCGAGCGGATGAAAGATATTCTCGAACGCCAGAAACAGGCCTTCAAACAGGACCGGCATCGACCGCTGGCCCGTCGCAAGGCCGATCTCGACGCAATCGCGACATTATGTCGGTCCCATGCGGATGCGATCGCCCAGGCGATCAGCGATGATTTCGGCCATCGCGCCCAGGAAGAAAGCGTGATCGCCGAGATTGCCTTCGTGATCCAAGATGCCGCCCACGCGAAAAAACATCTCGCTCGCTGGTCGAAAACCCGAAAAGTGGGCGTGCCGTTGACCCTGATGCCCGGCCGGGCCGAGATCCGCCGCGAACCCAAGGGCGTGGTCGGGATTGTCTCACCCTGGAACTATCCCTTCCAACTGGCCATGGCCCCTCTGGTGGCCGCCCTGGCCGCCGGGTGCCGAGCGATGATCAAACCGTCCGAATACACACCCGCCCTGGCCGAGCTGATGAAATCCCTGCTGGGCGATGTGTTTGATACCGATCAGGTGGCCGTCATCACCGGTGGCCCCACGGTGGGCCAGGCCTTCACCGGGCTGACCTTCGATCATCTCTTCTATACCGGCTCGACCCAGGTGGGGCGTTTGGTGGCCCTGGCCGCGGCAGACAATCTTGTTCCGGTGACACTCGAATTGGGCGGAAAATCCCCCGCGATTGTCACACCGGATTATCCCATTGCCAGCGCGGCGAAATCCATCGGATGGGGCAAGCATTTCAATGCCGGCCAAACCTGTGTCGCGCCGGACTACGCGCTTGTTCCCGCCGGCCAGGAAGACGCCCTGGCTGCGGCCCTGATCGACGTGGTGCAGACCCAGTTTCCCGATGCCGCAACGGACAGCGCCTATACCGCCATTGTGTCGGACCGCCATTATGACCGTCTCACGGCCATGATCGATCAGGCCCGCGATGCCGGTCTGCGTGTCATCCAGCCTGACCATGATGCCGATGCGGCCCGGGCGGGCCGACGCATCGCACCCACGCTGGTGATCAATCCGCCGCTCGATCATCCGCTGATGCAGGAGGAGATCTTCGGACCGGTCCTGCCCATTCTGGGCTATGACAGCCTGGACGATGCCCTGGCGCTGGTCACCGGGCGGGATCATCCGCTCGCCCTTTATGTCTATGCCCTGGACAAGGCCCTGGCCAATCATGTGCTGGACGAAACCCTGTCCGGCGGCGCGGGCGTCAATATCAACCTGCTCCACCTTTCCGTCCCGGATTTGCCGTTTGGCGGCATCGGAGCCTCGGGCCAGGGCGCCTATCATGGCGAGGCGGGTTTCCTGACCTTCACCCATGAACGCTCGGTGTTCCGCACCGGCAAATGGCATCCCTCGCAATTGCTGGCACCGCCCTATGGCAAGCTGTATGAGCGCATCTCCCAACGTCAGATGAAATAGGCATACCCATGTCCCGACCCCTTGCGGGCAAGCGCGCCCTGATCACCGGTTCCTCGCAAGGTGTCGGCCTCGCCACGGCACACCTTTTTGCGCAACAGGGGGCGGAGGTCATCCTGCACGGCAATCAGACTCTCGCCCAGGCGGAACAGGCCGCCCGGGATATCGGGTCCAATGCGCTGGGTGCCCTGAAAGCCGATCTCAGCGCGCCGGGCGCGGGGCGCGGGCTCTATGAGGCTGCGCTGGAACGGGCGCACGGACGCATTGACATCCTGGTCAACAATGCCGGCATCCACTGGGCCACACCGCTTGATGCCAGTGATACGGAGTGGGACAACCTCTGGGCCACAACACTGCAGGTCAATCTGATGGCCGTGGCCGATCTGTGCCGGGCCGCCCTGCCAGGCATGGTCGCTGCGGGTGGCGGGTCGATCATCAATATCGCCAGCAGGGCGGGATATCGTGGCGAAGATCGCGAGCACATGGCCTATGGCGCCTCCAAGGGCGCCGTGCTGTCACTCACCAAAACCATTGCCCGGCAATGGGGGGCGGACGGGATTTATGCCTATGCCCTTGCACCTGGATGGATTGATACACGCATGGGCCCGCAGGCCGAAGCCGATCGTGAACGGGCCCGAGCGGAAATCCCGATCGGCGATCTGGCCCAGCCGGGCGAGATCGCCGCAATGTGCGCCTTTCTGGCCTCCGGCGCCTGTCGCAGCGCCACGGGCTCCTGCATCGATATCAACGGGGCCAGCTATGTCCGCTGACCTGATGCGCGGCGCCATAACAGCTATGTAGGATTGTTTCGGGCAGCAACATCTCGTGTGTTGTAAAACCCCCGGGTTCGCGCCAATTGTGAGCGCTCACACCTGTCCTGGGAGTTGTCCATGAACCGCCTGTTCTTGCCCTTGATGGCCGCAATCTGTGTGTCGGGATGTGCCACAGCCATTCGCGGCACTCATACGGACCTGGTTGTTGCAACCGAACCTCCGGGCGCACGTGTGACCACGGACCTGCTGAATAACCAGACACGCCGGGACCATATCCGCGAGATCACCGCTCAAAGTGGCTGCCGTGACGCAATCTGCCGGATGGAATATGTCCGTGAGCAAGAACGCGCGGGCGTCACCTTTGACGTGCCCGTTGCCTATCACAGTTGCGAGGCCACACCCTGCGAGATCAATGTCCCCCGCCGGTCAGACTTCACACTCACTGTTGAGCTGGATGGATATCACCCCGCCAGCATTGAGATCACCCATGGCTTCGGGTCAGGCGGTTCCAGCGCGGCCGGCAGCGCTGTCGGGGCAACGGGCGCCTATATGACAACCTATGCGGCCCTTGCCGTTGGCGAAGCACTGGTCGGAGGCCTGGCCACAGCTGCCGGCGGAACCGCCGCATCCTCATCCGCTGCAGCGGCGGCCACGGGTGCCGCGGTTGTGGTCGGTGGCGGGATGATCCTGATTGATGTTGCCTCCGGCGCCATGCTCGATCTGCGCCCCAATCCGGTCATCCTGGTGCTGATCCCCGATGACCAGCCGCTGCCCGAAGGCCCTCTGCCTGTCATCGAGACCCCGGAACAACTCGAGGCGGTGCGCGACCAGATCGGCGAAACGAACTAATCGCGATCTTGATATCGCGCCGCTTGCCACATCAACGCCATGAAGGCGCGTCAGTCTTCCCGCGCGTTCACAGGAGGAGGTCCCGATGCGTCGGATGTATTACGCCCACTACGCCCAGCATGAGCTGATGGTCGAAAACACCTGGATTGCCGGCATCAAGCTCTATGTCGACAACCGGCTGGTCGATGTGAGTTACGCCCCCTTCGTGCTGCAGGAGGAAACACTTTTGCGCACGCGCCTCGGCGACAGTCAGAACGGTCCAGTCGTTGAGGTGAAGGTGCGCAGCGGCCTCATGGACGTCCATGTGCGCATTCTGGTGGATGGCAGCGAACTGGCAGTTCAAACAGGCCTGAAACACCGTGCGAAACGCCTTGAGACCCCCTCAGGGTCGGCCTAGGGAAGGGTCTCGGGTCCGCGATATCGCTGCCCGATTTCCGGCGGCAGGCCCGGGCATCGCGTGCTAGCGTCACCCCATGATGACCCACACGCCCTCCTTGTTCGAACACCCCGATGACGACACGCTATACACGGCCTTGCTTGAGCGTGATGCCCGATATGAAGACCGCGCCTATGTGTGCGTGACCTCGACCGGGATTTTCTGTCGCCTCACCTGCCCGGCCCGAAAGCCCAAGCGTGAAAACACCCGGTTTTTCGGGTCGATCCCGGAATGCCTGGAAGCCGGGTTTCGCCCGTGCAAGCGCTGCAAACCCCTCGACCGGACGGGCGAAGCGTCGGATATGGTACGCGCCCTTGTCAGCGCGCTGGAGGCCGATCCGGACCGACGCTGGAGCGAGGGAGAAATCGCCGCCCTGGGACATGACCCGTCCACCGTCAGACGGGCTTTCAAACGCCATTTCGGGATCACTTTTCTTGAAATGGCGCGCTTGCGACGCCTGGGCCGCGCGGCGGAAAAAATCGGAGACGGCGAGAGTGTCATCAACGCCCAGATCGATGCCGGGTTTTCATCGGCCAGCGGGTTTCGTGAAGCCTTCAACCGCCTGATCGGGCGGCCGCCCAATGGGCTGAAATCAACCCCGGTGTTGCGGGCCAGCTGGATCCCGACACCGATCGGACCGATGATCGCTGTCGCCGACACACATGCCCTCCATCTGGTGGAATTCCACGACCGGCCCGCACTCAAGAACGAACTGGCACAGGTCCAGACCCAGGCCCAATCGGCGATTGTGATCGGACGCACCCCGGTTCTCGATCAGCTCGAACACGCCCTGACCGCCTATTTTGATGGTCAGGCCGATGCAATCGCTCAGCTCGACGCCATTCCGCTGAGCGGACATGGCACTGCGTTCGAACGAGGGGTGTGGCGTGTCTTGCGCACGGTCCCGTCGGGTGAGACGCGCAGTTATGGCGCCCTCGCCCGCGCGATCGGACGCCCCACGGCCAGCCGCGCTGTGGCCCGCGCCAATGGCGCGAACCGCCTGGCCATTCTCATCCCCTGCCACCGCATTATCGGCACGGACGGATCACTGACCGGCTATGGCGGCGGTCTGTGGCGCAAGGAGTGGCTCCTCGCACACGAGACACGCTTGGCTCACTCCGCCGCCATGACCTGATCCTGCCCGGCGCGATAGAGACGACCGGGACGGGCATCCGTCAGCGCCCCGTCCCGCATGACGACCTCACCCGACACAAGGGTCGCGACATAGCCCCGCGCGCCCTGAAGCAGGCGCTGGCCACCGGCCGGCAGATCCGCCTTCATATGCGGCGGTTCGGCCTGTAGGCGCTCCAGGTCGATAATATTGATATCCGCCTTGAGGCCTTCACGCAGATAACCTCGATCGCGCATACCCATGTAATCGGCTTGGGCGCCGGTCAGCATGCGTACCACCCGAGGCAGATCCAACTTGCGGCCGCGTGAGCGATCACGGGTCCAGTGTGTGAGCAGATAGGTCGGCATGGAGGCGTCACAGACGGTGCCCACATGCGCGCCACCATCGGACAAGCCATAGAGCGCCTGCGGATGCTCCATCATCGCCAGGACATTGTCGTAATTGAGTTCGGTATAGTTATAGAGCGGCAGATAGATCAGCTCGTGCCCGTCGCGCTCTAGCAGCGTGTCATAGATCATCTCCATGAGCGGCAGATTTTTCTCCCGCGCGCGTGCGGCCAGCGAGTGCTCAGGCGCCTGCTCATAATCAGGCGGATTGCCCAACTGGAAGAATTTCTCGGCGACAAACTCGATATGTTCCATCAACAGGTCCGCGAGCGGCGGCACGGATGAACCGGGACCGGAGAGCTTGTCCGTCTTTTGGGCGAGGATTTCGGCCTTGAAGGCGGGGTCTTTCATCCGCTCAACACGCTCTGCCAGAGGCAGGTGCGCGATGGCCTTGTAGGCCGGATACCCCATGAACGGGTGGAACGTGCAATTGAAGCCCAGAAACACCCCGATGGCGCGCGGCGCGACCTGCATGCGCGCATCCACACCCTCCTGCTTGAGCTGCTCGGACCGGGCGATGAGTTTCAGCCATTGATCGGGTGCAAAATCACGCTGCATGAGCGAGAAGGAAAAGGGGCGCCCCGACGCTTTGGCATAGTCGGCGATGATCTCCCATTCCTCGTCGAAATCCTCTTCGCCGCGTTCAAGGTTGAAATCACTGACCGCCTGGACAACACCAAAATCCAGCCCCTGAAAGGCCGACGCGATTCCGGTCAATTCCTCGCGTGTCGACTCCGACGACGGCGTCCAGTCACCATCCGCGGTCTTGTGCACATCGGATCGGCCGGTCGCAAAACCGATCGCCCCGGCCTCCAGGGCCTCGCGCGTCAGGCGGCGCATTTCGGCGATATCGTGTTCCGTGGCAGGTTCGGAGAAGACGGCGCGCTCTCCCATGACGTAAACCCGCAGCGGATCATGCGGTACCATGGCGGCGATATCGATCGTGCGGGGCGTGCGGTCCAGCGCATCGAGGTAATCGGGGAAGCTCTCCCAGTCCCAGGTCAGGCCCTCATGCAGAGCCGTACCAGGAATGTCCTCCACCCCTTCCATCAGCTTGATCAGGCGCTCATGATCCGCTTCACGCACCGGTGCAAAACCGACGCCGCAATTGCCCAGGACCGCTGTCGTGACACCATGATCGATCGAAGGGCGCAGTTCATCATCCCAGCTGGCCTGACCGTCATAGTGGGTGTGAATATCGATGAAACCCGGCGTGACGATCTTGCCGGTGGCGTCGATCTCTTCGCGTGCCGAACCGGAGACTGTGCCCATGGCGACAATCCGTCCGTCCCGGATCGCAAGATCTGTGACCCGGCCTGCAGCGCCGGTCCCGTCATGAACCTCTCCGCCGGTTATCTTCAGGTCGAACTCGAACGCGCTCATCATCATCTCCCCTATGTGTTCGGTTTTGTACTGTATTGATTGCTCGGTTTGGTGCTCGGTTACGGTCTCGGGCCTTGCAGGCCGGGTGTATCGGATCGTCCAGCTAGCCAGCGGAACACAGCCATCACCGCCATGCCAGAAAAGAAATGCCAGATGCCCCACAGGGCCAGTATCGTCAGTGCGCCTCCGGGCGCGCCCAGATGACTGAGCAGAATCAGCAGTCCCAGACCCGAATTCTGGATCCCGATCTCGAATGTCAGTGCTCGGCGGCGGGCGGCTCCAAAGGACAGCAACCAGGCCAGTCCGAAACCAAAGGCCAGTGCCAGACTATTGTGCAACACGACCAGGGGCAGTGTGATGGCGCCGGTCTCGATGACAAGATCGAAATTGCCAATCAGCCCGACGAGTATCAAAACCGCGATCCCGGACAGCGCAAGCGGTGTCAGTATTTTGCGAATTTTTGCAGCGCGCTCGGCATGATAGTGTGCGACCCACATCCCCACTCCGATCGGGATGGCCAACAGTGTCACCATCTGGCTGAGAAAGGGCAGCGGCGAGATCGCCAACTCGTCCAAAAGGCCCGCTGTTGGCGGGTAGAGGCTCGCCCAGAGCAAGATCGAAACCGGCGTGACAACGGCAGACAACAGACTGGATACGGCGGTCAACGACACCGAATAGGCCGTGTCCCCGCGAGAGAGCAGAGTCAGGACATTAGAGATCGCCCCTCCCGGACAGGCCGCGACCACGATCATGCCCAGCGCCAGCCCCGGATGCGGTTGAAGAAGGAATACCAGCAGCAAGGTGAGCAGGGGAAGACCGAGAATTTGCCCGACGACACCCCCCAGCACCGCCACAGGCTCGCGTCTTAACTGCTTAAAATCATCGACCTTCAACGACAGTGCGACGGAGAACATCATGATCAGGATGTTGGCCGACATAACGCGCTGGAAAACAGGACTGAGGTTCAGCTGGATCGCATCCAGCTGGCTCGCATCGACCATATATCTCCCCTTTTTCGTTTTACGGGTCTCACGCCCGCTCACACCATGCACTAATCAAGCGCATTGAGGAAATTTTCTTCGCCGAAACACCGTTCAGACTCGAATAATCCGTACGACTCGCTATAACTGACCTCATAAATTAATATGGGATCCAATCAGATAAACACGATACCACAACGCTCTAGCTTTTCTCTTGCGTTTGGTGCTATTTGAACTGCATGGTAGCAATAAGCTACCAGGGCAATTCGAGACGCATTTTGATTTGATTGGAACTGTTTTGAGTAACTTGAAGCTTGGGGGCTTTTATCATGGGGCGTAAGCGATTTGACGATATGGCATGTGCCATCGCTCAAACCCTGAATCAGGTGGGTGATTGGTGGACACTGTTGATTGTACGTGACGCCATGCGTGGAGCCCGCCGCTTCAGCGATTTCCATGACAGCACGGGTATCGCCAAGAACATCCTGACTGACCGTCTGAACCGCCTCGTTGAAAACGGCATTATGCGCCGGGTCGAAGTCGGTGTGCGCGGACAACGCCAGGAATACGAACTCACGGACCGCGGCAGCGCGCTTTTCCCGATCCTCATGGCCATGCAGCAATGGGGCGATGAGTGGATCTACGGGCGCGAAAGCATGCCAACTGTGATGTATGACACGCGGACCGGCGAGGAGCTGGCGCCGATCACGGTAGCAAACCAGCAAGGCGAACAGGTCTCCCACGAGGATGTTGCGCGCAAGGCGGGCCCGGGCCTGTCTTCGCAGAAAGTCTCCTGAGGCAGGCAGACCGATGGAGAGGCCATGTCTTCGGGCATGGCCTTTTTCTTTGCGCCCCTTTCGGGCTGGCCCGAAGCTTTTCCTGAAGTTACACTCCCGCCTGAGCCGCACACACGTTGGGGCTCGAAAACAGGATGCGTCGGCACACAGACCGGATGCACAGGGGAGTGAGATGTCGATGAAACTGATCATCATGGCCGCCGCCATGTCGGGCACCTTTGCGCTCAGCCCGGCGCAGGGTCTGACCGAAGACGTGCTTGAGCGTCTGACCCAAAACGCCATCGCCGTTGAAGGGCCCGGCGGACAGTACATAACCTATTTCTCGGCGAGCGGTCGCTATACCACCAATGTTGGAATCCGCGGTCACTGGGAGGTCCGCGACGGCGATTTCTGCGTCACGCGCGACGGATCCACCGACGAAACCTGTCAGCCCCTCCTCACCAATGTTCAGCTGGGCGATCAATGGACAGGCGAGAACGCCGCCGGGGACACTGTGGTCTTCACCCTCGTCCCCCGGCGCTAAGCTCCGTTCCTATTCGCCAAACGAACCGGCAGGTCCGGGAAAGACGATCGGGGTTTCCGACCCGTCCAGCGCCACGGCGGACACACCAAAATAATAATTGTCGATCACAATATTCTCGAGCGTGAAGGTGTCGACCTGTCCGACAAACCGGCTATGCGTCCACTGCGCCGCATCGGTCAGACGCCACCACACCCGATACCCCGCCAGGTTTTCAGCGGCCTCACCTGTGGCCAGGTCCCAACGGATCGTGGTTGAGGGTTGCACAGCCCCCGTAACTTCCACATTGGACGGGATGGGCGGCGCCCCCGCGATCTGCGCCATGACGGCAATATTGAGGGCCGTCAACTTGCGGGCATAGTCAAAATCCACCCCGTCGATCGTATCACCAAAGGCGCGCCCGTCCTCGGTACGCAGATCCTGGTGCTGACGATCATAATGCTCGTTGGTCTCCATGATCCGCACACCGGGAATGCCGGCCTCGTTAAACGGGCGGTGATGGCCGCCGCGCCGGAAGCGATCAAGGCGGTAGATCATCATGACATCCAGATTGGGGATATACTGATCAGCGGTCCGGTCGACCATGCGGGCGATCTGGCGGGACGGACTGTCGACCTCGCCGCCTGTGAACCGGCGAATGCGAGCTTCCTCCAGGGTTTCATTCGCCCGGGTCCCTTCGGAGAACACCCGGGCCGTCGCGTTATTGGTCACTCCATTGATGCCAGAGATATTGCCGATCATGTCGTTGTTGAGCACAGCCTTGATACGCCAGCCATTTTCCAAGGCGTGAGTGGCGACGATACGCCCCCCGAACAATCCCTGTTCCTCGCCGGACAGACCGGCATAGACGATGCTACCGTCAAACTCGTGCTGGCTGAGAACGCGGGCCGCCTCCAACACACCGGCCATGCCCGAGGCATTATCATTGGCGCCGGGATTGTCCGATGTGCTGTCCAGCGCGTCGGACACACGGCTGTCGATATCACCGGACATCATGACCATGCGATCCGGATCGATCCGCCCCCGCTGGATGGCGATCACATTGACGATCTCGGTCGGTTCGGGAATGCGCGGCTGACTGAAGGTCGTGCCGGACACATACATCACTTCAAGACATCCGCCACAGGCCTGGGAAATGCGATTGAATTCGTCATAGATCCAGCGGCGGGCGGCTCCGATGCCACGTGTCTCACTCTGCGTATCAGACAGTGTGTGGCGCGTACCAAATCCGGCGAGCGTGCGGACATCCTCTTCCAGACGATCCGCCGACACATCGGCCACATATTGATGAATGGCCAGGACTTCCGATGGAGGCGCATGTTGGGCCGTCGCCGCTCCGCTCAGCACACAAATCGCTGCGATGGTTGATATAGTCTTGCGCATATCCCTCTCCCCTGGATTGCAGACTCAACAGGCTAGTTCGAATTTGTCCGGAGTAAATGTCCCGGCGCTGCGCTTCACACGAGTGTGTTCGCACGCCCTACACGCTTGCCACACCTCCCTACACGGCCTAGCGTGCGCGCGGATTTCAATCGGGGGTGACAGTGAATCCTGTCGACGCCATTCGCAGTGTGTGGTCGCAATACGCGTCCTTCAAAGGCCGGGCACGGCGCAGTGAATACTGGTGGTGGGCCCTGTTTTCGACCCTGCTCATCTACGGCCCCTTTATCATCCTCGGGCTTTTGACCGATGGTCAGGGGATCGAGGCCTTTCCTGTCGCCGTACAAGTGGTCCTCAGCCTCATATTCATGATTATCTTGATCGGCCTGTTGATCCCGGGTCTGGCTGTCACGGTGCGACGCCTGCATGACTCTGACAGATCGGGGTGGCTCTACCTGATCAATTTCATCCCTTATGTGGGCTGGATTGTCGTATTCATCTTCATGTTACTGCCGGGCACGCGAGGGCCCAATACGCATGGCCCTGATCCCAAAGGTATTGATCACGGCATTTTCGAGTAGCAATTGCCTTTCGCGTATCAGGCGATAGGCTTGCCGATCCCAAGATTAAGGAGGGAATCATGGGTTTTGTAGACGCTATCAAAAGCGGTTTTAGCAATTATGTGGGCTTCCAGGGCCGAGCCCGTCGGTCCGAGTACTGGTTTTTCTACCTGTTTTACATTCTTGTCTCGTTCGTGACCGGATTCCTTGACGGGCTGATCTTCGGCACCACAGGCCTGTTCACCATTGTGGGTATTCTGGCGCTGTTGCTGCCTATGTTCGCGCTGGGCTTTCGTCGCCTGCATGACACCGGCCGTTCGGCCTGGTGGTTGCTGATCGGTCTGATCCCGCTGGTCGGCTTCATCGTGCTGCTTGTCTTCTATGTTCAGGACAGCCAGCCGGGCACCAATAAATATGGCCCGAACCCGAAGGGTATCGACACCGCCGTCTTCGAATAAGGCGTCCACGCGCTTATCCAGACAGAAAACGGGGCCCCGCGGGGCCCCGTTCCAGTTTGCACTTTCATGTAAGTAACGGATCGGTCCGGTTGGCATCAATGCTCCGCAGAACCGATCAAGATGCGATCAGGCCACCTCAAATAGGCCTGCAGCACCCATTCCGCCGCCCACGCACATGGTGCAGACAACATATTTCGCGCCGCGGCGTTTGCCTTCGATCAGAGCGTGTCCAACCATGCGTGCACCTGACATGCCATAGGGGTGTCCGATGGAAATCGCACCGCCATTGACGTTCAGATTCTCGTCGGGAATGCCCAGCGTGTCGCGGCAATAAAGAACCTGAACGGCAAACGCCTCGTTCAGCTCCCACAGATCAATATCATCCATGGTCAGGCCATTGGCCTTGAGCAATTTCGGCACCGCGTGGATCGGGCCAATTCCCATTTCATCCGGGTCGAGACCGGCCACGGCCATGCCGCGATACACGCCCAGCGGCTGCAATCCGCGACGCTCGGCTTCGCGCGCTTCCATCAACACGGATGCGGAGGCGCCATCTGAAAGCTGAGAGGCATTCCCGGCGGTGATGAACTTGCCTTCGGCGACCTTGAGCCCGCCCTTGAAGACCGGTTTCAGCCCGCCCAGACTCTCTGCCGTTGTGCCCGGACGATTGCCCTCATCCTTCTCCAGCGTCACTTCGATATCGGAAACCTCACCCGTCTCCTTGTTCATGAATTTCATGACGGACGGCAGGGCAACAATCTCGTCGTCAAACTTGCCCGCTTCCTGGGCCGCATGCGTGCGCGCCTGCGATTGTGCGGCATAGGCGTCCTGGGCCTCACGGGAGACGCCATAACGCTCCGCGACGATCTCGGCCGTCTCGATCATCGACATATAGAGGTCGGGCTGGTTTTCCTGGATCCAGGGGTCAAAGGCCCGATGGATGTTCATGTGTTCATTCTGGACGAGGGAAATACTCTCCAGTCCGCCCCCCACAGTGACCGTCATGCCATCGGCAATGATCTGTTTGGCGGCTGTGGCGATCGCCATCATGCCCGAGGCACACTGTCGATCCATGGACATGCCGGCAATCGAGGTCGGCAGACCGGCCCGAATGGCACACTGACGCGCGGGGTTCTGGAAGGTCGAGCCCTGCTGCATGGCCGCACCCATGACCACATCATCAATCTCATTGGGGTCAATGCCCGCGCGTTCAACCGCATGCTTGATGGCATGACCGCCCAAGGCCTGGGCCTGGGTGTCGTTGAACGCGCCGCGATAGGCCTTGCCGATCGGGGTCCGGGCTGTGGAAACGATGACTGCTTCACGCATAACTCTCTCCTTTATGCCAGTGTGTTTATGCCGGTGTGTTTATGCCGGTGTGTTTATGCCGGTGTGCGATACCAGACGGTCTGCTGGCTGGTGGCGAGCAGAACGCCTTCCCGGCTCCACAGCCGGGCATGTTGATCAAAGAAACCGCGCGTGCCGCGCGCGCCCTCAGCTTCAGCCAGGACCCAACCATCGGATGCGCGTGCGAAATCCTCGGCACAGGCATGCAGGTAAAGGGTCAGGCTGACCGTCGAAATCATCTGGGGCTCTGTCACGCGCATGAAGACCCGCGGTGCGGGACTGTCGGACAGGGCGATCAGGCGCAGGGCATCCAGCCCCGCCGTGTCATCCAAACGCGCCCAGGCCGCCGACCAGGTGGTGTCCATGCCCTGAAACGGCATATTCTTGGCCATGCGCAAATCCAGGGTCTGCGCCCAGGCCACAGGAAGATTGACGCGTTCCAGGTTTTCCGGAGCCTCAACATCGGGCATGGACGGTTCTGTCCACTCCAGTGTGTCCTTGCGACGCGCCACTACCGCGCTTGCCTTGCAGCACACCGCTTGCGTCTGGTGCGAGAGCAAACGGGCCGACCAGAAACTTGTCCCCTTGCCAGCGCGATCACACTGCACCTCGATCACCACCGCCCCATCGGGGATGGCAGACAGGAAATCGACGGTCAAAGACACCAGTTCGAGATCATCCTCGGTCTGTTCGAGGATGGCTTTCGCCAGTATGGCCGCACTCCACCCCCCATAGGGGCCGATCATATTCTGGAAGCCGGGATGGGTCTGACCGGTCCATTGGCCCTCCTCCTTGCCGGGCTTCAATTGCAGTGCCGCGTCGAAAACACTCATGCCTCGTCCTCGTCATGCCCGTCCTCAAGCCTGTCTGTGGCGTTGAACCAGACACTTTGCTGGGTGGTCGCGAGCAGTCGGCCATCACGGCTCCAGACCCGGGCATGCTGGTCATAAAACCCGCGCCCACCCCGTGCACCATGGGTCTCCAGCAGAACAAAATCATCGGCGGTGGCCGCATAATCCTCTTCGGTGGCATGCAGGTAGACCGTCATCGAGACGGTCGACATCACCACCGGTTTGGACAGCACCAGAAATATGCGCGACATCGGCGTATCGGCCAGACAGACAAGGCTTTCCGCATCCAGCGGGCGGCCTGCATCCAGCCGGGCCCAGGCTGTGGAGTGGGTGGAGCCTGTATCGGTAAAACGCTCCAGCGTGGCGTGACGCAGATCGATGTGGTCCGCCCAGTTGCGCGGAATATCCCGCCGGGGGCACAGCTCCGGAGCCGGGATGTCCGGCATGCGGCTCTCTACCCAGTCAGTGGTCTCGCGCCGCCGGGACAAAATGGCCGAGGCCTTCACCAGTACAGACCCCGACAGGGGATCGCGGATCGCCACGCTCCAGAACTGGGTATTGCGCCCGGCCCGGTCACAAACGGCGGTCACCATGACAGGTCCTGTGGGGACACCCGCCGCAAAGTCTGTGGTCAGGCTGATCAGCTCCAGGCCCTCGGCGCCGGCATCACGGGCCGCCTGCAGGGCTGCGCGCGCCAGCAGTGCAGCACTCCACCCTCCGAACGGTCCGATCGCGTTTTCAAACGCGGCCAACGCCTCACCGGAATAGCGCGAGGTGTCCGCCGGACCCGAGCCGGCCGGGCTCAGATCCAGGGACACGTCGAACACATGCCGATCCGGCAGGTCTGGCGTCAGCTCAGCGTTCATTATCCGGTGCCAGCAGATCGAGACGCAGCCCGGGCTTGTCGATCTTGCCCGTGCCCACGCGGGGCAAGGGCCCGTCCATACGCCAGAAGACTTCCGGGCGTTTATAGGGGGCGAGCAAGGGTTCGAGGAAGGCCGAGATATCGGCATCCGTGGTCTGACTGTCCGGACGCATGACAATGGCAGCACCCACGCGTTCACCCAGTCGCTCATCGGGAATACCGATGACCGCGCTTTCGAGAACATCGGGATGCTGGGCCAGCGCGCCCTCGACTTCCAGACAGGAGATATTCTCCCCGCCGCGCAAGATCATGTCCTTGAGGCGATCCACGATGGAGAGGAAACCCTCCTCGTCGATAATACCCAGATCCCCGGTCTTGAACCAGCGATCCTCGGTCAACACGGCCGCCGTGGCCTCAGGCTGGTTGAGATACCCCCGGAACACGGCCGGAGAGCGGATCCAGACCTCGCCCTCCTCACCCGTGGCCGCATCGGATCCATCGGCGCGCACGGTCTTGACCTGGGTGACGGCCGGCACGGGTCGACCACATGAACCCGGTCGCGCCTGATAGTCCGTCAGGCCATTATACGTGCCCAGCGCATTGGTTTCGGTCAGGCCATAACCCGAGCTGGACCAGGCCTGCGGGAAGGTTTCGTTGAGTTTCTTGACGTGAGCGGCGGGACGTTTGGCTCCGCCCGACCCCATATCCATGAGCGTATCAAGGGACACACCGCGGCGTTCGGCCTCCAGGGTCATCTCATGCGTCATAGTGGGCACACCCACCATATTGGTCAGCTTCTCCGACTGGACGAGGTCTACAGCCTCACCCGCATCCCATTTGCGCATCAGGACCATTTTGCGACCCGCGATCAGGGACATCAGGAAGACCGCATGTGAACCCGTGCAATGGAAGAGCGGAACGGCAACGAGAATGCCCGGATCCGATCCGAAGAAATCCTCGCCGTCATTGGCCAGTTTCAGACCCGCGCCCAGAAGGGCATAGGACAGGACGGTGGTCACCACGCCGCGCTGGGTCAGAACAGCCCCCTTCGGCGCACCGGTCGATCCCGAGGTGTAGAAAATGGCGAAATCATCTTCGGGGGCCAGGGCGATCTCCGGTGGCGGCTGATTGGCTCCGGCCGCCATGATCTCGGTCAGCGTGCCATCAGCCTCGCCCTGCTCGCCATAACCGGCAATCAGGGTCAGGCCCAGCTCGGTCTTGATCGGTTTCAGACGCTCGCTTTGACGCGTACCGGCGATAACCAGCTTGGCCTGGCAATCCTTGAGCGCGTATTCCAGCTCCGATGTGGTCCACCAGCCATTGAGCGGCACAACCACACCACCCGCAGCAATGACGCCAAGAAAGGCCGCCATCCACTCCGGACAATTGCGCAGGGCCAGCGCGACGCGTGTGCCCTGTTCGAAATCGGCCCGGGCGCGCAAACCATTGGCGACAGCAACAGATTTGCCGACCAGCTCGCCATAGGTCCAGCGCGTGTCGCCATAGACCACAGCGGTCTTGTCGGCGTGTTCCATGGCCTTGAGCAGGACAAAGCGCAGGTCTGGTGGTGCGTTTACGTATCCAGGCTGTTTGACACCGAACACGTCCACCTCGCCCACGGCAAAGACGGGTTCATTGGCAACCACGGCATGGACGAGTTGTTCCATCTGCTCCCGGGAGGGAGCGGGTTTTCTTTGGGTCATGACGGACCTCCCCGGATAAAAAAGGGGGCGCGAACGCCCCCCTTATCCCTAGAATTTACGAAGACGGGCGAAAGCGTCGGCGTGATAATTGGCATCACCAAACAAGGCCTCGGACACGCGAACCCGTTTGATGAAGAAGCCGATATCGTATTCGTCCGTCATCCCGATGCCGCCATGCATCTGAATGGCTTCCTGGGCCGAGAGCTGGGCCACCCGACCCATCTTGGCCTTGGCCGCGGCCACGATCATCGCCGCGTGTTCGGGGGCCGCATCCAGCGTCTGAAGCGCCTTGAGCACAATGGACTTGCCCAGTTCGACTTCGGAATAGAGATGCGCCGCCCGGTGTTGCAGCCCCTGGAATGTGCCGATGATCTGGCCGAACTGTTTACGCTCTTTGAGATAATCGACCGTGGTTTCCAGGCATTGTTGGGCCGAGCCCGACATTTCCGCGGCCAGACCGGCCCGTCCGCTGTTGAGAACAGCTTCCAGGGCACCATGACCGGCATCCACTTCACCGAGCACCGCATCCGCTGTGACCTCGACATTGTCGAGCGTGACGGACGCGAAATTTCGGCAGTCAATGGAATCCGTGCGGGCCACATCCACCCCGGCCGCCTCACGCGGCACCAAGAAAAGCGTGATCCCGTCGGCTTCAGCTTCGCCTCCGGCTGTACGCGCAGAGACAATCAACATGTCGGCGACATGACCTTCGGCCACAAATCCCTTGCGACCATTGAGTTTGAACCCATTGCCCTCACGCTCGGCCTTGACCGTCACATGATGCGGCGCGTGTTTGCGGCCCTCATCGACAGCCACGGCCGTGATGGCATCACCCACAGCAATACGGGGCAACCATTCCGACTTCTGGGCGTCAGAGCCAAAGCGTGACAGGGCGGTCGCGCCCATCACGGCGGTGGACAGATAGGGCGAGGCCGTCAGCGTGCGGCCCATTTGCTCGGCGATCACGCCGGCGGCGACATGTCCCATCGCAACGCCGCCATGCTCTTCGGGCACCAGCACGCTTGTCCAGCCCATCTCGGCCATCGCGGCCCAGGTTGCGCGGTCAAACCCGTCGGCATTTTCTTCATCACGCAGTTTGCGCAATTGCGCGATGGGAGCGGATTCGGACAGGAATCCCTTTGCGGCATCCTTGAGCATGCCTTCTTCTTCGGTCAGAACCATGGCCATGGTTATAGATCTCCTGAATGGTTCGACGCTTAGGCGGTCGGCAAGTCGAGAATGCGTTTGGCGATGATGTTGAGCTGAACCTCGGAGGTTCCGCCCTCGATGGAATTGGCCTTGGTGCGAAGCCAGTGGCGCGCCACATCGCTTTCTGCACCCCATTCCAGGGCATCATGCCCGCCACTATCCATCATCAGCTCCAGGCGACGCTTGTTCAGCTCGGTGCCGTAATACTTCAGCATCGAGGAATTCGCGCCGACGCCCTGACCGGACTTCGCTTCATCCGTGACCCGTTCCATGGTGGCGAGGAAGGCGAGACCATCAATCTCCGCACGCGCAACATCGGCGCGCAGCATCGGGTCGCTGAGCACGCCATCCGCGTTCAGCCCGACCTGCTGAGCTGCGACATCCCCCATCGGACGCATGGCGCCGACATTGGCTCCAGATCCTCCGATCATCTCACGTTCGTGGGTGAGCAGGTATTTGGCGATCGACCAGCCCTTGTTCATCTCGCCCACGAGATTGTATTTCTCGCAGCGGGCATCATCGAAGAAGGTCTCGCAGAAGGGCGACTTGCCGGAGATCAGCTTGATCGGCTTGGTGGTCACACCCGGCTGGTCCATATCGACCAGAACGAAGCTGATACCTTCATGCTTGGGCGCGTCAAAATCCGTACGGACCAGAACGAAAATCCAGTCGGCCTGGTCAGCATAGGAGGTCCAGACCTTCTGGCCATTGATCAGATAGTGATCGCCCTGGTCCTCACACTTCGTCATCAGCGAGGCGAGATCGGAACCGGCATTGGGCTCGGAATATCCCTGGGCCCAGCGGATCTCACCGCGGGCGATTTTCGGGAGATGTTCTTTTTTCTGCTCTTCATTGCCGTATTTCAGAAGAGCCGGCCCCAACATCCAGATGCCGAAGGACTGGAGCGGAGAGCGCGCCTTGATGGCCCGCATCTCGTCCTTGAGGATTTTGGCTTCAGCCTTGGACAGGCCCCCGCCGCCATACTCCTTCGGCCATTCCGGGACCGTCCAGCCCTTCTCACCCATGCGGTCGAGCCAGAGCTTTTGTGCCTCAGACTTGAAGGCGGCGTTTCGACCGCCCCAGACCGCATCGGTCTCGTCCTTCATCGGCTGGCGCATTTCTTCCGGACAATTGACGTCAAGCCAGGCCCGGACTTCCTGACGGAAGGCCTCTAAGTCAGCCATATATCTCCCCTTTATCGAACGGCGCCTCTCTTACGTTGACGCTCGCGTAAATTATCAAGGGGAGATATTAAGCGGTTTTTCGCGGTCTGCAATCGCCTCAGGCGAATTGTGGCGCGATCTGAAGGTTTTTCGCCCAGCCAAGACGCTTCATCACCAGCAGCGCCGTACCGTTATAGTCGACCAGGCGGTTGAAAAATCCCTTCTTGGGCAAATGCAGCGCCGATTTCGGGAATTCATGGTGGTGATCATGCAGGGCCTCGCCGCCGGTGAGGAAGGCCAGGAGATAATCGAACCAGAGCGGTGTTTTCATGTGGCCAAACACATTCACACCCAGCGTGGTGGCGTGGAACTGGATACCCCGGCCAATCACCACACTGGCATGAATGATCGCGGTGAGAATCAGAGAACCGCCTGAAAGCGCGACGATGGCATAGATCACGCCCGGCACCAGGAAATGCAAAACCAGGGACAGGGAAATGTGATAGCGATCGCCGAACAGGACGACCTTGTTCTCCTTGAGCCACATCGGCATCGGACGCGCGAGATCATTTTCATCACGCCACATGATCCAGCCGATCCAGGCCCAAAATTTGGACTCATTGGGATTGTGCGGATCACCGGCCTGATCGGCAAAGCGGTGATGCTGGGAGTGATAATTCACCCAATCCTTCAAGGAGCCCTGCATGGCCAGGATGCAGTTGAACATGACGATGACCTGACCGGGCCATTTGATCTCGCCGGCCCGGTGCTGCCAGATCCGGTGCAGCGGCCCGATGCCCATATTGCACAGGAAGATTGACAGGCCCATCGCTGCCACGCCGATCGGCGCATACCACCAGCGCAAGGTCAGCCCATCGAGAGCCAGGCCCAGCACCAGTGCGCTCAGAAGAACGACGGCCCCGAGAGCGGGATAGATAATTGCGGAAAAGACGCTGGCCCAGTTGAGGGTCTGCCAGGACTTCAAGATCGCCTCGGAACGGGCGCGAATGCGGGATTCAATGGTCATGGGGAGAACTCGTTAAAACGGTCGGATCGACTCTGCTCGCGTAATTTTTTTCGCGCCACTTTCCCCTGTAAGCCCGAGCCCGTCAATTTACCGATCCGGTGTCGCTATAAAAAACTCACCACACTCTATAGGTGTGACGCAGCACTCTGTTTATTCAGGCGCGACGCTAGCAGGACCTTCCACAAGCGTCCGGGAAATAGACATAGAAACAAGCGCCTTTGCCGTCCTCACCTTCAGCCCAGATGCGTCCGCAATGGCGCTCGACGATACGATGACACAGAGCCAGCCCCATGCCGGTTCCCGGATACTCGTTCCGGGTGTGCAATCGTTGGAAGGCCGTGAAGATCCGTTCGGCATGATCGGGCGAAAATCCGATTCCATTATCCCGTACACGGATCATCCAGCCGCTCTCGTCCTCCGCCCGTTCCGCGCTGACCGAGACGCGCAGCGGACGTGTCTCGTCATGATATTTGAGCGCATTGCCGATCAGGTTCTGAAACAGCTGTCCCAGCAAGAGCCGATCCCCGCGAATATCGGGAAGGGTCGCACAGTCCACATTCGCGCCAATATCGGAGATCGCCAGATCCAGACGGTCGAGAACCTCCTCGACAATTTCATTCAGCGAGACCCCGGTATACTTCATCGCCTCATTGGAGGAGCGGGTATAGTCGAGCAGATCGCTGATGAGCTGGCGCATTCGCGACGCACCGTCCGTCATCACATGAATGATCTCCCGCCCGCGCTCATCCAGCTGGTCGGCATAACGACGCTCCAGCAAATCGCCAAAAGTCGCAATCTTGCGCAGGGGTTCCTGCAGATCATGGGAGGCCATCGCCGTATAGCGTTCCAGCTCTGCATTGGCCTGTTTGAGCGCATCGGCCTGTTCGCGCAGCTGGACCTCGATCCGCGCCGTCTCGGTGACATCCTGCGAAACTCCAAACAGGCGCGCAGGCTCGCCGTCTCGATCAAAAAAGCATTCCAGCCACGTATGAACGAGACGTTCGGATCCATCCGCATGCAGCATGCGCCGGGTCAGGAAACCTGGCTCCCCGCTTTCGATCACGTGTTCACGCAAGGCCTGTGAACGTTCGAGATCCGCAGGATGTGTAAGTTCCCAGATGGTATCCATCGACGGCGTGTAGGTTTGCGGGTCGAGGCCATAAAGCGCGTAAAGCCCCTCGGAAAACTCCACCGTCTCCGTGACCAAATCAATTTCGTAATAGCCCAGCCGGGCAGCGCGACCTGACAAAGCCAGCATGCGCGCCTGTTCGGCCTCACGATCTGCTGCAAGCTTGCGACGAGTGATGTCATAGACCGATCCGGTAAACCGGCTCACCCGCCCGCTCTCATCGAAAGCCGCCTGCCCCAAAAGCCGGACCCAGATATAGGTGTCATCATTGCGGCGCATGCGGCACTGGGCATCGAATTCCGCCTCACCGCGCAGGTGCGCCTCGACCAACGCAACCACCTCATCCACCTCGTCTGGGTGGACCCGGGAACGGAAAGACGAATTATTGGGGACAAATTCTGCGGCAGGGATCTGCAGCATCTCCAGGAATTCCGGTGACCAGTAACGGGTATCGTCCACCGCATTCCAGTCCCAGATCCCGATATGCCCGCCTGCCACGACGGCCCGATAGCGTTCCTGGCTGCGGCGCAAACTTTCATCTGCCATATGGCGTTGCGTGATGTCCTGACAGATCCCGTAAACGGCGATCACCTGCCCCTGCGCGTCGAACTGACAGCGATACATGGCGTTCAGCCAGCGCACCTCTCCGCTGGGACGGATAATCCTGTATTCCAGCTGCTGGGGCGAACGGCTGCGGCGGGTCTCCAGCTCCATCGCCGCCAGCGCGTCCCGGTCATCCGGATGGCAGAAGCGAAGACCTCTGTCCGAGGCCAGGTCATACTCCCCCGGCACGACGCCATGCAGGGCATACAACTCATCAGACCAGACCAGGACATCATCTTCCGCACGTCTGTGCCAATACCCGATCTGAGCCGTCTCACCGGCCAGTTGCAACATGAAGGCCCGATCGGCCAAGGCCGTTTCAGCCTGTTTGCGATAGGTGATGTCATCAAGGACACCAGCCATGCGCAATGGTCGCCCATCACTCGACCAGCTCGCCTGGCCGCGATCATGCACCCAGAGCCAGGTCCCGTCGCTGCGCTGGATCCTGTATTCCAGATCATAAGGCTCGCGCAGGCTGAGATGATTATTGATGGCGAGCATCACCCGCTCATGATCATCCGCGTGAATCCGCTGGTCGAACATGACGAAGGTCAGAGGTTGATCATCGGGCAGATCAACCCCCAACAATTCCATCGTCCGCGGCGACCAGAAAATCTCGTCCGTGCGCAAATTCCATTCCCACAGACCGATCTGCGAGCCACGCACTGCGAGATCAAACCGGTCTTCCGCCGAACGGTGCGCCAGATGCTGCGCGATGAGACGGCCCGCCATCTCCACCAGCGCCGTCGCCTGCTCGCTATAGCCCTGGGACCGCGCCTTGCGCCCGCCCAGACAGAAAGAGCCGTAAACCTCTCCATCCACCATGAGCGGCACACCGGCAAAGGCTTCGAATCCCGACAGGAGATAGCAGTCCATGCGGGCAAATTCGGTCTTCCCGGCCTCGGTGAGATAGAGAGGCTGGCCCGTTTCGATGACGTGATTGCAATAGGTGCCCGAGACCAGGAATTGCTGCCCGATCATGATGGTCTCACTCGGGTCTGACGCAAATTCGATCAGATAGCGCTCGCCATCCACATGGCTCACAAGGCCGACATCAAACTCACACACCGTCCGCACAAACTCGAGCAATGACTGGATGATGTCATCGCGCGGCGTGTCCAGCCGGGTACTCAGACGCACGAGCTCGACCAGCGGATCTCCGTCGAAACCCGGACCGGATGTGTTGTCATGAACCGAAGGCGGGGAAATCGTCGCCATTCAAACCTTTCCTGAATGCACCTCCCGCGAGGCACCTTAAGTAAAGGATTGCCCCTCGATGCTTCAAGTCGGGACGAGGACGCAACAGGCTTTGCCGGGGTAATTAGTTATGCCTGTTTTCCCGCCTACAATGAATGGCCTACTCTGAGGTTGTCGGCGCCTGCTCTAGAAGCTGTTGCGCCATCCCCAGTCGAGACTGGATAATCGGGAAATAGGGATCGCTCTCATCCAGCCGGTTCACGATATCCTGCCAGCGGTTCATCGCAGCCTGATAATCCCCCATCCGGAATGCCGCTTCACCCACAAAAAAGCTGGCCCTCACATCGAGCGGGTCCAGGTCCAGGGCCTGCCCGAACGCCGTGAGGACTTCGGGGGTAAACTCGTTGCGACTGGTCACCAGAAGCCCCTGCCCCAAAGACGCATAATGCGAGGCGGTTTCGGGATCATACAGGACGGCCTGACGGAAGGCCGCCACGGCGGCATCGGCCTGCCCCAGGGCCAGATAGGCGTGGCCGAGAAAGGCCCAGCTGTCCGGCTGATCGGGATTGGCCGCCAGATCGGCTTCCAAGGCGGCCAATTGCTGGCGGGCCTCTTCAGGCATGTCGGGCTCACGGGCTGTGGCAGAGGTCTGGGCGGATTGCGGTTGCTGGATCGGCATGACCGGGGCCGGCCCGACCCATTGCGGCTGCCCCAGCCAGAGATAGAGCCCCACGGCACTCATCACCGTCAGCAGCACCAGGCCGGGCAGGACCGGTCCGGTCTCCCCCTCCTCCCAGTCTTCACCCGCAGCGCCCTGCGCCTTGGCGGCCAGTGCCCGCCGCTCGATATCCATCTCGGCCTGGCGCAGCTCGTCGTCCGACAGAAGGCCCAGCTCACGGTCGCGCCTGAGTTCTTCCCGCTGACCGGTAAAGGCCGCATAACCGGAATGATACGCGGTCACCATCTGGGTCAGCCAAGGGCGGGCCAGCACAAGCATCACCAGGCACGCGATCAGGATAATGGCCAGCCAGATCATTCCCGGCCCTCCTCTTCCATCAGTGCACGGGCAGCGGCACTGTCAGCCTCACTCAGCTCTTGGGGCACGGACCGACCGGTCTGGTGGCGAATATAGGCCACGACACCGATTGCACCGAGAAAGAGGGCTAGGAAGGGCCACACCCACAGGGCGATCGTATTGCCCTGCAAGGGCGGGGATAACAGTACATAATCGCCATAGCGGGCCTGCATATAGTCAAGCACGTCCTGGTGGCTGTCTCCGGCCTGGACGCGTTCGCGCACAACCGCGCGCATATCCGCCGCCAAAGGCGCATCAGAGTGAGACAGCGCCTGGCTCTGACACACCACGCAGCGCAGCACATCGTAAAGCGCCTGGGCCTGGGCTTCCTCACGCGGGTCGGTCAGGATTTCGTCCGGCCCCGGCGCGGCGGATACCGCACTGGTGAGTAGACCACAGGTGAGCACGACACTGGCCATCACGGCATAGATCCAGGACCGCATCAGCGCACCTCCCCGTCTTCAGCCCGCAGCGTCTCGATGATCGGCCACAGCTGTGTCTGCCAGATGTCAGGCGTGATGATACCGACATGACGGTGACGCACGCGGCCTGCGGCATCGATGATGAAGCTTTCGGGGGCACCAGTCACACCCAGATCAATCGCCACCCGGCCGGAGGCGTCATTACCCACCCGCGTATAGGGATTGCCGTGACGCTCGAGCCAGGCCCGCCCCACCTCTGGCGGTTCACGCCAGTCCATGCCGTAGAGCGGGATGTCATAGCGCGCCGCGATCTCGAGCAGGACCGGGTGTTCGGTCAGACAGGGCGGGCACCAGGATCCAAATACATTGAGCACGGCGACCTCGCCGACCAGATCTGTACTCGCCAGCGGGGCGTCGCCGGCATAGACCGGGGCCAGTTCGAATACGGGCAGCGTCTCATCGATCAGGGCGGACGGGATATCATTGGGGTCCTGCCGCAGACCCAGCGCGAAATAGACGCCCATCACCAGGAACAGGGCCAGCGGGATAAAACCGAGATAGCGCATCACGATGCCTCCTTCGCCGCCGGACGACGTGCCGTCAGCGCCCGACGTCCCCGGTCCGCGATCGACAGGACACCGCCCAGGGTCAGGACAGCGCCTCCGATCCACAGCCAGACCGCGAACGGGTAGAGATAGACATGCACCGGCCAGCCCCGGTCCTGGACCGGTTCGCCAATGGTCACATAGACATCACCAGTCACACGCGTGGCGACCGCCGCTTCGGTCGTGCCCATCTGGCGGACGGGGTAGAAGCGGCGCTCGGCGGTCAGCGTGTCATAGGCCCGCCCCTGGCGCTCAACGGTGAACGTACCGAATTCCGCAAAATAATTGGCTTCATCGCGTCGTTGCACATCGTCCAGGCGGATCTCATAGGCCTGCAGGCTCACCGACTGTCCCGGCACCAGGAAGGCCCGCGCCTCGTCTTTCCAGGCGCTGACCCCGGTGATCGCAAAAATACAGATGGCCAGACCGATATGCGACACGGTCATGCCCCAAATACCCAGCGGCAGCCCTTTGAGACGTCGCCAGCTCTCGGCCCACTGGGTCTGCCCCAACTTCGTGCGGCTGGCCAGATCAGCGCCGACACCGATACCCACCCACAACGCCAGAGCTGCACCGAGCGCTCCGGCGATCGTGCCCTCATGGATCAGGACCAGACCCAGAACAAAGGCTGCGCCGGCAGCAAGCCCGGCCGGCACCAGAAGACGCATCACCCGGTCCAGCTTGCCACGTTTCCAGGCGAGCATGGTCGACACCGGCACGAGGATCATCAGCGCGCCCATCAGCGGATTGAAAATCGCATTATAGTAGGGCGGACCGATCGAGACACGGGCATCAGAGACGGTCGTCACCATTAGCGGATAAAACGTTCCGACCAACACCACGAGTGTCACCACGACCAGAACCAGATTATTGAGCAGGAGCGTGCTTTCCCGGCTCACCGTGCTGAAGACACCGGTCGGTTTGAGCGTGTGGGCGCGCACCGCAAACAGCGCCAGCGATCCGCCGATCACGGCAAACAGGATCGCCAGGATGAATACGCCGCGCTCGGGGTCCACAGCAAAGGCGTGCACGGAGGTAATGACACCCGAGCGGACCAGGAATGTCCCGGTCAGGCTGAGCGAGAAGGTCATCAGCGCCAGAAGCAGTGTCCAGCTTTTCAGCGTATCGCGTTTCTCCATCACCCGCAGGGAGTGGATAAAGGCCGTACCCGCCAGCCATGGCATCAAGGAGGCGTTTTCTACCGGGTCCCAGGCCCACCAGCCGCCCCAGCCCAGCTCGAAATAGGCCCAGCTGGCCCCCAGCAATATGCCCAAGGTCAGGAAACTCCACGCCGCCAGCGCCCAGGGGCGGACAATCCGCGCCCAGCGTGTGTCGGCGCGTCCTTCGATCAGGGCGGCGACGGCGAAGGAGAATGTGATCGAGAAACCGACATATCCGGCATAAAGCATGGGCGGATGGGATGCGAGACCGGGATCCTGAAGCAAGGGGTTCAGCCCATTCCCATCGGGCGGCATCGGCCAGAGACGGGCAAAGGGATTGGAAGTGAAGATCAGGAAGGCCAGGAAAGCCGAAGTGATCACCGATTGCACCGCAAAGGTCAGGGTAACCAGGCGGGGGGCGACCGTCTTGGCCGTAAAGGCCAGGCCCGCCGTGTAGAGCGTGAGAATCAACGCCCATAACAGCATCGAGCCCTCATGATTGCCCCATACGCCCGTCAGCTTGTAGAGGAAGGGTTTGGCCGAGTGGGAATTGTCCGCCACGATTAGGACCGAGAAGTCCGACACGGCAAACAGCCAGGTGAGGATGGCAAAGGCCGCCATCAACAGAGCGAACTGGGTGATGGCGCCCGCGCGGGCGAACCGGTGGACCCGGCCATCGCGGCGAAGCACGCCCCAGATACTCAGCCCTGCCTGGAGCAGAGCGGTGACAAAACCCAGGATGAGAAGAAAATGACCGATTTCAGCAAGCATGGCGCATGGCTTGGCGTGAAGCGGGCACAAGGTCAAGCGTCACGCTGACGCAGGCTGAACCCGCCGACTTCTGTTAAACTTGGCAATATTTGTCCAGATAGCGCAAACACGGCGCCCGGGAACAGCCTGCTCTCTTCCTCTGGGCGGTCAAAGCTTCTAAAACCACTCGTAAAGATGTCAGGCTCCAGACAAGAGAGCCGACCGATCCGGAGGAGTTCGCCATGAATGTCATCACTGAGCTGAAAGCCAAGGATGCGCCCGAACTGGGCCCGTTCGACTGGGCTGATCCGCTGTTTCTGGATGACCAGCTGACCGAGGAAGAACGCCTGGTGCGCGATGCCGCCCGGGCCTATGCCCAGGACAAGCTGCAACCACGTGTCATCGAGGCCTTTGCCGAGGAACACACCGATCCGGCTATCTTCCGCGAAATGGGCGAGCTGGGCCTTCTGGGCTCCACCATCCCGGCCGAATATGGCGGTGCGGAACTGGGTTATGTCGCCTACGGCCTCGTCGCGCGTGAGGTCGAGCGGGTCGATAGCGGTTACCGCTCGATGATGTCGGTCCAGTCCTCCCTGGTAATGTATCCGATCTATGCCTATGGCTCGGAGGAGCAGCGCCGCAAATACCTGCCCAAACTGGCCTCGGGTGAGTGGATTGGCTGTTTTGGCCTGACCGAACCCGATGCCGGATCTGATCCGGCCGGCATGAAAACCCGGGCCGAGAAAACCGCCGGCGGGTATCGCCTGACCGGGTCGAAAATGTGGATCTCCAACTCACCGATCGCTGACGTGTTTGTCGTATGGGCGAAATCGGATGCCCATGACGGCAAGATCCGCGGCTTTGTGCTCGACAAGGGCATGGCCGGTCTCAGCGCACCTAAAATCGGTGGCAAAATCTCCCTGCGCGCCTCTATCACGGGCGAGATTGTGATGGATGGTGTGGAGGTTGGTGAAGATGCGCTCCTGCCGAATGTCTCCGGTCTGAAAGGGCCTTTCGGCTGTCTCAACCGCGCACGCTATGGCATTTCCTGGGGCGCGATGGGCGCGGCTGAGTTTTGCTGGCATGCGGCGCGCACCTATGGTCTCGATCGTAAACAGTTCAACAAACCCCTCGCCCAGACACAGCTATTCCAGAAAAAACTGGCCGACATGCAGACCGAGATCACGCTGGGCCTGCAGGCCTCCTTGCGGGTGGGGCGCCTGATGGACGAGGCCCGGGCCGCGCCGGAAATGATCTCCATGGTCAAGCGCAATAATTGCGGCAAGGCCCTCGATATCGCCCGCCTCTCGCGCGACATGCATGGCGGTAACGGGATTTCCGAGGAATTCCAGGTCATTCGGCATATGGTCAATCTGGAAACGGTGAACACCTACGAGGGCACACATGATGTGCATGCCCTGATCCTCGGTCGCGCCCAGACCGGATTGCAGGCCTTTTTCTGATCCCGGCTTCTCATCTCGGCTCCTGATCTCAGCTTCTGTCTCCTGCGGGCCGCCCCACAACCGATAAAACCGGCAAGTCGGACCAATTCGCCCGCTTGACTGCCTACCCCTGATTGCAATTTGACGGCAGCGACGCTAGGGCAGGCTGGAACGGTTTCCACCGACTGTGTCCATCGACGAGTTACATCGGCTGTTTGCATCGGGATTGTGTCATGCCGTACCTTCTGGGCGTCCACATCATCATCGCCATTGCCTGCGCCGTGCACGTTGTCCGAACGGGACGGCAGATGTACTGGCTGATGATCCTCTTTGCCTTCCCGGGCATCGGCTCCGCCGCCTATGTCATCTCGGAAATCCTGCCGGGCATGATAAGCGGAAAGACCGCGCGTTCGGCCCGCAATGCCGCGCAGCAAGCCTTCGATCCGGACCGAGACGTCCGCGACGCCCTGCATGCGCTCGAGATCACGCGCACACCGGGACATTTGCGGCGCGCAGCCGAGGCGTTGATCGCAGCCGGCCGGCCCGGAGAGGCCCTCGACCTGGCCCAAGAGGCCGCACAGGGTGCCTTTGCAGAAGATTCCGCCATCCAGATGACCCTGGCCCGCGCCCTGTTCGAAACCGGGGATATGGCCGGCGCGCGGGATGAGCTGGTGCGTCTCAAGGAGCACCATCCCGATCTGCGCCTGCCGGAGGGACACCTGCTCTATGCCCGCACACTCGAAGCCCTGGGCGAGACGGATAATGCCCTCGCCGCCTATTGCGGTGCTGCAGACTACTATCCCGGTCCGGAGGCGAGAGCCCGCTGGGCCCTCCTGCTGGAACAGGCCGGGCGCACGGACGAGGCGCATCAGCGCTGGAGCGAGATCATGAGCGCGGCGCGCATCGCGCCCAAACACGTGCGCAAACTCCATCGCACCTGGATTGATATGGCGCGATCGCGCGTGTGATCCGTCCCTCACCTGCAACTGATGCGCTTTCAGCGGCAGCTCGCACTTGATGCGGTGGCCGGTGCGAATTAAACCGGTCGGTGGACAGGTGGCCGAGTGGCTGAAGGCGCTCCCCTGCTAAGGGAGTAGGCGGTGTCCCCGTCTCGTGGGTTCGAATCCCATCCTGTCCGCCACTTTTCTCCGAAATAGCCAAGCTGATGTTCGAAAATGTACTGCACTTCGGAACCCCATGGTGTTGGCGTGTGGTCGCGAGCGGGCGTTGTCAGGAGAAAAACGGTTTGAGCGGATGGGTCTGAAATCGTAGCGTTTTGTGGTGCGCAATCCGTTCCGGTGCATCAAAACGTCACCGGAAATCATCCGCCTCGCGGTGATGATGTACACCCCTTCCCGCGCTCGCTTCGCAACCCCGAGGATCTGCTCCACGAGCGCGGCATTGACACAACGCATGAGACGGTTCGGTTTTGATGGAACCGGCTCGGTTCGTTTTTCTCATAGGCGATCTTGAAGCAGCGCATCCAACGGATTTATACATGTCGTTGCATCTCGATCACGGACTAATTATGGTAGAGCCGGGCTGCTAAACCCTTTTCGATTTACCGGTGTAGCCTTCTTTCGGTGTTCCATAAGAAGACGAGTTTCTACACTTTGAATCAGATATTTAGGCCAGAAGCGGTTCGTCATGCCACCCGGCGACTGGGGGGCGACGTCGTCATTGCCATTCCCTTGTCGAACAGGCTGCTCTCCGCACTGGCATTGAGCATCTTGCTGACTGGCGCGCTTTTTCTGTCTTTTGCAACGTATGCACGGAAAGAAACGGTTGGCGGATGGCTCACGCCAGAAAGTGGCGTAATCCGGGCCTCGGCGTTCCGCGGGGGTATCGTTGAAGCGATCTACGTAGAGGAAGGCGACGTCATTGATGCTGGAGCACCGATCGCGCAAATTCGACTTTCCTCCGACATTCAAGACGGCGATGCCGGACGCGCGCTACTCGCCGCACTCTCTCAGCAGGCTGTCGCTGCGGCCAGCGCGGCGGACGCGGAGATTGGCCGATTGCGAGGAGAGGAGCAGCGTCTCCGCGCGGAAATCGATGGCATTGAGCGAGAACTGGAAACGCTTCGCGAGCAAGTCGCCTTGCAGCGCGATCGCGTGGAGATTGCTCGCCAGCAGGTAGAACAAGCTGAATCAATCGCCGCGCGCGGGTTTCTCTCAAACCGAGAGCTTCTGGCTCGTCGTGAGGCGTTACTTGCGGCGCGGCAAGATGTATCCCGCCTGGAGGCGGCGCTGGTTCGACTCGAACGACAAAAGTCGGATGCCCAATCCGCGCGGGAGGCGATACCACTTGCGATCTCAAGCGCTGAGGCCAATGCGATTGCGGCACGAGGTGCGATGAACGAACGCGTTACGACCACGCGGTCAGATAGTGCATATTTGGTCTCTGCGCCGGCGCCAGTCCGGGTGGCCGCCATCCCGGTTCAGCGAGGCCGGTCGCTGGCAGCGAGAGACACGGTTGCCGTTCTCGTACCCGCAGACGAGGAGCTAATTGCGGAGCTATTCGTTCCGTCCAATGCGGCGGGATTTGTCCGGGAAGGCCAAGTGGTCCAGCTGCGGTATGACGCGTTTCCGCACGAGCGTTTTGGCGTCGGAACCGGTCATATCGAGACTGTATCCAGCACCGTGCTTACGCTTGAAGAATTGTCAATTCCAGGGCTACGGTTTGACGCTCCAGTGGTCCGTGCGCGTGCTCGGATCGACCGCAGCATTATCGAGGCCTATGGCCAGGAAATTCCGCTTCAACCCGGGCTATTATTCTCTGCAGAAATTGTGATCGACGAACGTTCGTTGATCGAGTGGCTTTTTGATCCATTGTTCGCGGCGGGGCGTTCATGAAGGAGATTCCTCGGGAGCTGAACCTGTTCCGGAAAAAGAGCTTACAGACCGTCATGTCGGTCGAGGCGGCCGAATGCGGGCTGGCCTGCCTCACAATGATCTCGCGATATCATGGTCACGATGTCGATCTGAATTCACTCCGGCAGCGCTTTTCCTTGTCGATGGCTGGGGCCAATCTCAAATTGCTCATGGAGATCGCTGATCAGCTCGGTTTCGCTTCGCGGGCGGTTAAGTGTGAGCTTGAGCACCTCAATCATCTTGCTCTTCCCGCTGTTCTGCACTGGGATCTGAAACACTTCGTCGTTCTCGAGAAGGTCAAGCGCGGATCGATCATCATACATGATCCAGCGCTCGGCCGACGCGAAGTGCGCCTTGAAGAGGTGTCCAATCACTTCACGGGCGTTGCTCTGGAAATTGAGCCGACCGCGTCTTTCGAGCCGATTAAAGACCGAGCGCCAGTGCGCCTGACAGCGCTTTGGTCGAGTATGCAAGGATTCTGGCGCGCGCTCATCCAGGTGCTTGCTCTGTCCGTGGGCTTGCAAGTGGCAACCTTTGCGATGCCATTCCAGCTTCAGCTTGTAGTCGACGAAGTGCTCGGCCGGGGGGACGCCCAACTACTTCACGTCCTGGCCGTCGGGTTCGCCGCGCTGGTGCTATTGGGGGCGCTCATAGAGGCCCTTAGAGCTTACGCCATCCAGGTATTCGGGAGCCTTCTCAATTTCCAGATGGTCGGGAATCTTGTTCGGCACCTTCTGCGTCTCAAGGTGGAGTTTTTCGAGAAGCGCCATGTCGGAGACATTCTCTCGCGCATTCAATCGACGCGCCCGATACAGCAAGCGATCTCGCAGGGGTTAGTTACAGTGGTCATCGACGGCGTGATGGCAGTTATCGCACTGATTATCATGTTCTTCTATTCGTTGCCATTGGCCATGATCGTCGTCGTGTCTGTGGCGATAAATGCGATTATGACTTACGCGTTCTATCCTCAGATCCGGCGCAGATCAGAAGAGCAGATCACCGCGACCGCCAACGAGCAGTCTCACGTGATCGAAAGTGTGCGCGGTTCGACAACGCTTCGCCTATGGGGAGGTGAGCCACAACGCGAGAGTCACTGGCGCAACCTGTTTGCCTCCGCTGTCAATGCCAGTTTTTCCTTGGGCAAACTCCAATTGACCCAACAAGCCCTGCAGTCCGCGATAACCGGATTGCAGACGGTCCTGGTCTTGTATGTTGCAGCACAGATTATTCTCGCGGCGGACGGATTTTCTGTTGGTATGCTTATGGCATTTCTAAGTTTCCGACAGACATTCACCGACCGTATCAACGCTCTGATCAACCAAGCATTACAGTTCTCGCTTCTCGGATTACATCTCGAGCGATTGGGGGACATCCTGAACGCGACTCCCGAGCGCTCCGAAAACGAGGAGGAAACCGGGACGGAGTTAGACAGCGGCATTCACACGTGCGGCCTGCGTTTCCGATACGGAGCGTCCGATCCGCTCGTCCTGGATGGCATCGATCTGGCCATCCAGCCAGGCGAATTTTTGGCGATCATCGGGCCGTCGGGAGGTGGCAAGACCACGCTGCTGAAGCTGATACTCGGGCTCTACGAGCCAACAGATGGCCACATCGAGATCGGATCCCGGCGAGCGACGTCCGCTCTCTGGCGCCGGTGGAGAGCACAGGTCGCTGTGGTCTCCCAAGATGATCAATTGTTCTCGGGTACGCTGGCAGACAATATCGCGTTTTTCGATCCTGACCTGAACATGGACCGAGTCCGCCAAGCGGCCATGGAAGCGCGGATCCATGACGATATCATGCGCATGCCGATGCAATACATGTCGCTGGTCGGCGATATGGGCTCGACTCTGTCCGGTGGGCAAAGGCAGCGCGTCCTGTTTGCCCGCGCGCTCTATCGACGTCCGAAGGTGCTCGTTCTTGACGAAGGAACCGCAAACCTTGACGCGGACACGGAAAACGAAATCGCAGACGCCATTACGGCGATGCCAATCACACGAATTATCGTCGCGCACCGGCCAGCCCTGGTTATGCGAGCCGAGCGTGTTCTCCGGATGGCCGATGGCAAGCTTGTCGATGTGTCCGGCGCGGACAGGCGTGTGGAAACCTATAATTCATCGCAAGAGCCATGGCCGGAAAAACCCGCCGTGCTCTGAGCGCTTCGTCCACAAAGCTTTGGACTGTGAAATCCAGGCGACTGACCCATAGGTGATTGCGTGATTGCGAAACATATGTCCCGCGTGTTGTCGATGTCCGTTCTGCGTGGCGCCGCGCTTATCATGTTTGCGGTTATTGCGGCTGCAGCTGCAACGTCGGCCCAACTCGATCCTGCTGCGCAACGCGTGGAAGATGGATACGCTCAGCTTGAAACTGTCGCGATGCGCGTTTCGGCAATCGAAGCGCGCAGGGACATGCTGGAAGATTTGGAGACCGAAGTAAGCTCCACTGAACAATTCAACGCTTGGCGCGCCGCGCTGCGGGCACGCGATGACGTGGAGTATGCCGCGCTCGTTGAGCGTTCGAGACTTCCAGCGCGCTTGGAGGAGTACCCAGGCGCTGGCGGAGTAGCCGCGGCGATATTGGACGCTACCGGTGATCCGGATCTCAAGGTCATCTTGCTAACGGGTCTCGAGCGACTTGCGGAGCGCGGCCGCTTTCCGCGGCCCTATTACGAATCTCTCGCGCGTCGGCATGTCGCAAGTGAATCCGATTTGGATCGCGAGACACGCGAGATTGCCGAAAGCGAAGAGCTCGAGGTGCCGGGCGAGATCGCCGATATCTACCTTGTGTATGCTCCTATTGCTCAGGAAATGGGCGCGCGTCGCGGACAGGATCAACTGATCAGGTGGCTCCTAGTGGACACGATGGCAAACGAAGTTGATGACGAAAGCAGAGCGCGCTTCTTGGAGGGCGTAAATCCGATCGTTGGACGCATCGATGACGCGAATACACGCTATGTCATAGAGGTCTTCGAAGAGCTCGGATTCGATCAAATCTTCGAACATGTACCGTCGATTGCGGAGCTGGGGATCGCCATCATCCATCATGGAAACAACCTGCCTGCGCGCCGCTCATTCCTGACCATCATCGAGCCGCTCGCCTTGCGCGGTGAGTTCGATCAACAACGCTATGCGGTGTTCTATGACCGTCTTGCTGAAACTGAAGGCCGACCTCAGCGATACGGAACCCAGGATATGTGCGTGGATGGAGAGAGAGTGCCCTATACGCTTGAGGAGCCTGCAGGTGAGGTCGATATTCGCCGCTCTGAGGTGGGCCTCGGATCAATCGACGATTATTTTGAATTGATCCGAGGTCAATATGGCGGCTGTTAGCCGCGACGGGTCGCTCCGATAGCTGATGAGCCAATCACAATTGTTTTGTGATGTTCAACACCCCCTCATTTAGGAGCTCGAAGACCAGTTGCTCGCAGTCTTCTGCCGTCAGATCCCCCGGTGGCGCGTCCAAGATTGATCGATACTCCACTTTCCGGCCTTCCGTGAAGGAACGTATCAGATCGTATGCCGCACTGGCGAACACCCACCGTCTTATGCCGATGTCGAGCGTAAACTCGTCCTCCGCTCTCTCCAGCGAGATGAGTGCAGCGCTGCTCGAGATCTGAAGTTCGTAGTTTCCGGTCCGGAAGAGCTCGAAGTCGATGGTCGCCGGGAGGTGATGCCGACGGCGGGGCGGCATGTCGGAAAAGTGGGTGAGCCAGAAATCGCGCATGAACTTGCTGTCTATGGCGGTGTCTATGAAAGAGCGCAATTGGTCCCGGAATTCGGTATTGAACTCGCCATCGGCCGGAATAACAGGGCGTGGCAAATCCCGCCGAAACTCCTCGGACTGCGTCGCGAGCGTCAGCAGATGGCGAAAAGCGTCCACACCAGTGCGGTTCTCGAATCCACAGGTTAGATGAATCGAGCCTTCATCGGTTGATTTTGCGTGATGCCACCAGCCGCGGGGGACATACAAGACGTCGCCGGCTTTCAGTGTGCCATTCCAGGCGAGCGTCAGATTTTCATCATCATCCGAGTATTCGACATCGTCTCCCATCGGGAACTGTCTGGTCGGTTCGAAGACAGACCATTCTTTCTCTCCTTCGGTCTGGAGAATTAGAACGTCATGACTGTCCCAGTGCGTGTTGAAGCATCTGTCGGTACACCAGGAGACGTACACGTTTATGCCGACAAACTCGCTGAGTTCGAGGGTTAGTTGATCAGCGAGGTCTTGGAACGGAGCGTGGTACCCTTGAGCTTGCTGCAGCATCAATGAATGACCCTCACGCATCGCCCGCGCGAGGGCATCGGGCGCGATCGCTCCAATCCGATTTCCTGAAACCTCGCGTGTATATTTCGACTTGTTCAGATATTCGCCTTGCTGAATTACATGAACCATTGATGTTCTTCTGTCGGAGGTGTTCAGAAGCAGGTTTAAATGTTCCCATGTAAATAGATCGCGCCATTTTTCGTCAGGGAGGCGACCCTTGAGGAACCGTGATCCTCGAACGTTTTGATCGAAATCGCCAAGCGTCATACCAAAAGCAGCCTCTATCCATGTCGCGGGCTGTTTTTCGCCAGTAAGGTCTCGCGCAAGCAGGTTCAGATCTGATTTCGACTTGGTCCCCAAGTCTCTATAATCGCTATCCAATTTATTCACCCTCCCAGTTATTAGAGCACAAGACGACGGTGATTGATTCACCGTCCCGTTTCTCAACCTGAAGATCAGAAAGGCAGTCATTCGGCGCGTCCGGCGACCACGGCCAGACCGCGGCCTCTATTTGACGGTACCTCCTATTGTACCTGCGAGGTTTCAGTCCGCGCCGCCGAATTAGACCGGTTGGCTTGGGGGCTCTATTCGAGGTCTCATTCATACTCGCATTTCCTCAACTGTCGGCACAGGTTTGGCTTGGGTCTCGGTGGATCGAAACCATTGGACGGCGATCCACTTGTTGCCACGAATAACCGGTGATCCGGCGTGCATGGACTCCGTGTCGATCTCACCCTGACAATCCAGGTTTTCGAAGAAGATCGCGTCACCCGCTTTGCCGCGAATTTTCAAGCGAGGTCCAACGAATATTGTTTCGCCACCGTCATAATCGTCGTTGAGATAGGCGATGAAGGTTGTGGTCCGCAGATCGCGGTCTCCCGGGCCATGCGCCAGAGATGATGCCTCGGCGTCAAGGTGCGGGAGAAATTGGCCACCTGGGCCATAGTTCACAACACTAAGAGCCTCGCCATGGGTCGCTGGTCGTTGTGTGGCCGCACAAATCCGCTCGACGGTGCCGCGAATAACCAGATCCTGTCGATGGCGGGAGTAGTGGCAGTCGAGAGACGACCGAACATCCTCCATTTTTTGATGACGTTGCGAACCTGAGCTGACCCTAGAGTCGGACAAGAACTGGGACGACAGATGTATCAAATAGGCTCGCTCAAGGGGGTGAAGAAAACCAGGGGATAGCCGTAGGCGAGGACGATCTGTGATGTTTTCGACAACGGGTGCGGCCCGATTGCGTATCGCGTCGCCGAGGCCACGTTCCAGCTCATTCAAGGCCCGCTCGTTCAAGGGTCGCGATGTCCCCACGTCTTCGACATCGCCGTTGAGTTCAGCGTCACGCGCGATCATTGCGGCAACGTGATCGCCTTCCTCCGCGGCCGCTAAAAGCAGCCCTGCTCCAGCAGCGCTGAAATCTTGTGAAGCAGACGAGTTGATGATTGCCGACAAGCCGAGAATTCGTTTTGCCTGGCGACGGCCCAAGCGAGCGGCCTCGACTTGTAGCCCAATGGCGAGGTCAAGATTGGCCGGCAGGCCGGCACCACTGACCAGGCAGTTGGAAAGATTCGCCATCGCGATGGGATCCCCAGCGGCAGCGTCATCGCGACAACGGGTAAGCTCGCTTGAGGGGTTCGTGCCGGCATGAAAGTACGCCGGTCTATTAGCAGCAGCCATTACTCATTCCGAATATGTTTGGTTCCCCTATTGAATATAACTCTAAGGGGCACGAATTCGATTGACAACTTTTAACTGCTAGATACGCTTAATGTGCAAGTTCTTGCACCACTACTCATGGTTATATCATAGGAGAATGAGGCATGACAGAGCGGAAACCATTTATTCTACGATCGGAAGTAACGGCGCTAACCGATGAAGAACACAAGATTCGCGAGACGCGGATTTCGGAACTGAGCGCAGATGAAATTGCGAACGTCGCGGGGGCGACAAACTGCGACACTCACCCTTCGATTACTGCGGAAATCGGTTCCTGGACACCTGAATGGAATCCAAGCGACGGTGGAGACCACACGATCTGCGACGACTAACTGCTCGTCCCTGATTTCTGAGAGCCAGCGCCGACCGAGCCGTGCGCTGGCTCAAGTTTTTTGGCTTTGGCACTATTCGACGAGAGGTATTGGCTGGCATGCCGGTTCCGCATGATCCCTATATTCTTATTCTCGGCGGCTCCCATGATGGGCAACTGATTGGTGTACGCGAAGCTTTGAACGGCGACGGGATTCGTGTCCGGCTGATCGATCATATAGACCCGCAACCGTTTGAATTATCCGTCGACCGATCTGGTCGTTACCGATTAGAGATCGATGGAGAGGAGATGCCGGAGCCTCCGCTTGTTTGGTGTCGGCTCAAAATACACACGATCCTGAGCGAATGGACCGAAGCCACAATTCCTGAGTTCGTGCGTCGAATAGAATGGCGAAAGCTTCTGAGCGGAATTGCGCATCTCTATGATGACCGCTGCATCCATTCGATCTCAGCGCTATGGGCCGCAGAGCACAAGCCTCGCCAGTTCTCGGAGGCTGTAAAGGCCGGATTCGAGATTCCGGAGACAAGCTTTTTCGCGGGCAAGTCTTACGCCAAGGGGTTCGCGTCGCGACATGACCCCTGCCTTGCGAAAGTTATAGCAGCGCGAAATGTGCCGCGATTGAATGCAGGGCCAGATTCTTATCGGATACTTCAAACAATGGATCTGGGGATGGACACAATTGACGCATCGGACGAGGACGAGTTCCTGAGTACACCCGCGATGTTCCAAGAGTGGCTCACAGAGGGGTGGGAATACCGCGTTATTGCCTTTCGCGACAGGGCCTTTGTGTACCGCCGCCTCGACATGGTCCAGAACCGAACGAGACCCGATCCGCGAATTCTTCTTGGCGCCCAGTACGAGATGGTGCCGACTGACCCTGCTATTCGTGATGCAGCTTCGCGTTACCTGCAGGCCATGGGGCTGCACTACGGCACCTTTGATTTGATCGAGCCGTCCGATGGATCCCTCTATTTCCTTGAATGTAATCCGGAGGGGCAATGGAGTGCAGCGGTCGGGCATAACCCCGCGGAAGTAGCGGCGCATTTTGCGTCGGTTCTCGGGCGCTTGTTAACTCACCGGGTGGCTGCGGCGTAATCGACCGCACGCGCCGCGAGCAATGGATGGGCGAAGGCGCAACGCTCAACCTATTGCTCGAAACGCAACTCATGGCAGGCCTTACAAAAACTGGAAATCCCGGACTTAGGCGCCTTGCATGTGAGCCTGGAAAAACTCGGCGACTTCATTCGAGATTTTCTCAACATGCTCGGGACGCCAGTAAAGATCGAAATGACCCGCCCCCTCGATCACCGTGACCTTTTCGGGCTTAGCCTCGTCGGCAAAACGGATGGCACCAGGATTGGAGACCGCTTCGCCACCATAAGCCAGATACATGGGGATCGGGTCGAACAGCTTCGTATAGTTAAAGATAGAAAAACCAAAGAGCGAGTACTGGCTATTGGCGGCCACCTGGTTTTTCCACGTCGGGGTGTCACCCGGCATACCGGCCAAATAATAGTCTCGCATGCCGACATAAAGAGGTTCAGGCGCTGCAGCTATTTCTTCTTCGGTCTCCGGGACGGGCTTGATGTAGACCTCCTCACCGGTATCGAAGCGCACCTGCGCCGCATCAGTCAGCGCCTTAACAACCAAATTGCGATAGCCCTCAGCGCCCAGCACGCTCAGCGGTGTATCGAGTTCGATGAAGTAGGGACTGATCATCGCGACAGCGTTGATACGGGTGTCAAAAGCGGTCTCGTACATCGCCCAGCCAGACCCCATGCAGACCCCGGCATTGAACACATTATTCGTGTCGGTCACGTCAAGCGTGCGAAGGAAGTCGACAGCATTGCGCACGTCTCTCACAAACCATTCCGGAATGAGATAGCCGGTTTTTCCTTCGCTTTCGCCCCATCCGCGCGGATCGAAGACCAATGTCGCGAAGCCTCGTTCTGACAAGGCTTTCGCATAAATACCGCCTGTCTGTTCTTTGACTCCGGTAACGGGTGGGGTCACGGTTACAGCCGGGTAGGTCTTGCCTGGGTCATAGTCATCCGGAAGGAATAAGTGAGCCGAAATTTTATGCCCGTCGCTGTCAAATTCAACGGCGTTCTTACCGGGTTTGAACTGTTTACTCATGGCACCGTCTTCTTTCTTGCTATGGATTGACTATTTGGGTTTCTTTTGTCGCCTTGTCCGGTTTGATCACGAAGTGACGTTTAGGCAAACCTGCCGCACTCCACCGTCATTCGCAACTCGGATTCAGCACTCACCGGAACACGCCGGATCACCAAGGGGGCTGCCAGTGTAAAGAGTATCAGGCGATGGGGCGTCGGGCCGTGCAGAGACACCCTTGGCCCGTCTGTCAGTTCAACCGCCGACAAATCGGGTGGGGCGTGGGCGCGTTCGAGCTCATCCTAATCCTCTATACGTTGTACATGGAATTTGTGACGGGCACTGGCCCTCCTTGCTGGGAACCGTCCTGCCTTTGAGCATTGTCATTGCGATTGTGTGGGCTGTGTTCGCCTCACTGATCGCGCTCGTTCTTGTAGTCATGAAACGCCGCGCCCAGCGCGCGAAGGACTGAGTGTCACGCCAAAGCGCCATGGAAGCGCTCGCCTCACTGATCGCCCTGGCGCCGGGCCATGACATGTCCGGCAAATCCCGCACCGGCTTCGGTATAGATGTTGAACACGGTCGTGGCGCCGGCCTCCTGAAGGGCGGCCTCTTCGTCCTCGAACTTCGCGATGGCCGCAATCTCACCCTCAAACGCTGATCGTCGCAGGTGGGCGATCACAGCGAGTGTCGTGCTCACCCTGGGCAGGGCCAGCAAGACAAGCTCCAGCGTGTGCGCCGCCTGGATCCGGTCCCAGAAATCCGCATCGGTGGGGTCACCATGCAGGACATGGCGACCATCCTCACACTGATTGGTGCAGGTGACGGGGTCGATATCAATGCCCACGACAACATCCCCGCGCGCTTCGCGCATCTTGTCATACGCACCACTGCCCAGCCCGCCCATGCCGATGACGGCGACCTTGGCCCCCCCGATATCAAGCGCCTCATCATCGGCAATCAGATCGTGGCGCTGCAGCTGTTTCCAGCGCGCCCGATACTGGGTGTAGAGCGGCTGGGCGAAACGCCCCAGTCCGGCGGCGAGCACAAAGGACAAGGCGGTCGCTATGGCCAGTATGATCAGCCATTGCGGATCGAGCAGCCCATTGGCCACGCCGATCGTCGCGACGATCAAACCAAATTCGCTGTAATTGGTCAGGTTCAGTGAAGCGAGCAGGCTGGTGCGAGCCCTCAGCTTGAACCGGGTGAGCAGGGCAAAAAACAGTGTCGACTTGACCAGGACAAACGGGGTGAGCGCGACCCCCATAATGACCGCCTCCCAGCTCGGCTGGCCGGCCAGCCCGATGGAGAGAAAGAAGCCGAGCAGAAACAGGTCCTTGAAGGAGAGCATGGTCTTGGCCAGCTCGTCGGCCTTGGGGTGATTGGCGATCAGCACGCCGATGATGAGCGCGCCCAGATCACCCTTGAGCTGGACAAGTTCGAACACTTCCGCGCCACCGATCGCCAGAAGAAACCCGAACAGGACCAGCAACTCCCCATGACCCACCCGCACCAGCAAGGCGTGCAGGACCGGTCGCAGCGGGATCAGCAACAGTACCAGCACAGCCCAGGGTGATGGCAGGGAACCAGTCGATGCCGCCAGGAAAATCACCGCCGCGATATCCTGCATGACCAGAATGCCGATCGCGATGCGACCATGCATGGAGGTCATCTCGCCGCGCTCCTCGAGCGCCTTGACGACAAACACCGTGCTGGAAAAGCTCAGGGCAAAGGCGATGAGGATGGCCTGGGGCAGGTCCAGATCGCTGAGAAGCGGCAGGCCGAGAAGGGCCAAGGCGTAAATCGCAAATCCGAACACCACCACAACCAGGGCCGTGTGCAGCGTGGTCACGCCCCAGACCTGCGGACGGGCCAGGGTGCGCAGGTTGAGCTTCAGCCCGACGGTAAACAAAAGAAGCGTGATGCCCAGATCAGACAGGCCTTCAAGCGTTTCACCGCTGGCGATGCCCAGACCATTCAGCAAAAATCCGGCGACCAGGAACCCCACGAGTGGCGGCAACCCGGCAAACCGGGCCAAGAGGCCCAGCACAAAGGCCAAACCGATCCACACCACATCGCCCAAGGCGATCGCGATCCACTGGAATTCCATCGTCAGTCCCTGATGCTTGATCCCTGCCCGTGACCATCATGTCGCGCCGCGGGCTGAATGTGAATGCGACCGGTTCACCCACCCTCCTGTTGAGGTGTGTCATCAGCAGTTGTCTCTGGTGTGGATCGAAGATGGCCACGTTACTGCACCGGCCTGTGACGTCCCCGCCCGGCGGCCGCCATAACCATCACGCCGATGGCGAGTTCGATCCCAAGTGCGATTAGGACATTGCTGTCCGGCATGCCGTCGAGCACCCAGCTCACCAGTCGTCCCGCGGCAAAGGCAAAAAAGACCGTCAGGGCGATCATACGGGCGGCGGCGAACCAGCGCGCCCTTGCAACACCCCCCAGCATAAGACCGCCCAGTGCGGCCAGATTGGCGCCGGGCGCCCGCAACTCGCTCATCAGATTAGGTTCGGCATCCAGCGTGATACCGTAACTGGCATAAAATTCTGCGGGAAACAGTGTGATTGCGGCACCGATAACCAGGGCGGTCACCCCGCCCAGTCCAAGGATGACTTTTTGATACAGGCTGGGTGTCATGGTCGTGTCCTTTTCAGTCATGAGATGTGAGGTGGGTGTCGGGCTAGCCGCGGGATCGGGAGCCGGGTCCGCTTGTGTCTCCCGCCAGGCACCAGCCTCTGCTTCACGCTTGGCAAAATCGGTGAAATCACAAGGTGGACGTCCCAGAGCCCGCTCGACACCACCTGTCACATGGGCATTGCGGCCATCAAACGTCTCGCGGGCAATCTCCGTGACAATATCGGCAAAGGTCCTGCCCGCCGCGCGTTCGAGCTCAGCATGGAAAGCCTCGAACGTGATCGCCACATGGCGCACGGGATGACCGATGGCATCACCCAGGATGGCGGCGATCTCATCAAAACCCAGAAGGCGCGGCCCGGTCAGTTCATAGATCTGGCTGGCGTGGTGATCCTCAATCAGAGCGGCGACAGCGACATCCGCCAGATCCTCCACATCGATGACCGGTTCGCGAATATCGCCTCCGGGCATGGGCACCATACCCGACATCACCGCATCGCGCAGGGACCCCTCCGAGAAATTCTGTGCGAACCAGGCAGATCGCAGGATGGTGGCGCTCGGGCATATCCGTCTCATGATCGCCTCAGCCTTGAGCGCAGCGGGTTCGCCGCGACCTGTCAGCATGACGATACGGTCAATCCCCGCCCCGGCCAGCGCCTGTGCAAAGGCCGCCAAAGTGTCCAGCGCGCCGGGAAAGGCATAATCGGGCTGGAAGCAGATATAGACCGCGCTCACACGGGCGAGTGCCGCAGGCCAGGTGGCGGGTTGATCCCAGTCGAAGGGGATCACCCCGGAGCGCGAGCCCTCGCGGACGTCATAGCCGCGCGCTTTGAGGCGGGATGTGATGCGCGAGCCGGTCTTGCCGGTCGCGCCTGTGACAAAAATGGGTGAGGAAGGCATGGCCGATCTCCATCGTGTTCAAGACACGGATGGGATAGCGCTTGTCCGAGTGAGTGGTCTTGGCCCCGTACGACAGAGCTTTGGCCGAGCGTGCCAATTCTAGAGAGTCACTCCTTCACGCCGATACCGGGCCGGAGTTTGACCGCTCAAACGCTTGAACGCCCGTGTAAACGTGCTCTGCTCGGAATAGCCGGTCAGGAAGGCAATCTCCGCGAGAGCGTAATCGGTCTGGCGCAGAAGGCGCTCTGCAAGACGGCGGCGTGTCGTTTCCACAAGATCCTGATAGACATGGCCGTCCTGTGCGAGGCGGCGTTGCAGCGTGCGTGCGCTCATGCCCAGTCGCGCGGCCACTTCACCAATCGAGGGAACACCTTCGCTGAGCGCGCGCGAGATTTCCAAGCACACTTCGTGGTCTAGACCGGTCTCGACGACAAACTCCGCGAGTTCACGATCCAGATGCGCATCGAAAAACCGTGCCAACCCCTGATCCCCCAGGCGATTGCCGACTTGCAGATCCTGTTTTGCGATCTCGAATCCATCGCGATCCGCGCCAAAATGAAGAGGGCACTGAAAATGTTGTTCAAAGATGTCCAGTGTCCCCGGACGTTCGTGTGAAAAACACACAGCGCTTGGAGTAAACGGCTCGCAGCTGACCTCCCGGCACAAACCCACACCGGCCGCGACCGCCAGCTCATTGGTCATTCTTTGGCCCAGGCGTGTGTCGCGCCCCGGATCAATGGCCATGAATGTGGCTGTTGCGCCCGGTTCAACGCGGTAATTGGCGACATTGGTTACCACCTGGCCGTACCTTTCCACGCGTCTGAAAGAGCCCAGAAGGTCGGGGGCCGATTTAAACGCCAGACCAAAGGATCCATAATCATCACACCGCATCAATCGCCCCAGCCGCACGCCCAGACCGCGCCCGTCCGGCCGGTGCTGTGCAAGCTGTTCAAGAAGCTCGAAGAAGGCCTCGGCCGCAATCATGCCTGGCCAGGCGCCCGGGTCACCGGGGGCCAAGCCCGTGGGGATGAGCCAATCCCTGTCCGCATGAGATGACGTGGAGCTGACCAGTGTGACGAGCTTCTGGATAAACAATGTTGAGATATGATCCATGACTCGTTTCTTGCCCTGCCACACCGGGTGCGCCCCCAGTGATCCGCGATCCGGCGCTGTTCCGTCAAGGGGCGCAAAAAGGCGCATCACGCGCGGACAGGCGCACCGGGACACAAGACGGGATGCCCCGGCTGACAATCCCTGCGTTGAATACCGCGCCGGGCTGTAGGACTGTGTGTCTCCAAGAGCCCCGTACACCCCAGACCTCCCGTCTTAATCACGCACACAGCCTGCTGGCTCAAAACCGGTTTCCGAAAGGCCTGCCCCATGTGGAAAATGATCGCCGTTCTTTTCTCGTTGGTGCTGACCTCGGCGGCCACCGCGCAAAGCCACGACCGGACAGACCAGATCGATGTCCTGATCGACCAGGCCCTGCCGGCCTCGGGCGCACCAGGCCTGGCCTATGCGATTATCGACGCAAACGGCTCGACGGTCGGAGCGCGTGGCGTGACCCGTCTTGGCGGAGATATCGCCATCACACCGGACACGCCCTTCCCCCTGGGCTCGATCTCGAAAAGCCTCACGGCCCTGGCCGTCATCCAGCTGGTTGAGGCCGGACATCTGGATCTGGATGACAGGATCTCCGCCCATCTCGAGGTTTTCCAGGATCAGCCCGGCAGCGCGATCACAATCCGGCAATTGCTGAGCCATACCAGCGGATACTCCACCTTCCAGGGCAATCAGGCCCATACCGGGAATGAGCACGATCTCGTCGGCCAGCTGGCTCGCACTCGCCCTGCCCTTCCCAGCGGCCAGCACTGGCAATACTCGAACGCGAATTATGCGATCCTCGGCCGTCTCATCGAAACCCTCAGCGGTCTCGAATTCCCGGTCTATATTCAAAATGAGATCCTCGCTCCCGCCGGCATGAGCCAGAGCTTCATCATTGCGGGCGAGGATGCGCGCGATGTGGCGATCGGACACACACCCTGGTTCACCGGCAAACGTGCCGTGCCTGAAGGCGGACTGTCGGATGGCATGGCCGCCGCGGGAGGCGTGATGGCCAGCGCATCCGATGTCGCCCGCTATCTGGAGATCATGCTCAATGGCGAGGATGATCTGATCCGCGCCGACAACAAGGCCCTGATGCTGCAACCCGCGAGTGAGGCCTCACCGTTTTACGGGCTGGGCTGGTTTATCGATGCGCAGACCGGACGCGCCTATCACACGGGCCTGGTGCCCGGTTCGGAAGCCGTGGCAATCCTCTCGCCCGCCGATCAGCGCGGCGCCGTCGTGCTCGTGAACACCAATAGTGGGATGGGGTTTGGCCTGACGGCCGATCTCTTGTGGGGCATCAGCACGCTGGGCCTGGGCGAAGACTACCAACCGATCCAAACTCAGCTGGCCACCCAATTGTTTTTCCTGATGCTGATGGCCTTGCCGGTCTTCTTTTTGGCCGCGATTGCGGGAGCCTGGTTCCTGCGCAAGGGCTTGCGCGCGAAATCCGGTTTCTCCGGCCTGTTCAGCCTGTGGTTTCCACTCCTCGTCACAACAGCGATGAGCTGGATCTTTCTGGTCCTGCTGCCGCAACTGTTTGGCACGCCTCTGGGCACGCTGGGACTCTACCAGCCGGACATGGTCATTTTGCTGATCGCCGGGTCGGCCAGCGGTCTCGCACTGGCGATCATTCGGCTTAGCCTGTTCTATGTGTTCCCGAGGGTTTAGGCGATGCAAGGCTCAGGCATGGCGCACGCCTAACCGGCATGTCACGACCAAACAGGCTTTGTCGCAATGTCATCGCGACACCGCGCCCACCATGGCAGGTTGATGCGTCATCCATCATTGCCAGACCGGGGGTTTTCATGTCCGCCATTCTCATCGCCAGCCTGTTCCTGATCACACCCGTCGAGGGGACCGAGACGCGCACCATGGACATCGCGCTCGCAGACCTGACCGGCGATGGCCAGCTTGACGTCATACGGGCTGTTGAGGGCGGGACCAACCAGATCCTTGTCCAAGCCGGGTCAGACTGGGTGCCTGCACCCAGCCTGGCCTTCATCGAAGACGGGTCGGACAGCGAAGACATTGCGATCGCCGACCTGGACGGAGACGGCCGACTGGATGTTGTCTTTGCCAACGAAGACACGTTCACCCAGCACATCTATTTCAATCGGGGTGAGGCCGGGCTCTTCCCCGCCTTTGACCGGTTTGACTTTCAAGCGCGATCCAACACGGTGATCGCCGTCGATCTGGATGCCGACGGCGATACGGACCTTGTCTTTGGCGATTCCGGCCCTGTCGTGTTTCTCATCAATGATGGAACCGGTCATTTCGAGATACGGCGCGAAGCTCATCCCAATAACCCCCATGCCGTGCAGGACATCGAAGCCGGTGATGTGGACGCAGATGGAGATCTGGATCTGGTCATTGCCAGCGAAGGTCCCAACCGTCTTCTGATGAATAATGGCCATGGCGTATTCACGGCGGCGGCCCTCCCTTTTGGAACGCTGCCCGAGCTGGAAGAAACCCGTGAAGCTGATTTTGGCGATCTCGACGGTGATGGTGATCTGGACCTCTATTTCGCCAATGTCGGTTTTCGGACCCAGAGCCCGTCTGGAGCACCGGACCGCGTCCTGCTGAATGACGGTTCAGGCCAATTCACCCCCTTGCCTGGCGCACTGCCAGCCAGAACTGTCCATTCACTTGATATCGATTTTGTCGATCTGGACGTCGATGGCGATCTAGACGGCATTCTGGCAGCCTCCTTTGGCGGAGGCGTTCGCACACTCATCAATGATGGCAGCGGTCATTTCACAGAAGGTCGAGAACTGGCGGGCTCGGAGCTCGATGCCCTCGATACCGAAGTGCTGCCAGGAGGTGAATACATCTATGTGGCCGGTGTCCGCTCGCTCGATGCGGTTCTTGCCCTGCGGACTCCAGACTCGCAGGACTGACGCGGTCCGCTAGCCACTGTGCGTCCGATCATCACGCAAAGCCAGACGCACAGCGGCTTGATAGGCCGGGCCGACAGGAACGGTCTGGCCCATCGCCAGACGCACACCATCAGGGCGACCGTCCTGTGTCAGGAGTGTGTCCACAGTACTTAGATTGACGAAATAGCTTCGGTGTATGCGCAAGAGCACGGACGGGTCGAGCTGACGCTCGAGATCGGACATGGTGCGCCGGATCATGTGTTGCCTGTTTGGTGTATGCAGGATGGCATAGTCTCGGGACGCCTCAATATAAAGAATGCTTTCGACGGGCACACGCACTCGGCGTTCGCGATCCTTGATCCAGAAATCATGGACATAGTGTCCTGCGCGGCGCTGATCGCGCAGATGCCGCACAAGCCGTTCCATATCCGCCATGTCCAGCACATCACGCGGCAAGTCCGCGCGCTCCCGAACCCGCTGAAACATGGCGTCAAACCGCGCGCGCTCGACCGGTTTGAGCAAATAGTCGATGGCGCCGATCTCAAAGGCGCGAACGGCGTGCATGTCATAGGCTGTTATGAAAACCACCGCGCAGCCGCGCTCCAGTGCATTTCGGGCCACATCAAACCCGCTCATGTCCGGCAGGTTTATGTCCAGCAGGGCCATGTCGGTCTCGCCCCGCTCCAATGCCGATTGCGCCATGGCACCGGTGTGGGCGAGCTGAACATCCACCACGCCGGCCTGCGCCCGCGTGAGCCGTTCGATCCGCGCCGCCGTGACGGGCTCATCTTCGCAAATCAGAACTCTCAACGCCCGATCTCCGGCCGCTGCAGCGGCAATTCGATGCGCGCACACACACCGGATGGGTCTGCATCCCGAAGCGCGAAGGACGCCGCCTTCCCATAAACACGCTCAAGTCTGTCCGCAACATTTCGAACCCCCACTCCAGACGCCGAGGCCTCTCCAAGCCCTGGGCCATTGTCTGTCACAGTCAGGATCGCCCGGTCGGCTTCACTGTGGGCCCAAATCCGGATTCGCAGGGGTTCGCCATCGCGGGGTCGTCCATGCTTGATGGCGTTCTCCACCAGGGGCTGGAGCAAAAGCCGCGGAACATCCAGGCTTTCCAGTTCGGGAGAGATCTCGAACTCCACCTGAAGCCGCTCTCCGAACCGGTGATGCTCCAAAAACAGATAATCCTGAAGAAACGCTATTTCCTGGTTCACGGGTGCGAAATCGCGGTCGGCATCAGACAGGACTCTACGCAGCACATGGGCCAAGGTCTCGACCATCGACCGCGCGGCATCACCTTGCCCTTCATCAATGAGAGCATGCAGGGTCGACAAGGTGTTGAACAGAAAGTGCGGCTGGAGTTGATAGCGAAGGGCGGCCAGTTCAGCCGATCGCGCCAGAGTTTGTGCCTCCGCGAGTTGTCGTTTTTGCCGCTCGAGCAAGACGAGCGCCATCACGACACAGAGTAATGAACTCCAGACCAGGAACACCATGTAGAGACGCAGGCCATGTCCCAGAAACGATGACCAGGCGAGACGATTATAGGGCACATTGAAGCGTTCATAGAATTGAACCGTATCCACCCCTTCAATCAGAAACGCTGCAAGGACCAGCGGTATCTGCAGAGCGAGAAATCCGGACAATCGGCCCGGCCCGCTCCGCCCCAGCAGATGGGCGCACAGCAGCATCACCGCCAGCTGCAATACAGTTGTGACGCCCAGACCGAAAAAATTCCGGTATGGCGCGTCGGCCACGGCAAAACGGAGGGGCACAACGATCAGCGCATGGGCTATTAACACAAGCGCGGCGAGCCCCACGCCAATCAAGAGAGTGCTCGACGCACCCTGCCTGGAAATGTGACTGTAAAGTCTGGCGACAACCCCGTTCATGGCGCAAGTATAGAACAGGACGGAGCGCCGGACATCGCGTTTTCATCGTGATATCCGTAGGCTTCGTCGCACGGTCGGTCCGGACAGGTCCCGCACCGCCTTGTCCCGACCATCCGACCCGAACCTGAAACGACAAGCGCGGACGAGAGACCTCGCCCGCGCTCACACATTGTCGTCGGGATTAGTTGACGCCGGTCTCGTTCGACTGAACCGGGGCATCCATGGTGGCGCCAGACATGTCGTCGCCCATCGTACCCACGAGGTTGTTGATCAGCGAGCCGATGTTTTCACGGATCGAACCTTCATTGGCCAGGCGCAGGCGCTCGACACCGACAAAGGCGGCAGACATCTGGGCCGTATATTCTTCCTCGATGATCTCTTCGAAGACAATTTCGTCTGTCTCGACGTTGAAGAGTGTGTAGCTGACGCGCGACGTGACAGTCATGTTCAAACCGGCCAGCGGCTGTTTCAGCTCAACGAGCTGAGCTTCGAGACGATACTCACCCGTGTCTGTCGCCAGCATGGCGTGGGCGGCAAATGTCTGACGCAAAGCTTCAGCAAAATCTTCGCTGGAGACCTGGGAGGTCCACATCGGATTGGTCTGCTGACCACCTGTCACATCACCCACCACCACGTTTTGGTGCAGGGCAGATGTTTCGGAAATCACGTTCTGCTCGGTGATCGGCGCAACCATTGCGCCCGGATTGGATGCAGACGCACAGGCCGCCACACTCAGTGCCGCCATGGCAACAAGAAGCTTTTTCATAAGTCCCCCAGATAATTCAAAAAATGTAACATACGCACCAACAACGTGCCGTTGATTTTCAAGCACAAGCCGGTAAGTCTGGCAATCGAATTTCTTGGGGGAAGACTATGAAAACTACGCATATTTTCATGCTGGCCATGATGGTCGTACTGTCAGCCTGTGGCGGACGTGTGGCGCATCCAATTGCCGAGACCGGTGTTCTCGATGCCCAGCTCTCGTGCACTCATTTGCGCGGCGAATACGACAATAATGTCTACCGGATTGCCGAGCTTGCCGGGGAGCGTCAGGCCAGCATGGTCAATAATGCCGGCTGGATGATCGCCTCGCCCCTCTTGCTGGACCTCTCGGACACGGTGCGCACAGAGACAGAGGCCCTGATCGCCCGCAATGAACACATAAAGTCCCTGATCGAAGACCGTGGCTGCGAATAGACCGCAACACACCGGGCTGTGGCCGGTCGGCACCGTCTAGCCAGGCGGTCCGCCTGTCGGACTCTGATTTTGGACTTGATACTGGCGGGGCGAGACGCCTTCCCAGCGTTTGAACGCACGTGAAAACGGGCTGGGTTCGGAATAACCCAGCAGGTAGGCAGTCTCCGAAACACTGACCTGTCCGGCGCTCAGATAAGCGCGCGCGAGGGTGTGGCGCAATCGATCGAGAAGATCCTCGAACCGTTGGCCCTCCTCGCGCAAACGCCGATACAGAGATTGGCGGGAGAGGTTGAGCTGCCCCGCCACCCAGTCGGCGCCCACCTCTCCGGTGTGAAGGCGCGGCATGATCAACGCCTCCACCTGAGCGCTAAAGGACTGGTCCGCACGCAACCGCTCCAGCATGCGATCGGCATGTTCTGTGAGAATGCCGAAGGCATAGGCCGGCTGCAGACGGACGACATGGTCAGCGACCCAGCGCTCAAGCTCCAGGGCGTTGCGCCCCGTGTTATAGCGCACCGGACAGGCCCATATGCGATCATAGACCTCAGAATGAGCCGGCTGTGGTCCGGCCAGTTCCACCGAAACAATGTGGGACTGTGGCAAAAAACGTCTGGGTCCCGTGATCAGATAGGAAAAGGCCAGTTCGACGATCTCGGGCATAGAGGCACTGATAAGGCGCTGGTCGATAATCCAGTCGGAGGTCCGCCCCCGCTCAAATCTCAGGGGCATCTCGCCCTGGAACGGGGTTTCGATCGTCAGACGGCTGTAGCGGTTCAACTGCATGAGCGCATCGAGCATGGTTTCAGACGCATTGGCGATCAGGCCCGCAATCGAAACCTCGGAGAAATCCGCATGAGCCGCAAACTCGACCACAAGGCCCGGACGCCCGGTCTGGGAGATGACATGTCTCAAAAGACGCGCAAAAGCGGCCATCGGCAATCGTGCATCCCGGTCCCACAGGTCCACATCCCCCAGCCCGCATGTATCCAGCCACACCGTCTGATCCTGGCCAGACATGCGATCCTGCTCTAATGCAGCCGCAAATTCGAGGAGCGCGCGGACAAGTTCGACCGAAACAGAGCCTGCCAGCCCGTCTGCACCAACGGTGATACCAGATGTCATGTGATTGGGACCTCCGATCATGGTGACCACCCGAGCGTCTCCCTATCCTGCGAGACTGACAGTCTGAATCACAATCACAGGACCGTCTGCGCAGCAAGTGCGCGACGGAGCAGGAGAGTCATGACACGCACAAGTGTGGTCGATTACGCCGCCGGTACATTACTGGGCGTGGTCATCCTGGGGCAGCTGGCCTTTTTCATCTTTCTCACCGTCTTCTACACCCTGCCGGCCCTGGCGGGAGACCTGCTTGCATGGAATGCCAATGTCCTGCTGCAGGTGCCGCCCGTCATATCCGGACAGCCTGTCGACACGGTCGCATTCGGGTTTCACGCCATCGGAGCCAGCCTCATTTCATTGATCGGTGGCCTGCAGCTCATCCCTTGGGTACGCAAACACCATCCCGCGTTTCACCGTTTCAATGGCCGCCTGTTCATGCTGACCGTGATCGCGCTCTCCCTGTCCGGTTTCTACCTGGTATGGATTCGCGGTCCCCGCCCCGACTCCCTATCCGAGCTGGGCACCAGCGTGAACGGTCTCCTGATCCTGAGTTTTGTGGTCCTGGCCTTCAATGCCATTCGCCGCCGTCGTTTTGCCGATCACGAGCGCTGGGCCACACGCCTCTTCCTGGTGTCACACGCGCAATGGTTCCTGCGTATTGGCGGATTCGGGTTTTTCGTTTTGGCCCAGTCTCTTGGCTTTGAGGTCGGTTTCGAAAACCCGTTCTTCCAGTTCTGGGTCTGGGGCTGTTTCCTGGTTCCGCTGGTATTGACCGAACTTTTCTTCCGAACCCACCGCTCGCCCGCGTCGCTCGTACGCTGGGCCAGTGCCAGCGTGTTCATCCTGATGACACCCCTGGCGGCTTTCGGGATTTTTGCCTTTACCGCCTTCCTCGTCCAATTGACCCTAGGCAATGTCCCCGCAGGCTGATGAGACCTGCAGGGTGATCAGACGGGCGGGGTGAGGCCGCCAATGGATGGCGGTCTACACATTGCCCCGCGAGAGGAAATCCAGCCCGGACAGGTCAAAATTCTGGCGCTGCGGCATGGCGCGGTCGAGCTCGGCTGAATTGAGACCAAACCATCCGCCCAGCGTGCTGGCATATTGCTCCACCGAGACCTGCGGGATCAGACGACCACCGCCGGCATCCTGTTGATGGCCCAGTTCAGGCTGCGGGAAGGCGCCATACAGTCCTCCATTCACACCGCCGCCGACCACAATCTGGTGACCGCCCCAGCCATGGTCTGTGCCATCCCCGTTCACCGCCAGTGTGCGTCCGAAATCGGACGCGGTGAACAGGGTCACATCGTTTTGCAGCCCCAGCTCAGAGAGTGCCGAATAGAATGAGGACACACCTGCATCAATCGTTGCCAGGTGCGCCGGAAGGCTCTGCGCTTGGCCGGAATGGGTGTCGAAACCACCCATGCCCACGAAGAAGATTTGGCGCGCTGCCCGCAATTCACCTCGGATAGCGATCGTATTGGCGACCGACTGCAATTGGCGGCCCAGATTGTCGCGCGGAAACTGGGTGTTGAAACTTCCTTCTGAGCGCTCAAACGCCTCCGAAAAGCGCTGATTATTCTGATAGCCCTGACCCATAACACCCCCCAGATCGCGTTGCAGGATATGGGCATGGTTCTGGCTGTGACCCCGAAAATAGGTGTCCAGGAGAGTGAACAAGCGGTCGCCCTCCGGGGAGCCGCGGCTATAGCCCACACGCTCCAGCAGCTCGACTTCCGGAGCCCCTTCACTACTAATGCGATAGGGGTTGGCGTCGCGTCCCACGAGGAAGGTGCTCGCTTCGGTCGCGGTGATCGAGGTGAAATCAGCGTCCAAATTGGCACCTGCCGCGATCATCGCATCGGCAAACAAACCGCCCCATCCAAACTGCGCGCCTTCCGGAGCGCCCGCCATCCAGGTCGATTGCTGATCATTGTGCGAGTAGAGCCGTCGAGGCAGACGCGCCCGATCGGCTTCGATATCGGACAGTGTGGTCGGCTCAATCAGCGGACCGACATTGCCGATCACGGCTGCATTGCCCTGGTCGAATAATTGTTTCAGGCGGGGCATTTCCGGCGGCAGGGCCAGCTGACGGCCGGCATTATTACCGGGCAGAGCCGCGTTCAGGCTCAACAGATTCTCCCGCGCCCGGGACGCGCCCTGTTCGGCCAACAAGGTCTGGCGAATATCAGCAAACCCGTCATAAGACGCCGTGTCATAGGGCAGGATCACGTCATGACTGTCCATTCCGCCAAACAGGAACAGGCAGACCAGCGCCTTGTAACCCGAGATCTGGGCGGCATGAGCGGTGAACACACCCGGCGTTCCGGTAGCCAGCAGGCCGGCTCCCATACCGGTGAGAAGATGGCGACGATTGATAGGCATGGCAGGCCCCTTCCCTAACGCTGAACCAAATAGTCGGTGGAGGTCATGGTGATCATCACCGCCATCTCCACCCGATATCGCCGGGCATCCTGATCATTGGGATCGTCCAGCGGAATATTGTTCACGGCATCGATCACGATCTGCCGAGTTGTATTGGTCATCTGCCCCTCCACCAGCAAGGCATTGAGGTGGTCAGCCAGATCCTCCGGGGCATGTGCGAGCGCCATCTCGGTCTCGTAGCCCGCCACATAGGCGCGCGGCGCCGCCGTTTCATCAACCGGATATCCCTGCCCGATAAAGTCGATCATCTCCTGATGACCCCACTCGCCCTCACGCCGGGCGACAAAATAGGTCATGAAGTTCACATAACCGACCGTGGAGGTGGCGTTGACGATCTGCATCTCCGGAACCGTCATGCCGCGATCACCGGCCTCGGTGCGAGGCGGCACATAACCCGGTCGATAGAAGTTGAAGACCGAGGGCGAGAGGAAAGGTCCTTGGGACAGGGATTCCGGGGAGCTCGTATCCCAGATATCCCAGACCAGTTCGGGCTGCCGCGCATTGACCTCGAAGGCACGTGCCCAGTGGATAAAGCGCAGGACCGGTTCGCGGATCTTGCCAAAATCATTGCGGCCCAGCGCATTGTCGGGCTCGGCATCGGGATCGAACAAGATGGCCGAAATCGTGGCCTGCATATCGCCCTTGCGACCATCGCCGACCCGAACCCCGTTGGGCAGGGTGAACTGGCCCGTGTCAAAGGCGCGCGATACCCGCTCAACATAATCGACATCGGGATTGCTGGTCACCAGTCGCTGGATCAATTGGCGCGAAACGAAGGGGCCGACATTGGGGTGAGCCATGATGTGATCAAGGGCCTGATCAATACTCTCCTCCGCCGGAGTGTTCGCCGGAATCGTCAACCCCAGAAAGCTCTTGGCCTGTTCAGAGTGATTATAGGGGTAAACCTGCATGGGGCGGTCATAATAGGAACGCTCCTCATCTCTGTTGAATTCCAAGTTCAGACCGGTGAAGACGCGCGCCAGCCCCGTGATGTCGTCATTGTCGAAAAGCTCACGCGCCTGTCCGCCCGATACGACCGGCGTGCCATCGGGATTGAGTTCCACCAGGCCCACCGTGAATAATTGCAGGATCTCGCGCGCATAGTTCTCGTCGGGCATGCGACCCGTTTCCGGGTCCGCCTTCTGATTGCCCCGATAGGTGAGATAAACCCCCATGGCCGGAGAATAGGTCACGTCTTCGAGCAGGTCGCGGTAATTGCCAAACGCGTTCTCGTTCAGCACATCCATGTAATAGGCCATGGCCTCAGGATGAAAATCGAGCACCGGGTCACGGCGCGAGGTCACCAGGATTTGTGACAGGGCGAAAGCGACACGCTGGCGCAGCTGGTCCTCGCCGTGGATGGCATTCGTCCACCACGTCAAGGTCGGCGCGAGACCATAAACTAGACCGGCAGCTGGCTGGTCCCGGTCCGCGATCAGTCCGCCATGATAGGCGCGCATGCCCGGTGTAATCAGGCTGGGCTCTGTATTGAACTGGTCAAGAACCCAGTCCGAAGCCTCTGTCCCGGTCAGGCGATTGATATCGGCCGCACGGGCCCCGAACCCGGCCTTGGCGAGAAAGCGCGCTGTGGAACTAGTTGTCTCGAAAGAGGGTGAGATCGCCGCCGAGCTGGGAGGGGGCGGGGGCGCTGGCGGATCCGAGGGAGCGGGATCGGACGGGCCACCGCCCGAACAGGCGGCGAGCACCAGGCATGAGGCTATAAACCCTGACCGGAAAACATGCGACATAAGACCCTCCTGACACCGGATGAACGCAGTATGGGGCTAAATCCGTCGATCAGTCATTACAGGCCCGACAAGAATTTGAGGCAAAAACGGGCAGAAATTGAGGCGAATTCGCCTCAATACCGCCCGTCCGCTGCATATTCAGCGATTGCACGCAAACATCTGGGCCGCCGAAACTATTCTGCAAACTCGGTCGTCTCAACCGATCGTCCGTGATCGACAACCTTTTGAAAACGGGCATGATAATCGGGATGTTCCGTTCCCATCAGCCGGTCCCACCAGGTGAAATACAGGCCGTAATTATACCCCGCCTGCGCATGATGCAGGTCATGATGGGTGACTGTGGTCATCCAGTCGAACATCGGTTTTCCAGCCCGCGTGGCCGGGAAAAGCTCATATCCGGAATGCCCTACCACATTGCGCAGGATCTGATGCATCGACCAGATCGTCGCCGCGAGAATGGATACCGGCATCAGGTGCAGAATGATCGGCACAAACAGCGCATTGATCGCCGCCTCTCCCAGATTGAAGGCATAGGCCGTCCAGGGGCTGGGATTACTGGACTTGTGGTGCTCGCGGTGAAAACGTCGAAAGAGTCGGGGATGATGGATCAGACGATGCGTCCAATAGAACCAGGCATCGTGCAACACGATCATCAAACCGATCGAGACCGCAAACCAGATCCAGCCCAGATCGCCCGCGCCCACATAAAGCTGCGTCGTGCCCATGAAAATGGACACCATGGTGACACTGCCCGCGAGGGTGAAGACCAGGATCGAACGCAGGGATGCGCGAATCTCGCGGCGTTTCTGCGCCCACCCCGGACTGTCGGTCCGGATCTTCCTCGCTTGCGTCGAACGGCGGAACACCACACGGCAAACAAGATAAAAGGCGGCAATCGCCAACACATAACGCAGGAGATCGCTGACGAAGAGATCAGGGATGACCATTGGCAGGCGCTGAAGCGCGTGCCACAGATCCGGCGAGGTTTCGGGCATGAATTTGTCCAACAGGTTCTGACACATCGTGTCGGTTAAACTCCGCCAACCTGAAAAAAGCCGGCCCGCATCCGGATCCACGAGGGGTTCGGAGCTGTCCGGCGAGATACGGATCGGGCCGGCAGGCTTGGTTGGCCCATCCGTCATGCCGATCAGTCGGTCTTCTAGCTTGCCTGGAATGAAACGGGATCAGTCTTTTTCAGATCTGATCAGGATTTTTCAGTTTCGCATCCTGTGCGCCGGTGCGTGTCAACGCCTCACGTCGCCAGGCGGTCGGCGTCTGCCCCGTTTCTGCCTTGAAGGCTCGGTTGAAAGGCGCGACAGAGCCATAACCCAGCTCCAGCGCAAGGGTGAGGATCTGGTCATGGGCCCGATCCGGATCCGCCAGGGTTTTGCGGGCATCGGCCAGGCGGTGGGTATTGAGAAAATCGGAGAAATTGCGGTAACCCAGGCCCGAATTGATCAAAAGGCGCAGCCTGTGTTCCGGCGTATCGAGGGCGCGCGCCAGCTGGCTGACACTCAGACCCGCCTGTCGATAACCGCCCGTCTCGACCCACGCCGACAGACGGCGAGCCAGACCCCGGTCTTCAGGACGCACCTGCCTGCCAGGCGCCTCACCAGACCGGTCTGTCTCAGATGCGCGTTCGGGCCGGAGAAACAGTTCCGGTCGTGCCTGAAGGGCCCAATTGCTGAACACAAGTGTGAGTGCAAACAACATCACCCCATGCAGACGGAAAATCAGATCGGGCATGGGCGCGTGCGCATACACCATCTCGACGCCCGCGACACCGACCCCCATGACCCCGACGGTGATCGCAAGTGCCAGGCGAAAGCGGCGACGGGGCTCGACCAGGTCATCCCCCAGGTCCCGCAGGGCAATAAAACCAACATGGATCAACAGCCCAAGCCCGGTCACCTGCCAGGCCATGAGGCTGATCACCGCTCCGCTTGTCCCCTCATCGAACTGAAAGTGTGCGATGGCGAAGCTCAAAATGATCACCGCGGGCGCCGCATGCAGGGGGTGCCACTGAAAATCATCATCGAATAAAGCCAGGATGAACCACCAGAAGATCGCCAGCATGGGGATGGCCGGTGCGCTCAGCCCGATACTTGCCGGGTGAAAGGCCGTGGACAGGGTTTCCGAAGACACGATGGCGTAGGCGGCCGTGGCCAGCATGAACACCCCGCCCAGACGGGCCGCCCAGTTTCCATGACGTAGGGGCATGAACTGAATGGCCAGAACCAAGCACAGTCCCGCCGTGCCGCCCCGTGCGAGGATCTCTATGAGTTCGAGTGTCGACACTGACGCCAGTCCTTTCCGGTGATCCCCATCCTTGCGGTCATCTCCGGGAGTTAAGTCAGATTTCCGCAATCTGTCGAGGCATCATCCCTTCCCTGACCGGCCATCGCGCGCTAGCACAGGGTCATGACACCGATCCAGATATTTGAAGATATTGACCAGGCACGGTTCAGGTCCGAGATCCAGCCGCGCAATCAACCGGCTGTCCTGCGGGGTCTCTGCGCCGACTGGCCCCTGGTCCATGCCGGTCGAAACGGCGCTGATGCCCTGTTCACAGCCCTGGGCCCGCGCGCGCCTGCGCGAGAAGCCGACGTTCTGGAGTTACCGGCGCGGTTCGAGGGACGTTTCCTGCATGACGCAGATTGTACGGGCTTCAACTTCGAGCGTCGGCGCCTCTCGCTGAAGGACTTGTTTGCTCGTTTGAAATCAGAGGCCGGAGCGCAACAGCCCGTCAGCCTGTTCGCGGGCGCCGTACCTCTGCGCGATGACCTGCAATCCCTGGCCGATGAGCATGCCATGCCGCTGCTGGACGGCGTGGAGGAACGCCTGACCTCGTTGTGGATCGGCAATCGCACCCGCACCGCCCCGCATTGGGATCTGCCATCCAATCTCGCCACGGTGATTGCCGGGCGTCGGCGCTTCATCCTCTATCCGCCTGAATGCATTCGCGATCTCTATATTGGGCCCATGGATCGCACGATCGCGGGTCAGCCGGTCAGCCTGGTTGATCCGCTGCAGCCGGATCTGGAGCGTTTCCCGGACTATGCCCGCGCGCAAGACAAGGCATTGACCGCGACCCTGGAGCCCGGAGATACGCTCTACATGCCCAGCCTGTGGGTGCATTTCGTGCAGAGCCTCGACCCGGTCTCCATGATGCTCAACATCTGGTGGCGCGAAGGTCCGCCCCACACCGTCACGCCCTTCCTCACCCTGCTCCATGGCCTGCTCACCCTGAGAGACCTGCCTGAACACGAACGTCAGGCGTGGAAACACGTCTTCGACCATTTCATCTTCGATGCGGCGAACGAAGCTCAGCCCTATCTGAGCGATGAGGCCAAGGGTGTGTTCGGCCCGTCCACCGAGGCCGTGCGCTCGCGGATACGGCAACACTTGTTGCGCACGCTGCAACGCTGACATGGTTACGGGTCTGCTTGTCATACTGGCCTGCCAGCTGGCCGGCGAAATCCTGGTTCGCGCAACGGGCTGGCCCCTGCCTGGCCCGGTGGCCGGCCTCTTGATCCTGCTTGTGATCCTCATCCTTCGTGGCAGCGTGCCCCGCGGCATTGCCCGGGCGACCCGTCCTTTGCACCGCTGGATGCCGCTGTTTTTTGTCCCGGCCGGTGCGGGGCTGGGCGTCTATGCCACCCAGCTTGAAAGCGCGGCCCTCGGGCTCGCCGTGGCTGTTGTGATCAGCACATTGGTCGCGGGTCTTGTTACCGCCGCTCTTTTCACCGCGCTCGCCGACACGGAGGACGCAGAGTGATCGAGGATATGCTCCACTCCCCCCTGTTTGCGCTGGTTCTGACCTTGAGCGCGTACAAGGCAGCAGAATACCTATCTGATCGCTTCGCACGCCCCGCCTGGCTCAACCCCGTCCTGATCGCCATTCTGACCGTCATGGCCTGCCTGTGGGTGCTGGAGCTGGATTATGAGGTCTATTTTGACGGCGCCTGGATTTTGCATTTCCTGCTCGGTCCCGCGACGGTGGCGCTCGCTGTGCCGCTCTATCGCGAAGCGCGAAAGCTTGGCAAAAACGCCATGGCCATCCTCGTCTCTGTGATCATCGGTGCATTGACCGCAACCGGGCTGGCGCTCGCCCTGGGCCTCGCCTTCGGTCTGGATGACGCCATCAAGGCCTCCCTGGCCCCTAAGACTGTGACAACACCCGTCGCGATGGATCTTGCAGACCTGTTGGGCGGCTGGCCCTCCCTCGCAGCGGCGCTGGTGATCCTTGCGGGCATTTTGGGCGCTGTCGCCCTGCCCCCGCTGCTCAGCGGACTGGGCCTTCGGGACCAACGCGCGCAAGGGCTGGCCCTCGGAGTGGCCAGCCACGGGATCGGAACAGCCCGGGCCCTGCAGATCGCCCGGCGAGCCGGTGCCTACTCTGCGCTGGCCATGGGGTTGAGCGCCCTGCTCACGGCGCTTGTCCTGCCACTAGTCTGGCCCTTAGTTTCGAGCTAAGTGAACAGCGTTCAACCGGGTCGGCACTGCAATATGAACAGTCTTTCCTTCTCCCTGCGTGATGGGGACATCACGGGTTATGCCTGGCCCAGACCCGGCGCGCCGCGCCTGATGTTCCTGCATGCCAATGGCTTCAACGCACGCACCTACACGTCCATGCTCCAGCCGTTGGCCGAGCATTTCGATATCCTCGCGCTCGACCTGCGCGGACATGGCCGCTGCCGCCTGCCCACACCCTGGGACCGGATGCGTAACTACGATATCTATGTCGAGGATATCGAAGCGGTGATCACCCAGCTGGACCGCCCGGTCGACATTCTGTCCGGACACTCGCTGGGGGCCACCGTCAGCCTGCTGACCACGCATCGCTTGCAACTAAATGTGCAACTCGCCCTGATCGAGGCGGTCATCCTTCCCGCGCCGATCTATTATCTCAACATGACCCCGCTGCAGCGGCTCATGCATGACCGTCTGCCCTTTGCCCGACTGGCCAGACGTCGGGGGCGAAGCTGGGCGGATACCGACACGGTCAAGGCGCGCTATGCCCGTCGCAAACCCTTCAACCTGTGGGCGCCGGGTGTGCTCGACGACTATCTGGCGGATGGATTGCGCCCAGCTCCTGACGGTGTGGAACTGACCTGTCCGCCGGAATGGGAAGCCGCCAATTACGAGGCCCAGGGCCACAATGTGCCGCACGCCCTGGCAAAGACGGCGCAACGTCTGGGGTCTCGCTTTACACTCTTGCGGGCCGAGTTCGAGAGCACGCTGATGGACCTGTCCGCGATCAAGCGCCACGGTCTCACGCCGATCGCGCTGGACGGGCTGACCCATCTGGCTCCGCAGGAAGCCCCCGAGCGGGTCGCGTCAGAGCTGGTCCGGATCCTCGGTTGAGGCTTCTTCGCGCTTGCGTCGCGCCTCGAGCGGGAGGAGAAAGACCAGGGTCGCGATGATGGACAGATCAAACGCATTCAGCGCGTTTTCGACCAGCACTCCAGCCCCGCCATAACTCTGATCGACATAGATTTCGTTGAACCAGCGCGTGGTCAGGGCGAAATCCATAATGAAGCCTGTTGCATACAGCAGGAGCGCCCACAACACGCGAAGCTGAACCACAATAGCTGCGGCAAGGTAACACGCCACAAAGGCGGTCCAGATCACATAAAAACTGACCGGAACCGTGCGCAACACATAGGCGGTCTGATCCTCGATGGGAAAGAGTTCCTCACCGGTCAGCCGAAACATCATCGCTCCGCCCATCAACAGGATGGCGTAGGCGGCCCTCAAAGCCAGTGCAACAATCAGCACACTGAATAACGTTCGGACGAGCTTATCCATGTCTCTCCACAGTCCCCACTTGGATAAGCCCGCTGTAGTAGATCACTTCGACACAATTCCAATGCCTAAAATTATGCATATTGGTTGTGTTTAATAACCGAGCACCTGCAATCGGGCCGGATCCATTCGGATTTGCAGGAGATCCCCCAGGCGGACCAACTCGCCGTCGACCGCCACCGGATCGGCGACATGGCGCAAAATGGGCTGGACCAGAGCCTGTCCGGATGGATCCGTGATCATCACCGCACGCGAACGCCCCAACATGTCCCGACTGTAGAAATAGGGTGCCAGTCCGCCGGCAATACACAGGATGGCGCAGGCCTTGTGGACCGGGCCCTCATTGGGGCGCATCGCCCCGAACCAGCACTTGCTGTCCAGGATTTCTCCCCGAAGACTCACCGCCCCCTCGGACTGGGCGGCAAACTGGCGAGGATCCGGCAGGCGGGCCTCGGGTCCGGCCGGGCGAATCCAGTCCGGACGGTTCACAACCGCCATCATCTGGTGACGCCCCCGCTGGATCAGCGACCCTTCGACCTCGACCTGATCCGTCGCGATATCGCTTTCGGACAGCTTATTCTGTGCGCCACACTTGCTGTCACACGCCAGCAAAATGGTCTGGGCCCGACCGGCCTCATCCACAGTCTGCAACATGGGATAGGGCTCGCGGACCAGGTGCCCGGTTCGCGTGACGATCGTGGCCATATCCCACTCACCGCGCCCCGCTCCGCCTTGCAGCGCAGCCAGGCCCGCGGCCAGCCCGCCCGCCGTGAGCAGTCCCGCGCCGGTCAAGGCCAGGAGGTAGCGACGATCCACGTCGGGTGTGTCGAGATATCCGACAAAATACGCCCCGTCATCGGTGTCCCGGATCAGTTTATCGCTCATGACGAGGCCTCCTCGTAACGCGCCGGTTCCACATCTGTGCCGGCCGGCAGGGCTTGGATATTCACATAGACCTCACCTGCCTGGATGGCGGTCCGGTAGGTCTTGATCCTCTCGGTGAAGGGTGCGGGAGCCCGACCATTGCGCGGCGTGTATTCATACCCGTGCCAGGGACAGACCACACAGCCATTGACGATACGCCCCTCGCCCAGTGGTCCGTTCTGGTGTTTGCAGGCATTGCTGATCGCGGACACCTGGCCGTCATATCGGAACACGGCAATACGTTCACGTCCCTCACCGGGCACAATCACCGCACGGTCATCGGGAATCTCGGTGAAGGCGCCCACCTTCACCCAGCCCTTCTCCGCATCCAGAGACTGGGGCTTGAACCCGCTACGACGGTCGGCGGTGAACTCCTTGAACCCGGTGATCAGATGAAGCGTGGCGACAACAAAGGCGCTGGCCAGCACCCAGGCCCCAAACAGGTCCGAGCGTTCGTTCTGGACCAGCCCCAAAAGGATATGGGCAACCAGCGCGCCATAGGCCAGATACACGCCCATATGCAGCGCTTTCCAGAACGGTGCCCCCAGATTGGCCAGCCAGAAATCATGACTGGTGGCCGCCATCACAAACAGGATCAAAAAGGCGGCCAGTCCAAGGCTCTCGAACGGAAATCCGTCAATGCGGTGGTACTGCGGATTGTTGGTCAGAAGCGAGATAAACGGGTTGGTCTCGGAGAAGCCGTGATACCACATCAGCACCAGGCCGACATGCACCGTCATGAGCAGGAAGGCCGACACACCCATATGGCGGCGATTATAGAGCAGAGGTTTGAAGCGGGGCGTCAGACGCGCCATCGGACCGATCACGAGAATGAAGGTCAAAAGGTTAAACGCGGCAAATCCGAACGCCCGCAAGACCAGCTGAACCGGGTGAAAACTCTCGCCCTCGGGCTGGGTCAGACCGGTCACGACCACAAAACTGGCGATGAATGTGATGATGATGGCCCACAGGGCGATCACGTATTTCTGTTTGAAACCGTTCCAGATAACGGCCTTGTATCCGACAGCCATCAGTCAGGCTCCCCCGTTAGCGTGGTTTCGATCAGAGCGGACGGCAGGGCCTCGTTCACGGGCGTGCTGCGCTTGTGGCCCAGAGCGAGAGCCGCAATAGCGAGCATGGCCGGAACCAGAAGAAGCCAGACGAGAAAATGAGCGGTGCGATGGGCGCGTCTCATGCCTCACCTCCGCGCAGGGTTCGCGCAATGAGAAGCCCCGCCAGCAAGGGCCACAAGGCCATGACGCCGGGAAAGATCAAGACCCGGAACTGGGCCGGGGCGGCCTCGGCCGCATTGTGATCAAACCGCTTGAGCAGCAATGTGACAAAGACCAGTGCGAAGACGATGCCGAGCCCCAGATAGAGCGCCGCGCCCGTCAAAATCATATCAGCGAGATGCGGATCCATTGACTAGGCCTTCCATCCGGCCAGGCCACCATAGGCAATGCCGGACAAGTCCGACATCTCCCGTTTCCAGGTGGTCAGGTCTTCGATGTTGAAATCAGCCAAGCGGTGATGGCCGCAGGCGCGGGCCATGACCTTCATCAATTCCGTCGACGCGTCGAAGAAATTGGCCAGGCGACGGGCTGATTTTTCCGCCACAAGACGTTGCACCAGTTCCGGTTTCTGGGTGGCGATACCGACCGGGCAGCTATTGGTATGGCACGCGCGCATGGCGACACAGCCGATGGCCTGCATGGCCGCGTTCGAGACCGCAATCGCGTCAGCCCCCAGCGCCAGGGCCTTGATGAAGTCGGCCGGTTTGCGCAAGCCGCCGGTGATCACCAGTGAGACATCAGACATGCCCGACCGGTCCAGATGATGCCGGGCCCGGGCCAGTGCCGGAATGGTGGGGACCGAGATATTGTCGCGGAAAATGATCGGAGCCGCGCCCGTTCCGCCTCCACGCCCGTCGAGGATGACATAGTCGACACCGATCTCGAGGGCGGCATCAAGGTCTTTCTCGATCTGCTGGGCGGAGAGTTTATAGCCGATCGGGATGCCGCCGGTCCGCTCGCGCACCTCGTCAGCAAACGCCTTGATCTGGGACAGCTCGGTCCATTCAGGAAAACGCGGCGGGGAGATGGCATCCTGGCCTTCACGCAGACCACGTGTCTCGGCAATCTTGCCGGTGACCTTGTGGCCGGGCAAATGACCGCCCGTCCCGGTCTTGGCGCCCTGTCCACCCTTGAAATGAAAGGCCTGGACCCGGGCGAGCTTGTCCCAGGAAAAGCCGAAACGGCCGGAGGCGAGTTCGTAGAAATAGCGGCTGTTTTCCGCCTGTTCTTCGGCCAGCATTCCGCCCTCGCCCGAACAAATGCCCGTGCCCACCAGCTCGGCACCGCGCGCCAGGGCGACCTTGGCGGTTTCACTCAGCGCCCCAAAACTCATGTCGGACACAAAGAGCGGGATATCCAGTTCGAGCGGTTTGGCTGCGCGCGGACCGATCACCGTGCAGGCATCCACCGGTTCCTCGTCCAGCAAGGGCGGACGATGCAGCTGCGCCGTAACCAGTTGAATGTCATCCCAGTCCGGCAGCTCCTGGCGTGGCACACCCATCGCATCCACCACACCGTGGTGGCCGGTCTTGGACAGCCCGTGTTCTGCGTAATCCCGGATCAATCGGTTATAGGGCTCGGCCGGTTCGGGATGGGTATCCTGATAATCACCGAGATAGGCCTCACGGTCGAAGGGCTGGGGATTGACGTCATGCCAGGCCGCGATCTCGTCGGCATCCACCCAGACCTGGCCGCTTTTCACCCAGGCCGTGAATTTGTGGAGGGCTTCCGAGTTGTCATACTCGGACACGCCGGTGTCGTAGCGATAATCCCAGTTGTGTACGCCACAGATCAGATTGTGTCCGTCCACATGCCCGTCGGACATCAGGGCGCCGCGGTGCAGACACCGCCCGTAAAGCACCGACACCGCGTCATCATAGCGAACGATGACCAGGTCCACATTGGCCACGCGCGCATGTGTCGGATCCCGATCGGCCAGATCCGCCCATTTTGCGATTGCTGTCTTTTTCATACTGTCTCCCCCGCAGTGTCCCGAGTTTCAGCCGCGCCCAGTCGCAGCGTCAAGCAACAACGCACCTCTAACGCCCAAAAGTGATCCAGGCATCGCACGAGCTCCTGACGGGGTCTGACAAACGCTTGAGGCCTGCTCGCCCCGTTCTGACAAGCCTGCGAGCCAGTTGTGATCACGGTGTCATGACGAAACGTGTATAGGGGATGGCGACAGGGAGGACATTATGATCGATACACAACAGGAGCTGGACTGGCACAAGGTTGCCGAACCAGGCGAGCTGGCCGAAGGCCGCGTAAAGTCAGCCACAGCCGGCACGGTTTCGCTGGCCATCGTTCATTTTGACGGTCAATACGCGGCCATGGACAATCGCTGCCCCCACCAGGGCGGGCCTCTGGGTGAAGGATCCATCGAAACCGGCGTGGACGGCCAGTGCTGGCTGCGCTGCCCCTGGCATGGCTGGGACTTTGATCCGCTGACCGGCTCTCCTCCGGGCGGCCATGAAGACAGCGGACAGGAGACCTATCCGGTCGAGGTGCGCGAGGACGGGATCTATGTCGGCGTGCCCGCCGAGGCTCCGCACGAACGTACGGTCACCGATGTCATGGCCGAGACATTTGTGAACTGGGGCATCAAATCGGTGTTTGGCATGGTCGGTCACTCCAATCTGGGGCTGGCCGATGCGCTTCGCCTGCGCGAGGAGGCCGGCGACATGAGCTATTTTGGCATCCGCCATGAAGGCGCCGCCAGTTTTGCCTGCTCAGGGTATGCCAAACTGTCCGGACATCCCGCCGGCTGTCTGTCGATTGCCGGCCCGGGTGCGACCAATCTCCTGACCGGTCTGTGGGACGCAAAGGTCGACCGGGCCCCGGTCCTCGCCCTGACAGGTCAGGTGCAAGTCCAGGTCTTCGGCCCCGGCGCCTTCCAGGATATCGACCTGGCCAGTGCGTTCGAGCCGGTCTCCCGTTTCTCCCAGACCGTGCTGCATACGTCCCACCACGCCGAACTGGCCTCGCTGGCCTGCAAGAATGCCATTGTGCACTCCGATGTCGCGCATCTGATCTTCCCCGATGATGTGCAGACCCTGCCTTCTGACGCCCCGGCGGGTCAGCCCGATGGACGTCTGGCCGCAGGCGATATTGCCCCGCCGCAAGAGGCGCTCGACCAGGCCGTGGCCAGGCTCACCTCCGCCCGGCGTCCCTTGATCATTGTCGGTTATGGTGCGCGCGACGGCATGGATCAGGTTCTCTCCCTGGCCCGCCAGCTCAATGCTCCGGTGGTGACAACATTCAAGGCCAAGGGCCAGATCGCCGATACCGATCCCCTCGCCGCCGGGGTTCTGGGACGCTCGGGCACGCCGATCGCCAGCTGGTTCATGAATGAGTGTGACCTGATCCTGGCCCTGGGCACCTCCTTCTCGAACCATACCGGTATCGAGCCGAAAAAGCCGATCATCCAGGTCGATCACGAACGCATGCAATTGGGCAAATTCCACCCGGTCGAGGTTCCGGTCTGGGGTGAGGTTCGACGCACGTTGGGCATTTTGCGCCATATGCTGAAATCACAGGACCTGGCGGCCATCGATCAAAGAGACGAACTGGCCGAACGCTGGCGGATGTGGCGGGCGGAAAAACAGACCCGTATCACCGAAGATCGGGGTCAGGGCCTGTCCGCGGCCGCACTGTTTGACAGCCTGACACGCCTGATCCCTGACAATGCGGCGATCGCTGTGGATGTCGGCAACAACACCTACTCCTTCGGCCGCTATTTCGAACCCTGCGGCCAACGCGTGATGATGTCGGGTTATCTCGGTTCCATCGGCTTTGCCTTCCCGGCGGCGATGGGCGCCTGGGCAGCCACACGCGATTTCGCGGAGCACGCCGACCGTCCGGTCGTATCGATCTCGGGCGATGGCGGGTTCGGCCAATATGCGATGGAATTCACCACGGCCGTCAAATACGGCATGAACATCACCCATTTCCTGATGAATAACAGTCAGCTGGGCAAGATCACCAAGGAACAGCGCGCCGGCCAGTGGCCGGTCTGGCAAACCAGCCTGGTCAATCCACCCCTGGCCGGTTTTGCACGGGCGTGTGGCGGGCATGGCATGCGCGTGACCCGGCGCGAGGAGCTGGACGATGCCGTGCGTGAGGCTCTGGCCTATGAGGGTCCGGCCCTGGTGGAAATCATCACCGATGCGGAACTGGTCTGATGCTGGACGAGACGCTCAGCTCCACCACACCGATGGCGCATATGGGCGGCTGGATCGAGCCGGTCGTCCATGCACTGGAGACCATCGCCTTGGGCATCGACCTGATTGGGATGACCATCATTCTCTATGGGTTTGTGATCTCGCTGATCGGTTTTCTGGGCGCGGAATGGCAAAGACTACGCGGTGGCAATGCCCTGCTGGCCTGCCAGTCCGTGCGGATCCAGCTGGGCAGCTATATCCTTCTGGGGATCGAATTCATGATCGCCTCGGATATTGTTCACACGGTGATCAGTCGCGAGCTGGAAGACCTCGCATTCGTGGCGGCCCTCGTCGCTATCCGCACTGCCATCAGCTATTTCCTGGGCAAGGAACTCGCAGAGGTCAGCGCGGAACACCGGGCCCGGCCCTCCTAGACAGCCCGGCCTGACCCCAACGACGGGTCAGCTGGGCCGGATCGTGACCAGGCGATCCTTGGCCTCCACCTGGTCGCCGGGGCCCACATCAATGCCCGAAACCACGCCATCGATGGGGGCGGCGATCGCCGTCTCCATCTTCATGGCTTCCAGCGTCGCCAAACGGTCCCCGACCTTCACGCTCTGCCCCTCACGCACACCCACTGTGGAGATAAGGCCTGCCATCGGTGCCGGCACCTGACCGGTATCGCTGGGATCCGCCTTCACCCGGTCGACCGTTTCAGACGCCACCGCCTGATCCTTCACCCGCACAATGCGCGGCTGTCCATTGAGTTCAAAAAACACCTCACGTTCGCCGCGCTGGTCGACCTCACCCACAGCCATCAGCCGGATGATCAGGGTCTTGCCGGGTTCGATATCCACAGCGACCTCCTGTCCCGGCTCCATGCCATAGAAAAAGACCGGTGTCGGCAACACATCAACCCGGCCATAGGCCTTGCGATGATCGAGATAGGTCTCAAACACCGCTGGATACATCAGATGGCTGGCCAGATCCGCCTCTGAAACCGGGTTCTGGGATTTGGGCTCCAGCAGAGCCCGCTCGGCAGCCAGGTCGACCGGTGCCATCAAGGCACCGGGGCGTTCGGTCATCGGCGCCTCGCCCTTGAGGGCTTTGGCCTGAAGCGCCGGCGGCCAGCCGCCCTCGGGCTGACCCAAATCCCCGCGCAACATCGCCACAACGGAATCGGGAAATGCCGTGTCCTGAGTCGGATCGAGCACATCCTCCACACTCTGTCCCGATGACACCATCGCCAGTGCCATATCGCCGACGACTTTCGACGAGGGTGTCACTTTCACGATATCGCCGAACATCTGGTTCACATCGGCATACTGACGCGCCACCTCGTGCCAGCGATCTGCCAGACCCAGCGCGCGCGCCTGTTCCTTCAGATTGGTGAACTGACCTCCCGGCATTTCGTGGAGATAGACCTCGGACGCCCCGGAGCGCAGATCCGGTTCAAACGCTGCATACTGATCGCGGACCGCTTCCCAATAATCGGAGAAACGCCGGATCTCGGCCGGATCCAGCCCCGTATCGCGGTCGGTATCTGCCAGAGCGGTCACGATAGAACCCAAATTGGGCTGCGAGGTCAGCCCTGACAGGCTGTCCATGGCGGCATCCACCGCATCCACTCCGGCCTCACACGCCGCCAGTACGGTCGAGGCGGCAATCCCCGACGTATCATGCGTGTGAAAATGCAAAGGCAGGCCGGTCTCCTCCTTGATCGCCTTGACCAGGGTCGAGATCTGGCGTGGTCGGCACAACCCCGCCATATCCTTGATGCCGATAATATGAGCGCCAAAATCCCGGAACTCCCGCGCCAGGCGCAGATAATAGTCCAGATCGTATTTCGGGCGGGCCGGATCAAAGAGATCGCCGGTATAACAAATCGCTGCTTCGCAGACTTTTCCTGTCTCGATCACCGCCGCCATGGCCGGTTTCATGTTCTCGGCCCAGTTGAGACTGTCGAACACGCGAAACACATCCACACCCTCGCGGGCAGCCTGTTCCACAAAATGCTGCACCACATTATCGGGGTAATTGGTATAGCCCACGCCATTGGAGGCGCGCAGCAACATCTGGAGCAGCACATTGGGGACACGCTGGCGGATATCGCGCAGACGATCCCACGGGTCCTCTTTCAAAAAACGCAGCGCCACGTCGAACGTCGCCCCGCCCCAGCATTCCAGCGAGAACAGCTGTGGCAGGCGCTGGGCATAGGCCTCGGCGATCTGGACCATGTCATAGCTGCGCATGCGCGTGGCGAGCAGGGATTGATGGCCATCGCGCATTGTGGTGTCGGTCATCAAGACGCGTTCTTGCGCGAGCATCCAGTCGCGCAGCCCGTCCGCGCCCTGACCGTCGAGCACCTGTTTGGACCCCGCGGCAGGCTGTTGCGCCGTCACGGGCAAGGGTGTGGGGCGATGATGCCGAACACGCGGTTCCGGACGTCCGGCCGCTTCGGCATTTCCGTTGACGGTGGTCTGAGCCACGAAACGCAAAAGGCGCGTGGCCCGGTCGCGACGACGCGGGAAATCAAACAATGCCGGCGTTTCATCAATGAAGCGGGTTGTCACTTTGCCCGCGGCAAAGTCCGGATGGTTGATGACGTTTTCCAGAAACGGGATATTGGTCGCCACACCGCGAATACGAAACTCGCGCAGAGCCCGGTCCATGCGGCGCACGGCCTCGTCCGGACCGGCAGCCCAGGCGGTGACTTTTTCCAGGAGGCTGTCGAAATAACGCGTGATGACAGCACCGGAATAAGCCGTTCCCCCATCCAGCCGGATGCCAAAACCGGTTGCTCCGCGATAGGCTGTGATCGTGCCATAGTCCGGAATGAAGCTTTCCTGCGGATCTTCCGTGGTGACCCGGCATTGCAGGGCATGTCCGGACAGGGTGATATCACTTTGTGCGGGGACACCGGTATCCGCGACATCGCCGATCCGACCGCCACGCGCGATCTGGATCTGGGCGCGCACGATATCAATACCGGTCACCTCCTCGGTCACGGTATGCTCGACCTGGACGCGCGGATTGACCTCGATGAAGTAGAACCGGCCCGTATCCGCATCGAGCAGATACTCCACCGTCCCGGCTCCGCTATAGCCGGCCTGGCGACACAAACGCAGCGCCGACTGGCACAGGGCCTCACGGGTTGCTTCGGGCAGATTGGGAGCAGGTGCACGTTCCACCACTTTCTGGTTCCGGCGTTGCACCGAACAATCGCGCTCATAGAGATGAACCAGATTGCCATGGGTATCGCCCAGGATCTGAACCTCGATATGTCGGGCCCGCAGGATGAATTTCTCCAGATAGACCTCGTCACGGCCAAACGCGGCCCCGGCCTCGCGCCGACCCGCCGCGATTTCCGCCTCCAGATCCCCCATGGCATCAATCCGGCGCATGCCGCGGCCGCCCCCGCCCCAGGAGGCCTTGAGCATCACCGGCAACCCGATCTGTTCCGCCAGCATCCGGCACGCCTCAGGATCCTCGGGCAGAGGTCCAGTCGCCGGCATGACGGGGACGTCAGCTTCTTCCGCGAGATTGCGGGCGGAAATCTTGTTGCCCAGGGCCCGCATCACATCCGGCTCCGGCCCGACAAATGTCAGACCCGCCTCAGCACACGCCTCGGCAAATTCCGGGCTTTCGGACAGAAATCCATAGCCGGGGTGAACCAGTGTCGCGCCCGAGCGCCTCGCCACAGCGATGATATCGTCAATGTTCAAATAGGCCTTTACCGGACCCAGCCCCTGGCCGATCAGATAGCTTTCATCCGCCTTGAACCGGTGCAGCGACAGCTTGTCCTCGTCGGGATAGAGCGCGACGGTTTTCAGACCCAGTTCGGTGGCCGCCCGCATGATGCGAATGGCAATCTCGCCCCGATTGGCAACAAGCAATTTGGTATGGATCATCGACGCCTCCCTCCGTTCTCGACGGTGTTTTTCTGGGGCGCCCATGCAAACAATTCAGCGCCGAACCATAAGGTTAGCGCTAACCATTCTTCGATTCCATAGAATTCGACAGAAAACACCCCGACTCCAACGAAGAGCCGGGGTGAATTGAAACATTTTTGCGTTCAAACGCCGAGATCTATTCGTCTGCGTCGTTTTCGACAGACCAGTCCAGGGCGTGAGCAATCAGGTGGAAAATCGTGTTTTGATCCAGCGATCCGCCAAACACATGCGCCCGCGGCCCGTTGGCATAGAGCGGCACGTCATCACCGGAATGCGTTTCCGAACCCATCGGGAAACCGGCCTGCTGACGATAATTGGGATCGAGAACCTGTTCCTCGGTCAGGGCCTCACTGTCGGGCGCGCGAAGCACCGGTCCGTTTTGATAGCCCAGCGTCGTATACGGCTTGCCGTCCTGGGCGAAACGCAGGGCTGGCTCGCGCTCAACATGTTCCAGATCCGACCAGCGCGACAGGCCAAGAATATTATTCCCGCGCGCGGCATAGCCTGAAATCGTCATGGTGTGACCATGGTCCGCCGTGACGATGATGAGCGTCTCGTTCAGGTCTACTGTTTCGACCGCAACGGCGATCGCGTCTGCAAAGGCCTGCATATCGGTCAGGGCGCGATAGGCGTTCGTGGCATGGTGCGCGTGATCCACACGCCCTGCTTCCACCAGAAGGGCATAACCATCCTCGTCGCGGGACAGACGGTCGATGGCAAACCGGGTCATTTCGGCCAGCGAGGGCTCCTCGTTTTGCTCACGATCAGCCTCGTAGGACAGGTGGCTGTTGGTGAACAGGCCCAGAACCGGCGCATCATCGGCGACATCGAGAGCCCGGAATTCTTCACCCGTGGTGATCGAGACACCGTTGAAACGGGTCTCCCATTCACTCAGAAGGTTGCGATCATCCGGGCGCACCCCGCCCGCATCCGAAGGCAGGAAGTTCCGGCGTCCGCCTCCCAGGGCCAGTTCAATCCCGTCGCCGTGATCGAAATCGATCAGCTGGGACGCGATATCCTGGCAACCCGACGCGGCATACTCATCCGGCACGCCCGCTTCCCATTCGCGCGACAGGGAGTGGGCATACCAGCTCGCCGGCGTGGCATGGGTCAGGCGGGCTGAGGAGATGATCCCGGTTGCCATGCCCAGATCCTCGGCGCGTTCGGCCAGGGTCAGCGGCGCGCTGTCCGGGTTCTCGCAAACATCGAGAAACTGATCAGACCGAACAGACACCACACCACCGCGCGTACGCACGCCAGTGGCGATGGCGGAGGCCGTACTGGCACTTTCCGCAGTCTGCATATTGGCGTTGTACGTCTTGATCAAGGCCATGTGGGGAAAGGTTTCGAAAGAGAGAATATTGGCTTCTCCATCCTCACCCCGGCTTTGCCCGTCATAAATGCGCGCGGCCGTGACGGTCGGAACACTCATGCCATCGGCAATGAAGAGAATGACATTCTTCGCGGCCTGCGGGCGCACCGGAATCGACGTCCGGGCCTCCACCACCTGACGGGACACGTCCCAGCTGCGATCGGATTCGCTCTGAGCCAGAGCCGTTGAGGAGATCCATGTCGGTGACATGAGCAGGGCCGACAGGCCTGCCAGTTTCGTAACTACATTCATAGGTCCAGCTTCCCAGATGTTCCTGTCTCGCCTGCCCCTAGCAGGCGCGCCGGACTATGGGCAGGATGAATGACAGATTTTCCGGGGCAAACCGCTATTTTTTCAGACCTTCCCTGGCAGGCTGCTAGGACGGCACAAGACCTAGTAGTCGCGCCGCCACCGCACACCAATCGAGGCATTGGTGTCATTGGACAACCGCGAGAGTATCGACAGGTCCGGGGTCAGCGACCACTCGACCCGGGCGGTCGCTAGCTGGCTGGCGCTCTGGGCCTCCAGTTCGACATAGACATCCTCTGTCAGCCGATGTCCCGTTGTCACCTGGATAGCCCCGTCCGCACCCGCAGAGACATCCAACCTTTCAAAGCCCGCCATCTGCCGTAGCCGGCTGGTCACATCAAACAGGCTGACCCCGGAGAGCTGAGCGGCCAGCTGGGCCGCCTCTACAGGCGACAGGTCCGTCGCCGAACGGTCGAACAGGAGATAGGCCAGAATTTCGTCTTCCGGCATGCTCGGCTCGCTGGAGAGTGAGAAGGTGGGCTGTTCCACCGTGCCCCCGATCCAGATGTCCGCCGCAAACCCGTTGCGCTCGTGACGGGCATGAATGTTCAGCGTGGCCTGGTCGAGCTCTCCGTTGAGACCCACACTGCCATTTTGCAACACGAAACGGCGTGAAAACAGAATGAGCGCACCATCATCCAACGTCGCCCAACCCGTCAGGTCTGGGTCGGCCAGACGGCCGCCCAGATGGAGATCGGCCGACCAGTAGGAGTTCAGCCCCAGCATCGCAAACACGATACTGTCCGTTCCGGTGATTTTGAGGTCCAGCGCAACAGGTACGGCAAGCGACAATGCCGGCTGCAGATCCTCCGGCCGGTTGAGCTCCACCACATCGAGCTGAACGATCACAGGACCGCGCGCTTCTGGCGGACGCACACGCATGGAATCGATATTGATATCGCCAGTGACACTCACCCCGTCCTCAGACCACGCCATCTGTGCCGTGCCGCTGGTCTGCGCACTGACATCGTCTTGCTCCACGGCGTGAAACCCGCTCAACACGGCGTCCAGCTGACCGGCAACATGCCCTCCGGCCAGATCGATCTCGCCATTGAGGTCCATCGTTCCACCCTGACCGTCATGACCGGAAAAAGACACAAGGCGCAGTCGGCTTCCCTCCAGCTCCAGGTGCGTGGTCAGGTCCTCGACATGCAATCCGCTGGAACGGATGTCAAAAAATCCCTCCGACACGGTCAGACCGCCCTGAATGTCCGGATCTGACTGGCTGCCCTCGAACTGCATCTGCCCGTCCAACTCACCCGCGAGTTGAACCGTACCCGGCAGGAAGAGAGCTGTGAGCGAGGCGATCTGCCCGTCCAGCACGGCACGGCCGCGCCAGGACAGGTCTGGGTCCCAGATCTGGTCAAGACGATGGACCGGACCGGGATGAAGAAGGTCGACAGACGCCACCAGATCTTCGCTGCCAAGCCGAGCCGCCCCCTGGATCTCGTCCGCAACAGCAAGTGACAGGGAGAGATCCACGTCCGGCAAAGACAATCGACGATCCGCAGACAGGTTTTCTCCGGTCCAGCGCGCCTCGCCCTGCCAGCGCCCGTCGATAAAGCCCAAATCCGCCTGACCATTGAACACGCCCCCCTCAAGCGGCCATCCCGTCAGGTCTGCCGCCAGCTCCGCCGAGATCGCACGCGCTGACATCGACAGGCTCGGCGCCTCGCTGTGGGCCAGGACCAGGCTTAGGGCACTGTCTGCGATATCCAGTGCGGCCTCCAGCTGCGCCCCGGCTGCCCCAGCATGCATGGACCAGGACTGCGGAGACACGACGGAATGCTCGCCAATCTGACCGTCGACACGCCATTGAGCCTCCAGCTCGCCGTCATGCAGAGCCGCCATACCGTCGAGGTCGAGAGACAGGGTTTGCGCGCCCAATGTGCCCGTGAGCTGTCCCGACAAGCTGGCGCCCGATAACAGGCCGGCAAGCTCGATCTGCGCCTGGGTAAAAGACGCGGGTCCGGCCAACAGATCCGGCCAAATGAGGCGGGCGTCCACCCGCACCGCGTCCAGATCGTCTGAAGCTTGGGGGCGTGACAGATGTGTGCGGGCCTGCCACCCCTCAACGGCCTCCCAATCGAGCGTCACTGCAACATCGTCCGCAGACGAGATAACGACACCGCGCGCCTGGATGTCCGGGCCCAGATCAAACTGTTCGATTTCGACCTGGTGGCCTTGCGGCGCGAGACTCAGCGTACCGAAACCGGCTAGCGGATAGGCGTCATACCCCGCCAGCGCGGTTTCGACCTGCCAGCGTCCCTGCCAGAGCGAGCCTTGCCCGGAAAGATCCAGGCCAATCCGGCTGCGCGCCGCTTTCTGGTCGAACGCCGCCAGATCATTGATCTCGGAGACAGCCTGCAGCGCGATCCGTCCGTCCGGCTGGATGTTCGCGACAAACTCCGTGGCGCTCAGTCCCGCGACGTCAAAACCCTGCGCCAGATCCAGCGCCATCTCGCCTCGAACCTCGACTGCGCTCGCAGCACCGGAAGACACCTGCCCCTGAATGTCGAGCCCCTCGCCACGCACATGCACGCTCTCCACCTGCCAGACGTCGGCAGATCCATGGGCACGCGCAGAGACCTGGATGTCGCGCGCGCCCAGCTGGGGCAGGGTTTCCAGTTCCAGTGCAACGAGCGAGAGTTCGAGATCAACCTGATCCGTGCCGGCGGTTTCCAGACGCAGCACCGCTGACCCTGTGAGCCCGGCAGCGCTCAGTTCCGGAAGGTGCGAGAGATCATCAACCGTGATTTCGGCGGCGCCCGCAAGGCTTCCCAGATCAAGATCATAGGTGCCGGTCGCTTGCGCCTCCAGGCTCGGCAGGCGCACACTCAGACGCTCAACACGCACGTCGGGAGTATCCATGGCCCGACTGATCGACAAGCCCAGTTGCGGCGCGGCGCCCGTGAGGTCTTGCAAACGCGTATCGGACCAGTCCATGCCCTGCCCTGAAAGATTAGCATTCAGGCGGAGCGTGTCCCGCCAGACGAGATCGAACTGTCCAGCGACCCGTTCCAGCCGGACGCGCTCATGTGCAAGCGCATTTAACCGGACACGTCCGCGCAATTCCCGGGCACGCAGGCTGGCAAGCTGCCCGGTCGCCCGTAATTCTCCTGCGCTGACACCGGCAGGCAGCACATCCGCGAGCCAGTCTGGTTCGGCCCGGAAATCATAGATCCAGCCGGACACGGCCTGACGCAGGCGTAGTGAAACCCGGTCAGCGTCCAGATCGAGCCAACGCAGGCTGTAATCCTCGACAAGCCCCCCGGCCCGCATTCGCGGTTCGGGAAACAGGCTGGACAAATGCCCGGGCCACACGGTGAGGTCCGCGCGCCCATTGAAACGCCAGCGCCGCTCATCCCAATCGAGCGCACCGCGCGCCGTGGACATGCCATCGGCCACCAGCCGGATCTCGCCTTCACCGCCTTCAAAATCGCCTGAAATCACGCCGTCCAGCACTATCCGGTCTGCATCCAGCTGGGTCAGGCTGGCCAGGACACCGCCACGCTCTCCGAGCGCTTCGACCTGGCCTTCGATCACGCCCTGTGCGCCGAGCCGGAGTCCGGCCGTCAATTGATCCGCCCCGCGTCCCAGCTCAGTGATCTCGATATCCGACAGCCAGTCACCGCCGCGACTGTGAGAGAGATGTCCACTCAATCGGATACGGCCGGCCTCGATCTGGGGCATGTTTTGCCAGGCCAACTCGTTCACTGTCAGTGAGCGTACATGGAGTTGGTCGAGCGGAAACTCGCCTGTCGAGGGGCTCCCCGAGCCATTCCCTTCTGGCAGACGGGTCAGTGCGACATGCTCGGCGCTCAAAGCCGAAACATCGAGAATGCGATCACGCAAGGCCCAGCCCTTCCAGGACAGATGCAGGTTTTCGACGACGATCCACTCACCGTCCGCATCGGCAAGAGAGAGGCGTCTGATCCGCACATCGCGTGTGACCGCGCCCTCCAGTCCTTCGATTGAAACTCGGCCCAGACCGTCGATCTCATACCCATCGATCACGCTGTGAACCAGCCAGCGTCCCGGCGCGCCGTCGAGCGTTGCCAGAAGCAAAGCCGCCATGACCAGACACGTTCCTAGCGCTCCGCCAGCCGCTATCGCGGCCCAGACCAATGGACCGCGCCATCGTTTGAGCACACTCGCCATTAAAACGCTTGTCCGAGACTGAGATAAACCTGGAACGGGTCCTCACTTTCCAGTCGCTCGAGGGGAACGGCCACGTCCAGCCTGAGCGGAGCAAAACCCAAATCATAGCGGATGCCGGCGCCGATCGCGGTGCGCACATCCTCCGGATTGAGCTGGGCGTTGTCCGACGCCGCTCCCGCATCGATGAAAGCAACAGCCCCCCAGGGAGACCGTGGCGACCGCCAGCGCATTTCGAGACTGGTTTCAAACACGGATAGCCCCCCGAACGGGTCCCCATCGGCTCCAGGGGGGCTCAGTGTCTGATAAGCATAACCGCGCACCGATCCACCACCGCCTGCGTAAAAGCGCAAATCGGCCGGCAAATCCGCAGCTTCGGCCCCGAATATGGACCCTGCACGCACGCGCACCGCCCCGGTCAGATCTTCGCCAAGTGATCGATAATAGCTGCCCTCGGATTCCAGCTTGAAGTAACGCGCATCCGTATCGCCAAAGGTCATGGCCGGGCGAAGCGTCACCATGCCGCGGACCCCGTCGCGCGGATCCAGCGGGTCGGAGCGCCGGTCATAACCCGCCCCCAGTCCGAACAGGAGCGTATAGGTATCCCGCGGACCATTGGCATCGGTGATACGGGAGATATCGCCCTGGGCGGATACGCCCAATTGTAGGTGTTCATCCCGTCGCCACGTCAGTTCGCCCTGTGCGGAGAGTTCGGTTTGTTCAAACGCGTCCGTATCTTCAGTCTTCACGCGTGTTGTCAGTGCCAGCGTCTGGTCGTATCGACGCCAGTGCGGCAGGCTGATCCGGGCCTCGGCCGACTGTGTCAAGGTCGCGACCTGAAGCCCCAGCGTGAGCGCCTCTTCCCGGCCGAACAGATTGCGGCGTGTCCAGTTGGTCTGGGCACCGGCGCCGTCACTGGTTGAGGCGTCCAATGCGACATCAATCGTATGGCGCAGCCCTGGTTCCAACGCGACACGAACAGGACGATGTCCGTCATCACCAATCGATCCCAGCTCGACCTGGGCAGAACTGACCCCCGGCAAGGCGGCCAGTCGGTTGCGATATCCCTGGAGCTGGGCGGCACTGGCCTCGGCGCCGGTCTCCAGCGGAGATAATCGCGCGATAAAGGCCTTGTCCCAACCGGCGCTGACCAACTCGATCTCGCCATAGCGGGAAAAGGGTCCGGTCTCGTAACGGTAAAGGATCTGCGCTCCCATAACCGCATGGTCAACCGTGACGGATCTCTCACCCGTTTGTGCGTCTGGCCACCCCCCGTTTTGCAAGGCTATCCGCCCCATCGTTTCAGCATCGATCACTTGTGCGGCAACAAGCGGCTCCCCCGGTTCCAAGGGCAGGGTCTGGAGCACATGCGTGCGCGCGCGCTCGACCTCGACACCCGGGTCTTCGGACACGATATCAACGGCGATCTCCTGGACAGAGAATCGGGGACCGGGCTCGATCGCGACGACCACTGTCGCACCCCGCTCCACACGGGCCTCAACCCGGGCGGCATAATAGCCCTCAGCCCTAAGCCAGCGACCGGCGCGCTCGGACGCCATGCGCGCACGTTGCAGAGCCAAACCCTGCCCGTCGCGATCCGGCTCGCTCTCGCCGATGACGGCCTGAAGCGATGCCAGCATGTCCGGATCTTCGACACCACGGATCTCGGCCAGCGGCTGAGACCAGACCTGTGCTGACACCAGCAGCGAGAGGCCTACAAGACCTGTCCAGCTTCCTACTCGCCCCAACACTGTCGCCCTACCCCTCAGCCAAGTCTGCTCGCCCTGTCGTGATAGAAACGACAGCCAGCGCGTCACACTCTGCTTAAAGACAAGTCAAGGATTTGAACAGGTCAGCCCGTGTTTCGAGTTTTACTCCAGTGCACCCACATCAAGGGAAACCGCCTCGATCGTCACACCGCCAAAACCGGCACGGGTGTGTGCGCGGACCGGGACATGGACATTGTGATCCGCAAACGGTGCCAGCCAGATTGTCAAAGGATGGCGGATCTCCTCTTCACTGGGCAGATCTTCGGGGTCATAACCTGATACGGGACTGTAATAGACTTCACACACGCGGGCTTCACCGCGCCAGGCTCGGGTCCGCACCTGGTCCATCCCGCGATCGACGAGACGCAGATCATAGCGCTGCTTGCCATCGAAGACAGGCAATTCTCCCTCACACCCGGTCTCCCCCGTGGCCAGAACGTCGGAGAGGATAAACACTGCACTCATGGGATCCATGGCATGGCGGCGGTCATCGTCAGAGGCAGGCGGCACGCCCCAGGATCCGAACGGCGGGGTGACAGCAGACGTCGCCACACGCCCCGGGAAAGTCACTTCCACATTGCGCACCTTATGCCCTGTACGTTCACGATGCGCATAACGGGTGGGATGGACACCCCGAGGGCGAACGCGCCCCTCCACTTCCGCCGAAATATCAAAATCCGTGAACAAGGCGGCCAGTCCGGCAGCCTCTACAAAGGTGTCGGCTGTGTATTGGCTGTTCTCGATCCGGGCATTGAGATCAACCCGTCCGACCGGAAACACGAGCACAGAGGCCGCATAGCGCGCGGAAACGCTCAATCCGGCTGGCGGCGTCTCCTCATCACTGCTGGCCTGTGCTGCCCCGCAGACCGACACACTGAACACGCCCAGGCTGACAAGGACCGCACGGCTGTATTTCACGAAATAACTCAACACGTTTTCTCTCCACTCCCCTAAACCCATGACCGGTTTACAGCGCCCTGCTGTCAGGGGGTCAAGTCAGGGCTAGGATTTTAGTATAATAATCCCCGCTTTGTGACAGAACATTTCGACATGCCCCGTTTTCTTATCGCCGCCCTCTACAAGTTTGCCCGGACCGATGCAGGATCCGACTTGCAATCGCGCCTCATGAAGATCTGCCAGGACAATGCCATTTGCGGCACTATTTTGCTGGCGGATGAAGGCATCAACGGCACCGTCGCCGGACCTGAAGCGGGAGTGCGCACCCTGCTCGCCGCCTTGCGGGACCTGCCCGGCATGGCGGATTTGGAACACAAGGAAAGCTGGGCCGACAGCCAGCCTTTCCTGCGCCTGAAAGTGCGATTGAAAAAGGAGATCGTCACGATGGGCGTGGACGGCGTGGACCCCTCGGGCGCCGTGGGCATTTATGTCGAGCCGGAAGACTGGAACGACCTCATCCAGCAGCCCGATGTCGTCACGATCGACACCCGCAATGATTACGAGGTCCAGATCGGTCAGTTCGAAGGGGCGATCAATCCGCAAACCGTATCGTTCCGCGAATTCCCCGACTGGTTCCGCAAATTCCGTTCAGACCGGCCCAATACGCGGCTGGCCATGTATTGCACCGGCGGTATCCGCTGTGAGAAGGCCACATCCTGGATCCGCGATCTGGGAGAAGACGAGGTGTATCATCTCAAGGGCGGCATCTTAAAATATCTGGAAAGCATTCCGCAGGACGAAAGCCTGTGGCGCGGAGACTGTTTTGTCTTCGATCGCCGGGTATCAGTGAAACACGGCCTGGAACCGGGGGATTTCACCTCCTGTTTTGCCTGCCGGGCACCGCTGGGTCCTGAAGATCTCAAAAGTCCCGACTTCATCGCCGGTGAGGCCTGTCCGCATTGCATCCACACCCGATCAGACGCAGAGCGGGCGCGTTATCGCGAACGTCACAAGCAGGAAAGCCTTGCGCTCACTCGCGGCGAGCGCCATGTGGGCCGCCAGACCCCGTAACCCTCAGGCCGGATCACCCGATGCGTATAGCCTCTCCCATCCTCTACACATTCCGGCGCTGCCCCTATGCCATGCGGGCGCGGATGGCCCTGTACCAATCGGGCGTGGAGTGTGAGCACAGGGAGGTCAAGCTCGCCGACAAACCGGCCTCCATGTTGCGCGCCTCGCCGAAAGGGACTGTGCCGGTTCTGGTTCTGCACAATGGTGAGGTCATCGAGGAAAGCCTGGACATCATGCACTGGGCCCTGGAACGCTCTGACCGGGAAAAATGGCTTCGCCCGCAGACCGGGCGCAGCGATGCGATGGCCGGCCTGATCGCGGACAATGACGGGAGTTTCAAAGCCGATCTCGACCGGTACAAATACCCCAACCGATATGAGGACGTGGACCCGCTGCAGTACCGGGACCGTGGCCTGGGTTTTCTGGTACGTCTAGACAGCCGGATCCGAGAGGCTGGACATCTGTTCGGAGACCGGACCAGCCTGGCTGATATTGCGATTTTCCCGTTTGTTCGCCAATTCGCGCATACGGATATTGACTGGTTCAATGGCTTGCCCCTGCCTGCGCTTCAGACCTGGCTGGCGCAGTATCTGAACAGCGAGCTGTTCCGCGCCATCATGGCCAAGCGTCCGGTCTGGGTCGATGCGGACGGGACGGGCGAATCATCGCGCCCCGCCTGATGTGGACTCTGACGAGGCAAGGGTCCCGGCACGCGTAGACTCTTTCAAAATGCGGCGGGCAAGAGACTCTTCCGGGACAAATTGCACCCATAGCCTGCAGTTTTGCGACGTTTTTGTCACACCGCGACATTTATGACTATTTTGCGAAAGGTTCTGGTTGTCACGGAGCTTTCACACGAGGATATAGCCCGTGAACGCTGATCCTTTGGTCGTCGGCGCTCCCATGCATTTTGACCCACTTGCTTGCCATTGGGGGATAACCCGTGAAGCAAACCCGCCTCTCCTCCCGCCTGCTGGCCTGCGCCAGCGTCAGTCTTCTGGCCCTGAGCGCCGCGACCGCCACGTCGGCCCACGCCCAGGACACCGCTATTTCCCAGACCGTTGACGTGATCACTGTCACCACGACGCGTCGCGAAGAGAACATCCAGGATGTTCCCAACTCCGTCACCGCCGGCAGCGGTGAAGATTTCGCGCCTTATCTGGAAGCCGGTGGTGATATTCTCCAGCTCGCCGGACGTGTGCCCAGCCTCTATGCTGAAAGCTCGAACGGTCGAGTTGCGCCCCGCTTCTACATCCGTGGTCTGGGCAATACCGATTTCGACCTCGCAGCCTCTCAGCCGGTCTCTGTCATCATGGACGGTGTCGTCCAGGAAAACGTGATCCTGAAAAGCTTCCCGCTGTTTGACGTGGCCCAGGTCGAGGTATCGCGCGGCCCCCAGGGCACGCTCTTCGGTCGCAACACAACGGCTGGCATCATCAGCATCGACACGGTGCGCCCCAGCGAAGAACGCGGTGGTTATGCCAGCGTCACCATCGGAAATCTGGATACGGTCAATGTCGAGGCGGCCTATGGTGGAGCCCTCGTCGAAGACCTTCTCAGCGCCCGTCTCTCGATACTGTCGCAAAACCGGGGCGACTGGATCGACAACGCCTTCTCCGGCCAGGATGATGCGCTCGGCGGATTCAATGAAAATGCCGCTCGTTTGCAATTGTTCTACACGCCCAATGATCAGTTCGACGCCCTGTTGAACCTGCATACGCGCGATCTGGAGGGGACGTCGGCCGTCTTCCGCGCCAACATCCTGGACACCGGAAGCAATCAGCTAAACGGGAATTATGACCGCGAAACAGTCTATTTCGACAGCGCGTTCAATAACCCGCAAGAGTATGAATCACACGGTGCAGGCCTGACTGTGAACTGGTATCAGGACGCTTTCACGGTCACGTCCATCACAGGGTATGAAACCACATCCGGTTTCTCACTCGGTGACATCGATGGCGGCAATCTCAGCGGTCCGGGTTTCATTCCGTTCCCGTCGGAAACCCAGGACGGTATCGACGAACTCGACCAGTTCACCCAGGAAATCCGACTTGCCTCCAACTCGGGTGGGGCCACGGAATGGCAAATCGGCGGCTATTTCTTCGACAGCTCGTTTGACATTACGACCGTGGGACCCAATGGCGGTTTCCCGCCGTCTACTACGGTGCGTCACGAGAACACGCTGTGGTCTCTGTTCGCCCAGGCCGAACATCAGGCGACGGATCGTCTTCAGATCGCCGGTGGCGTGCGGTTCACCTCGGATGAAAAAGACCTGACCACCCTGGTCTCCGTTGTCCCGCACAATCCAGTCAATGTATCTGATGAACAGATCAGCTGGGATCTTTCGGCCTTCTACGATCTGGAGAGTGGCGCATCGGTTTATGGCCGTGTGGCCCGCGGTTTCCGTGGCCCGTCCATCCAGGGACGCGATATCGCCTTCTTTGGGGCCCCGTCCGTGGCGGACAGCGAAACCAGCATCTCTTACGAGGCCGGTTTCAAGTCCGAACCCTGGAATGGTCGCGCACGCGTAAATGGTGCCGTCTTTTATTACGAAGTGTCTGACCTTCAGCTGTCAGCCATTGGCGGATCAGGCAATCTGGTACAGCTGGTCAATGCCGACAAGGGCGTGGGCTATGGTGTGGAACTCGATGCCGAGGCCTGGTTGTCCGACAATCTGTTTGTCACGATGGGTGCATCCTGGAACGAGACAGAGCTTCAAGATGACGCTCTGGAAGTCGCACCGTGTGGTTCCGGACAGTGCACGCCGCTGGACCCGGATGTGGACGGCGATGGTTTTGTGGAAGTGGATGGCAATCCCTTCCCGCAGGCCCCGGATCTGATCTTCTCCGTTACGGCGCGCTACGCCATGCCGGATGACAAGGGTGGTGAGTGGTTTGTCTACACCGACTGGTTCTGGCAAGGCGATACCAATCTCTTCCTCTACGAATCTGAGGAATTCAATCACTCCGGTAATTTCGAAGGCGGCATTCGCGTGGGCTATGCCGGCGTGACCGATACGGGCCGCAATTACGAGCTGGCCGGCTTTATCCGCAACATCACGGATGAAGAAAACCTTGTTGGCGGCATCGACTTCAACAACAACACTGGTTTTGTCAACGAACCGCGCGTGTGGGGTCTGTCACTGCGGACGGACCTTCGCTGATTTGCATAACCACTGATTCCCGCAAGACAATCAGAGGCCAGTTCTTCGGAGCTGGCCTCTTTTCGCGCTAAACGGGAAATATTTTATGCCAAACTACCGGGTATTGCATTGAAGAATATCCGTATTCTTGTTAGTGATTGCAACGTTGGACAAGCCAGTTGTCCAACATGAGGATACACGGCCCTCCCCCCCTTTGGGCCAGTGTTCATCCTCACCTGGCCGCTGATGGACCTTTCATCGCCCCAGCTGAGAACGGAATGTCAGCGGCCAACCACTCTCTCTATTATTACCCGTGTCACAGACCCGTACCGTTCTCAATTCACTTTGGTCTTTGCCAATACATGTGGGGCTTTGCCAAGACAGGTAGATTCATGCACAATCCTCGGCGTGATCGGGTGCTGTCTCTCTTGCGCGCGGCGGTCGACGCCCACGCCCCGAACGTCCTGTCTGCCGACAGGCGCTGATCAAGTGGCCGCGAGCCAGTCACGCTCTTGCGGGCCGGTCGATGCGGGCGGCACGTCTTCCCGGTCGGGCAAGGAGGACAGAATCAACTGGATCAATGGCGGCTGATTGCCCGGCAGGAAGGGATTGGGCCGGAACGCGTCCTCCACATCCTCGAGATCGCGGGTATTGACCAGCAAAATCGAACCTTCGAACCCCTGATCACGGACCAGCCAGGCCGCCTCCGCAAAGGGCAGGCCTTTTTCGACCTCGTCACACATCAAGATCAGATCCGGCGCGTGAAGAGACACGCGGCGAAGACCGGCCGAAAAATTGTCGATCTGCAGGAAACGCAATCCTGTTTGTGACGCGGTGCGCAAGGCGCGGCGCAAAGCCAGACCATGGCGGGCCTCGCGATCAATCAGCAGGATTTCGGTGCGTCCCAAACGAGGGTTCAGCGGGTGCATGGATCAGTCTCCGTCGCTTTTGCGGTGGACCAGATACTCAACAACACACTCGGTAACAGTGAGGAGGATACGCCTTACCACCGGTCGCTGCAAGCCAGTTCGCGAAATTTCGAATCAAGTTCGTGAAAGCCTTTTTTAACTACATCCTTCAACGGAAAATTTTCTCATAGCCGTCACGCTGACCCAAATTGTGGAGGATGGGTGATGGACGCACTGCGCGCCGGCAAAGCGGTCAAGACTGGCCCGGCCAATGATTTCGGAGACGAAGCCCGCCCGGTCATCGCGGATGCAGCCGGTCTGGCCCGCGCGCATCTGCGCGCCCAGGCCCGTGCGCCCCAGAACCGGATCCATCGGCGCGCAGCGGGTCAAGCCTTCCAGGCGATCGATCTTGTGGCCGCACTCCTGTTCGCCTTCGCCGGGCTGGCGACGCTCAATGGTCTGGTCGGATCCAGCCTGCCCGTGAACTTCGCCTTGCCGCTACTACTTTTCTCAATCCTTACCCCACTCGGCCTGGCCCTGGGCGGGATCTATCGCATCGAACCGTCCGAAAACCCGGCCTATCGGGTGTTGCGCGCTTTCATCGCTGTGGGACTGAGCGGTGCCGCCGCCGCACTCCTCGCGCGCTTTATGGCACCGGAAGTGGCCTCCGTTCTGGCTTCGGCCATCGCGGTCAATGTCCTGGCTCTGACATTGCTGCACATGATCTATGCCGGTTTCATCCATCACTGGGGACGGGCCGGTCGCCTTGCACGCAATGTGGTGGTGGTTGGCGCCACGCCTAATGCGCGCAAGCTGATCCTGTCCAACCAGTCAAACGCGGTCATCAATGTGGTGGGTGTGTTCGATGATCGACGCGCCCGCAGCCCGGCCCAGCTGGCCGGGGCCCCCTATCTGGGTGATACGGATGATCTTCTGACCTGGTCCCTCCTGCCCGAGGTGGACCGGATTGTTGTCACGGTCAGCCAGAAGGCGGAAGACCGGGTCCGGATCCTGCTGGACAAGCTCAAACCCCTGCCCCAGCCGGTCTGTCTGCTGCTCGATCTGGATGGTTTCAATCCGGACGACACCTCCCTGGATGAAATCGCCGGCGGCCGGATTGCCAAGATGAGCGGGCAGGAATTCTCCACGGGTTGGCATTTTGCCAAACGCGCACAGGACCTGGTCCTCGGCGGCGTGATGTTTGTCGCGGCCCTACCGATTATGGCACTGATTGCCCTTCTGGTTCGCCTGGATAGTCAGGGCCCGGCCCTGTTCCGTCAGGAACGCGAAGGCTTCAACGGACGCACGATTACCGTGCTTAAATTCCGCACCATGCGTCAGTCCGCGAGCGAGACCGCAACAACGGGGCCGATCCGGCAAGTGGAGAAAAATGACCCCCGGGTCACACGTGTCGGCCGCGTCCTGCGCCTGAGCTCGCTGGATGAATTGCCGCAATTGTGGAATGTCCTGCGCGGTGACATGTCCCTCGTTGGTCCGCGCCCCCATGCGCCGGGCATGCGTACAGGCGGCACGGAAACCGCCCAGATCGTCGCGGATTACGCCCATCGTCACCGCGTTAAACCCGGCCTGACCGGTTGGGCGCAAATCCACGGTTCTCGCGGCCCCCTCCACTCCCCGGAAGCTGCACGCGAACGTATTCGACTGGATGTGGATTACATCACGCGGTCCAATTTCTGGCTGGATCTGTCCATCATCGCCCGCACGCTGCCGGCCCTGCTCGGCGACAAGGCGAATATCCGCTAGACAGCCCGAATGGCGCCCGGCCAGACCTGGTTTCGGCGCCACCCCCTGTCTATGAGCTGATCGATCCGATTTCCCGGTTGCGGATCCACGGCATCCGGGTGTGCGCCATAGAGCGTGTTGAACATGTTCTCCCGCGCCTCATAGACCCGCCAGCCCGTATCGCCGCGGAAAAGGCCCCAGTTCGCGCCCTGCTGTTCTAAAGACGTGATGCGTTCATGCAGATAGCGCGCAGCTGAAGGGGCCCAGCGTGCCACGCCCATTTCACCCAGGCACCAGCGCTCTGCTTGTGGTGGCACAAACCTCCCGCTGCCGCGCACAAACTCGACGCTTCGCGAGCGATCCTGATGCGTATAAGCGCGCGGTGCATAATCATGCAGGTTCAGGACCAGCCCAGGCGCAGCATGCAGGTCCAGAAGGGATGCAAAGCCGGCAAACCCGTACCCGTCCGGACACAGAAGAATGGGCGTTTCAACATCGACCTCGCGAATGTTTGCGGCCAGACGGCGTGCGAGCGCGGGCCAGTCCGCCGGCAATCCCTCGACCCGTTCCGCCAGACGCAGAGCATCCCACTCATTGAGGGCCTCGCCCGACGCATCCAGCCCGGCCTGATTGGCATTGGGCTCGACCATGACAAGATATCCCGCCAGATTACGCCGGTCCTTGAACCGAAGCGCCGTACGACGCCACATCGCCGCCCATCCGTCCTGCGCCTCAAAAGAGCTCCACACGCGATCATTGATCATGTCGGGTGGAAACCAGGTTTGCGATCCATCACGGTGGAAGGTGAATTCGCTGCGCCCCGGTCCGGTGCGATAGCCGATCACCACAAACAGCCCGGCCAGCTCACACCGGCGGATGATGTCGTTGAGCGCATCCTCGATCGCGAGATCCGGTTCATATGGGGGATCCTCGCGATAGATCCCGGGATGAGAGAGAATAACCAGATTGGCGCCGCGGTCGGCCAGTCGCGCCAGGGCCTCATCTGTTACCGGGACTCCGACGGCCCCGCTGCCGAGGAAATCAGGGCCATCGAGATGCGGATAGACACGTCTTTGCGGTATGACCACACCGCGCAGATGCGGTCCGGTGCGGTTGTCCCAGAGATCGAGGCGCGATTGCGGCGCAGGCTGGCATCCCGTCATAGCGCCCGCAACCATCGCCATGGCACTGGCAAGCGCCGTACGACGCGTCAGATCGTTCGGCCTAAAGACCATGATAGCCCGCCAGTCGGTCCATTTTTCGCCAGCCGCGCCGTCTCAGCCCCGGACCAGAGAGTGGACGCAGGGTGCGGCGCAATCCTGCGACGGGTCCCTCGCCCAGAAGCGCTCCGCCGACGAGACCGGTCTGGACCGTCGCCAATTCGCGTTTGAACTGATAATCGCCCGGCCCCAATTCCACGCCCGAATGCCCCATGGATGCTGCCGCCCGGATCATCTCTTCCAGCAATAACAGGCCGGGGCTGAGATGGGAGAGGTTGCGATCATAGGCCGGGAACCAATAATGGCACAAGCGATCACTGGCCATGCCAATATGGACCGCTGCCAGGCGCCCCCCGATATACAGGGCGGACGACAAACCGGTGAGCGCGTCCGTACGGGTTTCGAAAACCTGGCGCATCAGGGCGTGGGACCAGCCCACAGAAAAGACGTCGAATACCCCGGTTTCGCGATATTGCTGGCGCTTCCATGCCAGCATCGCTTCGAAGACCGCCGGACGCCGGTCATCCATAACAAACTCATAGCCCGCATCGAGCGCTTCAAGCCGCCGTCGGCGCGCGCGCAGATTGCGCATAGCTTTGGGAAACAGGCTCCTGCGATTGTCCTGCCAGGCCGCGAACCCCTGTGACAGCTCGATCTGCCAGGACCCGTCGCGCAGTTCCGCCGCCCCTGAAAACCCGCACTGTGAGGCCAGGGCCGAGTGATATTCGAACACACCCAGCCCGGCCTCACGAATAATGTGGCCCGCGTCAAGGCATCCCGCTTCCGCCTCGATCAGACCGTGCACATCACCCAGCGGGCCTGCCAGAGGGCGGGCAATTCCGGTCCGCCCGGCATGAAACGGTAAAAAGCCCTGAACCTGACCGCGCGTCGTCACAACACAGACCTGCGTATCCGGCCGGACCCGTTCACACAGATCCGCGAATTCCAGGGTGAAATACGGGCTGGCCAGCTGGATATTTTCACGCTGAAACGCCTGCCAGGCTTGGCGGTGCGCAGCGCTGAGGGCACTTGGTCGTTCGATGGACACATCCATGCGGAGTACTCCTGCACGTTGCCGTCACTCTCCCCCCAAGCCGTAAACCGCCCGTGAACATCAGCGAATGACAGTCTTCCCCCGACAGACGGCATTCTTCTTGCGTCTCTCTCCCGAGAGGCGAGCGGAGCGTTTCATGCTTGGACGACATCTTTTGGGCTATCTGCCCGTACAATTAACCCAGGCCCTTGTCGGTTTTGGCAGTGTCGCCGTGTTTACCCGCCTGCTGGGAGCAGACGAGTACGGGTTCTACGCCCTTGTGATGGCGTGTCTCTCGCTTGTTCACATGCTGGTGTTTACCTGGCTGGACGCAGCGCTTGCGCGCTTCCATGCGCGTGCCGAACGACGCGGACGACTGTCGGACCATCTCGCGACCGCCTACGGAATATACGGTCTGCTGGCCCTGTTTGCCCTAGTTTGCGGCACGGGGCTCTTGCTGATCCCTGGCCTCGATCCCCGTCTGCAGACGGCCGGAGTGTTCGCCCTAGCCTCGCTGCTCCTCCGCGCCTTGTTGCAGATCGGTTTGGAGACTCACCGGGCCGGCGCGGATATTCCACGCTATTCAGCCCTGCAGGCCAGCTATCAACTGCTCGGCTTCATGATTGGGGTCGGACTGCTGCTGGGCACACCCTTGGGCGCAGCGGGTATTTTCGCCGGCACAGCCCTCGCCGGTGCCATCATGCTGGTCTTTGATCTGCCGGTGATGTGGCGCCGGGCCCGATCAGGTAAACGCCAGAGTGTGCGCGGTCAGGCCTATCTGAAATACGGCCTGCCGGTCTCGGTCTCCCTGGTCTTTGAACACCTCCTGTCCATTGGCGACCGCTTCCTGCTCGCAGCGCTGATGGGCCCCTCGGCGGTCGGCATGTATGCCGCCGGATACGGTCTGGCCGACCGCATGATCGATATCATCTTCATCTGGTTCGGTGCCGCCGTCTGGCCGCTCACCATCAAGGCGCTGGAAACCCGCGGCGAACAGGCTGCGAAGACTGTTGCGGGTCAGGCGGCTGCCTTGATGGGATTGATCGCCTTCCCCGCAGCCGCCGGGCTCGCACTGGTTGCCCCCGCGCTGACAACCGTGATGGTGGGTGAAAGTGTCCGTGAAGGGGCTACGCTGATCATGCCGCTGATTGCCCTGTCCGGCCTGATGAACGGCATGATGACCTATTACTTCCACGAGGCCTTTACATTGAAACGCCGGACCGGGCTGATGGCCGGCACCATGGCCGCCGCCGCGGTGTTCAATCTGGGGCTCAACCTGGTTCTCATACCGCTGATGGGGCTTGTCGGTGCAGCCCTGGCCACCGTGATCGCCTATGGCGTCGCCCTGGTCGTGTGTGCCGTTCTGGGTCGCAATTTCTTTGCCCTGCCCCTGCCTTGGTCAGAATGGATCAAATCCGCCGCCGCAACCGTGCTGATGGGCGCGGCGGTCCTGGCGATTCCGGCCTTAGGCACGGCATGGATCCTGCTTTTCTTGCAAGCAGGAACGGGACTGGTTGTCTATGGCGCCGCTGCGCTGGTGTTCGACATCGCCGGTTGCCGATCCTGGCTGGGACAGTGGCGGTCGGATCGCCCTGGCCGCTCACCGGAGGAGACGCCCGATGGCTGCGCTTGACCAGACTGATTTCCGCACGATCCGCGAAGACGGAACACGTGTGCACATGCTGGAAAATGCCGCTCATCGCCTGATGGCGCGCCCGCAACTGACCATCGCCATCCCCTTCTATCGGGACGATGCCACACGTCTGGTCTCCACGCTCAACCGGGTCATCGGCCACCGCAAATCCATCCAAATCCTGCTGCTGGATGATGGCGCACCCGATGCCGATCTCAACGAACAAACAGCGCGCACTCTTCTGGCCCTGACCGCCCCGGCGATGCTGCTCACCGCCTCTCACAATCTGGGCCGCGCCGCCGGGCGCAATACGCTCGCCGCCTTTGCCCGGGGAGACTGGACACTCTTCCTCGATGCGGACATGGAATTACCGCACGACGATTTTTTGGATCACTATCTCGACGCTATTGAGATCGGCGGGTTTGACGCTGCCTTTGGCGGGTTTGAAACCGAAACGCCCGATGATCACAGCTTGGCCCTTCATGCAGCCCTGACCCAGGGCGCTGACGAAGCCCCCGCCTTTGACCGTCAACGCACGGGTGCAACAGCGTTCTGTTCCAGCAATCTTCTGGTTCGCACCCGGGTGATGGCTCTGTGCGGTTTCGATGAAGGCTTCACCGGCTGGGGCTGGGAAGATGTGGAATGGGCGGTGCGCGCCGCCAAAACCCACACGCTCATTCATCTGGATAATCCGGCCCGCCACCAGGGTCTGCAAGGTGCAGACACTCTGCTCGCCAAATTCCGCGACGGCGCCATCAATTATGCCCGTCTGCTGGAGCTGCACCCCGAACTGGTCAGCCTGCCCAGCTACAAGGCCGCCCGGCTGGTCGGACGCCTGCCCCTGGCTCCGTTCTGGCGGACGATCTGGTCGGTCATGACCCGCGCCGAACGCCTGCCCTTGCGTCTACGCGCACTCAGCCTGAAACTCTGGCGGGCCAGCTGGGCCGCTGAAGCCCTGCGCACCCCGACAGGAGAGGCTTGATCATGACAATGCCCTATATTCCCTCCGGTGGTTTGCTGACACGCCTCAATCGCCAATCCGCGCGCTTTTTCGGTCGCCGCCCGATCAATGCTCAAACCGACCATGCAATCGTCACCTTTACCTTTGACGATTTCCCCAAGACCGCCGCGCGTGTGGGAGCACAAACCCTGGAACGCCGGGGTTGGCGCGGAACCTATTATGCCTCCGCACGGTATGCAGGCGGCGAGACCCATCACGGCGCCATGTTCGATATGGGCGACCTGCAACGCCTGCAGACGCAGGGACATGAAATCGGCTGTCATACCTATGGTCATGTCGATTGCGCCCGCGCCTCCCTGGAGGAGGTTATCGCGGATGTCGAACGCAATGCCCGCGCCTTGACCGCTATGGGGCTGGATCAGCCGCTGGAAAACTTCGCTTTTCCCTATGGCGAGGCCAGCCCGGCCATCAAGACCGCTCTGCAAGGCCGTTTTGCAAGCCTGCGCGGTGTCCGCGCGGAGATTAATCGGGCCGGCACCGACCTCAACCTCTTGCGCTCGGTCCCGCTCGACGGGGGCGAGACCGGAATCCGTCGCGCCATTGAGGCAACGGAAACCTTGAGCAATCATCCAGGCTGGCTGATTTTCTATGCTCATGACATTCAGGAGCAACCGACCGAATGGGGATGCACACCGGCTCAGTTCGAGGCTGTGTGCGCGGCGGTTGAAGCCAGTGGCGCGCGCGTTCTGCCGATGCGTGGTGCGCTCCGGGCTCTGGAGGGACAGGAATGCTGACAAGCGTGATCATACCGACCTTTCGCCGGCCGGAAGGCGTGGAACTGGCGGTGAAAAGCGTCATGGCCCAGACCCGGCTGCCGGGGGAAGTGGTCGTGGTCGATAACTGTCCGCAGGCATCGGCACAGACCGTGATTGCCCGCCTGACCGAAACCTCTCCGGTGCCGCTGATTTATCACCACGAACCCGAAGCCGGGGTCGCCAATGCCCGCAATGCAGGACTTGCGCGGGCGCGGGGCCGCATGATTGCATTTCTCGACGACGATGAAATCGCACGTCCCCACTGGCTGTCCGCCCTTCTGGACACGCGGGAAAGCCTGGATGTTGACGTGGTGTTCGGCCCTTTGAGTGCGGTTGTGCAAGGCGAACTGCCCCGCCATCAACGCGCCCTGGCAGAACGTCTCTATTCCAGAATTGGCCCACAACGCGATGCACGGCTCGACAAGCCCTTTGGCTGCGGCAATTCCCTGATCGATCGCGGCACGCTCCCGATCGCCAAAGCCCCCTTCAATCCCGCTCTCAACGAGACCGGGGGCGAGGATGATGATTTCTTCGACCAGCTGGAACGGGCCGGTGCGCGTTTCGGGTGGTCGGCCGCTGCCCTGGCCTATGAATGTGTGCCCCCATCTCGGATCCGCTGGCGTTATCTGATGACCCGCAGTTTCTCCTTTGGCCAAGGTCCCAGCCAGGCCTGTGCCCGGTCCCGGCCCGTGCAGCGCCTGGGCGTGGCCCGCTGGATGCTCATCGGTCTCGCTCAGATGATGGTGTTTGGCCCGCTGACTGTGGTGGGCTGGGTATTCGGACTATCCAAAACCGCTGAATGGCTGGATCGTACGGCACAGGGTGCGGGTAAGATTTTCTGGTGGGACCAGTTCGAACCGCGTCTTTACGGCAATGCGGCGATCAACACGCCCGCCGATCACCCAGCTTGATCGCAGTCATCACAAACAAAACCCAACCCAGATCATTCTGAACTAGAAGATTAGATTCCGAGATCGAGATCAGCGCCATCATGGCCAGGAATGGCAGGGCCCAATAGGTTTCAAGTCCGCGGTAAAGACGCGACAGGGCGCGCCGCAGTGCATTGAGCAAGAGCACGGCCATCACCACAGCGCCTGGCAGGCCTATGGCTAGAGAGACTTCCAACCAGCCATTATGAGCGGTCGGCACATCCCAGGATGTCGCCAGACGCACCCAGTGCATCGGACCTTGCTCATCCGCCCAATAGGCCTGATAGCCATAGCCGGTCCACGGACGGGCCATGACCTGGTCGATCAGCACAACCCAGATATCCGTGCGGCCGGTGAGGGTCGCGTCGCGACCCAGTGCTTCGATCAATTCCACAGGCGCGATCAACAGGACAAGCGCCAGGAAGCTTGCTCCAGTCAACAAGCCGAACAACATCAGGGCGGCAAAACCGAAACCGCGTCGGCTGAGCACAATTCCCATCAGCCCGCCACCGCCCAGCATCAATGACAAGAGCGCGGTCTTGGAGGTCGAGAGCAGAACCAGGCCCACACACAAAGCGGCCAGAGCGCCCCACACCATACGGTGACGCGGATCACAAGCCAGTGCAGCCAGGCAGGCGATACTGCCCCAGGCCATCATGGCACCGAGCGTATTCTTCTCCCAGAACACGCCCCGCCAGGCCCCATCATGCACGACATAATCGACACCGATTGAAGGTACGACCAACGCGAAGACCAAGGAGAGAACAGCAATAAAGCCAAAGGCAGACGCGATACGGACCACGATTTCCGACCAGCTCCAGCGGACCGCCATCCACACACCCAGGCAGGACGTCATGATGAGCGCAAAGGATCGCCGGATAGTGGTGCCGCTCTCCACCGACCACAGCACGGAGATGAGAGTGAGCGCCAAAAGCCCCATCAGCAGCGGATTGCCAAACACGGCGCGTGCCACCCCCCCCGGCCGCAAGAGCATGAGCGCAAGGGTCGCCGCATAGACCGGTAACCAGATGAGCCGGAGGATTGCGGAACTCTCCGGATCAGCCGGATCCGCGAACAACGGGCCGATTAATGCCTGGGAATAGAGAAACAGAAACAGGACACACAGCGCACTTTCCAGCGCGCGCCAGCCGGGTATGGACGGAGCCTGCGCCCAGGCGGAAATCAGCGGGGGATGCGCGATCGGGGCCCGGCTCACGCCACGCTCCGCGCCCGCCCGATGCGGTTGTAGACAATGCCGGACACCAGACCGCCCCGGGTTTCAATGGCCTTGCGTCGGGCGACCAGCCGGTCCGCAGCCTGGGACTGCTCATCCGCCACCAAAAACACGCCATCCATATCGCCGACCAGGGCCAAAGCCGCCGTCGTATCCCCCGGCACATCGATGATAGCTAGATCGACGGCTGTGCGAACATGACGCCAGTAATCCGGTGCCGGTCGCAGCGACACACCCCGAACCGGCTGACGGGACTGGAATTCACTGACAAACAGGCGCGGCACAGCAGACTGGCGGGCGACAAGACGAGCCTCGTCGGGATGACCGGTCGCCCAGAAGGCCGGCGCACCAAATCCGGCGTCAAAGACCGGACCATCCGCCCGGGTCGCGCGTCTTTGTTCATTCGTGCCAAAGGCCAGGTCATAGAGCCAGACACCGCGCGCACTGCGCGCTGCCGCAAGACGAGCCAGTTCTCGCGCGATTGTGGACGTACCGACCGTTTTTCCGCTGCCCATGAGCATGAGGACACGACCGGTCCCGCCCGGCCGGGCAATCGGTTCAAGCTGCTCAATCAGCGTGGTCAGTTCAGCGGTGAGGTTCATCACGACAGGTCCGGCTCGCCCGATCAAACACGGACAGAATCATTCACCCTCACCCTGCAAGGTCAGGGTTAACGCCGGGCTTACAGAGACACGCCTCACCGCGCGGATGTCACCGCTCACGAATGCGGGCAACCACGGGAAGATCGGCCAGCGCCGCCTGGGCAGCGGTTGGAACGGGTCTGGACACCGGATGCGGCGCCATGGGCGGACGAGCACTCATAGCGGGAGCGGCCGCCACCTGCGGCGGATGATGAGCCGCAGCGGTCGGCGCCTCAGTCTGCCCGGGTGCCGCCTGGTCAATCGCGCCCTCCTGCGACGCTCGTGCGCGCTGTGATGACGGCGAAACCCTGACAGGCGGACCCGGCAGATAGGTTTTCACATAACCGCGAACCAGACCGACAAACAGGCTGACCCCCGCTGCCAGAACAAAGGACGCCACCAGTCCCAGCTTTTTCAGTGAGGATCCTTCAACCGGCGGCTGGGCACGGTCAAACACACGAATAGTATCGGCCACGCCGCCCGCCATGGCGGTTCGTGTTTCCGCTGCGGCTTCAAGGCCGGCCAGTCGGCCCGTCGTCTGGGCATAGGCATTCACGTCCTGTGACAGGCGCACAAATTCCGGCTCCAACTGACGCAGGCGCGCCACCTCGTTGCGGGCCGAAATGAGCTGATCATCCAAGGCCGTCACACGCCCCGCCTCGGCCAGAGCCGTCGCCTCGCGCGCAGCCCGGTCCGTCTCCATCGCCTGATAAATCGGATTGATACCGACACGTCGCTGCCCCAGCCCGTCTGCAGCCCCAGAGGCGATGAAATCCTCGATGGCGGCAATCTCGCGGTCGACCGCCTGCACCGCCGGTGCGGTAGGTTGATAGCGCGCAAGCAGGTTGGCGCGCTCGGCCCGACGCTCAAGCAGAACCCCGCTCACGCCATTTTCAACATACAGCTCAACGCTTTGCGGAATTTCTGCAAGACGTTGATTCAGCGCTGCGACCGCGGCACGCGCGGCATCCCGGTCGGCCCGGGCTGAAATCAAGCGATCCTGGATGGTCGAGACTCGGGTTTCCGCCGCCAGCTTGTCGGCATCGAAATTGGATATCCCGTTGGCGACCAGATAGGCATTGAGCTGGCTCAGGGCAGCGTCATAAGCCTCACTGGCCCGCGCGCGCTGTTCGACAATCCCGGCCACACCTGATCCAACCAGCACGTCTTCACGATAAGCCAGATAGGCATCAACAATGGCATTGAGTGCCCGTGCAGCCTGGTCCGGATCGCCCGCTTCGAAACTGGCATTGAGGATTGAGGCATTGGGTGCCCGATCCACGGAAAAACCCGTGCGCAGGAAACGCAGGGCCAGACTTTCGCTATTGGCCTCACCGTTCAACAAGACCGCAGGACCGACCTCCTGCACAGCGCGCCGCAACACCGCATCAGACGCCAGGATTTCCGCTTCCGACTGCATGATCGCGTCCAGCTGGAATTCCGCGCCCGTCCCGGCCGTATTGGGTGTGGGGTCATCTTCCAGAACGACCAGCAAGGGCAGACCGGCCTGATAGCTGGGCTTGAGCAGGGTCATGGACGCGGCCACGCCGACAGCAAAAATCACTGCGAACAGAACGAGGATCAGGCCGCGCTGGGACCAGGCCAGGGCCAGGAGATCAAACAGGTCCATCTCTCCGCGAGCGCCTGACGGCGCACGGCTCCCGGGCCGGGGGTTTTGACCGGCAGGATCGGACCACTGATTCATGTCGTCATAAAGCAGGCAACGCGCTTAATTTTTTCTTATCCAAAACGGTCGAAATCTGGGGTCTGTTCTGGATCCGTCGAAGGACACGCCATGTTCCGCTCTGCCCTGCTGCTTGCTTCCACTGCCAGCCTCGTCCTGACGGGTTGTGCCAGCACCTCGCAGACAGGTGAAACGCCTCAGAATTGGGGTGGTCAGGCCTTCGCCACATGGCAGGCGTCGGATCCGGCCTATCGCTTTTTTCCGGGTGATACAGTGGAAGTGACGGTGCATACCGCACCTGAGCTGAACCGAACGATGCAAATCGGCCCGGATGGCCGGGTGAGCCTGCCCCTTCTGGGTGGTGTCATGCTGGCCCAGCGCACCGAGGTGGAGGCCGCCAACCAGGTTGCCAATGCCTATTCGCGTCAGGCCCTCGTCAACCCGATCGTTGAGGTTCGCGCCACAGATTACGGGCCGCAAAACATAATTGTCGGTGGTGAAGTGGGTAATCCCGGCCTGATCGACATGCCCGGGCCGGTGGGCGCCATGGAGGCGGTCATGCTGGCGGGCGGTTTTCGCAACACGGCCGCACGCGGCGATGTTGTTGTGCTGCGCCGCGCTCCGGGCGGCGGCGTCATGATGCGGACCGTCAATCTCCACGCAGCCCTGCGCGGTGCGCCGGACGCGGATCCCCTGCAATTACGGCGCGGTGATATTGTCTTTGTACCGCGCTCGACCATTGCCGAGGTCAATGTGTTCGTCGAACAATATGTCTACAGCATCGTCCCGCTCGACCAGGCGTTTTCCTACGCCATCGCCGATGCCATAACAGACAATAACTGAGCCCGCTCTCCCCGACCGGACCGGATCACCATGCCAGTGTGTGAGCCGCATGCACGCCGCATGCGCGACCTCGCTCCTGCCAGGCATTGTTGACCAATGCTCCGGCAGGACAGGAGGTCGAGTGTGTCAGCACGTCCTAGTGACGGGTCGACAACCACTCACGCGCGGCACGCTGGGCCGCGGCAATATCCAGATTGGACATCTGATCGGAAATTTCCTGGCGATAGTATTTGGCCGGTTCGGAGCCCATCAGAGCCGCCAGATTGAACCATTTGTGAGCTTCGACATAATCGATCTCACCACCCTGTCCGGTCGAATACAGAATACCCAGCTTGCACAGATCCTCGCCGGTCGGATCTGCGGTTACGGCTTCGTGAGCCTGGGCGGTTTCAACATCGGTAAAAGCCATAGGTCTTCCCCTGTAACACTCGGCGAACCCGGGTTCTTTTGAACCTCATCGTTCGCGCCACCATCCTGTCCAATACCCATCGGACACGTAGAATGTGGGGGAAGAGGATTGCGGTAAGGTTAAGGGAAATACGGAAAATTCTGCCCTAAACCTTTATTTCGGTTAGTGTTTCCTGCCCAGCAGTAAACGGCTGATTTGCGCATCAAGAAGGTGGAAACGCCCGGCCCTGCGTTCCACCGGCCGACGGGCCAGGCGCCGTAGCGAGATCAGCAGGACCAGAAGGGCTGCCGACAGGGCCAGTCCGGCCTGCCATTGCAGCCGGGGATCGACGGGCGGCGGAGGCGGCGGGATGTTGACCAGGCCATAGGCCTCATCCCCCAGCACTTCGAGAATGGCCAGCAAGCGCGGACCACTGACCGGCAGAAGCGCCACCAGACGCTCGGCCTCGTTAACTGTGCTCGCATGAGGCAGGACCCGAAGCGCGGTCAGTGGATCACTCGTCCGGCGGATCTGGGCCGTCGCCCGCAGGAGCTGATCCATCCGGTCACGTGCCAGACTGGCCGGAGGCACCAGAGGGTCTCCCAGGCGGGTCTCGATCAGACGCGGCGTGGCAAAACCGAGATCGGCTCTCACATCAAGCTCACCCAGGCGCTGCAAAACGGTGTCGACCGGCACGAGCTGGTCCAGATCTGCGCGCACCGCCGGACGCAGCTCGGGATGCAGGCCGCCACTGACCTCCAGCACCAGAAGAAGCCCGGCGCCATCCTCAACCGCACCCCGGGGCAAACCCGTCCGGACAAGCCCAGCCTCAAGGGCCGCCAGTTGCAGGCGGAGCGTATCGGGAGCTGCCGAGGGGATGACGGGGTCCGCACACCCGGCCAGCACATCCGCGCGGTGGGCACAGGCCTGCAAAATCAGTTCACGAACGCCGCCCAGCACTCGCCTTGGCTGGGCCTGCCCTCCAGCGACCAGGCCTGGCAACGCATTGAGATCCATCTGACCACGATGCGGATCCCGCATGAAGGCTTCGAATTCGCTCTGCGCAATCTGGTAAAGCCGCTGGGCGCGCGGTGAGACCGTTCTGAGTTCCGCTGGAAGAAAGACCAGCTCCGCCGGCTCCAGGCCCGAATCGGTCCCCAGGGCCAGTTGGTCCGTCAAAACCTGTTCGATCTCGGTCTCTCGCTGCCAGACCGGTCCGGCCCGCAGACGGGCATCGGCGAGCTGGCGCTCCTCGACATCCTCGCTGCCTGCGAGAAGGGCCAGTGCGAGCGTGTCCCGCCCCATCAAGGACGGCCCCATACCCGCCCAGGAGTGGAACCGATAAAGATCCACCCGGCGCAACCTGTCCCCGGCCTGGATACGGCGCATCTGATCCTGCCAGGCCGCCCGACCATTTTCATATCCGCCCCCGGCCTCGGCGAGGGCCTCGTCCAGACGCGCTTCAAGGGCGGGGTCATCCTCGACCAAGGCGTAAAGTCCGCCGCTCTCTGCCACCATGCGGCCGGTCAGGAACACAGCGGTCGCGAGAAAGACAAGAAACAGGGCAGGCTGAAAGCCTTTGAACACACAGCGCCATAACAACCATGGCAAAACCCGCAAGGGCGGTGTCTCCCAGGGCGATCGGGTGTTGGCGCGCAGGGAATCCGACCGGGTCACGCGGCGCGCCTCGGCCTCGGTCAATCCTGCGCGTTGAAAGGACAGACGTTTGGGGCCCCGCTCCTCGGACTTGTAGATTGCAATCGCCCGGGCTCGCTGGCGCGATCGGGGGTCAGCCTGCAGGGGCGCGGATGTTTCACTGAACGACACCCCGGACGAGACTGGCTCGGACGAGTCTGGCCCGGACGTCACTGAAACTGGGGCAGGTTTTACAACGAGAGCGGCGCGGCTTTGTGTAACCAGGCTGTTCGTGACCAGACTGTTCGTGACCAGGCTTTGCGCTTCCGGGCTGCGCACATCCAGGCTTTCGAAGCCGGTGCCAGACAGACGGGTCAAGGTAGACGTATGGCGACGCGCCGACACCGTCATGCCGTCCTGGCTGTTTTGCAACAGCTCCATGCCCCACTCCATACGCACCATGCCTACCCCCCGATAGATCATTCCTTCTTCAACAGGCCCAGCCCAAGATCAAGCGACTTCCCCCTGCATGAGAATTATTCCGTCCACAGTGTGTCTCGCAAACAAGACCCGGCGGGCGATATCCGCCCCGCTTCAGCAGTTATGCGGCCGCCTGTGACACTGGGTACGCTTGGAAAAGCGTCCAATTGGGCCTAATGCTCAGGAACACTATCGAGGAGCCCCCCATGAGCGACGCTTCGGCGCTGACGCGTTTTCCGCCCGTATCCATGAGTTTGCAATCTACCGACCCGCAGCGCTTTGCGCAGGAGCTGGGCCGGTCCTTCCGTGAATACGGATTTGCCGCGATCTCCGACCACGGGCTGGACCAGGACCGGATCGACGCAGCCTATGCAAAAGCACGTGATTTCTTCGCCCTGCCGGAAGAGATCAAGATGCAGTACTTCATCGAGGGACAGGGCGGTGCCCGTGGCTATACCCCGTTTGGCAAGGAGATCGCCAAGGGCGCGTCCCATGTCGATCTGAAGGAATTCTGGCATGTGGGCCGGGATCTCGCACCGGGTCACAGATATGAAAACGACATGCCCCCCAATGTCACGCCGACAGAGGTCGAGGGTTGGACGCAGGCCGTCCACGGTCTCTACGCAGATTTTGATGCCCTGGGACGCAAAGTACTCAGCGCCATCGCGCTCGATCTGGGACTTGCCGCCGATTTCTTTGACGACCCGGTCACGGATGGCAATTCGGTGATGCGTCTGCTGCACTATCCACCGGTCTCCGGCGATACGGGCGGCTCGATCCGCGCCGAGGCGCATGGCGATATCAACACGATCACACTTTTGCTGGGGGCTGAGGAACCCGGGCTGCAGGTGATGACGCGCGAGGGCGAATGGGTCGACATGAACCCGCCCGCGGGATGCCTGGTCGTAAATATGGGCGACATGCTGGCCCGCACGACCAATGACGTCCTGCCCTCGACCCAGCATCGTGTCATCAATCCGGTGGGCGCGCGCACAGACCACTCGCGCTATTCTATGCCATTCTTCCTGCACTACCGCCCGGACTATCTAATCGAAACCCTGCCGGGCTGTGTCAGCGCCGAAAATCCGGACAAGTATCCCGAGCCGATCACGGCCAATGATTATCTCTATCAGCGCCTGCGCGAGATAGGCTTGCTTTGACCTCGATTCGGTGAAGATTTTATCGATAGCTACAATCAAGACTATCGATTTTTCCTCACGCACGATTTGCGGCATGATCCTCTCAATCCCCTGAGGGTGAGGGGGTCAGCCGCATTCCCCCCCGGCCGGATTTGACCCCCTCTCCCGAGTTTTCCTGTCCGGTTACACGCCGACGTACCGGACAGCGCCTTGGGGATGCGGGCCCTTGGCGACAAGGGGGACGTCTCCGCATCCTCCTTTCCCGCCGATTGTGGAAAACAAACAGGTGATTTCAGCCAGTCGCAGCTGGACAGTGGACGACACGGCCTCGACACTCATATTCGCCCTCCAGCTTGCACTTACCGGAGACCAGCCATGCTGACCGTCCAGGATCAATTCGTCCGCCCCGGAGATGACCAACACCCGGCCACGCCGCATGGTCGTATCGGTGTGCTCCTGGTCAATCTGGGCACGCCGGACAGCACGTCCTACGGCGATATGCGCCGATATCTGAGCGAATTCCTGAGTGATCGTCGGATGATCGAGATCCCGCAAATCCTCTGGCAACCGCTGCTTCAGACCATCATCCTGACCTTCCGCCCCTCCAAGAGTGGCGCGGCCTACAAGAAGATCTGGATGGACGAGACGGATGAAAGCCCGTTGCGTTATTACACGCGCAGCCAGGCGGAAAAACTGGCCGCCCGTCTCAATTCCGATCGCGTGGAGATCGACTGGGCCATGCGTTATGGCCAGCCTTCCCTGGCCTCGAAGATTGATGGTCTGCGCGAAAAGGGCTGCGAACGCATTGTGATTTGCCCGCTCTACCCCCAATACGCTGCCGCGACGACCGCCACTGTGAACGACAAGGTTTTCGACCATCTCAAAACCCTGCGCTGGCAGCCCGCTGTTCGCACCCTGCCGCCCTTCTATGATCACCCGGCCTATATCGAAGCCCTGGCCGGCTCCATCGCCGCACAGCGCGACGCGCTGGATTTCGACCCGGATGTGATCTTGATGTCCTATCACGGCATTCCGGAGAGCTATTTCCGCAAGGGCGACCCGTATTTCTGCCACTGCGCCAAGACCACACGCCGGGTGCGCGAGCATCTCGGCCTGGATGCCAACCAGATGCGCATGACCTTCCAGTCACGTTTTGGACCCCAGGAATGGCTGCAACCCTATACCGATGACACGCTGGAAGCCCTGCCCGGCGAAGGCATCAAGTCGGTAATGATCGCCGCACCGGCCTTTATCTCCGACTGCGTTGAGACGCTGGAAGAACTGGCGATTGAAGGGCGCGAGATCTTTCTCGAGGCCGGAGGCGAACACTTCGCCATGGTCCCCTGCCTCAATGACAGCACGCCGTCCATCGACTTGCTCGAGGCGCTTGTCCGCCAGGAATTGTCGGGCTGGGTCTAGCTGTCCGTTGGACGGGCATCCGTCACTGTCTGGCTATCGCTCGCTGTGAACGCAGCGGCGTTTTTCACATGCACATCGAGCTGCGGGAACGGGAATTCCACCCCGTTTTCGTGAAACGCCTTCCAGATGGCCAGGAAGACGTCTGAGCGGACATTGGACAATCCATTGGCCGGATCGGAAATCCAGAAGCGCAGATCAAAATTCACCGAACTATCGCCAAATGCCATCAGATTGCATTGCGGCTCGCGGTCCTCAACCACCCGGTCCACAGACTTGGCTGCCTCAACGGCCAGACGCTGGACCTGTTCGAGATCAGCCGTGCCATAGGCCACGCCAAACGGGGCATGCAATCGCACAACCCGATCCGATTTCGACCAGTTGATCACGCCATTGGCAATGAAATGCTCGTTCGGGATAAGGTGTTCTGTCCCGTCACGCGTGCGCATCGACACATAGCGCGACTGCATGCCGGTCACCCAGCCAAAGGTCCCATCCACTTCCAGGGCATCCCCGGGCTTGATGGATTTATCGGCCAGAAGCGTGAACCCGGCCGCGAAATTCGCCACGGTTTTTTGCAGCCCCAGACCGACACCGATACCCACAGCGCCGGAAAAGATCGCCAGCGTGGCCAGGTTAAAGCCGGTCAGCTGCAGCGCGATCAACAAGGCGACAATCGGCAGCACAAAACCCAGGATTTTCGTGATCAGCGCGCGCAGGGCTGGAGAGACTTCGTCAGCCCGCTCAAGCTGGTTATTGATCATGCGGCCCGCCAGCGAGGCCAGCCAGAAGATCACACCGAAATAGATCAGTGTGCGCAGGACATCGAAGAGCGAGAGATCAACAGGCTCACCGGTCTCCGTTTCGCCCAGGGGGATGGCCAGGGCCTGCATCTGCGCGACGACATCATCCAGCAGTCCAAACACATCCATCGCAGCGATGGGCCAGGCGATATAGAACGCCACGCTCGACCAGAAATGCGAGCGGATGATCAAGGTGACCGCACGAATGACCAGCCAGGCGGTCATCAAACTCATGGCCGCATCGATGAGGCCATAGGGCTGGCCCAGTGAACCGAGCACAATCCGCTCGATGGCCATGACACTGAGCAGCGCCAGCGGGATCGCCAGAATGGTCAGGGCGATGGAGAAACGCTTGAGCGCACCGGATTTGAAACGTGAAACCAGCTGGTGTTCGACAAGCTTGCGAAAGGCCGGACCGAAAATGAAAGCGGGCACCAGAGCGGCCGCGATCAGGCCCAGCTGCAAGGCCGTATCCAGATTGAGCAGACTGGCCAGCAGCCATTCCCACAGACCCTGAAGATGGTCCAGCACCGCATCGGTGGGCAGGAGATCATCCAGAGCCGTATCGTCAGCGGCCGGAGTCTGGGCCGGTGTCTGGTCCGGCGTCTGGGCGGGTGTACGGGCGAGGAAGCGCATGGGCAGGGTCCGGAAATGAGTATCCGGTCAAAGCTTTAGCATGTTCGTCCGCATGAGGAAGACCGGGGCCGTGCTTTTTATGGCCCGGCCCTGTGTCTTCACGCGGCGGCACAGGCGCCTTAATCCAGCAGCTTGGCCTTGAGGATCTCGTTCACAGCCTGCGGATTGGCCTTGCCCTGCATGGCCTTCATCACCTGACCGACAAACCAGCCCATGGCTTTCGGCTTGTCTTTCACCGAGGCCGCCTGGTCGGGATTATCAGCGATCAACTGATCCACCACCGCTTCGATGGCGCCTGTATCGGTCACCTGTTTCAGGCCCCGGGCCTCGACGATGTCAGCGGGACGACCGCCTTCATCCCAGAGGATGTCGAACACGTCCTTGGCAATCTTGCCGGAGATGGTCTTGTCGGTGATCAGGCCGATGAGTTCACCCAGCTGGTCGGCCGAGACCGGGCTTTCGGTAATGCCCTTGCCTTCCTTGTTGAGACGGCCGAACAGATCATTATTGACCCAGGCCGATGCCAGTTTGGCATCACGCCCGTCCGCCACGGCTTCGAAATAGTCGGCCCGGTCCTTATCCGCCGACAGCACCGAGGCGTCATAGTCTGACAGGCCCAGCTCGGAGATCAGGCGATCGCGTTTGGCGTCAGGCAATTCCGGCAGGTCAGACGCCAGCCCGTCCACCCAGGTCTGCTGCAATTCAAGCGGCAGCAGGTCAGGATCGGGGAAATAGCGGTAATCATGCGCTTCTTCCTTCGAGCGCATGGAGCGGGTCACACCGGTATTGGCATCAAACAGGCGGGTTTCCTGATCGATTGTACCGCCGTCCTCGAGAATATCGATCTGGCGCTTGGCCTCAAACTCGATGGCCTGGCGAATGAAGCGCAGGGAATTGACGTTCTTGATCTCGCAGCGTGTGCCGAGATGGGAGAAATCATCATTCTCGCGGAAACGCTCATAATCACCGGGGCGGCAGACAGAGACATTGACGTCCGCGCGCAGCTGGCCCTTTTCCATATCGCCACCACACGTGCCCAGATAACGCAGAATCGTCCGCAGTTTGGACACATAGGCCGAGGCCTCGTCCGGGGAGCGGATATCAGGGCGCGATACAATCTCCATCAGCGCCACACCGGACCGGTTGAGATCGACATAGGTATGGCTGGGGTCGAGATCGTGGATGGATTTACCGGCGTCCTGCTCAAGGTGCAGACGCTCGATACGCACGGTGAAGCGCGATCCGTCATCGCGTTCGCACTCGATCGCGCCCTCGCCAACGATCGGATACTGGAATTGCGAGATCTGATAGCCTTGCGGCAAATCCGGATAGAAATAATTCTTGCGGTCAAACCGGGACCAAAGATTGATCTGGGCGTTCAGTCCAAGGCCGGTGCGCACCGCCTGGGTGACCACACCTTCATTGATCACCGGCAGCATGCCCGGCATGGCAGCATCCACCAGGGAGACCTGGCTGTTGGGCGCCGCGCCAAACGCCGTGGCGGCACCGGAAAACAGCTTGGCGTCGGAGACGACCTGGGCATGCACTTCCAGACCCATGACGACTTCCCAATCGCCGGTCGCGCCAGCAATGCGATAGGTTTTGCTCTCGGACATCTCGTTCATTCCATTTGCACGCAGGATCAAACCCTGTTTCTAGGCGGTTCGGCCGGGTTTGCGAAGCCGTTTGTGCGGTGCGCGGTGCAGGCGACGCCTTCACGCTCCGGATCAGGCGGATCCGCCAGGCTTGTTGATCTCGGACAGGCGTTCGACAGCCCGGGCCGCCATGTGGACGGTCACCCCGAACAGCATCAGCCCGCCGCCCGGCGCAATCAGACAGATCACCCATACCGCTTTGGGCATCAGGGGCAGGATATCGCGATAGATGAGCCCCGCGACCACCATCAACACAGCCCCGAGAATGAGGCTGGGTCGCACCAGTTTGACCGCCGGGTGGAAGAGTTTATTCGCCATCCGCTTCACCGCGCGCGGGCTCATCCCCCGATAACGCATCCTCAGCCCGCGCAGTCGGAGATGGTTTGCCCGGCAGGACAGCCCGCAACATCAGACCTCCCGACACAATGGTCAGGGCAACCCCCAGCGCCAGAGCCAGAAACGCCCACAGCGACGGAAAACTCCCCTCACCCAGCGTGTCCCGCAAACTCTGGAAACTGATCCAGGTCAGGGGAAGGCACAGGAACAGGCCCATGCCCGCCACGACCGCCATGATAAAACGGTTCAACAGCGCATCGGCGCGGCGCGTCTGCGAGCCTTGGGGCGGGGTCTGGGTCATGGCATCGTCCTTGTCGTTTATTCGCTATCTAGCGCAAACCGGCGCGATGACACCAACAATGAAGCGGTTCAGCCCGTCTTTCGCCGTGGCTGTTTTAAGCGAGGGTTCAGTCATCACGACCCTGTCTCGCCTTTCTCATCCGGCTTTGAGCGCTTCGGCGGGAACGATTTCGCTCTGCGCGCGCCGAGCCATCACCGAATGTCGACCGCCCGAAGAAGAGGCTAACGGCAGCCGCCAGGAAGATGAAGGCTGCGAGCGCCACCAACCAGTAGACCCCGAAGGCCCAAAGACCACCAAAGAGCAAAATGATGACGACCGCAGCGATTGCCAAACCCGCCAGCAGCCGGATGATCATGGCCATGACACGCGCCTCACGATCTTCCTACCACCACTTGCCCGGTTTGGCGGTGAACGCGGCGGCGTCTTCAACAGCTGCCCCAACCTTGAACATGGTTTCCTCGTCCAGCGCCCGGGTGATGATCTGCAGCCCCAGCGGCAGGCCGGCCGCGTCAACACCAGCGGGAACAGACATGGCGGGCACACCGGCCAGGTTTGCGGTCACCGTGAACACGTCGTTGAGATACATGGCGATCGGGTCATCGGACTTGGAGCCCAGCGGGAAAGCTGCAGACGGTGCAGACGGTGTCAGGATGGCATCGACCTTCTGGAAGGCCGTGTCGAAATCCTGGAGGATGCGCGTGCGCACTTTCTGGGCGCGCAGATAATAGGCGTCGTAATACCCCGCCGAGAGCACATAGGTGCCAATCATGATCCGGCGCTGGACTTCCTCGCCAAAGCCTGACGCGCGTGTGTTTTCATAAACGCTCGTCAGATCCTCACCGTCTTCACGCAGGCCGTAGCGCATGCCGTCATAACGCGCGAGATTGGACGAGGCTTCGGCCGGTGCCACGATGTAATAGGCCGGCAGGGCGTATTTCGTGTGCGGCAGGGAGATTTCGACAATCTCGCAACCAGCGGCCTTGAGCCATTCCACGCCCTGGTCCCAGACCTTGGCGATATCGTCCGGCATGCCATCGATGCGGTATTCCTTCGGCACACCGATCTTGAGGCCTTTGACCGACTGACCACAGGCCGCGATGAAATCGGGCACATCATTGGGCAGCGAGGTCGAGTCCTTGGCATCATGGCCGGACATGGCCTGCAACAGGATGGCGCTGTCCTTCACAGTCTTGGCAAAGGGGCCGGGGTGATCGAGCGAAGAGGCGAAGGCCACAGCGCCCCAGCGCGAGGTCCGGCCATAGGTCGGCTTCACACCGACAATGCCGGTAAACGCGGCCGGCTGGCGGATTGAACCGCCGGTATCGGTGCCCGTCGCGCCAAAACACAGATCCGCAGCCACAGCCGCAGCCGACCCGCCGGACGATCCGCCCGGGGTCAGTTTTTCGCCGTTTTCACCCTGCCAAGGCGAGCTCACCGGACCGGTAAAGGCCGTCTCGTTGGACGACCCCATCGCAAACTCGTCCATCGAGGTCTTGCACAAGAAGACCCCGCCCGCATCCCAAAGCTTGGACGTGATGGTGGATTCGTAAGTCGGTTTGAACCCGTCGAGAATGTGCGAACACGCGGTCGTGGACACCCCGTTCACCGCGAACAAATCCTTGATCGCGATCGGCGCGCCTTCGATCAGCGAGCCCTCGCCCTTGGCCAGTTTCTCGTCGGATGCAGCCGCCATGGACAGTGTCTTGTCTGCATCAAAGGCCGTGAAGGCATTGAGCGCCGGCTGGGCGTCCTGGCAGGCTTCAAGGGCGGCCTTGGACAGCTCAACCGAGGAGACATCGCGATTGCTCAACCGCGTCGTGATCTCGTCGAGCGAGAGTTTGAGAAGATCGCTCATCAGCTCTACTCCACAGACTTGGGCACAACAAAGAAGCCCTCATCGGACTTCGGTGCATTGGCCAGCACGTTCTCGCGCACATCGCCATCCGACACGGCGTCGGTGCGTTGCGGCAGCGGGAATTTCACCGGGGTCGTCATAGCTTCTACACCCTCGACATCGACCTCATTGAGCTGCTCGATCCAGTCGAGAATGCCATTGAGCTCGCCCACCAGGGCGTCGAGACGGTCTTCGGGTTCGGCAATGCGTGCCAGCCGCGCAATGCGGCGCACATCATCTGCAGTGACGGACATGGGAATGCGCTCCGGAATAATCAGGCCTGCCTGACTAGCAATGCTCCCGCAGGCACGCAAGAAAGCTTGACTGTGATCGGGTGTGCGACAGGTGCGAAGGGTCACATTCAGGCATCCGCGCGCCCGCATCTTGACGCGGGCACCGACGCGGCGCACATGAGCGCCCATGCCGATCATTCCCCACGAGGCCGTTCCGGCCGGACCCCTGCTTGCCCTGGACCCTGGTACCAAAACGATTGGTGTGGCGGCGTGTGGCGCCTCGCGGGGTCTGGCCACAGCGGTGGAAACCATCCGACGCGGCAAATTCACCCACGACGCCACACGGGTTTTCGAACTCTATGACGAGCGCGCCTGTGTCGGACTGATCATGGGCCTGCCTGTCAATATGGATGGGAGTGCCGGTCCGCGTGTGCAATCGGTCAAGGCGATGGCCCGCAATCTGCTCGCGATCCGCGATATTCCGATCGTGTTCCAGGATGAGCGCCTGTCGAGTTTCGAGGCCGAGGAAGCGCTGATTGCCGCTGGCATGCGTCGGGACAAGCGCAAACAAGTCATCGATGCCCATGCCGCTGCCAATATCCTGCAAAGCGCACTGGACCGTCTGGCGGAATTGCCCCCAGCGGGTTCGACAGGAGAGGCCGGAGCGACGGGAGAGAGCGACTAGATGGGATTGATCGTCAACGCCCTGTTCCCGGTCTTCGGGGTCATCTTCATCGGATGGCTGCTGCGCCGCAGTCAGCTCCTGCCTGAAGACAGCTGGGGACCGATCTCGCGCCTCGCCTATCTGGGCCTGTCGCCCGCCCTGCTCTTCACCGCCATTTACCGCGCTGACCTCTCCTCGATCTCGGTCAGTGGTTTCATGCTCGCAGCACTGCTCGGTTTTCTGGCCATGGCCGCCATCACCCTGGCGATCAAACCCCTGCTGCGGATCCCCGACCCCACCTATACCAGCCTCTTCCAGGCCACGGCCCGCTGGAACGGTCTTCTGATCCTGGCCGTCGCCGGCTCCCTGTTTGGCGAGGAGGGCCAGGTGCTGGTCGCGCTGATCATGGCCGCCTCCATTCCGCTGGTGAATATTGAATGTGTGGCCGTGCTCTCAATCTGGGGTGACGGGTCGCGGCCGGACTGGCGCTCCATTCTCTATCGCATTGCCACCAATCCGCTAATCCTGGGCACGGGGGCGGGGGCCGCCGCCAATCTGTCCGGACTGACCCTGCCTGTCGCCCTCGATAGTACGATCGGACTGATCGGCCAGGCCGCTCTGCCGCTCATTTTGCTCTCGGTCGGTGCGGGGCTCAATTTCACCGCCATGAAAGCCCGGCCGCGCCTGCTGGGCCTGTCCGTCCTGCTCAAGCTGATGCTGGCCCCGCTGGTTTTTTACGGCATTGGCGTGGCGATGGGGGTTCAGGGTCCGGCCTTGACAGTGCTGCTGCTGACCGGGGCCTCGCCCGGCGCCGCCTCGGCCTATGTGCTGGCCCGGCAAATGGGCGGCGATGCGCCCTATTCCGCAGGCGATATCACCGCCTCGGCCATGTTCTGCTTTCTCACCATACCCTTCTGGCTGGCCCTGCTGGGCTAGCGGGTCTGCACGGGCCTAAAGCGGCCTATACCGGCTTAATCGATGCCCACACGCGTGCTGCGCCGTTCCAGCCACAAGATATCGCGCCACTCGCCCTCCATCGGGCCATAGCTCATCTTGCCCAGACGCCGACGCCGTCCGAGCACCTCAAATCCCGCCGTCTGATGCAAAGCCACCGACCCGGTATTCTCGGGGAAGATCCCCGCGACCAGCGTCCAGATCTCGGCCGCTTCCGAAGCCTCCACCATGGCCGCGATCAAGGCGCGGCCCACACCACGACCGCGGGCATGCTCCGCGATATAGAGTGTGATCTCCGCCACCCCGCCATACACACAGCGCGAGGATGTCGGGCTCAGCACAGCCCAGCCGGTCACGCGGCCCGCCCCGTCCACACTCACCAGGCGCGGCGTGGCCAGCTTGCCCGCATCAAAATGCGCCCAGTCCGGCGCCTCGCTCTCAAATGTGGCATGGCCGGTGGCAATGCCCTGGCGATAGATGTCCAGAACGGCATCGGCATCGGTGGCGGTCAGGGGTCGAATCTCGGTCATGCCTACGGCTATACACCACCTGGCCTGTCGTCTCGAAGCCCAACTTGCGCCCTTTTGTTGGCCCCTCATCCGGCGCTGCGCGCCACCTTCTCCCCTGTGGGGGAGAAGGACTCTTCTTTCCCTCTCCCCTTTTGGGGAGAGGGTGCCGAGTGCAACGAGGCGGGTGAGGGGCAAGACAAGACCCGAGCAAACCAAAGCCGGTCCGGCTTTGAGCCTAGCCGCAGGTGATCTGGGTGACGATGTCGGAGGCATCCACATGCACATTCATGCGCTCGGGCCGGTAATCCATCGTAGCAACGGAATTGGGGCCCAATACGCGCAGAAGGGCGGGCAGATCGGCCCGGTTCACCGAGGTGCGCGCCTGGCCAACATAATGCTGCACCGCTTCCATGCCACAGGTTCCGGTGATGGGCGGCGTGACCTCGCCCCCGTCCAGCTCCTCGACATCGCTCATCGGCGGCAGATCGGACACGGGCGCACGCACCGGCGTCTCGGTGGGCGTGGCAAAACAGCCCGACAGGACCGCGGCCATCGTCACGACACTCAGACACAAAGCTCCATGGCGCAGAGCCCCATAGCGCAGGCCCATTTGACGACGAGCCGGGCGAACAGCGAGACGCGCCCCCGGACGGGGCAGAGATGAGGTCGAGACAAGTGACAAGCGCATGAAACTACTCCAACCAGTACACGGCGGATTTAACCACACCAAAGGCGCACAATTGTGTCAGTGTGATCAAGATCGATATTCAACCGGCCGATGCGGTAATCCCGGGTCACGGCGTCTCCCGGACGGATCACGCGGACATATTCGGCCAGCGTCTCGGTCGACACCTCGTTAATGCTCTGACCGAGGAGGAAATCGCGGTCTGAGGCGCCGCAATCCGTATTGAGCTCCGGCGGTATCCCCGGCTGATCCCGATCATCCAGCGAGGGATAACCGACACAGGCTGTCAGGGCGAAAAGCGGCAAAGCGATAATCAGGGCGCGCAATGTCATGTCAGGCCTTCTTTTCCCAGCGTCCAGTCTCGGACTGTTTCCAGTAGGAAATCGTATGCCCCGCCGCCGCGGATGTCTTCCACAATCCCCGCGCGGCCTGAATGGCCTGCTCATCGTGACCATCGAACAACAATAGGGTTCGGGTGAAGGCGTCGGGATCAGTGGGTAATTCACCATCCAGGAGGAAGAGGCATTCAGCCCCGTTCACCGGCTCCTGCACACTGGACAGGAGAATGGGCTGACGTTCAGCATGGGCCTCGCTGGCGAGGCCATGCGGCAGGAAGCTCTCGGCGCGCTCGGTCCACAGCGCCATATCCAGTTGTTTGAGGCGATCTTCATCCGGCGAGACGACCAGGGCTTTCCAGCCCCGCGCCCGGGTCTTTTCCAGCAAATCAGGTAGGACAGAATCGGGCGAGGCCTGTTCGAGATGATAGAACCAGATTTCCGCCGCCATATCCCGGGCCTTTCCTGACACGTCCGGGGCGGCCCTGATGCCGCCCCGACGCTTCTTTTGACCTTAGGCCTCGTGATTATCGCGCACGAAACGGTCCAGGATGCGCACACCCCAGCCCGTGCCCCAGCTCGGCTGGCGCGGATCATCCTTCATGCCGCCCATCGCCGTACCGGCAATATCGATGTGGCACCACGGCTTGTCATTGACGAAACATTTGAGGAATTCCGCGGCCGAGATCGAACCGGCCAGGCGTCCCTCACCCACATTCTTGATGTCGGCATTCTTGGTTTCGATGTGTTTTTCATAGTCCGCACCGAGCGGCATGCGCCAGACCGGTTCATCGGCCGCATTGCCGGCGGCGAACAGGGCATCGGCGATCTCGTCGCTATTGGTGAAGATACCCGCACGCGTATTGCCCAGGGCGATCAGCATGGCGCCGGTCAGGGTCGCCAGATCGATGATGAGTTTCGGATCGAAACGCTGCTGGCCGTACCACAGCACGTCCGAGAGCACGAGGCGTCCTTCCGCATCGGTATTGTGGATCTCGACCGTGGTGCCGGACATTGTAGTGACAATATCGCCCGGACGCTGGGCCGCCGCATCGGGCATATTCTCGACCAGGCCCACCATGCCGATGGCATTGACCTTCGCCTTGCGACCGGCAAGCGCGCGCATCAGGCCGACAACAGCCGCGGAGCCGCCCATATCGCCCTTCATCTCATCCATGCCTGCACCCGGCTTGAGAGAGATGCCACCACTATCGAACGTCAGGCCCTTGCCGACAAACAGGAGCGGTTTTTCACCCTCTTCGCCGCCATTCCACTTCATGATGGCGATCTTGCTTTCAAAAGCCGAACCCTGGCCGACACCTAGGAGGGCGCCCATGCCCAGTTCATCCATCTGCTTTTCGTCGAGCACCTCGATTTCAAGACCGTACGCGCTGAGTTCCTCGATCTTTTCCGCGTAACTCTCCGGATAGAGAATATTCGGCGGCAGATTGGTCACGTCACGCGCCAGGTCCACACCCGCTGCGATGGCCGACCAGCCGGACCAGGCCTCCTGCGCCGCGTCGATATCGTCGACGGCAATGGCTGTGATTGCCAAGGACGGTTTTTGCTCATCCTTCAGCTTGGTGCGGAACTGATCAAAGCGATAGCTCGCCAGACGTGCGCCCAGAGCCGCGCGCGCAGCCGTTTCACCGGTGGCCCAGCCATCGAGACGCAAGGTCACCTCGGTCTCACCGGTCAGAAGCAACTTGCCGATCACGGCAGCGGCGGATTTCTCGACGACTGAATCGGAGAGTTTTTCCTTGTCCCCGAGGCCGAACAGGACGAGGCGCGGCGCATCGACACCAGCCGGTGCAAGCAATTCGAGCACCTGACCCGGCTTGCCGTCAAAACGGGCGGCGTCCAGGGCGCGGGCGATCGCGCCGCCGGAGGCTGAATTGGCGGCTTCTGCCGCATCAGACAGGGTCTTGTCGGCAAACACCGGCACAGCCAGAGCCCCGCGGGCTTGGTCGGCAGCAAGGAATTCAATCTTCATATCATCACCTGTGTCTTGAAACGGGCGAGGCCTGTGATCAGCTCGCAATTGACGCGTCTTGGCAGTGGTATCCGATCCGAAGGTGGGATAGAAGGCTGATCACACAGCATCTTACTGGCCCATGTCACTCATCCAACGGTATTTCTTCAGACAATTGCTTTTGCCCTTCGTGATCGCCATGCTGGCGTTCGCGGCGCTGGCCTTGTTGACGCAAAGTCTGTCAAACATCGACCTGATCTCGGGCTATAGCGAAACTGCGCTTACATTTCTGAAGGTTACGGTACTCGCCCTGCCCCATTTGTCCGCGCTTTTGCTACCAATTGCCCTCTTCGTGGCGGCGCTTGCCGGTCTGAATCGACTGAGTGGTGACAGCGAATTGATCGTCGGCCAGGCGGCCGGGATGAGTCGCTGGAAGCTCATCGATCCGCTGGTACGCCTGGGCATGATGGTGATGATTCTCAATCTGGCGGTGAACCTGTTCATCCAGCCCTTATCCTACCGGGAAATGCGGCGCAGCCTGTATGATCTGCGTTCGGATGTGGCGTCTAGCCTAGTCTCGCCGGGACAGTTTTCGCGGCTTGGGCCAGGCGTGACCATTTATGCCCGCGAACGCACGCGTGACGGGCGTTTGCTGGACATCCTCATCCACGACAACCGGGATGAAAGCCGTGCCGCCACGATCACCGCACGCGAAAGCCGAATAACACGGGTGGAAACCCGCCCGACCATGACGCTGATCGACGGGAACCAGCACTGGTTTGAGGAAAACGGCTCCCTCAACTATATCACCTTCGATCAAACCCAGTTTGACCTTGGCGAGTTCATTGGCCCGGTTGACGCGATGTTTTTCAAGGAAAGTGACCGTTTCCTGCATGAGCTGATCTGGCCGGATGCCGCAACACTCTCGAGGGGTCGCGGACCGGAACGCCCGCTCGCCGAAGCGCATTATCGCCTCTCGGCGCCGCTTTACAATCTGGCCTTTGTGCTGATCGCCGGCGCTGTGTTTCTCGGTGGTAATCACTCCCGCATGGGTCAGGGACGCCGCATCATGATGGCTGCCGGACTGGGACTGACCCTGCGCTTGCTGGGCTTTGCTGTGCAATCGGCCAGTGCGGATGATCCAAGTGTCAATATCGCTCAATACGTCGTGCCGCTGGCAGGCTGTGTGGGCGCGATTGCCGTCATTTACTGGCCGCGTCGCAAACGTCCGCTCACGGCATCCACATCATCCCGCGCCGCTCACCCGGCGGAGGCCTCCGCATGACACGCAGCCTGCTCAATCGCTATATGCTCATCCAGACCCTGATGGGCCTGGGTGTGGCCCTGTTGGTTGTTGGCACAGTGATCGTACTGGTCGATTTTGTCGAACAGTCCCGCGCCGTGGGCACTCGGGCGGAGGTCGGCATTTTCGACCTCCTGACCCTGACCCTGCTCAAGGCCCCGGCCCTGTTGGAAACTACCTTGCCATTTGTTTTCCTGTTCGGAATGTTGACGGCCTTGTTTCGGCTGAACCGGCGCAGTGAACTGGTCGTCATGCGCGCCTCCGGCGTTTCCGCCTGGCGTATCTTGAACGCCCCAATTTTCTTGGCCATCACGGCCGGTATCGCCAGTGCCACCCTGCTCAACCCTCTGGGGGCCCAGCTGAACGTCCAGTACGAGCAAATGCGCGACCGGTTCATGAACGTCCAGTTCGATCCCGATGCGGAAGACCCGGTCTGGCTGCGCGAAACCACTTCGAGCGGTTTTATTGTGGTCGCCGCGGACGCGTTGGACGATGATAACCAGATCCTGATTTCTCCAGCCTTTCTCATTTATTCCATTGATTCGGGACGGGTTCCGCGTCTGGAACGCCGGATCGATGCGGAACAGGCTCAGTTGATGGACGGCTATTGGGACATTACCGGAGCCGAGGAGAATACCTCAGGCGGCGTTTACGCCAATCTGGGCGATGTCAGCATGACCACGTCCGTGGGGCGCCAGGCCCTATTCGAGCGCTCGCGCTCTCCCAATGGCGTGGCGTTCTGGGAGTTGCCGGAGTTGATCCAGTCCGCCGAGAACGCCGGTCTGGCGTCACAGAGCTATGAATTGCGTTGGCACGGCCTTCTGGCGACACCGCTGACCTTCCTGGCAGCCACATTGATCGCCGCTGCAGCAACCTTGCGCCTGCAACGCCTGGGCGGCGCGGCCGCCTTGGCCATCGCGGGAGGCGCCGCCGGGTTTATTATGTTTTTCCTGCAGGAATTGCTCGTCTCCATGGGCACGTCCGGCACGATCACACCCGCCGCAGCGGCTTGGTCTGCGCCCGCGCTGACCAGTTTGCTCGCACTCAGCTACATTGCATCCACAGAAGACGGATGATGGCGTGGACGCCAGCCTCTGCATCCGCTAGTGATGGCGCATGGCTGGGGTCGGGCCAGATACATCACAGGGGGTGACGCAATGGCGTCGCGTAAATTCTCGTTTGCCACTGCACTCATCAGTTCACTGGTTCTCGGGGGCACTATGCCCGCCCTGGCCCAGGACGGTGTCGATCCGGATGAACGTCCGGTCTATCTTGAAGCGGATACGGTCAATGATTTGACCGGTGGCGAAGGCTATCTCGCACGCGGCAATGTGCGCGTGCGCCAAGGGGATCGTACGCTGTTCGCCGACGAGCTGGTGTATCGTCCCGCCGAAAGCCAGATCATTGCCCGGGGCAATGTGATTCTCTTCGGCCAGGGTGAACACGCCCAGCATGCCGACGAAATGGTGTTCGACACAGCTCTCAATACCGGCCTCGCGCTGGGCTTCGCCGCAATGCTGGAGAATCAAGGCCGTGTGGCAGCCGCCACAGCTGTGCGCCGCGCTGACGGTTCACTGCAGGCCAATGATGCCTACTACACGGCCTGCCCGATGTGTGAGACGGGTGATGGTGAACCCACCTGGCGGATCCGTGCGAGTGAAGTCGTGCGCGATGTCAACAATCAGATGGTGTATTACAAGGACGCCCAGATCGAGATGATGGGTGTGCCGGTCTTTTATGCGCCGGCCTTCTCACACGCTGATCCGTCCTCCGAGCGCCGCTCCGGCCTTCTTTTCCCGGGTTTCGGCGTCTCCTCGCGTCTGGGGGTCTCCTATCAGCAACCCTATTACTGGGCGATTTCGCCGTCGCAGGACCTCATTATCGCGCCGCGTGTCATGAGTAATGTGAACCCCTTGCTGTACGGCGAGTATCGCAAACGCTTCTGGTCTGGCCAGCTGGAGTTTGAAGGCAGCTATACCAATGAGCGCGACATTGACGGCGATGGCAACAAATTCGGCGAGAACCATAACCGCTGGCATATTTTCGGCGGCGGACGGTTTAACATCACTGATGATTGGCGCTGGGGCTTTACCGTGCAGGGGGCATCGGATGAGCTCAACCTGCGTCGCTATGACTTTTCCGAACAGGACAAGGACCGCGGCGCCCCGCTGACCACCACCAATCGCCGCCTGATTAACCAGCTCTATGTCGAAAATCGCGGCGAACGTCAGTACGCCCTGCTGGCGGGTGCGACGTATCAATCCCTGCTATCCCAGCGGGATGACGCGGCAATTCCTGATGTCGCGCCGATGTTCGAGTTTCAGCGCAATCTAATCGAAGACCGTAACTGGGGCCGTGTGACCTTCAGCACCAGCAGCGCCAATTTACGCCGATCTTCCGGACAGGATTACACACGCGCGTCTGCCGGGCTGGACTGGCGGACCCGCTATGTCTCATCCACCGGGCTGGTTGTCGAACCCTATGCACTCGTACGGCATGATTCCTACTGGTTCGACGATGTTAGACAGTCTGACGGCACATTGATCGACACGGACGCAACGCGGAGCGTGGGGCTGGCCGGAGCCGAGTTCAGCTATCCGCTTTACCGTCCGGGCGAGACAGTCGACTGGATCCTGGAACCCGTCGTGTCCGCCGTCATATCCTCCGAAGATGAAAACAGTGCCGAGATCCTGAACGAAGACAGTCTTTCGGTTGACCTGGATGAGAGCATTATCTTTGCCCCCATTCGATCGCCGGGGCACGATATCTGGGAAGAAGGTCAGCGTCTTGCCTGGGGGCTTCGTGCCACCGCACAATGGGGGTCAGCCAACGCTGCCCGCGTTTTTGTCGGTCAAAGCCACCGTCTCGACGGAGACGCAGTCTTCAGCGAATCCAGCGGCCTCTTTGAAGACAATTCCGACTATGTCGTGGCCGGGTCTCTGTCCCTTGACCAGTTCAGGCTCAATATCCAGACGCGGCTCAACGAGGAAGATTTCGATCTCGACCGGATCAGCGTCGCCACCTCCTACACAAGCGACGCCTTCTATGGATCCCTTCGCTACACGGATGTAAGTGATGATTCGCTTCCCGGCGAGGAGGATCGAGAATTGCAGGCCGCCTTTGGCGTGCGCCTCACCGAGCACTGGGATTTTATCGGCGACATCCGCCAGGATCTCGATGCCGACGAAACACGCCTCTCGAATATCGGTTTTGGGTATGAGGATGACTGCACCCAGCTGCAGATTCTCTACCAGCGCGAAGCGAACCTTATTGCGGGTCTGGGGGATTCTGAATCCATCCAGGTGCGTATCGCACTGTTCACGCTGGGTAGTTTGTCAGAAGATTAGTGTACATTGTGCCTCGATTGCGCGATGACCGTGCCTGTCATGTACCGCTTGGAACTGGATCCTCGCTGATGAAACGCGTTCTACTTGCCATTGTGGCGTCCCTGTCTGTCCTGTCCTTCACCCCAGCCGCGCTTGCCCAGCAAGACACCTCGCCGGCTCCGCAAGGTCAAATTGAAGGCATCGCCGCCACCGTCAATGACGAACCGATCACCACGCTCGACGTGCGCAATCGTATGCGACTGATTGTGGCCTCATCTGGTATCCAGCCCGACCCGCAATCCCTGCCCCGAATCTATGACCAGGCTCTGTCCGGTCTCATCGATGAAAGTCTGCAGCTGCAGGCCGCATCGGAATACGAGATCGAAGTGACGGACGAAGAGGTCAATGACTCCATTCGCGACCTCGCCAGTCGATCCAACACCACCGTGGACGCCATCACGAACGATCTGCGCGCTTCAGGGGTCGATGTGTCGACCTTGCGCCGTCAGCTGGAAGCCGAGATTGCGTGGCAAATCCTGGTCAATGGTCGTTATGGCAGCCGAATTCGCGTCTCGGATCAGCAGATCACCCAATCGCTCGAACGTCTTGTCGCCTCGGCGTCTCAGCCGCAATACCGCATCTTCGAAATTCTTGTCGAAATCCCTTCCGCTCAGGCAGAAGACCAAGCCGTTCAACGGGTTCTGACAATTCTTCAACAGCTTCAGAGCGGTGCCAGCTTCCCGGATCTTGCACGTCAGTTTTCGGATGCCCCCTCAGCCCGGACCGGTGGTGATATTGGCTGGATTGTCGCGTCCCAGCTGCCACAGGAAGTGTCCAACATCATGCCGCAGCTTGTCGGCGCGTTTGAAGCCAATGGGGGGCGTGGTGCGTTGTCCAACCCGGTCCGCGTGCCCGGCGGCTTCATGGTCGTTGCCCTCATCGGCGTGCGTGACGGCACGACCACACTGCAATACGAGCTGACCCAGGTCACAATCCCGGCAGCGAGTGTGGAGGACAATACCCGCGCGCAATTCGAACGCGCCCTGGCTGAGAGCCCGACCTGCGAGGCGGCTCAAGCCCTGGCAGATGAGTTTGATGGCGCGTTTGTCAGCCAGCTGGGCACCATCACCACGGACGCCCTGTTGCCGCAAATCCGCCAGGCACTGAATCCGCTGGATACCGGTGATAATACAGGCGTTCTGGATACCGCAGCGGGTCTTCAAACACTGCTGGTCTGCAATCGCGAAATCACCGGACCGGGTGTGCCGAGCCGCGATGATATCGCCGGCCAGATCCGCGGACAGCAATTATCGCTACAGGCCCGCCGCTGGCTGCGCGATCTGCGCCGTGACTCCACCATCGATATCCGGTGACACGCCCCTCTCGGCCCCTTGCGCTCAGCCTGGGTGATCCGGCGGGCATTGGTCCAGAGATTGCCCTGAAGGCCTGGCGCGCATTGTGTTCAGACGGTCCCGTCTTTGCGCTGATCGGTGACCACCCGATACTCCACGATCAGGCCGCACGACTGGGCCTGCCCGCCCCCCAAAGGATCGCACACCTGAGCGAGGCCAACGCGGTATTTGGATCGGCCCTGCCTGTATTGCCGCTCGACGACATCACCGTGCCGGCCGTCCAGCCCGGAACCCCGTCTCCCGACCAGGCCCCGCTGATCTGCGCCAGCATTGAACGTGGCGTCGCCCTTGCCCTGTCCGGCGAAGCCGCGGGACTGGTGACCTGTCCGATCGCCAAAAGCGTGCTCTACGAAGCCGGTTTCCGCTTTCCCGGGCATACCGAGTATCTGGCGGACCTCACCCGTCACGCACCCGTGAGCGGCCCACGCGGCCCTGTCATGATGCTGGCCAATGCCCATCTGCGTGTCGTGCTGACCTCAATCCATGTGTCGCTATGCGATGCCCTGGCAGCCATGACAGCGGAACGTGTGATCGAACTGGCGCGCCTGACCCACAACGCCTTGCAGCAGGACTTTGGTATCGCGCATCCACGTCTTGCGCTGGCGGGCCTCAACCCGCATGCCGGCGAAGACGGGGCGCTGGGACGCGAGGAGATCGAAATCCTCAACCCCGCCGCTGAACGCCTCCGGACAGAGGGGATAGACATCTCTGATGCCCGCCCGCCTGACACCTTGTTCCATGCCGATGCCCGTCAAGGCTATGATGTTGTCTTGTGCCAGTATCATGATCAGGGTCTGATCCCTGTAAAGACCCTCGACTTCCATGGCGGGGTGAATATAACCCTCGGCCTGCCCATTATTCGAACATCGCCGGACCATGGCACAGCGTTTGACCGGGCCGGTCAGTTGACCGCCCGTCCCGACAGCCTGATCGCCGCCCTGCGCCAAGCCGATACTCTTGCCCGCCACCGTTATGACGCCTGATCAACTTCCCCCGCTCCGCGATGTCATTGCCCAGCATGATCTGGGTGCCAAAAAGACATTCGGGCAGCACTTTCTTCTCGACCTGAACCTCACAGCGAAGATTGCGCGCCTGGCCGGAGACATGAGTGACAAGCACGCGATCGAGATCGGTCCCGGCCCGGGCGGTCTGACGCGCGCCATTCTGGCGGAAGGCGCCAGGCATCTCACGCTTGTCGAGAAGGATCCGCGTTTCTTGCCCGCGCTTGCCGAGGTTGGCGCGGCCTATCCCGGTCAGCTCGATATCGTTGAAGGGGATGCGCTGGAGGTGGATGAGACACGTTTCATGCCTGCCGGACAATCCGTCATCCTGTCCAACCTGCCCTATAATGTGGGCACGCATCTGATGATCAAATGGCTGGAGAGCGACCCCATCTGGTGGACACGGGCCGTCTTGATGTTCCAGCGGGAAGTGGCGGACCGGATCGTGGCCCGGGTCGGCGAGAAGGCCTATGGCCGTCTCGCCATCCTCTCCCAGTCGCGCGCCTCGGTTCGGCTGGCGCTGAAAGTGACCGCGCGGGCCTTTACCCCGCCGCCCAAAGTCGAATCGGCCGTGATTGTTGTAGATCCCCTGCCGGCGGATCAACGGTTCGAGGATCTCAAGGCTCTGGAAGCTGTCACGGCTTCTGCATTTGGCCAGAGACGCAAAATCCTGCGCCGCTCCCTGGCACAGGCTGCACACCAAGCCTCCACACCGGTGGACAGCCTCATCGAGGCCGCCGGACTGGATCCGTCTGCACGAGCGGAGACGATTGATATTGAGGGTTTCCAGGCTTTGGCCCGCGCCTGGCGGGCGGCCCGGGGCTAGTTATTCGTCCATCAGGGCCTGGACAAATCCATCCAACCAGGGATGACGCGACCGCTTCCAGCGTTCCGCATGCAGGATCAGATTGAGCTTTTCGAGCGCCCGGGCGAAATCATCATTCACGATCACATAGTCGTACTCCGACCAGTGCTCGATCTCGCTCTTGGCGCGGGCCATGCGGCCATCAATGATCTCGCTGCTATCCTGGCCCCGCTTTTTCAGACGGTCTTCCAGCAGAGCGAGAGAGGGCGGCAGGATGAATACTCGCACGGTGTCTTCAGCCGCCTGTTCGGCGATGGCCTGGGCGCCTTGCCAGTCGATATCGAAGACCACATCCCGGCCTTCCTCGATGGCCTCCATCACAGGCGCCTTGGGTGTGCCGTAATAATGGTCGAACACCTTGGCCCATTCGAAAAACGCACCCTCTTCGACCTGCTGCATGAAGGTGGCTTCGTCGGTGAAATAATAATCGACACCGTGCTGTTCACCGGGACGCGGCTGACGCGTGGTAGTGGAGACAGACAGAACGATATCCGGATTTTGCGCCAGCAGACGTTTGGACAGCGTCGTTTTTCCCGCACCGGACGGGCTGGACAGAGGGATCAGGACGCCGCGGCGTTGGCCTCGGAACAGGGCGGCATGACCATCACTCGACATTCTGAACCTGCTCCCTCATCTGGTCGATGACATTCTTGAGTGCCAGACCGACCGTCGTCAAAGCCGGATCCTGCGACTTTGAGCATAGCGTATTGGCTTCCCGATTGAACTCCTGGGTCAGGAAGTCCAGTTTTCGTCCGACGGGGGAGCCTTGTTGGATTAATTGGCGCGCAGATTGGATGTGTGCTTTGAGTCTGTCCAACTCTTCTTGCACATCCAGCTTTACCGCGAGCGCAGCCGCTTCCGTGGCCAGGCGATCCTCGTCGAGCCCTTTGGGCAAAAGTTCATTGAACTTCTGTTCCAGGCGCAGTTTGAGGGCCTCCGTGCGCGTTACAGCCAAGCAGGAGGCTTCAGTGGTCAGACGTTCAATGTCATCCACCTGACCGCTCAGTATCCCGGACAGGGCTACGCCCTCCTCCAGTCGTGCCTGTTTCAAACGATCCAGCAGTTCTGCGAGGCTCGCGACCAGAGCTGCGTCCAGTTCGGGATCGATCTCGAGGGCATCGCGCTCGGACGACACCAGAACACCTGGCACCGACATGAGCCCATCCAGGCGCGGTGCGGTCACATCACCACTGGCCAGAAGCGGCGCAGCGGAGGCCAGCAGAACCTTGACGGCATTTACATCCACAGAAACGGCAGGGGTCTCGCCATCCTGGCGCAGCGTGAGCGAACACTGCAGATTACCGCGCGCAAAGCGGTGCTTGGCCGCATCGCGAACCGCGCCTTCCAGGCGCTCATATCCGGCGGGCCAGCGGAACCGGGCCTCCAGGCCCTTGCCATTGACGGATCGGCCTTCCCAGACCCAGCGCAAGCTGCCGAATTCGCCTTCGGCCCGGGCAAATCCGGTCATGCCGGACAGATGATCAGTCATGGTCTAGTTCGCTTGTTGTCGACGTTCACGCTCAATACGGCGCCATTCGCGCACATTGCGCAAGTGCTGGGCATAGGTTTCGGCAAAGACATGCCCACCCGTACCGTCTGCCACGAAGAACAGATACTCGGTCTCGGCCGGGTTGAGCACGGCCTCCAGGCTTTCGCGGCCGGGATTAGCGATGGGCGTCGGCGGCAGGCGCGGGATTTGATAAGTATTCCAGGCATTGTTTTCATTATCGATCTCGGACCGGCGCAATCCCCGCCCCAAAGGTTCGCCCTGGCTGATGCCATAGATAATGGTCGGATCGCTTTCCAGACGCATCCCGCGGTCCAGCCGGTTGGTGAACACCCCGGCGACTTCCGCACGCTCGGACCCGACGCCGGTTTCCTTCTCGACAATCGAGGCCAGGATAATGGCTTCAGCACGGGAGGAAATGGGCAGATCGTCCGCACGATTATCCCAGAGCGCGTCCAGAAGGGCCGTCTGATCGGCCTGCATACGGTCCAGCAGCGACTGACGGCTTGTGCCCCGTGTGACCAGATAGGTCTCCGGCAGCAGTGTGCCTTCCGCCGGAACCTCGGCAATCTCGCCCGTCAAAACATCTGACGCTTCGAGCACACGCACAATCATGGCGCTGGTGAGACCTTCCGCGAAGGTGATCGGGTATTGAATGCTCTCGCCCTCGACAAGCAGGTCATGAATAGCCTGCATGGAGGCGTTGGCCGGAATGAGGTATTCGCCCGTCTTGATGGTATCGGGCTCTTCCAGAAGCTCCACAGCGACACGGAACACGCGCGCATCAGTGACAAGCCCCTCTCGCTCGAGCTGGTAGGCAGCTTGTATCAGACCGGTCCCGCGTTCAATCGTGATGATGCTGTCGTCTGACACCGGTCCATCGGACACATACTGAGCCTCCAGCCAGCGGTATCCGGCATATCCGCCGCCCGCAACCGCGAGCGCGCCCACCGCAATCAGGCCCAAAATCCAGAACAGAAGAATCTTCAACCACCCACCCTTTTTGGCGGGGGCCGTGTCGACCTCACTCATCATGTACTCCAGAACGCGTCAGTCTGCGGCGACGAATAGCACGGAGGCATTGGTTCCACCGAATCCAAACGAGTTGGACAAGGCGGCCCGGACCTCTTTTTTCACCGCCTTATGCGGTGCCAGATTGATCGGCGTGTCAACGGAAGGATTGTCCAGGTTGAGTGTCGGGGGGCACATGCCGTCCCGAATCGCCAGAATGGAGAAAATCGCCTCGACCGCCCCGGCCGCCCCCAGGAGGTGACCGATCGAGGATTTCGTCGACGACATCACAAGCCCCTCGGGGACATCGCTGAACAGGCGTTCCACGGCGCGCAGTTCGATCTCGTCGCCCTTGGGTGTGGATGTGCCATGGGCGTTGACGTAATCGATATCAGACGCGGTGAGCCCGCCATCGGCCAGGGCCGCCGACATGGCCCGGTAGCCACCATCGCCATCCTCGGCCGGAGCCGTGATGTGATAGGCGTCACCGGAGAGCCCATATCCCTTGACCTCGGCATAGATTTTCGCGCCGCGGGCCTTGGCACGCTCATAGTCTTCAAGCACGACCACGCCGGCGCCCTCACCCATCACGAAACCATCGCGATCGGTGTCATAAGGCCGGGAGCCTTTCTGCGGCGTCTCGTTAAAGCCGGTCGACAAGGCCTTGCAGGCAACAAAGGACGCAATACCCAGACGACAAACGGCCGCTTCGGCACCTCCCGCCACCATCACATCCGCATCGCCGCGAGCGACCAGGCGGGCCGCATCACCGATGGCGTGAGCGCCGGTGGAGCAGGCCGTCACAACCGAATGATTGGGGCCTTTCAGGCCATGCCGGATCGAAACCTGGCCCGAGGCCAGATTGATCAGCATGGAGGGAATAACAAAGGGAGAGAGGCGGCGGGGCCCCTTCTCGTGCAGATCAATGGAGGCGTTAAACGTGGTCTCCAGCCCCCCAATGCCGGAACCGATCATCACACCGGCGCGATACCGGTCGTCCTCGGTTTCAGCCACCCAGCCGGAATCAGCCAGGGCCTCGTCTGCTGCCGCAATGCCATAGAGGATGAAATCATCCACGCGCCGCCGGTCGCGGGCGCTCATGACGGCATCGGGGTCAAACACCCCGTCATAGCTGTCGCCGCCGTCACCACGGCCATCCAGCCGCGGCACCAGGCCTGCAATCTTGCAGGCCAGGTCCGACGTGTCGAAGTGGTCGATCAGCCCCAGGCCGGACTGACCGTCCAGCAGGCGCTTCCAGACCGTCTCACGACCTGCCCCAAGCGGGGTGACAAGGCCGATACCCGTGACGACGACGCGACGCATGATCCAGTCTTAACCGACCTTCTCGGAGATGAATTTCACGGCGTCGCCGACCGTCTGAATGTGCTCAGCGGCGTCGTCCGGGATTTCAATGTCGAATTCTTCTTCGAACGCCATCACCAGCTCGACATTGTCGAGAGAGTCGGCGCCCAGATCGTCGATGAAGCTGGCGTTTTCAGCAACTTTTTCGGCCTCAACGTCGAGGTGCTCCACCACGATTTTCTTTACGCGTTCGAGAACGTCAGACATTTCGTATCCTCTTATGCAATTGACCGCCCTGAATGTCGGCGGCGCAGGAAGGGACGGGATGCGCCCTTAAACACAATCCCCAAGAATGCGCGGGCAAGTATCATACTTCCCACACCAATACCAGAAGGCAGATCCATGGCACACTCGCCATGATTCGACCATTAGATCATTGCCATACCGCCATTCACATGCAGCGTCTGACCCGTCATATATTGGGCCTCGGCGCTTGCGAGGTAAACCACTGCACCTGCAATGTCAGCGCCGCTGCCCAGATCTCCCGCAGGAATCTTGGAAAGAATAGCAGAACGCTGGTCCTCGGTCAGGACGTCGGTCATCGGCGATGCGATGAAACCGGGAGCCACGCAGTTCACGGTCACACCGCGCGCAGCCACTTCCTGGGCCAAAGATTTCGAGAAGCCGATCATGCCGGCCTTGGATGCACAATAATTCGCCTGACCCGGATTGCCGGTGACACCGACAACCGAGGTGATGCCGACGATGCGGCCCCAACGCGCTTTCATCATGCCGCGCAGGGCGGCACGGGTCAGGCGGAAATAGCTTTCCAGATTGATCTTGATCACCTGGTCCCAATCCTCATCCTTCATCCGCATGAGGAGCTGGTCCTTGGTGATGCCGGCATTGGCGACCAGAATGTCGAGCGAACCCATGGCCTCGGCCGCCTGTTTGGGCAGGGCATCCACAGCATCCGCATCCGACAGATTGCACGGCAGGACATGCGCGCGCTCACCCAGGCTGTCTGCGAGTTCCTGGAGCACGCTTTCGCGCGTTCCCGAAAGAGCGACAGTTGCACCGCGCGCGTGAAGGGCTTCAGCAATGGATTTGCCGATACCGCCGGTTGCACCGGTGACGAGGGCGTTTTTGCCAGTAAGATCGAACATGGTCAGTCCTTTTACAAAGCGAGCCACACCATAGAGCACAGGGCGGGCCAGAATTAAAAGAGTCAGCTGCGTCGTTTACCCGGCGCAGCTTCAGGAATTGCCAGATAGGCTGGCCGCAAAAGTCTCCAGCTCCGTCGCGGAAGACAGGACGACACCCTTGGCGTCCTTGGTGGTGCGCTTGAGCATGGTGGACAGGACCTTGCCCGTTCCAGCCTCGGCAAGTGTCGCAAGGCCTGCCTCTTCGACCATCCACAACACACTCTCCCGCCAGCGAACGCGCCCTGTGACCTGTTCAACCAGCTGACGACGGATGGTTTCAACATCATCGGTCGGACGAGCCGTAACATTGGCCACGACCGGCACCGCAGGCGCTTGTATGTCGGCTTCGGCCAGGGCCTCGGCCATGGCGTCTGCCGCCGGCTGCATCATCGAACAATGGAAGGGGGCAGAGACGGGCAGTTTCATCGCCTTCTTCAGGCCCAGCTCGGAGGCCTTGGCGATCGCGGCATCGATGGCGGCCACGGCACCGGAAATGACAATCTGCCCCGGCGCGTTATCGTTGGCGATCTGACACACACCCGCGTCAAGACCGGCGGTGACGGCCGCTGTCGCCAGCGCCTCGTCAGCCCCCAGAAGAGCGGCCATGGTGCCCTCGCCGACCGGAACGGCTTTCTGCATGGACTGACCGCGCAGTTTCAGCAGTTTGGCCGCATCGCCCAGGCTCAAGGACCCGGCCGCAGCCAGGGCTGAATACTCACCAAGACTGTGACCGGCGACAAAGCTTGCCGCATTGACCTTTACGTCAAACTCGCTCTCGAGAACCCGCATCACGGCCATGCTGGAGGCCATGAGTGCCGGTTGTGCATTCTCTGTCAGGGTAAGCGTTTCCAGCGGACCGTCGGCCATCAGGGCGCTCAGATTCTGACCCAGCGCGGCGTCCACTTCGTCAAATACAGCCTTGGCGACTGCAAATTGAGCGGCCAGCTCCTGGCCCATGCCGACAGCCTGGCTGCCCTGGCCGGGAAAGACAAAGGCGAATTTCATGCGCCATCACTCCAGTCAAAATTCAAACTGATGGCGCAATAACCATCTGTCCGAATACATGCAAGCTTGCTTCTCGCCTTGCATTGCGCGCCAGGATCAGATAAAGGCCGCGCTTCGCTTGGTTGCGGTCCCGCTTTCATCCAAGGTAATCACAGGGTGTGAGATCCAGAAAGAGGGAGCCACCGCCGGTCTGTCCGCCCTTTCGGCAGTCCTGCGCCGCAGCCCGTTTGGAAGGGAGCCATAATGGCACTGTACGAACACATCTTCATCGCACGTCCGGACATCTCTCCGGCCCAGATGGAATCCCTCATCGAAGACGTCAAAACCCTGATCGAAGAACAGGGTGGCAAGACCGGCAAGACCGAATACTGGGGTCTGCGCAATCTCGCCTATCGCATCAACAAGTCGCGCAAGGGTCACTACGGCCTGATCGACATTGATGCCGAAGCCGGCGTCATCCAGGAACTGGACCGTCTCCAGCGTCTGTCCGAGGACGTGATGCGTCACATGACCATCCGCGTCGAGGAACACACCGAAGCCCAGTCCGCTATTCTTTCCAAGAAAGAAGAGCGCCGCGGTCGTCGCCCTGGTGGCCAGTAAGAGGGGATCTCACAATGAGCGCCAATAACATCTCCAACATTCCGGCCCGTCGGCCCTTCATGCGCCGTCGCAAGGTTTGCCCGTTCTCCGGTGAAAACTCCCCGAAGATCGACTACAAGGACCCGAAACTCCTGCTTCGCTACATGTCCGAGCGTGGCAAGATCGTGCCGTCCCGCATCACCGCCGTGTCTGCCAAGAAGCAGCGTGAACTGGCCCGCGCCATCAAGCGCGCCCGCCAGCTGGCTCTGCTGCCTTACGCAGCCAGCTAAGCGAAGGAGCCGACGACATGAAACTGGTTCTTCTTGAACGCGTGGAAAATCTCGGCACGATCGGTGACGTTGTCACCGTGCGCCCGGGTTTCGCCCGCAATTTCCTCCTGCCGCAAGGCAAGGCTCTGCGTGCCACCGACGCCAACCTCGCCCGGTTTGAAGCCGAGCGTGAAGCGCTGGAAGCCCGCAACGCCGAACGCGCTGCAGCCGCTGCTGAAAATGGCACCAAGATTGACGGCGAGAGCTTCGTCCTGATCCGCCAGGCCGGCGAGAGCGGTCAGCTCTACGGTTCTGTCACCTCGCGTGACGTCGCCGAGGCGGTCTCCGAATCCGGCGTTGCTGTGACTCGCGGTCAGGTCGCCATGGATGGCCCGATCAAGACCCTGGGTCTGCATGAACTGCGCATTCGCCTGCACGCCGACGTTTCTGTTCACGTGACCATCAACGTCGCGCGTTCCGAAGAGGAAGCTGAACGCCAGGCCTCCGGTGAAGACGTGATCGCGGCCATGGCCGAAGAAGATCGCGCCATTGCCGATGCCCAGGCCGCCGAGCTGTTTGAAGCCGGTCAGGAGCGTGAAGACGGCGAAGAGGGTGGCGACGCCCCGGCTGCCGACGCTGAGACCGAAACCGACGCCGAGGCCTAAGCCTCCCATCGGTTCTCAAAACAAAAAGAGCGGGCGGATTGTGAAATCCGCCCGCTTTATTATGGCCGGGTGGTGACGGGGAGAACGTATCCGGCCCTCTGCTGGGAAGCTCTCGGAGGGTTGGTTAGAAACTTCCGCGCAGTCCGATGGACACGGACCGGTCCACGGCAAAATAGCCGCGCGGGTGTGTGTCAATTTCCGAATAGTCAAACTCAACGGTGTCCAGCACGTTTGATGCAGCCAGGACGACCGAGAAACGATCATCGATATCGTACGCGATCGACAGATCGAGCCATTCAATGGGCGCCGTCCATTCCACACGGCCACCTTGTCCGCGTTGCAGGGCGACAAACTCACTGCGCCAGGAATATGCAGCGCGCGCCTGAATGCCGTACATCTCGTAAAGAGCGATCACGTTGTAGGCGTGCTCGGACAAACCTTCCAGCGCGAAGGTCTCGCCGGTGGTCTCATCCATACTCTCACTGTCAACATAGGTGTAGTTGAACTGCGCCCCCAGACCCGAGAACGGTCCCGGCAGGAAGTCGTAGAAGTGCTGATAGTTGAACTCAAAGCCCTTAATTGTGGCTTCGGCCAGGTTGCGAGGGCGGGTGACGTCGTAGGTGATGCCGTCAATGACCTCTTGTTCGGAACCGCGAACCACGAAACCGGACACGTCCTTGTAGAAAACCGCGCCGGACACCAGGGAGCCGGGCGCAAAATACCACTCGACAGAGAAGTCCAGGGCATCTGATTCAACCGGTTCGAGATCGGGATTGCCAACTGCAGAACCGGTACCACGACGCGAATTGGTCGAGGCCGGACGTGATCTCAGATCATCGAAATCAGGGCGAGTGAGCGTCTGATAGGCGGCGGCCCGGAGATTGACATCGTCCAACACTTCCCAGTTCACATTAAAACTGGGCAGGAAGTGGGTTTCCTGACGTGTGGAAATTTCCGAGTTGGTGATCGAGGTGAGCTCCTGGAACTCAACCCGCGCGCCGATATTACCGGTCAGTCGTTCGTCTGTCGGTACGAAACCAAAGAAGTCGATAAAATCGACCTGAACGTAAGGCGAGAAGATGTCTTCCTCGATCTTGAAGTAGGAGTTGTCCGAGAAAGCGACATCCCCGGTCTCGACGCCGAACACCTCCCGGATACGGTCCCGGTTCGCCCGCATGAACTGCTGATCGACACCCAGGAAGTCGATGCCGTTGATATTGCCGTCGGCATTGCCATTGAAGAAGTTCGGCAAAGTCGTCGTTGTAATCTCGCCCAATTGATCAATCGTCGGACGAGAGCGCCCTGGGATAGACCGAGCGCGCGAGCCCCAATTGCTCTCTAGCTCTGACGTCGCAAAGCGTGCCCCGAACTGGATCAGCGTGCCGGAATAGTCGAAATAGTATTCACCATCGAGGCGCACATCCAGCTGGTTCCGGTTCCGCTCCGAGATAGTTTCGTTGATCCGGGCCGCCTCATAATTGGTCGGGTCCTCAAAGACACTGCGCTCGTTGAGGAAGTCGACATAGGGGGTGCCAGGCTGGGATACATCGATGAAGACGTCCAGGCTTTCCGAACTAGGTCGGAAGATATAGCGCGTCGTGGCAAAATCCTGGACTTCATCGCTGGTGATGAAAGACATATCGCCTTTGATGGACCAGGACCCGGCAACCCACTCGGCGCCCATAGCCGCCATGAAGGTTTCCGTATCCTTGTCGAAGACCTGTGAATTGACCTCGACCTGCTGGTTCAGGCTGCGGCCAGACAGCAGATCGCCATTGCTTGCAACGGTCACATCCGCCCAACGCGGATCAGACCCTCTCGCCATCGAGTCAAAGGCGTTGTTGTTGCGATCCTCGGAGGTTTCAACGTCCCGGTACTCGATCTCCATATAGAGATTCACATCGTCCTGCGGCGACCAGTCAAAGATCCCGTTGAAGCTGATACGCTCACGGCTCCCCAATGTCGGCGACAAGGTCAACCAGTTCCCGTCGGGCGTGGAGATCAGATCATCCGGATCGTTTGGGAATACGCCATCACCGTCCAGATCAAGCTGGTTGGTACGCGCATCGCGCCAATAGGCCATCTGCAGCCGGTCCCAACGATACTGTCGGTCTTGATACGCAAAATTAGTCAGCCAGCCGAAACGACCGGCATCGGTGTAGACATTGCCGCCCGTCAGTGCGTTCAGACGGGGATAGGCATCCTCGGCAAATTCAGGCTGAACGTAATTGGCGGAAAAGTTGAACTCATAATCATCCAGATCGTCCGGACGCAGGGTGAGGACATTGACGGTACCGGCCAGCCCGCCCGTGATCGTGCTCGCGATGCGCGTCTTCTGGACTTCCAGGGTCTGAACCATCTCGGACGGAAGGTCCTCGAAGTTCACACTGCGAGACCGGTCAGCCGTAAAGGTCTCGCGACCATTGATAGTCGTGATCACCTGCGGCAGTCCACGAACGGAGACGCTGTTGCCCTCCCCGCGATCCCGGGCAATCTGAATACCACTGATCCGCTGCAAAGCTTCTGCAAGGTTGGTGTCAGGAAGCTTACCAATATCCGTCGCAACAATAAGATCTGCCGCGTATGAACTGTCTTGCTTTCTGTCGAGTGCATTTGCCAGACTCCGGCGAATACCAGTGACGACAATGATATCATCTTGCGAAGAATCCTGAACGAACTCACCAGTTTCATCCTGAGAAAATGCCGGCGCGCCCAATACAATTGATAACAGCGCCACACCCGCCAAATATTTTGCCTTAAACAACCTAAGCCCCTTCCATTTGGACAATCCAAGTAATCACGAAGATTACCTGCCCGAAATAACGCCCATAGGAAGGTCCGATCAGGCTTAACGAGAACCTAATCGCGATTTATAAGGAATTACAAAATAACTCCAACCTGTTGTTTTAAAACAATTTGTAGCGGTACCATTTTTTGAAACTCATAGATAATTCACATCAAGTGTTTTAGAAGCACTGATTGAGTCTTATCTCGAAACTCCACTAGTTTTACTTCACAACACTCGATCCATCGGAAATGTCAGCATTGGTTGTACTGATCTCACTTACCCGAAAAAAGGGCCATCGAATCCACTTAACAGGGATCAGCGCGCGGATGATCAGAACATCGTCCTCGATCGACCTCACCGCCCGGAGTACCAAGCCTGTTTTCCACACTTGTCCACACGGTGTGAATTTCGGTGAACAACCGCCCGAGCCCCACATCGGTCTATCGATCCTCTCAGCACAATTGGCTATGATCCGGCGATGGACGATACACCAATCTTTGACCCCGACATGCCCCTGCCCGAGCCATCTGGTTTTGACGGTCCGCCCGAAGCCGCGGGGGAGGATGAGCCGGAACTCCAGACTGCTCCACACAATCTGGAAGCCGAACAGGCCTTTCTCGGAGCTCTGCTCTACGATAACGAGATGTTCCACCGGGTCGCAGACTGGCTGCGTGCAGAACATTTTTATGATCCCGTCCATGGTCGGATTTTCGAGAACGCCACTGATCTGATCGGGCGTGGCTCGCTGGCCGATGCCGTTGTCCTCAAAACCCTGATGCAGGGCGATCAGGGCCTGCAGGACTTGGGCGGTACCGTGTATCTCGCCATGCTGATTGAAACAGCCGCCGAGAATACGGCCGCGCAGGAATATGCGCGCATCATCTATGAACTGGCCTTGCGCCGCGAATTGATCCGGGTCGGCACTGACATGGTCAATGCCGCCCAGGGCGAGAGCGAGGATCCGGCGCGCAAACAGATCGAGTCCGTTGAACAACAACTCTTCTCTCTGGCTGAAGAAGGCTCCAGTTCAAAAGGCTTTGTCTCGTTCAAGGAAGCCCTCGCTGATTCCGTGGAATCCGCGGCGGCTGCGTATGAACGGGATGGTGGGCTGTCGGGCATCTCCTCCGGCCTTCGCGATCTGGACGACAAGCTGGGCGGGCTCCACCCTTCCGACCTCATCATCCTCGCAGGACGTCCCTCGATGGGGAAAACCTCGCTGGCCACGAATATCGCCTTCGATGTCGCCAAGAACTACAAGTTCGAGATCCAGCCCGATGGATCCAAAAAGACGGTGAATGGCGGCGTGGTCGCCTTTTACTCCCTGGAGATGTCCGCCGAGCAGCTCGCGACCCGCCTGATCGCCGACTATACCGGCATCCCCGGCTATATGATCCGCCAGGGTACGATCGATGCGACACAATACGAAGAGATCCGCGATGGCGTGCTGGAAATCCAGGGCTTGCCGCTCTTCATCGACGACACCGGTGGTTTGCCCATTTCCGCTCTGACGGCCCGGGCGCGTCGACTGAAACGCACCCATGGGCTCGACCTTATCGTAGTCGACTATCTGCAACTGGTCACCGGCTCCAAGTCCAAGGGCGCCGAAAGTCGTGTGCAAGAAGTTTCCGAAGTGACCCAGAACCTGAAGGCCCTGGCCAAGGAACTGGAAGTGCCCGTGATCGCCCTCTCCCAGCTGTCGCGTCAGGTAGAGAACCGGGAAGACAAGAAACCCCAGCTGTCGGACCTGCGTGAATCAGGCTCGATCGAGCAGGATGCTGACGTTGTCCTGTTCGTTTACCGGGAAGCATACTACAAGGAACGGGAAAAACCGCGGGAAGACACGCCGGAATACCTCGCTTGGGAAGAGGAATTCAAGCGCATCGAGAAACTCGCGGAAGTCATCATCGGTAAACAGCGTCACGGTGCCATCGGCACAGCGAAGATGGCGTTTGACGGCGCGCGTACGAAATTTAGTGACCTTGACACCCGTTATGAAGAATACGAGCAGTAGGGCCTCGATCGATCCAAGCCCTCGCCTGGTCATTGATCGCTCCAGCCTAGCAGCCAATTACGACACGCTGAACCGGTTGACGGGCTCGTCCGACGTCGCGGGCGTGGTCAAGGCCAACAGTTATGGCCTGGGCGCCGACGCGCTCGCCCCCGTGCTCCATTCTGCCGGCTGCCGCACGTTTTTTGTCGCCAACTGCGCAGAAGGCGAACGTGTGCGAACCAGCCTGGGCCCTGGTCCCGACATTTTCGTTCTCAACGGATTCTGGCCGAGCGAGAGCGAACGTCTGAGCGCGCACACGCTCTGCCCGGTCATCAATTCACCGGACGAACTGGCGGACCTGCGCACCTATGCGCCCGAACTCGGTTTCGCCCTACATTTCGACACGGGCATCAGTCGGCTTGGGTTTTCGACGGGACAGACGTCCGATCTGTTCGCGGATGCGGCGCGCCTGGAAGGATTGTCGCTCAAACTGGTGATGAGCCATCTGGCCTGCGCGGACACCCCCGAGCATCCGCTCAACACGCAACAACTCCACCGCTTCAGACGGATCCGGTCTGTTTTTTCCGGCATCCCGGCCAGCCTGGCGAATTCTGCAGGCATTCTGCTGGGCGAAGATTATCATTTCGATCTGGTGAGACCGGGCATCGGGCTTTATGGCGGTGCACCGAGCGCTGGACCGTTCAGCCCGGTTCTTCCCGTCGCCCGGATCGACGCGCCCATCCTGCAGGTCCGCGAGCTCGAACCCGGTGACACGGTGGGCTATGGCGCAGAGTTCACGGTTGATCGCCCCCTGCGCACTGCGACGGTAAATCTGGGCTATGCCGACGGCGTTTTGCGGGCCTGTCATCGCGCAACGGCCCGAATTCACGGCAAGCCTGCCCCCCTGATCGGCCGGGTTTCGATGGATCTGATCGCCATTGATATCTCTGCCGCGCCGCAGGCCCGGGCCGGAGACAGCGTGTCCTTCCTGGGTGAGGATCTCGACGCGTTCGCCGCCGCGGGTGGCGCGGCCAATTACGAGCTTCTTGTTCGCCTGGGGTCGCGCTTTCAGCGGGTCTATCTCTGACACCGCATTTTCCCTTGCCAGACACATATGTTCCTGTTTAGTTCTCATTCCGAAATAGGAGTATGAGGACATCCATGGCCCGCAGCGATACTGTTTATGCCTGCCAATCCTGTGGCGCGATCCATTCCAAATGGGCCGGTCGATGCGATAGTTGCGGCCAGTGGAACACTCTGGTTGAGGAAACACCCAGTGCGCCGCTGGGCACAGCCGCAAAAACTGCGCCCCGTCGATCCCGCCAAGGTCTAGACTTGGTCGATCTGGGCGCTGACACACCACCACCGCCCCGCATGATCACCGGCCTGCCGGAACTGGATCGGGTGTCCGGCGGCGGTCTGGTTCCCGGTTCCGCGATTTTGCTGGGCGGTGATCCGGGCATTGGTAAATCCACCCTGCTTTTGCAATTGATGGCCCAGCTGGCCCAGCGCGAGGTGAAGGCCATCTATGTGTCCGGCGAGGAAGCTGTGGACCAGGTCCGCCAGCGCGCCCGCCGTCTGGGCCTGGCCGACGCACCGGTCGCCCTGGGCGCCGAAACCTCGCTCAGCACAATTCTGGACGGTCTGAAGTCGGAAAAGCCGGACATTGTGGTCATCGACTCCATCCAGACCCTGTGGAGTGATCAACTCGCCGCCGCACCGGGTACGGTGGCGCAGGTCCGGGCCTGTGCGCAGGAACTGGTCCGTTTTGCCAAGACGCGCCAATGCACGGTTCTTCTTGTCGGGCACGTCACGAAGGATGGTCAGATCGCCGGTCCGCGCGTGGTCGAGCACATGGTGGATGCCGTGCTTTATTTCGAGGGTGAGCGCAGCCACCAATTCCGTATCCTTCGCGCCGTGAAGAACCGCTTCGGCCCCACAGACGAGATCGGCGTGTTCGAAATGACCGATCGCGGACTGAGCGAGGTGGAGAACCCCTCTGCCCTGTTCCTCGACCAGCACGACAGCGACGCCTCCGGCAATGTCGTGTTTGCCGGCATGGAGGGCTCGCGGCCCGTTCTGTGCGAAATCCAGGCCCTGGTTGCCAAGGCCGCATTTGGCACGCCGCGTCGCGCTGTGGTGGGCTGGGATGGCAGTCGCCTGGCCATGGTACTGGCCGTCCTGGAAGCCCGGTGCGGCGTCAGCCTGGCCGATCGCGATATCTATCTCAACGTAGCGGGCGGTCTGAAGGTGAATGAACCCGCCGCCGATCTGGCGGTGGCCGCGGCCATCGTGTCCTCCGCGTTTGACGTGCCACTGCCCAATAAGGGCGTTGTTTACGGAGAAATCAGTCTTTCCGGCGATATTCGTCCCGTTGGACGCAGCGAGGCACGCCTCAAGGAGGCCGCCAAGCTGGGGTTCGAACAAGCCATCGCACCGGCGGCCTCACACGATACACACACACCTGTGTCGGTGAAATCCGTGGCCACCGTGCAGGAATTGGTGCAATCTCTGCATCAGGAATCGGGGCTGGCAGACTGATCTCGGCCTCTCCCGCTTCCACAGTAACGCGTGGGGAGGCTCGTCATGGACGGGACTTTGACAGCTTTCGACGGGATCGTGATTGCGGTCCTTCTGGTTTCCGGCCTGTTGGCGCTGGTGCGTGGCTTTGTCCGCGAGGCCCTGTCTGTGACCGCCTTCGTGGCCGCGTCCCTGGCGGCGCTGTGGTCCTGGCCCGCCTTTCGCGGTCCGGCGCGTGAGATCATATCTCCGCCCTGGCTGGCGGATATCGCTGTGTTTGCGAGCGTGTTCATCCTTATCTATCTGGCTGTCACCTTCATCACCTCCTCCCTCTCCAATGGTCTGGCCAAGGGCGAGGATGTGAATGTGGTGGATCGCACTGCCGGCTTCTTTTTCGGTGTTGTCCGCGGGTTGGTCCTCATCTCGATCATTGCAATCTTCCTGACCATGTCGCTGCCCGGTGGCACCCCGCCCGCCTGGATGCAGGAGGCTCGCTTCTACCCGCTGGTCCGGTCCATTTCCAATGCCCTGCAGACCCTGGCGCCAGAAACCTCCCGCATGTCCGAGACACCGCCGTTGCCCTATCCGGACGACCCGATTGCAGAAACAATAAGAAATGATGACACATCCTATGGCCGTCAGGATCGAAACCGACTAGATGACCTCATCGGCTCGACCGCGGATGATCAGGATGACGATGGTTAGTACCCCGGGTTTCCCCACACTGACGTATGATCCGGTTTCAGACCGGCCCCAGGAAGAGTGCGGCGTCTTTGCTGTACACGGTTCGAAAGATGCCGCCGTATTGACGGCGCTGGGCATTCACGCCCTCCAGCATCGCGGCCAGGAATCCTGCGGCATCTCCACACATGATGGATCGCGTTTCCATTCCGAACGCTATCTCGGACTGGTCGGCGAGAATTTCACCCAGCCCGATCTGCCTCAACGTCTTCCGGGCAATGTCGCCATCGGCCATTGCCGCTATTCCACCCAGGGCGCGTCCGTGCTGCGCAATGTGCAGCCGCTCTATTCGGATGTGCGCGGCGGGGGCATCGCCCTGGCCCACAATGGTAATCTGACCAATGCGCGGGTTCTGCGCGAAGAACTCGTCTCCGAAGGCGCGATCTTCCAGTCCACCAGCGATACCGAGGTTGTGTTGCACCTGGCGGCAAAATCCCGCAAGGCCAAGCTCACCAATCGTGTCCTGCATGCGCTGAAACAGGTCGAGGGTGCGTTTGCCTTTGTCATCATGGTCAATGACAAGCTGATCGCCGCACGGGACCCGTACGGGATTCGTCCGCTGGTCATGGGCAAGCTGGACGGCGCGACCGTCCTGGCCTCGGAAACGTGCGCCCTCGACATGGTCGGCGCCAGTTTTGTCCGCGAGATCGATCCGGGCGAAGCCATCGTGGTCAGCGAAGACGGGATCAAATCCGAGCGTTTCGCTCCGGAACGCCCTGCGCGCCTGTGTGCATTCGAATACATCTATTTTGCCCGCCCCGATTCCGTCATGGGCGGCCGCAGCGTCTATGAGGCCCGCAAAGCCATGGGCCGCGAACTGGCCCGTGAAACCCCGGCCGACGTCGATATCATCGTACCCGTTCCGGACAGTGGTGTACCGGCAGCGATCGGTTATTCCGAAGCCAGCGGCATTCCGTTTGAAATGGGCATTATCCGCTCGCACTTTGTTGGCCGGACCTTCATCCAGCCGACTCAGGACCGCCGCGACCTGTCCGTCCGGCGCAAGCATTCGGCCAACGCCGCAACCGTGGCCGGCAAGCGTGTTCTGCTGATTGATGATTCCATCGTACGCGGAACCACCTCTCTCAAAATCGTGCGTATGATGCGCGAGGCCGGTGCGCGCGAAGTTCATTTCCGTTCCGCCTGCCCGCCCATCCGCTTTCCCGATTTCTACGGCATCGACATGGCCGGTCAGAAAGAACTCATCTCGGCCAATCTCGACCCGGAAGCCATTCGCGCGCGTCTTGAAGCCGACAGCCTGGGTTTTCTGACGGTTGATGGCCTCTATCGTGCCGTGACGGGCAAGCCGCGGGATAATGACGCACCGCAATTGTCTGACCACTATTTCACGGGGCAGTATCCGACTCGCCTGGTCGATCACGACCGGGACCTGTCGGACAAGGAATTCCAGCTCTCTCTCCTGGTAGACGCATGACACACACAGATCTGAAGGGCCGTGTGGCTCTTGTCACCGGTGCCTCCCGTGGCATCGGCTACGCCATGGCCCTCCACCTGGCCAAGGCCGGCGCCCATATTATCGCCACAGCCCGCACTCAGGGTGGTCTGGAAGAACTCGACGATGCCATCCGTCAGGCCGGCGGATCCTGCACGCTCGTGCCGATGGACCTGATGTCAGCCGATGGCATTGAAAGCCTCGCCAAGATCATCGAGGAACGCTGGACCAAGCTGGATATTCTGGTCGCCAATGCCGGCGCACTCGGCACCCTCACCCCGGCCGCCCAGATCACGCCCAAGGACTGGAACGCCGTGCTGGGTGTCAATCTGGTGGCTCCGGCCCGCATGATTGCCGCGTTTGAACCGCTGCTGCTGGCCTCTGATGCCGGACGCGCGGTCTTCGTCTCGTCGGGCGCCGTGGACTCCCGCCGTGCCTATTGGGGCGCCTACGCAGCCTCAAAGGCCGGAATGGACGCCCTGGTCCAGTCCTGGGCCAATGAACATGCCAACGGATCGGTCCGGATCAATATCCTCTATCCAGGCCAGCTTCGCACCCAGATGCGTGCCAAGGCCTTCCCCGGCGAAGATCCAGCCGCGCTCTCCCATCCAGAGGTTCTCTGGCCGGCCCTTGCGGAGCTGGTCGATCCGGCCTGCACCCGTCACGGTGAGATCATCAAGTTTTCGGGATAGCCCATTCGGCGCCCAATCCGGTATCCAGACATGAAAACGGGCGCTCGCGAGCGCCCGTTTGTGTTTCTAGATACGCTGACCGCCTAATCCTTTTTGGTCGCGTAAGGATTGGCCCCGCCCTTCACGATCAGACGGATCGGCACGCCCGGCAGATCAAACGATTCACGCAAACCGTTGATCAAATAGCGCTTGTAAGCGTCCGGCAGAGCGTAGGCCCGCGAACACATCAACACAAAGGTTGGCGGTCGTGATTTGGTCTGGCTGAGATAACGCGGCTTCACCCGGCGACCGTTCACAGCGGGCGGCGGATGGCGTTCAATCATCTCGTGCAGCCAGTCATTGAGATCGCGGGTCTTGATCTTGACGTCCCAGTTCTCATGCAATTGCGCCAGGGTGGGCATGATCGCATCGAGGCCCTTATTCTTGACCGCCGAGATCGGCAGCAAAGGCGCACCGGACATTTGCGGCAGGAGGCGCGCAAATTCCAGCTGCATCTCCTTGAGGGCCGCCTCGCGATTGGGCACCAGATCAAACTTTGACAGAGCCACAGCCACGGCCCGCCCCTCACGATAGGCCATATCAGCCAGGTGCAGGTCCTGTTTTTCCAGAGGGTGGGTTGCATCCATCAGCAACAATACGACTTCCGCAAACTTGACGGCGCGCAGAGTATCGGCCGCACTCATGCGCTCCAGCCGGTCTGCCACCTTGCCGCGTTTGCGAAGCCCCGCCGTGTCGTGCAGGCGAACCCGACGACCATCCCAAAGCCAGTCGACAGCGATCGCATCACGCGTGATCCCAGCTTCCGGGCCCGTAATCAGACGTTCCTCACCGATCAGCGTATTGATCAGGGTCGACTTGCCCGCATTCGGTCGGCCGATGACGGCGATCCGCAAAGGCGGGATTTCACTTTGTTTGTATTTGCGCGAACGCTTGGCCAGATCACCCAGCTCACCGGAGGCCCGGATGTAAAGCTCTGCCATGCCTTCGCCATGGGCAGCCGACACGGGAACCGGATCACCCAGGCCCAGTGCGTAACTATCGGCCAGGCCGCTCTCGCCCGCCTCGCCTTCACACTTGTTGGCCAGCAGCAGAACAGGTTTCCCCGCCCGGCGGATCACATCAGCGAAGGTTTCATCGAGCGGTGTCACGCCCGCCCGGGCATCGATCAAGAGCAGGCACAGATCAGCGTCTTCAAGGGCCATTTCGGTCTGGCGACGCATTTCCGCATCGAGACCGTCCTTTTCGCTGTCATCATAGCCGGCGGTATCAATCAGCAGGACCGGCATGTCGCCCAGCTTGCCGCGGGCTTCGCGCCGGTCTCGGGTCACCCCGGGACGGTCGTCCACAATCGCAAGCGGCTTGCCCGCCAGACGATTGAACAGGGTGGATTTACCCACATTGGGTCGGCCGACGACCGCAATACGGGGGAGGATATCTGTCATTTAGCGCAACGCAATCAAACGCCCTTCGTCGGTCAGAACATAGACCGTCTCATTGGCAATAATTGGCGCGATATATACCGGATCGTCCAGATCCACCTCTCCCGTCTGCACACCGGTTGCAGCATCGAGAATAAAGCCACGACCATCCGAAGAGGCCAGGAAGAGGCGACCGCTGGCCAAGACCGGTCCCGCATAGGAGATACGGTCCTTCCGGTTGTTGGGGTTTTCAAACAGCGGAAGAGACTGGATCCAGTGGATCGCACCGGTCAAACGGTTCACACACACAACCTCACCCTCGGTCGTGACGGTGAAGAGAAAATCACCGGCAATCCAAGGCGTGTTCACACTACCGGCCGGCACGGACCACAAACGCTCGCCGGACCGCATATCGATGCCGACAAAGGGACCGGAATGGCTGAGCGCATAGACGCGATCACCCAGGATCACCGGGCTGCCCGACAGGTCATTGATACGCGACAGGGCTGTCAAGGCGCTGTCACGCGCCAAAGCATCCTGCCAGATCGGGTTGCCGTTCTGCACGCGCAGCGCCACAAGCTCGCCAGACGCAAACGGGGCGACCACAACATCACCCAGAACCGCCGGACTCGGAGTGGTGATCAGGCGGGCGGTTTCGACAATGCCAGGATAGGTCCAGTCCACCTGGCCATTGTCGGCATCCATTGAAAGCAGTTCATTATCGTCGCTGGTGACAAAAATCCGGCCATCCGCAACGGTCGGCGCCCCATGGAACGGGACAATGGTCTCGGACCGCCAGAGTTCGGTCCCGGTTTGTGCGTCCAGCGCGACAAAGAAATTCAGACCCGAGTGGGCGTAGATCCGGCCTTCATCAAAGACCAGCGCGCCACCGACGGCGTCCTGGTCACGGCGACGGTCGCTGCGCAGCTCCTCGCTCCACACGCGCGATCCGCTGTCTGCGTCGAACGCAGACACACGACCATCGGCATCAATCGTGAAGATCTTGCCGTCGGCCACAACCGGGCGCGCATTGAGACGGTGACGATTGGATGAGCCCGCACCAATGCTGATCCGCCAGGCACGTTCGAGTTCACCCGGAGCAGCGGTGTGCTGGATCGCATGAGTGGGATATCCATCCTGCTGCGGCCAGACCGGGTTGGAATAAGCTGTCGGCAAGACGACAGGACCAGCAGCATCGCTCTGCTGCAGCCCCTGTTCAAAACTCAGGATGGAAACACGACCATCTTCCGGTGCTGTCTCACGCGGACCGTCATTGCCGATACCCGGGATGAAATCCAGCTGATCCTCAACTGTCGAACACGCCGCAATCGGCAGCAGGAGACAGGCAATAAGACCAGAACGAATACGCGTCACTTTACTCATTTCCACCATCCCCGGCGGTTTCGGCCGGCGCGCCTGCGGCAGCCTCGGTTCGCATTTGCTCGAGAATGGCCAAGGCCCTCTGAGCACGGATCCGCACACCCTGCGGCGTGTCGAAATTCGTCGTCAACCAAAGATAAGTGGATTCGGCCGGATCCAGCGCGCCATCCCGAAGCGCCGCCGCGGCCTGGCTCTCACGGGCCAGGTGGATGTAGGGCGAACCCGGTGTCGCGACCGGCGCCAGCCGAAGCTCGATATCGGCATAGGACAGGGTGTCCCACTGAACCCAGACCGATTTCAGGCGGGCCAGATCAGCAATGACCGGATCGGAAATCGAATCGGCTGCCTCGACATACAGGGCTGCGGCCGCCGCCGCGTCTCCTGCCTCCTGGGAAATCGCGGCCTGACGCAACAGGGCCAGGGTGCGATAACCGCTCTCGCCGTCGAGGATAAGGGTCTCGAAACCGACATTGGCCAGGTCCGTATCACCATCTTCGAACGCGGTCTGGGCGACAATGAACTGGTCGGAAGATTCGGCTGCGGCCCGTTTGGTCAACGCCGACCAGCCTTCCCAGCCTGCAACGCCTCCAACGATCAACAAGGCAGCGCCCACGACCCACGGTCCGTATTTGCGCATTTGTTGCTTGAAACGATCCTGATTGATCGCTTCATCGACTTCCTGGAAGATATCGGCCACGGCGGCAATTTCCCTAGCTTGGCGGGCACATGCCCTCGTTCGGCGCGACCCTAACGTCAGCGCGCCCGCCTCGCAACAGAGCTCAACCGTCCACGGGCTTCAAGCTGTAGGTTTGTGCATCAGAGGGGAACTGTCTGGAGCGCACTTCATCCGCATAACGCGCAAACGCTTCGCTGGAGCGTTCGGCTTGATTGTCGTAACGCTTGACGAATTTCGGGGTCCAGTCGAACACACCCAGCATGTCCTGGGTCACCAGGATCTGGCCGTCACAGGCCGCCGATGCGCCGATGCCGATCGTGGGAACCGACACGGCTTCAGTGATCTCGCGCGCCAGGTCTTCCGCAACGCCCTCGATAACAATGGCAAAGGCGCCCGCCTTGTCGGTCGCGATAGCCTCGTCGATCACGCGCTGACGCTCGGCTTCGGTCCGGCCCTTGGCCTTGAACCCGCCATCAGCGAGTGCCGCCTGGGGACGCAATCCAATATGTCCGATCACCGGGATGGAGCGCTCGGCCATGAAGGCGATGGTCTCGGCCGCATAGGTCCCGCTCTCTATCTTGATCGCCTGGCAGCCGGTTTCGCACATCACACGAGACGCATTTTCAAACGCCTGCTGCGGCGAGTTTTCATAGGTTCCAAACGGCAAATCCACGGCCACGAGGGCGCGTTTGGCACCGCGCATAACGGCCCGACCGTGCAGGATCATCATGTCGAGCGTCACACCGATTGTGCTGTCGAGACCATGCACAACCATGCCCACACTGTCTCCGACCAGCAGAAGGTCACAATGGGGGTCGAGCAAGCGGGCCATCGGCGCGTCATAGGCAGTCAGACAGACCAGGGGATCCTGGCCCTTGCGAGCGCGAATCTGCGGAGCGGTAATACGGCGAACCTGGGTCTGGGCGGACATGGCTGTGGATCCCTGATCGAAATGGGGCTTGTTTTGGTTGGATGCGAAACTAGACCAGCATGCTGCAGTGCAAAAGCCCAAGCCTGTGCATAACCGCCTCAAACGACGAATGGCGGGCATACACCCGCCATCCAGACACCGATCGTAATGGGATCAACCTTCCGGTCCGATCAGCCTGTCAGAGGCTGGCCAGCCGACGCGGCAAAAGAAGCGCCACCGAGCCTACAGCGATGGCAATGGCCGCCGTCGCAAGAACTTCCGGGTTCACGAAGAAGGCAAAACTGCCCATCGCCCCTTCGGCCTGGTCTGACATGCTGGCAAAGGCGCTTTCCAGCTGGGTGCCGGCGATGGCAGATCCAATGGACCCGGCCCCGCCCAGCATCAAGGCGCGTTTACGAGCCGGACGACCCAGACGTTCAATGACTTTCTGGGTGAAGCGATCAGCCTCGGCTTCCGTCTCGAGCGGCTCGGCCGCCTGGGCAAAGGCCGCGTTCAATCGCGCGTCAAAGGCATCATCAAAAGTCATCACGCCATCACCTCCGCATTGGCGAACCAAGCCTGCATCTTGGCGCGCCCCCGATTGGCATGGGACTTGACGGTCCCCAGGGGCATGCCGGTGGCCTCGGCTACGTCTGAATGCGACATGCCGCAAGAATAGCACATCACCACCACGGTTCGCTCGTCTTCTTTCAGCTCCGCCAGGGCCCGGTCCAGATCGACCACATTGCCCATATCGCGCGGGGCTTCCGCTTCATCCTGGTATTCGGCTTTCAGCCCGTCCAGCAACCGATCCGCGGCTTTGCGCTTGCGGGCCGATTTGAGGAATTCGGTGTAGGCGATCGAGCAGAGCCAGGATTTAAACGTGCCCGTGCCTTTGAAACTCCCGATTTTTTCAAACGCTCGCAGGAATGCGTCCTGAGCGATGTCATCAGCCAGAGCGTGGTTGCGACACATGCGCTGCAACATCGCCCGGACCAGTCCCTGGTGTCGCCGAACCAGCTCGCCAAAGGCTGCCGCGTTCTTGGTGGCGATCACCAGGGCGGTGAGTTCTGCGTCCGAAGCCGCCATGATCTAGTCTTGATCGCTCGACTTCTTGCCGGTCAGACCGAAGCCGATCAGCACCAGTCCGATAAAGCCCGGGAAAGCGGCGATCGACAACATGATCGGCACGGCCTCGTTATCACCTTCAACGGCACCGATCGTCATGCCCAGCGTCGCGAAGGCCGCAGCAACCGCCACCAGGATCAGACCGGCTTTCAGGTCACCGCGCCCGTCCTTGCGGGGCATGCCCAGCGCCTTGATGGTTTCCGGCGTCATTGTCTGTCCCTGCCGGATCGCGCTTTCGATCACGTTCAAGGTGGCCTTGCGGCGCTCGGATCCGTTGCGGACAGAAATCCAGACGATCAGGACGATCATCGTGAACAGGCCCAGCGGCACCAGAATTTCGACTTCCATGGTAAAACTCCTTCAATTCGTGCGCTCACCTGCGCCTATGCCCTTTAGATGCGGGCCGGCCCGAATTTGGATGCAAGTGGCGGCAGTATTACTGTTTTTCGACCGTCAGACCACCGCAACGCCGAACAGCACCATGTGAAACCGCAGGATCAGCATGGCCGCGAGGAAGCCGAGAATGATGGCGGTCAGGTCACCGCCCCAACCCTTGACGATGGGCGGCGGGGTCTCGCGAAACCAGGACGCGATGAACACAATGGTCGACCAGACAAAAAAGGTGACAAACAGAATGAGCGAGGCCAGTTCGCCATTGGCCAGCGTGTGCGCCAGGGACCAGAGCATCACCGCGGCCAACATGGGGTGGCGCAACCAGCGGCGAATATGCCCTGGAGCATAGGCCGCGACCAGAAGGATCAGAGCCAGCGGCACCAGAAGATAGGCCAGGTGGCGCCCCCAGACCGGCGGCTCCCAGACAATCACCGAGGGGTGAGCCAGGATTTTGCCCCAGATGATCAGCGCCAGCCCGATCACTGAAATCACCGTATAGATTATCTTGTAGGTATTCTCACCGCGCAGGGCGATCAGGCGTTCGCGCTGGGCAGGAAACAGCCGGATGGCATGAACACCGATAAACAGGATCAGCCCCAGGATCAGTACATACATGACGGATCTCCCCACCCGCTGCGTGTCTCGCCATCGACTATAGGTGATTCCCTGCGGCGCGCGGTGTCACCCCCATGACAACCGGATATCAGGTGTAGAATTGCCGGAAAAACCGCATCAGATCGGTGCGTTGAAGCGCGATACCGGTCAGCGCCATCGCTGCGGCCAGTACAAGGGCAAGCCCGGCCGGCGCCAGAGCATCCCGAACCAGACCCATGGCCGGCACCATATCCTGTCCCACGCGCACCAATAGGGCGAGCAGGATCATACAGGCCAGACCCCAAACGACCATATCACGACGCAGGCGACGCCGGGCGACCCCCTGCATCACAGAGGCCGTGAAACTCACATCAAAACGCGGCGCACCCGTCGCGGCCCACAGTGCGGCCATCGGATCGCTCTCGCCGGCTAGCGGCATGCGCCCGGCGGGTTCGATTTCGGTCTTGTCAGTCATCGGACGCGACCTCCTCGGGCCGTGATGCTTCAGTTCGCTGCGATGTACGGGCCCCGGTTTCCGGCTGAACGTGTGTATCCAGGTGTGCCAGCACCCTGGCCCGCCCCCGTGTGATATGGGATTTCACCGTTCCCACGGGAAGCCCCAGAATACGGGCCGCATCGGCATGCGTCCACCCTTCTCCCGCGCACAGGGCCAGCGCCGCCCTTTGATCATCCGGCAGTTCCATCAGGGCCCGCCGCATGGAGATCACCGCTTCGGGCTGGGGCGTGTGTGTCTCCGCGCGGGTGGATTGCCAGTCGTGATCGCGTCGGGAGGTCCGCGCCGCAGACCGCGCCTGGCTTTTCGCCTTGCGCCAGGCCATGCCCATCAACCAGGACTTGAAATGCCCCGGCGTTCTGAGTTGGGCCAGAGCCGACCAGGCCGCCAGAAAGGTCTCCTGGGCCAGATCATCCGCATCCGCCGGATTGGCCGCGACGCGCATCAGGAAGCTGCGCACAGCACGCTGGTGGCGCGAGACGAGCCGGGCAAAGGCGGGCTCCGACCCGGCGCGCGCCGCCTTGACCCAGCGTGCATCCTGGGCATCTCCCGGTGATGCGTCATCTCGTGACATCCGCCTGCCCCTTCACACCCCGGCTTCAATCAGCGGCGAAAAAGGCCACTGACCAGAAAGGCCAGGGACAGGACACCCAGGATCAGGGCGATGAAGTAGAACGCATCCACCTCACCCAGCAGATTGGTGTAACCGGCAAAACCGAACACGCCGGCCAGACCGGCGAACAAGACCACCAGAAACGGGGTGGATCCTTTTTTGTGCTGACCGTGCATGTCTTCGCTCCCATCATCCCAGTCGTCATCATTGCCGCGATCCTTGTCCAGGCTCGCGACCAGGTCTGCCGGCGGTTCCTTGCCCGCAGCGGCATAGGCTTTCAGGAGATCAATCTTGGCCTGGGTTCGCTTGTAGCGCATGAAACTGCTCCACCCACCGGCAATAAAAAAGGCTAGCGGAAAAAACAGCCACCAATAGTGGAAAATGAAATCGCCGAAATCGCGTCCATCCATGGGTCTACTCCTCGTTTCGAACAGCGGGTTCATCCCGTGCATTCACAAGTGAGTAGCCACCCCGACAGGGTTTGGATGCAGGGCCGTCAAAAAAATCGCACAAACCGGCCCCGATACGCGATCGGGACCGGTCCTGCGACGGATTGGTCTGTCTAGGCCCAGGGTCGGGCCGGGATCAGAAGGGCAGTTCGTTGAAGTCCGGCAAATCGACAATGATCTCGCGCCCGGACTGGTCTTCACCGCGCAGGAAGGCGTGCATCGATTGCTGCACCTCGTCCGACATCATGAACAGATTGTGCCCGGCATTGTGCACCGTCACGATCTGGGCATTCTCCAGTCCGGCCACAGCCTCTGCCTGGCTTTCGACATAGGTCCGCCCGTCCAGCGTGCCCGAAAGTACCAGAACCGGCACATCACTGACCGGAGCCGTCCGGAACTCATCCCCCAGGTCCAGCCCGTCCCACGCCTCATTCAGCTGCGGCATCGGGAAGTTGAGATACAGACCCAGCAGGCTGGTTTCGGCTTCGGTTTCAAACCGGGCCAGATCATCCGCATTCACGCCGGACGCCACATCCATGGCCGTCGACATCGGACGCAGCATGATCTCCTCGCTGGGCCGGAAGAAGCGCTGCAACATGGCCGTCACGATCTGGCTTCCGCCCTGGTCCAGCTCGGCATACATGGCGAACAGCGCGCCCACATTGCGCGGATCGGAAATCATGCCCGACGCGAATTGCTGCACATTCCGGCGCTGCAGGAGATAGGGGACCGGCTCCCCCTCGCGGCGCGGCACCATGATCAGCATCGGCTCCTCATCCAGGCGGGCATGGACGCGGCGCATCAGGGTCGCGATATCGCCATATCGCGCATGGGCCGCCGGCTGGGTTTCCAGGGCCGTTTGCAGACGCGCGAAATAGGCATCCGTACGCGCAGGCGATTTGACGGTCTGGTCCAGCCCTTCCACAGAGGCAATGATCACATGCCCGATCTCGTCCTCAATATCCTTGAGGGCTGCGAGCGACAGGTGGGATCCGTAGGAAATCCCCCACAGGGTCAGCTGATCGGCCTCCAGATGGGTGCGCAGGTCCGACAGGTCCCGGACGCTCTCGCGGGTATTATAGGCATTGATATCAATGCCCTCACCGTCCCAGAAATCCCGACACACAAGCGCGGCGTCACGGTAGAGCGCACCCAGTTCGGCATCGCTGGTCGCTTCGGCGAGCGGAATATTCACACCGCTTTCGCAATTGGGCATGTCATTGGATTCACCCGTACCGCGCTGGTCATAGGCAATCACATCCCCATGTTCACGCATCTGCATGAACAGGTCGAAGCGGCGAAAACGGGCCGTGGAAATGCCCGATCCACCGGGGCCTCCGGACAGATAGACGATCGGATCGCCCGGCTCATCCGTCGTGGCGGGAAAACGCACATAGACCAGTTCGATCATCCGGCTTTCCGGGTCCGCCCGGTTTTCAGGGACCGACAGAACACCGCGATAGGCATCCACACGGTTTTCACCGGCTTCGAACACAATCGCCTCCTCGCCGGGATAGACGCGGTCGGCGAGTGCGAGCGAACTGGCACCGGTCATAAGCGCGACAGACAGCGTCAGACCGGACACAAAGCGGCGGGCGGGGGCAGGCATCAGGCAAGACAGCGGGCGCATTGTTTCAATCTCCTCTTGCGGCCGTGAATTGACCCGAGACAAACGCCCTTGCGGTGTGCTTTGACAGGCGAAATCGGCGAACGGTAGGGCCTGACCGATCAATGGTCGCGCCAGACCGTTTGTCCTGCGCTAGGATAAAGCCATGATGATGCTTCGCGTTTTGACACTGCCGCCCGTCCTGGTCGTCTGGCTCCTTACCCTCCTGTCCGGACCGGCTTGGGCGCAAACCGACCCGCGGCTGAACCGGTCTTTCTTCTGGATCGACTCGCGCACGGTCGAGATCTGTCCTGTCGCCGACCCCGAATCCTGCTCCACCGCCACCGTCTGGGATATCGATCCCCAGAATAACCACATCATTGTCCGTGGGCGTCTCGCCCTGCCCGAACGCCTCTTCACCGAGCAAGAGCCTCTGGGCCTGTTTGTCTCCGGCAAGGCAGCATCACGGGCCTGGGTCAATGGCGAGCTGGTGGGCGAGAATGGGCGCCCCGGCGATACACGACACAGTGAGACGGTGGGGCGAATGGATGCCGTGTTCTACGTCCCGCGCTCGGTGCTGAGACCGGGAAACAACGCCATCGAGCTGGAATTGTCCGGTCATCACTCGCTGATTGATCTCTCCAGCCCGGTGCACATGATCGGGATTGGCACCTATACCGATCAAACAGCGCGGATCATCACCGATTATGGTCCAAGCCTCATGACATTCGGCGCCTTCCTGCTCGGCGCGATCTTTTTCGGTGTGATGGCGCTGGAGGCGGAACGTCGCCTCCTGCCCGCACTCCTGGCCGGGCTGTCCCTGTCCACCGGCGGGCAATTGCTATCGGAATCAGCACGCGGCCTGTTTGCCTATGACTACCCGATGCATGATGTCCGCCTGATGTCGATCACGGCGTTTGCCGTGCTCTCGGGCCTCCTGCTGAACGCCTATCTCATCGCCCGGTTCACCACGTTTTCACTGCGCGCTCGCCTGGCCATACTCGGCGGGCTGTTCGCGGGCATGAGTGTGATGATCGCCTGGCAGGCCGGGTTTGACGGCAAGACCGGGTTAAGCCTGATGATTGCCCTCATCGCCGCTCTGGGCTGGTGCGGCTGGGCGCTCTGGCGCGGTCAGAAGGAAGCGCGGGCCTTTCTTCCCATACTCGGCCTGACCCTGGTCGCCATGGTGTGGGATCCGAACCGATTTCTCGATTTCTACATCTATGTCGGGCTGACCGCCCTGCTCCTGCTCCTCCTGGCCCAGCACGCTCTTCTGCTGATCGAGGAACGCAAGGAACGGCTCAGTGAAACCCGCCGGGCGGGTCAGCTGGAAGTGGCGCTCGACCAGGCCCGCCAACGCGAAGCACCGGAAAGCCTGCAGCTCGTCTCGGCCGGCCGGGTGGATTATGTCGCCACAGACCGCATCACTCAGATCAAGGCCGCCGGCGATTATGTCGAGATCTGTTTCGAAAGTGGCGATACCCGGCTCTACACGGCCGCCCTGAGCGCGCTGGAGGCCGATCTTCCGCCCAGCTTCCTGCGGGTTCACCGCTCCCACATCGTCAACACGGCGTTTGTCTCTGCGCTCGAGCGTGAAGCGTCGGGCACCGGCCGACTGGTCTTGAGCGACGGGACGGAGACACCGGTCTCTCGCCGGATCCTGCCCAAGGTGCGCAACGCCCTGGCCGCGGCCTGATCGTCAATAATGCGGGGGTTTGGTGGCCTCGGCCGCCGGCAGATGATCTTCCAGCGTACCCACGCGCGAATGCATCTTGTCGAGACGGCGCGTGAGACGATCAATCTCCTCACGCTGAGCGAGGATGACCTGATTGAGTTCCTCGATCACCTTGTCCTGGTGTGCGAGATGGATCTCGACGCTTTCCATTCGATCTGTCATCGGATCGCGCATCGACGCCTCCCTGCGACTCAGCCCTGCCGCCTCAATACCACGGCATGAAAATCCCGGCGCCATTGAAATCCCAGCCGCTCATACAGGCGGATCGTGCCCGTACGCTCCGCCCAGGCCTGAAGGAAGGGTGTCTCGCCCTGTTCCAACACCTTGCGCGTGGCATGAAGCGAGAGATGTGACGCCAGCCCCCGTCCCTGAAAATCAGGATGCGTACATACGCCAGAGACCTCGATATGCCCGGGAAAGCGCATGCGGTGCCCGGCCATTGCCGCCAATCGCCCATCGATGCGAATCCCCCAGAACGGACCCATTTCATGGGTACGGGCCAGCATTGGACCGGGCCGGGTCAAATCTGCGAGTTCAACCATCTCGCTGGCATCTTCAGGGCCCAGACGAACAATGTCACGCGTGTCGACAGGGGCCACATCGCCTCCACCCCAGACCATCTGAACCGCAGGCGCGGCCATCACGACCTCAAAACCCTCGGGTCGCGTAACGGGCTGCGCCTGGAGCACGACCACCTCGGATCCGGGGGTCACAAGGTCTGCGGCCTGCGCCATCGTTTCCGGTCGATCATCCTCGCCCGACAGGAAAACATTGATATCCGGGTGAAAGCGGCGCACAGCCCCCGAGCCAACAGCGCGCTCCGCGTGATAGCTGGTCAGGCTGGCCCAGACCGGTCGATCGAGCGCCGTCATGAGGCCTGCCCTCCTGAAACCTTATCTTTGGAAACCGGGTCTCTCGAAGCTTGCCCACCCGGCAGGCGGTCATCACGAAGCAGACCAGCATAATCGCCCGCACGCAGACGGGTTTCCAACTGGGTCAATTGAGACAGGAAATCCCCGTCCAACCCGTCACACAATCGTGCAGCAGCGTCGTTGACGCGTGGCCAGAATTCGCGCGCCGCCCGGACCGAGAGGGCCTGCCCCGTGTCGGACAAAACGATCAGGCGCTGACGCCGATCTGTATCGCCAGACCGAACGACAACCCAGCCCCCCTTCTCCATCGCATCAATCATGCGCGATACGCCCGGCTGGGCCATGCCCAGCATCTGTGCGAGCTCTCCGGTGGTCCGGGGGTCGGTCTGGCTAAGCGCCGCCAGAAGCGGCATCTGGGCCGAAGGCAGATCACATCCCTGCCCCTCCAGCCAGGTTTGGGTCATCGCTTGCAGGGCCATGCCGGCCCGTTTCAATCGCGACCCCAGCGCTGTGTGCCCCATATGAGCGAGAATGTCAGACATACGCCTCTCCATAACTTGTTATATATCAAGTTATGTTTATACCGAAGTCAACCCCGACAATGCGTCTTCGGCCTCGTCGTCGCACCGTGACACGACCAAAGAAAAAGGCCGGGCAAAACCCGGCCTTCTCCTGAATGCATCAACGCGCCCGGACGGGCGCGGCACAGGCCAATCAGGCGAGTGCGATATTGTCAGCAGCGTTCTTGCCAGAGCGCTTGTCCTGAACAACTTCAAACGTGACCTTCTGGCCTTCGTTGAGGCCGGTCAGGCCAGAGCGTTCAACAGCCGAGATGTGGACGAAGACGTCATTGCCGCCCTCTTCCGGTTGAATGAAGCCGAAGCCTTTGGTCGTGTTGAAGAATTTTACAATGCCGGTTGCCATGAGGATGTCCTTTCAATCCGCGCATAGTGTGTGGCCCGGGTGGCCGTGTGCCAGCGGGTCCGGTCGTCGATATTGGAAGGAAACTCAGTCAGCAGCGCTGTCACGCCAAGCCGTTTGGTATCTATCTACCAGATCGAAACGTCCCAATACTCCCAAATCGTGACGACAAAAAGCCCCTTTTTTTCAGTTTCCGGAAATTTTTCAGGAAAACACCCAAAAAATGGGCTTTCAGCCGCCATGTACCGGCCAGACCGGGGCCAGTATCACGGCAGACAGATACAGACCCAAGCCAAAAACAGCATGGGTCAACAGGCTATGAAACCTCGCCTGCCCCGGATTCGGTGTTTGTGACGCCGCCATGCCGAAACCGAACGCGGGCTGCATCACGAAAATGGGCACGATGACCGTTGCCAGCCCCACCCCCAATGCCGGCCACAGTGTGGGTTGGTTCAACCAGTCCAAACCGACCAGGCTCAACAGGAGCGCCGCAAAGGCGATGCCCGAAAGATAGTGCAACACCCAGCCGCCCGGACGTTCATAGGGCACATACGGGGCCTGCATGATCGTGCGATGGACAAACCGGCCCCGGGGCATGTGCCCGAACCAGCGCCCGACCAGGGCATAGTCCAATGAGGGCGAATGCCAGACATGTCGCTTGATCACGGCCCAAAGATCCATCACCAGTGTCGCGCCGATACCGAGCCCAAGCGCCGCAAGCCAGAAGACCTGAAACTCGGTCATTGTCAGGCCTCCTCACCGGCTTCGGCGCGCACACTCCAGCACGATGCGGTGAAACGGACCTCGTCGCCCTCTCGATAAGGCGCAAAGGCTGCACGGATCGCCACGGCCAGCTTGACCTGGGTATTAGCGTCCAGCTCATCGAAAATCCGACCGACCGGCCCCATCTTCACCAGGTAATTGTCCAGCTCGTCCACACTCATCACAATCTCCTCATCCGCGGGTTCCAGGCTGATCCGGCTCCAACCGGCATCGGACAAAATCGAGGTCACCTGATCACGGTCCGCCAGACCGAACGGACCGGGCTCACCTGCCTGACGCACGGGCATATTCGGTACGTATTCGCGCGCAGACTCCTCCGCGGCAGTCAAAAAGGCGTTCTCTTCCGGTCCGCGCCAGGTGATCATGTGAAGCTGTCCGCCCGGCCGAACGGCGCGACGCAGATTGGCAAATGCCGCAACCGGATCTTCGAAAAACATCACGCCAAACCGCGATATCAGGAGATCAAAACTGTTCGGCGCGAAGGCATGTGATGCCGCATCGTCCAGCACATAACTCGCCGCAGAACGCGATTCACGAGCCCGTCTGCGGGCCTCCTCGATCATCACAGGAGAGATATCCAGCCCGACTGCGTCACCATGATTGCCCAGAATCGTGGCCGCACTGCGCGTCGTGGCACCGGTTCCGCATCCGATATCCAGCACGCGGCCCGAGGCCAACCGGCCGACCGTGTCCATCAATCGATCCAGATAGGCGATCAACAGACGATCCATCTGATCTGCCGCGTCCACCCACTGGGTTCCGCCCGCCTGTTTCCAGCTCTCGCTCTCATAACCAGTCTTCGTCATTCAGCCTGTTCCTTTCTTGCTTGAGGCTGCGATTGACGGCATGATGCCAGCTCAAGTTCACTTGAGGTCAAGCATGTTTGAACTCGATATTGCAGATGTGTCGCGACAAAGCGGTTTGCCCGCCTCCACCCTGCGCTTCTATGAGGAGAAAGGGCTTATTCGCCCCGTGGGCCGGAAGGGCCAAAAACGTCAGTATGCGAGCGATATTCTCGAACGCCTCGCGCTGATTGCCCTGGGGCGGGTCGCCGGGTTCACCCTGGAGGATATTGCCAGCATGCTGGGTGTGGACGGCAAGCCGCGGATCGATCGCCAACGCCTGCTGGACAAGGCTGACGAGTTGGACAAGCAGATCCGGGAGCTGACAGCCATGCGCGAAGGTCTGCGACACGCCGCGGCCTGTACCGCCCCCAGCCATATGGAATGCCCGAAATTTCAGCGTATTGTGCGTGCCGCCGCCAAGGGCGCCCTGGGTGAACGCAAAAAGGCCGTCCCAGCAAAACCGCAATAAAGCCGCCATGACGTGGAACACGCTTTGGGTGGTACATCAAAGTGCAGCACATCTTCCCGGACGCCGAGTTTTTCGTACAGGACAATTGCGGGCGGAGCGACAGCCCCGGTCAGGACCTCACAAAAACGCGCCCGAACACTGGGTCCAGGGCGCGCCTTGCTGTCAGGGCCGACGCGCCCAGGCGCCGGATCGATCGGAGGAGGGAGAACGGTCGGCTCCTACTCCCACTCAATCGTCCCCGGCGGTTTCGAGGTCACGTCATAGACCACGCGGTTTACGCCGCGCACCTCGTTGATAATCCGCGTGGAGACACGGCTGAGAAAATCATGGTCGAAGGGGTAATAGTCGGCGGTCATGCCGTCGACCGATGTCACCGCGCGCAGGGCGAGCACGTGATCATAGGTCCGTTCATCGCCCATCACGCCTACGGTGCGAACCGGTAGCAACACGGCAAAGGCCTGCCAGATCTCGTCATACAGACCGGCCGCCTTGATCTCTTCGATATAGATCGCATCGGCCTTGCGCAGGATATCCGCCTTCTCGCGGGTAATCTCACCGGGGATGCGGATCGCCAGACCCGGCCCGGGGAAAGGATGGCGACCGACAAAGGCGTCCGGCAGACCCAGTTCGCGACCCAACGCACGCACTTCGTCCTTGAAGAGTTCGCGCAGCGGTTCGACGAGGTCCATTTTCATCCGGGCGGGCAGACCACCCACATTGTGGTGCGACTTGATGGTGACAGACGGGCCACCGTCAAAGCTGACACTTTCAATGACATCGGGATAGAGCGTGCCCTGGGCCAGGAAGTCTGCACCACCGGCCTCCTTCGCCTTCTCGTCGAACACGTCGATGAAGAGTTTTCCGATGGTCTTGCGCTTCACTTCCGGATCAGACACGCCGTCCAGCGCCCCCAGGAACAAGGCCTCGGCCTCGGCATGGATCAGCGGGATATTGTAATGCTCCTTGAACAGGGAGACGACTTCGTCCGCCTCGCCCTGACGCATCAGGCCCGTATCCACGAAGACACAGGTCAGCTGATCGCCAATAGCTTCGTGCAGCAGCACGGCCACGACGGAACTGTCGACCCCGCCGGACAGGCCACAAATGACACGCTTGTCGCCGACCTGGGCGCGGACCTTGGCGATGGCTTCATCCTTGAAGCTGGCCATTGTCCAGTCGCCGCTCAGACCGGCAATCCCGTGAGTGAAATTCTTCAGAAGCGCTGCGCCGCGCGGGGTGTGCACGACTTCGGGGTGGAATTGCACGCCGTAGAATTTGCGAGTCTCGTCGGCAATGGCGGCGAAGGGCGCATTGCCCGAGGTCGCGATCACCTCGAAACCGGCCGGGATCGCGGAGACCCGGTCGCCATGGCTCATCCACACACGTTCTTCATGGCCCACACCGCCCAGACCGGCAAACAGCGGGCTCTCTGCAGTGATGGTGATGTCGGCCCGGCCGAATTCGCGCTCTTCGGAGGCTTCAACCGCTCCGCCCAACTGGGCGCACATGGTCTGCTCGCCATAGCAGATACCCAGAACCGGCAGGCCGCGCGTAAAGACGCTGTCATCGGCCCGAGGTGAGTTATCCCAATGGGTCGAGTGCGGCGAGCCGGACAGGATGATCGCCTTAGGATCATAGCCGTCAATAAAGGCCGCATCGGCGCGATTGTAAGGATGGACTTCGCAGTAGACACCGCTCTCGCGCACGCGACGGGCGATGAGCTGGGTGACCTGGCTGCCGAAGTCGATGATCAGGAGTTTTTCATGGGTGTCGGTCATGACGCCCGATAGCGCGAGTCAGATCAGATTTCCAGTGGGGATATCGCTTCTTTGTGAGTGGCAAAGCGGTTTAACTGCCCTAATCTCGCCCACCGCACATGAATGATGGGGATCAACACCATGCGTACGCTTCTTATGGCCGGACTTGTTGGCGTGGCAACCCTTGCGGTGGCCTGCAGTCCCTCACCTCGTGAGGACCGCGTCGACACAGGGCCCCAGGATACCACGCCTCCGGCTGCGGACACCGCGCCTGCCATGCCGCCCATGACCTGGTGGATCGACACCGACACCTCCCAGCTCACGTTTATCACTGTCAAAAACGGCGATTTCGACGAAGAGCATGAACTCACGGGTGTCAGCGGCTCTCTGACCGAAGGCGGCGAGCTTCGCATAGAGCTCGACATGGCCACCGTCGAGACTTTTATCCCGATCCGCAATGAGCGCATGGCCGAACATCTCTTCCAGACCGCCGACCATCCCTTCGCCCGCATCGAGGGGGAGCTGGATTATGGCGCCCTGTGGGTGGAGGTCGGCGAGACGCAGATCACACCTGTCGATTTCACGCTAATACTGCGCGACATCCCGCTGGACCTAACGGCCTCCGTGCGCGTCGAGCATGTCGCGGACGGTCATGTCCGTGTAACAACAGCCACGCCCATCTCTGTCGAGGCCGCCCCGCTGCAATTGATGGACGGTATCGACACGCTGCAGGAATTGGCCGGGCTGGAGAGTATTGATCGCGGCATCGCGGTCGACTTCACTCTGGAACTGCGCCGCTAGGACAACACGGCGCTAATGCTGCTCTCACTCCACATCCCAAAAACCGCGGGAACAGCCTGGCGTCTGTTTCTGGAGCGCAATCTCGGGCCACAGGTCAGCTTTGCCTCAACAGAGGCCCGCGATGGACAACAGATCGCCAGCCAGGCGCTGGCCTTTCTGGATGCGGGTGACCGCGAGCAGGCGAGAACATGTGTTTCAACCTCGCCCTGTCGTGTGATCGATGGACATCGAGCCCGGGACTTTCTGGACCTGTTTCCTGAGGCGGGTGCGCTTGCCTGGTTGCGCGATCCCGTCGATCGTCTCGCGTCGGAATTCCTGCACTTTCGGTCTCGGCAACAACCCCTGGAGATTGCGCAGCGCGTTGCACGCGGAGAGCTCGACTTTGTTGCCTTCGCCGAAAAGAATTTCCGGTTTTATGCGCGTTATCAGGAACGCCTCGAGACCCGCCCCGGCCCCTATTGTTTCTTTGTCGATGCCCATCGGTCCGCGGGACTGGGCGCCTGCCGCCGTCATGCCGGCTGGGTGGGTGTGCTCCCCCGTCGCAATGTCACACCACGGTCCCAGTATCAGCAGATCGAAAATCTCGAGCAGGCGCGTGAACATCTGCGCGATGTTTTGCACGAAGAATATGCGGTCTACGACGCCTGGACCGCGGCTTGGGCGGATGGATCGGCACAGACGTCTGCGAAGGCACTCCTGTCTCTCGCCCCGCCTCCGGGCTCACGGTCCCTAAAAAATCAGATGCGGCGGCGGTTGGGAGTCGTCAAGGAAGGCCTTGGCCACCTTTTGGGGCGAGACTGGCGCTAGGCCTCGCGTTCCAACACGCAGATGTAGAAACCGTCCGTATCGGTGCGCCCGGGTGAGAGCTGGAGCGCGCCGAGATCGGTCACACAGGCCTCCAGCGTTTCACTGGCCCCCGCCGTCAGCCCCCCCGAGGCCTTGAGCACCTCCAGCGCAGAAACCGGTTTGAACGGCGCACCGCGATCGAGGAAGGCCTGGACACGATCCCCATTCTCCTCCGGCAGAACCGAACACGTCACATAGACGAGACGCCCGGCTGGTTTGACATAGGCCTGGGCGCGTTCGAGCACGGTATCCTGCTCTTCCATGCGTTTTTCCAGCGCTGCTGTCTTGAGACGCCATTTGGCGTCAGGACGACGGCGCCATGTGCCGGTTCCGGTGCACGGTGCATCACAAAACACCACATCCATCTTGCCCGTAAGATCGCCCAGAGCCTCGGCCTCTTTACCGTCATGCACCTGGACATTGCGCGACCCCGCGCGTTTGAGGCGCGGCCAGATGGCTTTGAGGCGCCGCCAGTCGAGATCCCAGGCATGGACCTGACCGGTATTGTTGAGCAGGGCCGACAGGGCCAGCGTCTTGCCGCCCGCACCGGCACAATAGTCCAGGATTTTCATGCCCGCGCGTGGCGCTGCGGCCAGGGCGGCAACCTGCGAGCCGACATCCTGCACCTCGACCCAGCCCTTGCCATAGGCGGGAATGCTCTCAGCGGCGGCGGCCTTGGCACGCGGATCGCGCAGGGGCAGGCGCAAGCCCAGCCGGGTAAGATGTGAGGCTTCGACGGTCTTCAGCTTGGAGGCGACCTCTTTTTCGGCACGATCCGGGTCGCTCTTGAGAATATTAATGCGCAAATCGACCGGCGCCCGCGCTGACAACAAACGCCCTTCCTCCGCCACGCTCTCACCAAAGGCGCGCGTCAGGCTTTCCTCCAGCCATTCGGGGAAATCACCCCGCACATAGGCAGGCGCATCCGAGATATCCCGCTTCAGCCCGTCTTTCTCGGCATCGCTCAGGGCATCGGGTGCGTGGTCATCACTCTCGAAAATCTCGTCCAGCTGGTCTGCATCCATGCCCCAGACACGACCAGCCGTGCCAATCGCCAGCGCGCGCGGTGTGTCGGACTGCATGGCCGTCGACACGGACAGCTGATGGCGCAGAGCATCGAGGACCAGCCCGCCAATCCAAGCGCGATCCCCCGATCCGGCAAAGCGGTGCGCCTTACCCCAGTCGCGCACAGCATCCTTTACCGGCTGATGGCGTGATTGCAGGGTATCCAGAATTTCGATCGCTGCAGCGATGCGTCCGCCATCTCTCATGAATGCTTCCCGGTCAATGTCGACCGTCAGCCTGCTGGCTTGGGCAGGGGCTTTTCGATCGCGGTCTCAAGCGTGGCCTTCACCAGCTTTTTGTGCACGGGCAGGATGCTCGCCAGATAAACATGTCCAAACCAGTTATGGCGTTTGCATACGGTGGTCAGGACAAGCTTGGCTTCCGGCCCGCAGGTTCGAAGCACTGATAAACGAAAATCCTGATGCAGGTCATCCTCTCCCAGCAGGACTTCATGTTCCTCGATGGCGAAAATGCGAAAGAAATTCACGCGATCTCCGACCGTTTTTTCTTCAACCGGCTTATGGATCTGGTCCGAAGACAGATCGGGCGTGGCCTTTAACCCTAAGGGTTTGACCAGAGTATCGCGTAACCAGAGCAGCCCTCGGGACCAGGCAAAATCAATGGTGCCGCAGTGTTCAGCCAGGCGGCGCGGGTCACAGGTTTGAAGATCCGGACGATCCGCCAGAGCGATGGCAAAACAATCCATGTAATCGCCAGGGTCGGCATAGGCCGCAATCTGGCTGTCAGCCGGCGGGATATCGATCCGGGGCGAGGGGGTGCGAGCAAGCATGTGCTCACCCTGCCCCGCCACGCAGCGGGAAGCCACGGTACACAGTGTCGCGCCCCGAGATCTCTAGCTGGGTTTCGCTCCGCCATAACACGCCGCCAGCTGACGACAGATATCCGAGGGGTCGGTGATGATGCGGCGACCATTGTCACACGTTACCACATCCACATGCGCTTCGGTTCTGTCCGCCAGGATGAGGGTCGGCGCGTTCTGATGGGCTTCATCCAGAAGTGCGATGATTTCCGCACGCGGACGGGCATACTCCACCCGTGCCAGGGTGATGGCGTCGGCCCAGTGGGTATTGATCGCCAGGGCGCCTTCCATGGTGCAGCAATCCGCACACAGGAAGGGTCCGCCGGACTCGTCGCCCTCATGCCCCCAGCTTCCGGTAAGCAGGAAGAGAATATCCGTGTCCGTCGACAGAGCCGGCTGGTCTTGCATCATCGTGTCATTACCTCGAAACCCAGAACCGCCCACAATACGGCCAAAAGCACCATACCGCTCGCAAAGGCGATGAAACGGAAGAGCATGTGATTACTGGTGATGTGTACACCCACATGGATGAGTCGCGAAATCACCCACACCCAGGCCAGAACCGCAATCACGACACTCTGAACATCCAGAGCAAGGGTGGCCAGGATGGCTGCGTAAAACAGAACCGGTGTTTCAAACTGATTGCCGAACGCATTGCCCAATTGCTGGCTCTTGCGGGGCCAGGCTTTTTCACCCAGCGCCACATCTCGCGGACGCACCTTGCCCGTCTCGATGGCGAGATAGCGCGATGCGCCCGTGGCGAAGCCCAGAGCAAGCGTGAGACAGACCTGGATAAACAGAGGCAGAAACAGGGAAAGGGTCATGACGATGTCCTCGCACAGGCAGAATTGAAAATCGTCGCGACCGTGACGCCGGTCCACCGCTGCGGCAAGCAACAGCGCCAAATGGCATGCATTCAGCGCTGAAGCTTGAACAAATTGAGCACCTTAGCTGGTGGTCGGATAGTTGGGCGCCTCGCGCGTGATCTTCACATCATGCACATGGCTTTCACGCAGGCCCGCATTGGTGATGCGTACAAATTGCGCCCGCTCATGCAAGTCGGGGATCGTGGCCGAACCGGTATATCCCATCGCCGCGCGCAGACCGCCCACCATCTGGTGCAGGATCGGACCGACCGACCCCTTGAACGGGACCTGGCCCTCAATGCCTTCCGGCACGAGTTTCATACGCTCGGTGTTTTTCTGGAAATAGCGATCTGCAGACCCCGCCGCCATCGCGCCCAGCGACCCCATGCCGCGATAGGATTTGTAGGACCGGCCCTGATAGAGGAAGACCTCGCCCGGGCTTTCCTCGGTGCCCGCCAGCAGCGATCCCACCATGACCGCATGCGCACCGGCCGCCATCGCCTTGGCCATGTCACCGGAAAACTTGATCCCGCCATCGGCGATAATCGTCGCATCCGAGCCTTCCGCTGCCCGGCGCGCTTCAAGAATAGCGGTCAGCTGGGGCACGCCCACACCGGCCACAATCCGCGTGGTGCAGATGGATCCCGGACCGATCCCCACTTTCACACAATCCGCGCCTGCATCGATCAGCGCCTTGGCACCGTCATAGGTCGCGACATTGCCAGCCACCACACGTGTGGCATTGGTGTGTTTCTTCACACGCGCGACCTGTTCGAGCACGGACAGGCTCTGACCATGCGCGGTATCAATCACCACCACATCAACCCCGGCATCGATCAAGGCTTCGGCGCGGGCAAACCCGCTATCCCCCACTGTGGTCGCAGCCGCCACGCGCAAACGGCCCTGGCTGTCCTTGGCGGCCATGGGATGCGCCTGGGCTTTCTCCATGTCCTTGACGGTGATCAGGCCGATGCAGCGATCCTGGTCATCCACCACCAGAACACGCTCGATCCGGTGTTCGTGCAGCTTGCGACGTGCCTCGTCCTGGCTCGCTCCTTCGCGCACGGTGACCACATCGCGGGTCATCAGATTGCCGATCTTCTCATTGGGATCATCGGCGAAACGCACATCGCGATTGGTGACAATACCCACCAGCTTGCCCGGCCGGGTCTTGCTTGCGCCTTCCACCACCGGAATGCCAGAGATCTGGTGATGCTCAGTCAGGGCCCGCAGATCAGCCAGCGTCGCATCGGGCGAGATCGTCACCGGATCCACCACCATGCCGCTCTCAAACCGTTTAACCTTGCGCACTTCCTCCGCCTGTTCCTCGATGGACAGATTGCGGTGCACCACAGCCAGCCCCCCGGCCTGGGCCATGGCAATCGCCATCGGCGCCTCGGACACGGTATCCATGGCGGCGGCCAGCATCGGAATGTTCAGATTGATATCCGGTGCGATCTGCGTTGAGACGTTTGCATCGGCGGGCAAGACTTCAGACGGGCCCGGCTGCAAGAGCACGTCATCGAAGGTAAGACCTTCGCGAATCTCCATGGGAGACCTCCTTCTCTCTTGCGGGGCCGCTATATCAGACTGGCCGCCAAGGTCAATTGACGATGTGCGGGAGGCCGCTATGCAACACCGCTGCCGCCGCGAAAACGGGCCATTTTTTTTGGGGCCCCTCAGCCGTTTTTTTTTCTTTTTGCTGGAGCTCCTCAGCCCCAGTGACGGAGATGGACTCTTGTATCCCTCTCCCCTTTTGGGGCTGAGGAGCCCGAGACCCTGCACAGGTCAGGGTCGGAGCGACGAAGGATGCCGAGTGCAACGAGGCGGGTGAGGGGCAAAACAATAGACCAGCAAAACACCCTGACACACCCATTGCGTGTTTGAAGCCGCGCGCTAAACTTGATGTCAGGGGGATCAAATGGCCAAGCTGACAGGTCCAAAACGCGCAGAGCTCAAAGCCCGTCTCGACCAGGAATGGTGGGATAAGTGGTGGGCGCAGGATTTTTCCTGGGCGGGACTGGCAGTGCTCAATGAAAAAGGTGATCCGAAACACCCTTGGCAAGGCTGGTCGATCACACCGGACGGCCGG
>NZ_JBKQWY010000004.1:0-94770 GCF_047308265.1 Maricaulis sp. D1M11
TAAGTGGTGGGCGCAGGATTTTTCCTGGGCGGGACTGGCAGTGCTCAATGAAAAAGGTGATCCGAAACACCCTTGGCAAGGCTGGTCGATCACACCGGACGGCCGGGTAATGGAGCGCGAGGATCCAGCCCTGCCCGAGGGGTCTCGCGACGCCACGCTGCAGGATTACTGGCGCTGGGATGGCACATCCTTGCGCTCGGATGACGCCCTGCTTGAAGCGGGCCTGCTGGAAGACCATGACGGCCAGCCGCGTTTTCATATCTGCCACCTGCCCGAGCACTGGAAAGACGGATCGAAAAGCTGGAAGTCGGAGGCCAATTGTGACCGTTGGGACACTCTCAACGCAGAATTGGAGGTTCGGATCAACGCGGCTTCCAGAACAGAAGCTAAACGCACTGAAAATTGGGAACATGATCAACTAATAGGTCCGGACCGGCGCACCCAGTTGACCGGTGGCCAAATCCGTAAGCTGCCATTCCCACAACTTCCTGCGAGAAGTTCGACCAATCGAACACCGCCTCATTCGCACCAACGATCTAAGACCCAGAGCACTTATCACCTTAAAGCGGATCATGCCCTTTGGCTGACCGACGCGAACTTTACAGACGCGATTTTTGCCTCTCCGGCAGACTTTAATCACACGCAGTTTTTGGGCGGGAATGCCAATTTCATCAACGCACAATTTACCGGCGGAAAAACTAATTTCTACAAAGCGAAATTCTCTGGCGGTAGTGCAAACTTTTACAATGTGCGCTTTTCCGGTGGTCACGCCGATTTCTACAATGTGCAATTCTCCGGCGGATACGCAGACTTCTACAACGCCCGATTCTTCGGGGGAGATGCAGACTTCCAATCCACCAGTTTCCATTACACCGCGAGGTTCGGCGGTTCTGCGGAGCAGCGTGGCGCCACCGAATTCTCTGCGCCCGGCTTCCACCATCAAGTCTCCTTCCGAAAAGCGGAGTTTCAAGACACGATAGAGTTTCGCGATTGCTATTTCTCAGACAGTCCCGGAAACACTCAGTCGGCGTTCGCTGGCGCTCGCTTTCGTGAGGTCGTGGATTTGAACTCAGCCACCCGCCTTCCCCTCGACGCCTTTAACGGCGCCGTACTGGAAAAGCCCATACTCTTGCACGCCGATGCACCACGGCGATCGGGGTTTGACGACACACGAACGGCGATCAGGGCACACATTGACGGCCTTTCCGAAAACGCGCGCAACACCCAAGCCAATGATCTCTGGGCAGCCCTGGAGGGGGGCTGCCGTACTTTGAAACGCGCCATGGCCCAGCAAGGCGATCATCATCGCGAACAACAGTTTTTCCGCATGGAGCTGATGGCCCGGCAGAACCGACCCGTTCGATCCGACGCCTATCGCGATGGTCAGCTGACACGCTGGGATCGCTGGGCCGCACGCGCCTATGGCGTGTTTGCCGATTATGGTGCGTCTTTCCTTCGGCCGCTGGGCTGGGTCATGGGCGGAGCGTTCGGCCTGGCGCTCGTCTATTTCTGCCTGGGCAATGGCGCGCGACTATCAAGCATGCCGGCCTTCGGGTTCGACTATGGGGGGCTGGCCCTAATCGGTCATATTCTGTCCACCGGGGCCTCTGAATCGGTCGACCTGGCCTTCCAACAAGTCTTTCGTCCGTTTTTCATCTGGGCGCCGGGATATGCTGAAACCGGAGAGGGCTGGATCCAGACTGTGAAGGCGACCAGCCATCCCGCCTGGTGGCTGGTGATCAAGATCCTCGCCACGCTGCAGTCATTTATCTCCATTGCACTGTTATTTCTGTCCGGCCTGGCCCTGCGTCGCAAATTCCAGATCGGCTAGGGCACACTTGCGCGCGAGGCCGACGCCGCCTATACCGCCGCAAACCGATATCGGGGCCGGTCGGTGCGCTGCACAGACGCCCGTGAAGCATGATTGGGAGACCGGATGAGCCGCGCGGCCTTCTCCTACGATTTTCCCCACCGCCACCTGATCTCGGTGGCCGATCTCAATCCCGTTGACATTTCCATCCTGTTTGAACGTGCAGCGCACTGGCGCAGCGTGAACCAGACCACGCGGAAAACCTCCGATGCGCTGGCCGGGATGACGGTGCTCAACCTGTTCTTCGAAAACTCGACCCGCACCCAGGGCAGTTTCGAAATGGCGGCCAAACGCCTGGGCGCGGATGTGGTGAATTTTGCGATCCAGCACTCCTCCGCCAAAAAGGGAGAGAGCCTGGCCGATACCGCCCGCAATCTGGCCGCCATGCAGCCCGATATCATGGTGGTGCGTCACACCGCCACCGGCGCACCGGCCTATCTGGCGGACAAGACCGGCCTGTCGGTGGTCAATGCCGGTGATGGCATGCATGAACACCCGACCCAGGCCCTGCTCGACAGTTTCACCCTGCATCGGCGCTGGGGTTCGGTCGGCGGGCATCGCATCCTGATTGTCGGCGATATCCTGCATTCACGGGTGGCGCGCTCGAATATCGGCTTGCTCAATATTCTCGGAGCCGAAATCCGCCTGTGTGCCCCGCCTACCCTGTTGCCGATGGATGTGGACCAATGGGGTGTGGACGTGTTCCACGATCTTGATGCAGCGCTGGAGGGCTGTGATGCGGTCATGGCGCTGCGCCAGCAAAAAGAACGCATGTCCGGCGGGTTTGTGCCGTCAGGCCGCGAGTTTTTCCACCTGTTCGGACTCAGTCATGAACGGCTGGAACGCGCCAGACCCGGCTGTCTCGTGATGCATCCCGGTCCGATGAATCGCGGTGTGGAGATCCATTCCAAACTCGCCGATGACCCGGAGCGCAGCGTCATTCTCGACCAGGTCGAAAACGGTGTGGCCCTGCGCATGGCCGTGCTGGAACAGATAGGCGGGGTGCTCCGCCGCGATGCGGGAGAGGACCAATGAGCCAGGCCCTGGCCATCATCAATGCCCGCCTGGTTGATCCGGCGACCGAGTTTGACGGTCCCGGCGGCGTGCGTATCGAAAATGGCGTGATCGCCGATTGGGGTGAGCAGATCGAAACGACCGATCTCGACACGGTCATCGATGCGCGCGGCCGTATTCTGGCCCCCGCCCTGATCGATCTGCGCACGGCCATTGAGCCGGGCTTCACACCCGATGGTGAAACCGCCTCTCACCTGGCAGCAGCTGCGGCGGCCGGCGGGGTGGGTACGGTGGTGATCGCGCCCAATGCGCTCACCCCCCAGGATGCCCCCGGTCCGCTGAAGGCCCAGGCCGCAGGTCTGGCCCAACAGCGTGTGCGCATGATGCTCGCGGGCGGCGCGACCGTGGCGCTTGAGGGCGAGGCCATGGCCGAGCTGGGCCTGCAAAACCAGGTGGGTCTGGCCTATTACAGCTGCGGCGATGCGCCCATTGGCGATGCGCGCACCTTCCGCCGGATTTTGAGCTATGCCAGCCAGTTCGACCACTGGGTCGCCGCGCGCCCGGCCGATGCGCATCTCAGTGCCGGCGCCATCGCGGTCGAGAGCGACTGGTCGGCCCGCATGGGTCTGCCCGCCGAACCGGCCATCGCCGAACGCATGGCGATTGAACGCGATGCCAGCCTGGCGGAATTATCCGGTGGCAAGCTTCTGGTCGATCGGGTTTCAACGCGGTCCGGCCTCGATGCCCTGCGCCATGTCCGATGCCGGGATATCGATATTGCCGCCATGGCCTCGATCGCCCATCTCGTGCTCAACGAGATCGATGCGGCGAGCCTGGACGGCAATCTGCGCATCACCCCGCCCTTGCGGACCGAGGATGATCGCCTCGCTTTAATCGAGGCCGTCGCGGCCGGTGAGATCCAGGCCCTTGTCTCCGATCACCGTCCGACCCCATTTGATGACAAGGGCGAACCTTTTGCCATGGCGGCTCCGGGCACGCTGGCGGTGGAAATCCTACTCGCGGCGCTGCTAGGACGGGTGCATGACGAGGAACTCAGTCTGGTTGAGGCGCTTCGCCCGGTGACCAGCGGTCCGGCAGACCTTCTGGGCCTGGAACAGGGCCGGTTGGCGGTCGGTGCACCGGCAGATCTCGTTCTGATCGATGGCGACAGGCCCTGGGTCTGTGACCCGAAAAACTTTCGTTCTGCCAGAGGCAATTGCGCGTGGACGGGTCGTCGCATGACGGGTCAGGCCTTGCAAACCCTCGTCGACGGGATCACAATTCACAACTCTGAGGTGTAGCGTATGTCCTATGGTCTCCTGATCCTCGCCGCGTTGGGCGGTTACCTGCTCGGTTCGATTCCGTTCGGCCTGGTGCTGACCCGTCTGGCCGGACTCGGGGATATTCGCGAGATCGGCTCGGGCAATATCGGTGCAACCAATGTCTTGCGGACGGGCCGCAAAGACCTGGCCGCCGCGACACTGGTCCTCGATGCCGGCAAGGCCGGAATGGCCGCGCTCATCTTCACCTACACGCTGGGCACCCAGGCCGGGCTGATCGCCGGTGCGGCCGCCTTTTTCGGGCATTGTTATCCGGTCTGGCTGGGGTTCAAGGGCGGCAAGGGTGTTGCCACCTTCATCGGTACGCTGCTGGCCGTGCACTGGCCGATGGGTCTGGCCGCGATTGCGACCTGGCTGATCATGGCGGCTATCTTCCGCATCTCCTCGCTCAGCGCGCTGGTGGCCGCCCTCACCGCTCCGATCTTCGCCTTTGCGCTCGGCCGGGTGGATGTCGCCCTCATGGCCATCTTCCTGGCGGTGCTGATCTATTGGCGCCACCGCGAGAATATCCGCCGCATCCTGGCCGGCGAGGAACCCCGTATCGGAGGCAAGAAAACCTCGAAATCGCAGACCGGTACGCAAGCCGATCCGGAAACTGAGTCGCACCCCGGCACACCCGCCCCGGGTGATGACACACCTCACGGAGACACGTGACCCCGCCGGCCCCCGATCCTCACACACGACGCGCCTGGCTTCGCCTGGCGCGGTCGAGAGGCTTGGGCGCGACCGGCCTGGCCCGGCTTGTTGAACGCCATCGCGACCCGCTTGACGCGCTAGATTATCTGCATGCTCACCTCGATACCGCGCCGTTCGCTCGCGTTAGCCTGGCCAGCGAGGCCGAGGTCCTCGCCGAAATGGACACCGTGGAGCGTTTGGGCCTGCACCTCCTCTTGAGCTGTGACCCGCAGTTTCCACAGGCTCTGTCCGTTTTGTCTCCTCCGCCCCCGGTCATCCTCGCAGCCGGTGATCTCTGCCTGCTCGACCGTCCGGTGTGTGCCCTGGTGGGATCAAGAAACGCCTCCTCGGCGGGGCTGGGCCTGGCACGCCATTTCGCGTCGACGCTGGGACAAAACGGCTGGGTCACGGTGTCTGGCCTGGCGCGCGGCATCGATGGCGCCGTGCATCACGCTTCGCTCGATACAGGCACGATTGCCGTTGTTGCCGGTGGGCTCGACCACATCTACCCGCCCGAACATGCCGAGCTCCACGAGGCTATCGCCCATAAAGGCCTCATCCTGTCGGAACGCCGACTGGGCACTATCCCCCGGGCACAGGATTTTCCCCGGCGCAATCGCCTGATCTCCGGTCTCGCCCTGGGCACGCTGGTGGTCGAAGCGGCGGAACGATCCGGCTCACTCATCACGGCCCGGCTGGCGGCCGAACAGGGGCGCGAAGTGATGGCCATACCCGGTTCGCCACTGGATCCCCGATCAAAAGGCACCAACCGCCTGCTGCGAGATGGCGCCCAGCTGGTGGACTGCCCCGAGGATGTCATCGAGATCCTGTCGCGCGCTCACCCACCCGCACCCCAGGTGCGTGAGACGGCGCCTGCAGACCTGTTTGACGATCCGGATCCCGAGGCTGCGGCAGACGATCCCCATCCCGCAACGATGCCCGACGAAGAAAAAATTGCAGACGATACACTTGAAACCCGTTTGCAGACCCTGTTGTCGAGCGCGCCCACCCCTTTGGATCAACTCATTCGCGATAGCGGTTTTCCGGCCTCTAACGTTATGGCATTGCTACAGGAATGGTCTCTGACGGGGCGGGTAGAAACCCTGCCGGGCGGTCGGGTCAGAGCCAGCGCGGCATCGCCCGTCTCCGGCCTGCCTCAAGAGGCCTCATAACACTGTGATCCACGCCTCGCCTGCCACAGCACCATTGACAGATTTGGGGGGCTCGCACACTTTCCGGCGCCTTGACCCCCGTCCCGGAAAGTCCGTGAGATGAATGTAGTCGTCGTCGAATCCCCGGCTAAAGCCAAGACAATCAATAAGTATCTGGGCAGTGATTACACTGTTCTGGCCAGTTTCGGCCATGTGCGCGATCTTCCGCCCAAGGACGGCTCGGTGAAGCCGGACGAAGATTTTGCCATGGACTGGGAGGTCGACACCAAATCGCAAAAACGCGTCAAGGCGATCGCGGATGCGGTCAAGGAGAGCGATCGTCTGATCCTCGCCACTGACCCGGATCGCGAAGGTGAAGCCATTTCCTGGCACCTGCTCGAAGCCCTGACCAAGCGCCGTGTGCTCAAGAATGTGACGGTGGAACGCGTCGCGTTCAACGCCATTACCAAGCCGGCTATTGAAGAAGCGATGCGCCATCCCCGTGCCGTGGACATGGAATTGGTCAATGCCTATCTCGCCCGCCGTGCCTTGGATTATCTGGTCGGCTTCACGCTCTCGCCCGTTCTCTGGCGCAAACTACCCGGATCACGCTCTGCCGGCCGGGTGCAGTCCGTGGCCCTGCGCCTGATCTGTGACCGGGAATTGGAGATCGAGAAGTTCAGGCCGGAAGAATACTGGACGGTCGATGCAGATCTGCGCTCCGGCGGCTCCCAGTTCCGCGCCAAGCTGGTGACACTGGACGGCAAGAAGCTGACCAAAATGTCGCTCAAGGATCGGGCAATGGCCAATGCGGCCGTCGAGGCGATCCAGGCCGGAGCCTTTACGATCAGCGCCGTCGAGGCCAAGCCCACCAAGCGCAATCCGCCGCCGCCCTTCACCACCTCGACCCTGCAACAAGAAGCCGCCCGCAAGCTCGGCTTCTCGGCCACCCGGACCATGCAGACGGCCCAGAAACTGTATGAAGGTGTCAATATTGGTGGCGAGACGGTCGGCCTGATCACCTATATGCGGACCGATGGTGTCTCCATGGTCAATGAGGCCGTCAATCAGGCCCGCGATGTGATCGGTCAGGAGCACGGCGCACTTTATGTGCCGGCCAAGCCGCGCTTTTACTCCTCCAAGGCGAAAAATGCCCAGGAGGCGCACGAAGCCATCCGCCCGACCAGCTTCTCCCGCCTGCCCGGCAATCTGTCGCTCGATCCGGACATGGCCCGCCTGTACACGCTGATCTGGCGCCGTGCCGTGGCCAGTCAGATGGAAAGCGCCCGGTTTGAACGGACCACCGTCGACATCACCACGCCGGACCAGAAAACGGCCCTGCGGGCGACCGGTTCCGTGCTTCAATTCGACGGTTTCCTAGCCCTCTATCAAGAAGGCAAGGATGACGAGGATGATGATGAAGGCGGTCGCCTGCCCAAGCTGAGCCAGGGGGCCGAGGCTGACGTCGCCAAAACCCATGCGGACCAGCACTTCACCCAGCCGCCGCCGCGCTTCACCGAGGCATCCCTGGTCAAACGCATGGAGGAACTGGGGATCGGGCGTCCGTCGACCTATGCCTCCACACTGCAGGTCCTGCGCGACCGCGAATACGTACGCATGGAGAAGAACCGGTTCGAACCGGAGGACAAGGGGCGCGTTGTCACCGCATTCCTGGAAAACTTCTTCGAACGTTATGTTCAGTATGATTTCACCGCCGATCTGGAGAATCAGCTGGATAAGGTGTCCGCTGGCGATCTGGACTGGAAAGCCCTGCTGCGTGACTTCTGGACGCATTTCCGCTCGGCAGTGGACGAGATCGGCGATCTGCGTATCAGCCAGGTTCTCGATGTGCTCAACGATGTCCTCGCACCGCATATCTTCCCGGAAAAGGAAGACGGCACAGATCCGCGCCTGTGCCCGTCCTGTGGCGTGGGCACGCTCAGCCTGCGCCTGGGCCGCTATGGCGCCTTCCTGGGCTGTTCCAATCATCCGGATTGCAAATTCACCCGCCAGATGAGTCCGACCGAAGCCGAGAATGTCATTGAAGGTGACGGCCAGATCGCCATCGATCCGGAAAGCGGCAAACCCATCACACTCAAGGATGGCCGGTTCGGCATGTATCTGGAGATGGAGGTCGAGGGTGAAGACAAACCCAAACGCGCCTCCATTCCCAAGGGCTGGGACCCCAAGGGGCTGAGCGAAGAACAGGCCATCAAGCTGATGAATCTGCCTCGCCTTGTGGGAGATCACCCCGAGGACGGCAAGCCGATCAGTGCCGCCATCGGACGCTATGGCCCCTATGTGCTGCATGACGGTGTCTACGCCAACCTGCCTTCCGTGGAGGACGTCTTCGAGATCGGTCTCAACCACGCGGTTTCGGTCATCGCCGACAAAAAAGCCAATCCCGGACGCCGGGCCTCGACCGCCAAGGCGCTCAAGGAGCTGGGCGATCATGATGGCAAGCCGGTTCGGGTGATGGATGGCCGGTATGGCCCCTATATCAAGTATGAGAAAATCAATGCCACCTTGCCCAAGGGGACGGACATTGAGACGCTCACGATGGACGCTGCGATGAAGCTGGTCGAGGAAAAGGCCGCCAAATCGCCCACCAAGAAAAAGGCCCCGGCCAAGAAGGCGACCGCTAAAAAGGCCCCGGCCAAGAAAACCGCCGCCAAAAAAACAACGGCGAAAAAAACCACCGCCAAGAAGACGACCACAAAAAAGACAACAGCGGCGTCCAAGACAACGTCGAAAAAATCCACCACCGCCAAGACGGCCGCGGCCAAGACAAAGACCCCGGCAAAATCCAAGGCGACAGATACTGACGAGGCTTGATACGGGTGACCGGGTCAGACAATTCGTTCAGCCCGGTCAATCGGGATGACATCCTCAACGTGATCCGCGACATGCCCGGCCAGCTGGGCAAGCGCGAGATTGCACGCGAACTCGGCCTGCGAGGCGGAGATCGCAAGCTGGAACTGAAGACCCTGTTGAGCGCCATGGAAGATGACGGCCTGATCGCACGCGATCGCGGTCGGCGTTATGTCCTGGCCGGCGCCCTGCCCGCGGTCACCGTTGTCGAGATCACGGATCGCGACAATGATGGTGAATTGCTGGCCCAGCCGGTCCGCCATGATCATGACAGTCCGATCATCCGTCTCGCGCCGGGCGAAGGCGCGGGCGGGCGCGGTCAGACCGCTCTGGGCATTGGGGACAAGGCGCTCGTCAAGCTGAAGCCGGATGGTGAAGGCGGGTATGAGGCTCGCCTGATGAAGCGCCTGGGACAAAGCGCCCACAAACTCCTGTGTGTCCTTTACAAACCACGTTCGGGTCCACCGCGCCTGGCGCCTGTGGACCGTCGCAGCCGCCATGACCTGGTCCCCGCCCGCGGGGAGGCCGAGAAGGCCCGCGATGGCGACCTGGTTCTGTGTCGCCTGGTCAAGGAGCGCCGCCATGTCGCCAAAATGGCCGAGATTGTCGAAGTTGTCGGTAGCGCTGACAATCCCAGTGCCGGCTCCCTGATTGCCGTACATTCGCACGGCGTACCTGATGGCTTTTCTGATGGCGAACTCGATTTCGTCAAGGCCCTCAAACCGGCCAAACAGGGCCAGCGCGAGGACCTGCGCAAAATCCCGCTGATCACCATCGACCCCGACGATGCCCGCGATCATGATGACGCGGTCTGGGCAGCCCCGGACGAGGATCCGGCCAATGCAGGTGGCTGGATCACCATGGTCGCCATTGCCGATGTCGCGGCCTATGTGGCGCCGGGCTCCGTGCTCGATCGCGGTGCCTATAAACGCGGCAACTCGGTCTATCTGCCCGACCGGGTTATTCCCATGCTGCCCGAACGCCTGTCCAATGATCTGTGCTCCCTGCGCGAGAAAGAAGACCGGCCCTGTTTCGCCGTGCGCATGGTGTTTGACAAAAACGGCACGAAACGTTCGCACACCTTCCTGCGCGGCTGGATGCGCTCGGCCGCCAAGCTCTCCTACACCCAGGCTCAAAAAGCGATTGATAGTGAGGGCGATGCGGTGGCCAATGCATTGCTGGATGACGTGCTGAAACCGCTCTGGGGTGCGTATGAGGCCCTGTCCAAGGCCCGGGCTGCCCGTGAGCCACTCGAAATCGACGCACCGGAACGCAAGGTCCGCGTCGGCGAGGATGGCAAGGTCAAAGCCATTGAAGTGCGCGAACGTTTTGATGCGCACAAGCTGATCGAAGAATTCATGATCCAGGCCAATGTCTGTGCGGCCGAGAGCCTGGAAGCCAAGAAGGCGCCGCTGATCTATCGTGTGCACGAACAACCCTCCCGCGAGAAAATTGACGGGCTGGCGGATTTCCTGCCCACGGTCGGGCTGAAATGGGCCCGCGGCGAAGCGCCCCGCACGGGTCGCTTTAACCGGCTCCTGTCCCAGGCACACGGCACGGAACACTATGAAACGGTCAATGAGGTCGTGCTGCGCAGCCAGAGCCAGGCCGTTTACGATCCCGATAATCAGGGGCATTTCGGCCTCAATCTCGACCGCTACGCCCACTTCACCTCGCCCATTCGTCGTTATGCCGACCTGACCGTACACCGGGCCCTGATCCGTGCGCTCAAGCTGGGCGATGACGGGCAGAGCGATGAGGAACGCAGCCGCCTGGATGTGATCGCTGACGAGATCACCCAGTCGGAGCGTCGCGCCATGGCAGCCGAACGTGATGCGGTGGATCGCTATATCGCCAGCTTCCTGGCCGATCGTGTCGGGGCCATTTTTGAGGGACGCATTACTGGTGTGACCCGGTTTGGTGCGTTTATCCGCTTGAGCGAAACCGGAGCGGACGGTCTCGTGCCTATCAGCGAGCTGGGCGCCGAACGCTTCTATCATGATGAAGAAGCCCATGCCCTGATCGGTGAAGCCAGTGGCGATACCTATCGTCTCGGCATGAACGTCAAGGTGCGTCTGGAAGAAGCCACTCCGATCACGGGCGGATTACTGCTGTCCATCCAGTCGAAACCGGAAAAGGGACGTCCGCCGGGACGCAAGACCCGGGCACGCGCCCGCGCGAAGACCTTCAGCGAACGACAAAAACGCGGTGGATCACGCGGTGGCGGACGTGGACGGCGGCGGCGCTGACCCGCTAGAAGAAGGGCATGACGGATTCGACCCCTGCCCCGTATCTGCGCCCGCGCCTGGCGGCTTCGCTGATCCTCACTCGCACACACAGCACCGGCATGGATGTCTTGATGGGACGACGATCGGCCCGCCATGTTTTCATGCCCAATAAATATGTCTTCCCGGGCGGACGAGTAGACCGCGCCGATCACACCGCACCGCTCGCGGCAGACCTGTCCGAGGATGTGCGCACCGCCATGACGCGTGTCATTCCGGAGAACCGCGCGCGAGCCGCAGCCGTTGCTGCCGTCCGTGAAACCGCCGAGGAGACCGGTCTGTTCATTGCGCGCACGGGCGCATTTCGCTCGCGTCACGCCAACTGGCAGCCCTTCAGACGCGAAGGCCTTGCACCTGACCTGTCCGGGCTCCAGCTGATCACCCGGGCTGTGACACCGCCCGGCCGTACGCGACGTTTTGATACCTGGTTCTTTACCGCCGATGCGTCTGCGCTCGCGGATGAGCGGGCCCCCACACCCAGTTCGGAACTGGAAGATGTGCGCTGGGTGCCGCTCGAGGAGGCCAGAACGCTCGACCTGCCCATGGTGACCCATTTTGTGCTCAGCGAGCTGGACCGTGTGACACCCCCGGAACCCCAGCCCGTGCGCTGGATGAGAGCGGTACGTGGACACATGGTCGTCGACCCGATCTGAACGCACGCCGCCAAAGATACCCAATCCACGCGACGGCGTGCTCCAATCAGGCTAAAATCTAATGCTTACGGCTTTCATTGATCCAGCTCACGGCCACACGCGTTCCCTTGTCGCGGCCATTTTGTGTGCTGGCGTGTGCGGTATCGTGTTCGGGCTGTCCATGCCGCTCATTTCCCTGCGACTGGAACACATGACCGGGTCCGGCTTTCTTGTCGGTCTCAACGGTGCCGCCGCTGCGCTATCCACTTTGCTGATGGCCCCGCTGGTCCCCCGCTTCATGGGAGTTCGTCCCCCGCGCCAGATCCTGGCTCTCTCGCTCGTCGCTGCGGCGGTTCTGTTTGTCCTCTTCCCGCTCCTCCCGCATGTCTGGGTGTGGTTTATCGTGCGTTTTGCGGTCGGCTGTTTCATGACGGTGATCTTTGTCATCTCGGAAAGCTGGATCAATCAGGTCGTCTCCGCAGAACGGCGTGCCTTGATGCTGGGCGTGTATGGCACTGCGCTCTCGGGCGGGTTTGGGATTGGTGGAGGCCTGTTCACCGCGCTTGCCCACCAGGGTGACATCGCCTTTTACGTGGCCAGCCTGATCTTCCTGCTGGGCGTTCTCCCGGTCCTGGTTCTGCGTGGGCCCGACCCTCAGGCCCCGGACGAAGAGAGCGCCTCATTGCGCGCCATGATCCGGACCGCTCTAAGTGCGCCGACAGCCATTATGGCCGGCCTCGCCTTTGGGGCCGCAGAAACCCTGGTTTTCGCCCTGATGCCCGTCTATGCCGAACGCATCAGCCTCTCGCACACCGAAATTGGCCTGGTGATGCTGGCTGTGGCTGCGGGGGCGTTGGTTTTTCAAATCCCGCTGGGCTGGATTGCCGACCGGATCGGTCGCCGTGTCATTTTGGGTATCAGCGCAGCCCTAGCCGCGATCAGTCCAATTCTGACCGCCCTTGTTGGAGCCGATCTCACCGTCCTCCTCCCGCTCGTCTTTGTGCAGGCCGGTGTCACGAGTGCTCTGTATACTGTTGGATTATCGCTGCTCGGCGAGCGCTTCACGGGGGGATCCATCGCATCCGCCAATGCCGCCTTTATCTTCGCCTACGGGCTGGGCAGCCTGATTGCCCCTCCCACCGGTGGAGTGATGATGGACGTCAGCGGACCGGCAGGCCTATTGGCGGTGCTCTCGGGCATTGCCGCCGCCTATCTGGCACTCATTCTTGTTCGCAGCTGGATGACAGCGCGCGGGAGTTGACATGGCAGCGCGCTTGCGTATGTTCGCGCGCTCGCGACGGCTTGGGCCGGACGCCCAGTTACACTGAAACAGACTTCAAAGATCAGGACGACAGAGCCATGGCGAAGCCGACAACAATCAAGATCCGCCTGAACTCCACGGCCGGCACGGGTTACTTCTACGTGACCAAAAAGAACGCGCGGACGATGACCGAGAAACTCGTACTGAAAAAGTACGACCCGGTTGCCCGCAAGCACGTGGACTTCAAAGAAGGCAAAATCAAGTAAACCAGCGTTTTCGCTGATTGCTGATGCGTATCAGGCTGCCAGGTCTCTGGCGGCCTCTACGCGATTCCGGCCCGCGCTCTTGGCCTCGTACAGCGCCTCATCCGCGCGGCGCAGCAGGGCCTCGATATCCTCACCCGGATAGGCCTGGGCCAGACCGATCGAGATCGTGACCTCAATTGCCTCTCCCGACTGGAGGGAGAATGGGGCGTGAGCAATGGCCGCACGCAAACGTTCCGCCGCGATCCGGCCTTCGGCCAGTCCGGCACCGGGCATCACCACCACAAACTCCTCACCCCCAAACCGCGCGGCGAGGTCAAGAGCCCGAAGCCCTTCGGTCAAACGTGTGGCGAAGGCCCGCAAGACCGCATCGCCGGCATCATGGCCATAGGTGTCATTAATGCGCTTGAAGTGATCGATGTCGGCGATCATGACTGAGACCGGCGCTCCGCCATTGCTTGCGCTCTCCATCGCCTGACGCAAGCGAGCGGCGATGTAGCGACGATTGTGCAAACCGGTCAGCGAATCGGTGACCGCCATTTCCAGACTTTCATCGAGACGGTTCCGCAGGCGATCCGCATAGAATTTGCGGCGCAACTGCGTTTGAACACGCGCATTCAGCTCACCCGTATCAACGGGCCGGTGGATAATATCATTGGCACCCAGATCCAACGCGCGGACCGAGCGCTCCAGATCATCGGGATTGACCACCGCAATGATCGGCAGATGGCGGGTCGCAGCATCAGACCGAATACGGGCACAAATGCGCAGCCCGTCAAAATCCTCGGTCGCCAGATCCACAATGAGCAGATCCGTCTCATCATTGATGGCGGCGACACCCGCGCCGGGATCGGTTTCAAACCAGGTGTTCACATGACTGGGCATGGCCGACGCATAACGTTCGGCTGAGCGTTCATCGCCTGCAATAACCAGGGCGGAGGCCTCGGCGTCAAAATCCTCGCCGGGATCGGTGGCCATGGGAATGCCAATGGTTTCGCCCTGACGATATCTCAACTCGTCCAGCACCATTTTCAGGCGCAACAGGCTGCGCACACGGGCGAACAAGGTGACTTCATCAACCGGCTTGGTCAGGAAATCATCCGCCCCGGCTTCCAGCCCGCGCACGCGGTCTTCCCGATCATCCAGAGCTGTAACCATCACAACGGGAATATGGCGCGTATCCGGATCGGATTTGAGCATACGGCAGGTCTGATACCCGTCCATGCCGGGCATCATGACATCCAGAAGGATCAGATCGGGCTGTTCGGCCCGTGCCGCCTCGATCGCATCAATCCCGCTATAGGCCGTGCAAACATCGAAATACTCGATTTGAAGTCGGGCTTCGAGCAGGCGGACATTGGCAGGCTGATCATCGACGACAAGGATGCGCGCGGTCACCGTCTGCCTCCTAATCCAGGAATTTCCGGACCGTGTCGATGAAGGTCGCCACGGAAATGGGTTTGGACAGATAGGCTTCACAGCCTCCGGCGCGAATGCGTTCCTCATCCCCCTTCATAGCGAAGGCGGTGACGGCCACGACCGGGATTGATGCCAGGTCCTCGTCATCCTTCAGCCATTTGGTGACTTCCAGGCCCGACACTTCCGGCAGCTGAATGTCCATCAGGATCAGATCAGGCGTGTGTTCACGGGCAAGTTCGAGCGCCTTGAAACCATCCTTGGTTTGCAAGGTCTCATAGCCATGAGCCTCGAGCAGATCATGAAACAGTTTCATGTTCAGCTCGTTATCCTCAACGATCAGAACTTTTTTCGGCATGACCTGCAGCATGGCGGCGACACGCTTCCCGTAAATGGTCGTGCGGTTGTTCCGCACATCTTTACCCCGACGAGGATGAAACCCGATCTTCCTTAACCGATAATGAGTCAGACAGCGGTTTCTCCAATTTATAGAACACAAACAGAACAAAACCGGCTAAAGAGGGAGTATACCGTGCGAAAAGAGGCGCAACACCATGATTCGGATCGGGCTGGACCTGGGCGGGACCAAGATTGAAGCCATAGCCATGGATCGCGACGGCGCGATTCTCCATCGCGAACGCATCCCCACTCCGCGCGCCTATGACGCCTCGCTGGCCGCGATCCGCGATCTGGTGAACCGGGTCGAGGACGCGTGCGGTCACACTGCCGCCGTTGGCATCGGTCATCCCGGCTCGCTGAGCCCGGCAAACGGCCTGATGCGCAATGCCAATTCGACCTGGCTGAATGACCGTCCCTTTTTTGAGGACATGGCCCGCACGCTCGATCGACCTCTGCGCCTGGCCAATGATGCCGACTGTTTTGCCTTATCAGAAGCTGTCGATGGCGCGGGGCGGGACGGGCATATCGTGTTCGGGGTGATCCTCGGCACGGGTGTGGGCGGGGGTATTGTGATCGATAAACGCCTGCTGAGTGGCGCCCAGCGGATTGCCGGTGAGTGGGGACATAATCCCCTGCCCTGGCCCCAGGCTCATGAAGTGCTCGGACCGCGTTGCTGGTGCGGTCAACGCGGCTGCATCGAAACCTGGCTGTCCGGCCCGGGCATGGCGGCCCGTCATGAGGCCGAGGAAGGCGATGCGCGAACAGCCGCTGCACTGTTCAGCGCTGCGGCGTCAGGAGACCCGTCCGCCCGGCGCTCCATCACCAGCTATACGGACCGATTGGCACGCGCCCTTGCCTCGGTCTGCAATCTCATCGATCCAGACCTGATCGTGCTGGGCGGTGGAGTCTCGAATGCGCCCGGACTGGCCGAGGCTGTCCAGGCCCGCCTGCCGGCTCATGTCTTTTCCGATGTGGTCACCACCCGGATCGTGCGCCATCACCATGGCGACAGTTCCGGTGTGCGCGGCGCGGCCTGGCTCTGGCGAGCCGAGGAGGTGTGATGCCGGCCTATTGTCGGACCTGCATGGCCGCCTATGCGCTGAAACCGGGGCCGGCCTGTCCGTCCTGCGGCGGGCATCGCTGGCTGGAACACGATGAGATCAATACATTGTCCATCGCCCATATCGATTGCGACGCCTTTTTCGCCTCGATCGAAAAGCGCGATAATCCGGACCTGGCCGACAAGCCCGTCATCATCGGTGGCGGTCAGCGTGGTGTGGTGTCGACCGCCTGCTACATCGCGCGCATTTATGGCGTGCACTCGGCCATGCCGATGTTCAAGGCACTCGAGGCCTGTCCTGACGCCGTGGTGATCCGGCCCGAACACGGCAAATACAGCAAGGAAGGCCATATCATTCGCGAGATGATGCGTGAGGTAACGCCGCTGGTTGAACCCTTGTCGATCGATGAGGCCTTTCTCGATCTGTCCGGCACCCAGCGCCTGCATGGCGCCTCTCCCGCACTGACCCTGTTACGCCTGCAACAACACATCCGCGATGAGGTCGGCATCACCGTATCGGTCGGACTGAGTTTCAATAAATTCCTCGCCAAGACCGCGTCTGACCTCGACAAGCCCAATGGGTTTTCGGTGATCGGCAAGGTCGACGCCGAAGACTTCCTGGCCCGCCGTCCGGTCAAGGCCATTTATGGTGTGGGCCCGGCCTTTGCTGCCCGTCTGGAAAAGGATGGATTGCACACCCTGGCCGACATTCGGCGGCGCGGCGACAAGGCCATGGCTGCGCGTTATGGCGATATGGGCTATCGGCTCTCCCGACTGGCCCGGGGCGAAGACCACCGATCCGTCTCCCCGCACAGCGAGCGCAAGAGCGTCAGTTCGGAAACCACTTTCCGACGCGATCGCCGCGACCGGGGCGAACTGGAGGAACAGCTCTGGCGCCTGTGCGTCAAAGTGGCGGACATCATGAAATCCAAGGCCTTGTCCGGCACTGTGGTCACGCTGAAGCTGAAGACCACCAAATTCAAGACGCGGACCCGCCGGCGCACACTGCGCGATCCCAGCCAGCTGGCCGACACCCTGTTTCGAGTCGGTCGCGAGCTGTTGGCGCCGGAGATTGATGGCACGGCTTTCCGGCTGATCGGTATCGGGTTTTCCGGACTGGTGGACGAAGTCGCCGAAAGTGCGGACCTGCTGGACCCCAAGGCCACCCGCCGGGCCGATGCCGAACGGGCCATGGACAAGGCGCGCGCCAAATTCGGTTCGGATGCCGTCATAAAGGGCCGGGCTCTGAAATCCGACCGTGACCGGTCACGCTAGTCGGCAGCGGCCTCACACTGACCTTCAAAGGCAATCGCAGCCAATCCAGTGAACTTCTAGACAGGTACGCCTGACCGGTCCGGTGTCCCGGTGATTGCAAGCCGTCGTCCGCTGACCTAAGTCTCGACCAGCCCCCGAGGCCCAACCCTTTGTTCGACCGACCAGGAGACCATCATGTCTGCCATCGAGACCCGTCTTGCCGAACTCGGCATCACTCTTCCGGAGCCCGTCGCCCCGGTCGCCAATTATGTTCCATTCGTCAAATCCGGCCGCGAAGTCTTCATCTCCGGCCAAGTGTCGATTGGTGCAGACGGCCTGGTCAAGGGCACGCTGGGCGGCGATATGGATGTCGCAGCGGGCCAGGCCGCCGCGCGCCTGTGTGCCATCAATCTGATTGCCCAACTGAAAATGGCCTGTGACGGCGATCTCTCCCGCCTCAAGCGCGTCATCAAACTCGGTGGGTTTGTGGCTGCGACAGCGGATTTCACCGACATTCCACTGGTCATCAATGGCTGTTCCGACGTGATGGTCGAGGTGTTCGGCGATGCCGGTCGCCATGCCCGCTCGGCTGTGTCCTGCCCGGTCCTGCCCCTGGGGGCGGCTGTGGAGGTCGACGGGATTTTCGAGATCGAGTAACGCCTCGTCGCACGACCTAAGACGTGCTGACACCCAAAAAGGCCGGGTCTCGACCCGGCCTTTCGCATTCGGGTTTGCGGTCAGTCGTCAGGCATACATGCCGCCATCTGCCTTCACCATCGCACCATTGATGTAGGAGGCTTCATCGCTGGCGAGGAAGGTCACAAGATTGGCAACCTCCGGGCTTTCCCCGTAACGACCCAACGGCACCATCAGTTTCTGGTACTCCGCATGATCCCCGTCAGCCGGGTTCATGTCCGTATCAATCGGTCCGGGTTGAACCAGGTTGGAACGGATCTGTTTCTTGCCGAACTCACGCGCCGCGCCCCGCGTCAGCAGTTCGACACTGGCCTTGGTCGCTGAATACACACCAATGCCCGGCGCCATCACGGAGATACCGGCAATTGAGCCGATCGTGACGAAGGCGCCACCGGGATTCATCACCTCATAACCGGCGCGAAACGCCTCGAACGGAGCGCGCACATTGATCGCAAACGCGCGCTCATACTCTTCATCCGTGCACTTGCGAATGGTCACCATCGGATAGACACCGGCATTATTGACGACAATGTCTAACCCGTTCATGTGCTCGGCGGCCTGGCGCACCAGGCGATCCGTGGCGCCGGTCTCCGCTGCATCACAGTGCAGCGCGTGAGCCTGGCCTCCGGCCTTTTGCATTTCTTCGGCAAGCGCTTCAGCCGCGGTTTGCGATCCGCCATAGGAAAAGACGACCTGCGCGCCTTCATCGATGAAACGGCGCACGATCGCAGCACCAATGCCGCGTCCGCCGCCTGTAACCAGGGCTTTTTTGCCCTCCAGCCGTTTTGTCATGGTGTTCTCCCCATATTTTTGTTTGAGTGGGTGAGCTTAGTGCGGCCAAAATGCTTGGCCACAAGAAATTCGTGCCTATGTGCACTGGCGATGTCTGATCCTGTTCTCAAATCCGTATCTCGCCTGGCGAATATTGCCCCCGAAGCCTGGGATGCGATCGCCAATCCGCCCGGCGCGGAGTATGATCCTTTTCTCAGCTGGAATTTTCTAGACGCCCTGGAAACCTCCGGCAGTGCGAGTGAAGAGACCGGCTGGGCGCCGCGTCACCTGATTGTCGAAGATGAGGCCGGACAGATCCGGGCGGGCATGCCGCTCTATGTCAAAACCCACAGCCAGGGTGAATACGTGTTCGACCATGCCTGGGCGGATGCGTATGAGCGTGCGGGCGGTCAGTATTACCCCAAGCTGTTGACGGCGGTACCCTTTACGCCTGCGACCGGGCGGCGCCTGTTGTCACCGGAACCGAAATGGCAGCGGGCCTTGCTCGCCGGCGCGGTTCAGGCGGCGCAACAGTGGCAAATCTCGAGCTGGCACATCAATTTCCCCGACCACACACAAATGCTCGACCTGGATGCTGCGGGCCTCCTGGTCCGCCGGGACCGCCAATTCATCTGGCATAATCGGGGATATCGTGACTATGCCGATTTTCTCGATGCGCTCTCGTCACGCAAGCGCAAAGCCCTGAAACGGGAACGCGCCGAGGCCCAGGCCGGGATCGAGATCGAGGCCCTGTCCGGAGCCGATCTGACCGAACACCACTGGGATGTTTTCTTCCAGTGCTATCAGGAGACCGGTTCGCGCAAATGGGGGTATCCCTATCTGAACCGGGAGTTCTTCCATCTGATCCATGAACGCATGCCCCAGGACGTGCTTCTGGTCATGGCCCGCAAGGACGGGCGCTATTTCGCTGCGGCCCTGAACTTTCTCGGCAGCCATGCACTCTTTGGCCGTTATTGGGGCCGTCTGGACGACCACCCCTGCCTGCATTTCGAGCTGTGTTACCATCAGGCTATCGATCACGCGATTGCGCGCGGGCTCGATCGGGTCGAGGCCGGGGCACAGGGCGAACACAAGCTGGCGCGCGGCTATGAACCGACACCGGTTCACTCGGCCCACTGGATTGGAGACGCAGGCTTTCGGGACGCCGTCGATGATTATCTGGTGCGCGAACGCTCGGCCCTGGACGCGGATATCGCTGCGCTCGCGGCAGAAACGCCTTTCAAAAAGAGTGGTTGAGCCGCACATTGCCGCCGCCTATGACTGCGGACAGACAAACCTGCGGAGGACCTCATGAGCCTGATTGGTGAATATGACAGCGAGAATGTTTTCGCCAAGATTCTGCGCGGCGACCTGCCCTGTGTGAAGGTGTATGAGGATGAGCATGTGCTGTCCTTCATGGACCTTTTCCCGCAAGCTCCGGGGCATGTGTTGGTCGTGCCACGCGAACCGGCCCGCAATCTTCTTGAGATGACGGATGGTGCGCTCCAGGCCACTATAGTGCGGGTCAAACGCATTGCCCTCGCGGTGCGCGACGCCCTTGATCCCGATGGTGTTGTGATGACCCAGTTCAGCGGTGCTCCCGCTGGCCAGACTGTATTTCATGTTCACTTCCACATCATTCCCCGCCGTGAGGGCGAGGCCCTGGGCGCTCATGGAGGCGGACAGGCCGATCCGGATGAGCTGCAGGCGCTGGCCCAGCGCATCGCGGCGCGGATCGAAATGCCCTGACGCTCCCGAGTCTTTCCATGGAAAATGCCCTTCACGAACTGATCGAAACCCTGCGCATTCGCCCGTCGGGCGCCCTCATCTCGGCCATGCTGGATGAGGCCGGCCGGGCTGTGGATGCCAGCGAGGCGCTGGACTGGCTCAGTGGTTTTGATGGCGTGGCCCAGCAAAGCGAGAGTGTACGCCTGGCCTCGGCCCGCTTCCTGCTGGAACACGAAAGAGCCGACGCGGCCCTCGCCTGGGCCGATCTGGACACGGCAACCGGCTGGATGCTCCAGGCCCGCGCCCATCATGCCCTGGGAGATAATCCAGCAGCCCTGGGGCTGTACGAACAGGCACTCGCGGCCGATCCCGAGCTGGAAGACCCGGATTTCCGGCGCCGTATCGCACCCACCGTGCAGGCGCAGGGCCAGGAGCGAGGCGTTGTTCTCAGCCTGCAGGGCGAGCGGATCGATCAGACCCAGGCCCTGCCGGACATCCCGGCGCAGCCCCGTGACCAGGTCACGTTCGCCGATGTGGGCGGTCTGGATGATGTCAAACGCCAGATCCACCGTCGCATCATTGCGCCGATGCAAAAACCCTCCCTGTTCCAGCGTTTCAAGCGCAAGGCCGGCGGCGGTGTGTTGCTGTATGGCCCGCCCGGATGCGGCAAGACCTTGATGGCGCGAGCGACAGCCGGGGAAGCCGGGGCCAAATTCTTCCAGATCGAGATCGCCGAAATTCTCGACATGTATATCGGGGAGTCGGAGAAACGTCTGGCGGCAGCGTTTGAAACGGCGCGGGCTCAAAGCCCGTCCGTGATCTTCATCGATGAAATCGAAGCCCTCGCGGCAAAGCGCCGGTATGGCGAGAACGACAATCGTGCCTCAGTGGTCTCGACATTCCTGACCGAAATGGACGGGTTCAGCTCGAATAATCAGGGCGTTCTCATCCTGGCCGCCAGCAATGTGCCCTGGTCGATCGACAGTGCTTTCCTGCGTCCTGGCCGGTTTGATCGGTCGATCTTTGTCCCGCCCCCTGATCGTGAGGCGCGCAAGGTCATTCTCGACCTCTTGCTCGCAGACCGCCCTGTCGCTTCCAACATCAATCTGGATCCCCTGGTCGAGGCCACCAGCGGGTTTTCAGGCGCGGACCTTGCCGGCATTGTGGAAGAAGCCTGCGATATCGCCATCGAGGACAGCCTGGAGTCCAACGCCGTGGAGGATATCTCCGCCCGGCATCTGAAAGAGGCGCTGGGCGAGATCAAACCCTCAACGCTCGACTGGCTGACCCAGGCCCGAAACTATGTGAAATTCTCCAATCAAAGCGGCTTTTACGACGATGTGGCGGCTTTCCTGGACAAGCATACGACATCGCGATGAGTGATCTGCGGCAACAAACAGACAGCGGCTATGCACTGCTGAACGCACGAAACATTGAGGGAGCGACGCGCGTCTTTCGCTCTGTCCTGGCAGAGGACGCCGAGAATTGGGATGCGCTGGAAGGGCTTGTACATTGCGCCCTCCCCGAACGACGGGATGAAGCACTGGAGTTGATTTCGCGTTTGCGCCACTTGCGGCCAGACGACCCCTATCCCGATTTTCTCGAAGCACAGGCTTGGCTGGAATCCAGCAAGGCCAGTGACCGCAAAAAAGCGATTGCCCTGTGTGAAACAGCGTGCGAACGCATGCCCCGGTTTGCCGCCGCCCACCAGTTAATGGGTCGGATCTATGCGCGCCATGAACGCCGTGATGCGGCCGAAACGGCCTATCGCCAGGCGTTGAACCTTGCGCCCAATAATGCGCAAATCCTCGCGGATCTGTCCTTCCTGCTGCAGCAGATGGGACGACAGCGGGAGGCGGACCAGCTTTCCCTGCGCGCGGTCGAACAAAATCCCAACAGCGCCACCGCTCTTGTGGCACGGGGCGAGACGGCCTTGCTGAAAGGCGATCTGCGCGAGGCCGAAGATCTGGCGTTAAGCGCCCTTCAACGCGACGCCAATCATGGCGGTGCGATCACGCTTCTGGTGTCCGTGAAAGCACGGCGCAATCCGATCATGGGGATCTGGTGGCGCTGGGCCATCTTCATGGACCGTCTGGGCAGTGGCTGGGCCCGGTGGGGTGTAGTCATCGGGATCTGGGCGCTCTGGCAGGTCTTTCGCAGGACGGCCCTCGCCGATGCGCCCGCCTGGGTCCAGTGGACCGGGCTGGGCCTCTATTTCGCCTTCTGCCTGCTCACCTGGTTTGGCCCCATGATCTTTAACCGCATGATCCGGGCAGAATTGCGCAAGGTCCAGATCAAGCCTGGTTTCTGACCGCCACGTCCAGCCACAAGGCTCAGCGCAAAGCAAAAACGCCCGACCTCTCGGCCGGGCGTTTCGCGTGTTTGGACACACGGTTAACCTAGGCAGTTACTCGGAACGAGCCGTGATTGTGGCCGTGCCGGCATTGCCCTGATTGGTGGTGTAGCGGGAGCTGAAACCCACCGTGTCGCCGACCTGTTCAAAGGTCACGCACAGACCGCTTGTGGCGCACAGCTGCTTGCCGGTTTCATCCCAGGTATAGGCTTCAGCCGGTGCACCATTGATGCTAGCCGTACCATTGGAATCGAACACGCCCACAAAGGTCGTGCCGTCATCGCGAACAAAAGTGATGGTGGTGGAGCTGGCCAGAGCCGGAGCTGCGGCGAGAATGGCGGCAACCGCGCCAAGCAGGATCTTTTTCATTGTCGTCTCCCCAAGAGATACACGTATGGCAAGGCTCGGCGGCGTCTTTTGCACCGTCCCTGCCTGCTTCATCGACCAGCCTTGCTGGTGACTGCACGTTAACCTTTTTGGATCGGGAGGCAATGGGGTTTTCGCTTGTGACGCGAATATCCGAAATATGTCTCGCCCCCCATCGCTCGTCTGCCCCATCCTAGAGGTGTGGTGCCCACAACATGGCATAAGCGGCGAACACTCCGAACCCGGTCGCCAGCGCTCCCAGAAAGACGACAGCCGTCATGATCCATTTGAAAGGGGCAGAACTCAGATCTGTTGCGCGTTGGTAAAGTTCCAGCACGGCCAGCGGCACCAGATAACTTCCGAACGACAAGGCCAGATCCGCCGGGCCATCCAGATTGCTGGTGTTTCCCATCGGTCCCTGATTGAGCATGTACCAGCCCATGAGGCCAAGGCGGAAAAACCACACGCCATGGCACACCATATACAGGCGCATGGCCCAGCGTCGATGCGTGTCGATCTTGCCTTTCATGGCGTAGAAAATGGTCAACAGGGCGAAAAACACGATCAGATGAGCGTTGAGACTCACACCCATCGCGCCGATATCAGTCAGTCTCACCCCCATCGCCCAGGTCATGACATAGCCACCAATAGCCAGCACCAAGGCCGTCACGACAAACAGTCTCCCCACCCAGCGATGCAGGACCGGAACACGGTTGCGGATCTGGGGCGTCAATTGCAGGGCACCGCCCACGGTCATCACGGCCGCCAGGAAGACATGGGTGAAGAACATGACATTGCCGAAGACATGGCCATCCACATATCCCGTGATCAGGCCACGATCATTGATTTCGCCATAAGCCCCGCTCAGCGTCTTTCCGCCGTAATACGCCAGAATGTAATAGACGAAGATCCATTGCCCGATCGTGGCGACGATAAACCACGTGATCCCCGCCGATTTGAGAGCTTGATGGGCACTAAAGCGCGGAGCGGTGGTCGCCGAGACGCTGTTCATAACCAGTTCCTTTCTGCATGAATGGCCGGACATCACCGGCGCGCACATCCAGAAAACTGCCCTCAAACCTACCGGTCTCGCCGATTTGGAAATCGGCCAAAGCCGGTCAGGGGGGATTGCAGCCGCATCAATCCAGCCTTTCACCGGGGCGATCTGCATCATTCATGCGGAGCGGGCGCTTGCCTTGTGTCCAGCCGACAGGGCATAGAATCAAACACGATGAGTTTTGTGACGAGGTCGCGGCATGCCTGAAATCGCCAATGCGCTGAAGATCCTGATCATCCTCGCCTGTCTGGCCTGGCTGGGGCGCACACTTGTGAAACGCCAGTCCGGTACGCTTCACCTCAGCTGGGCGATCTTCTGTGTTGGCATGGCGGCTGTGCTGGCACGCGAGGTCTGGGGGGATGCCCTGGGTGCCGTCGAACCCGCCCTGCGGATCGCAGGGTGTGCCACGTGTGGTCTGTTCTGGGTTGTCGCTCGCGCCCTCTTCCGACCTGGCGCGCGGATCGGTTTTGCCCAGATCTTCGTGGTGGGCATGATCTTCTTCCCGACCATTTTCGATCAGTTTGTCATTGTGACAGGCTTGGACACGGTCATGGCCTCAACCATGCTCCGCCTCGACAATCTGCAATTACTGTTCAGCTCAACAGTGCTTGTACTGGCGCTCTGGGAGGCCGTGGCCCAGGGTTTCACACCGCTCAGCACCAATGAGCAACGCCTGCGCGTCGCCTATCTCGCCAGCGCGGGTCTGTGTATCTCCACCTGCGCCATTGTGCTCGATCACGGCGCGGCACAGGATCTCTCACCCGAGCTGGTGGATGCCATCCAGGCGGCCTGTGCGGCGTTGATCATGGTGACACTCACGGCGATTATTCTGTACCGCGAACGTTTCCCCCTGCCTGTCGGCAAGGCCTCACCGGCTCCCACACGGGCCAACGCCGATGAGAGCGAGATTGAGCTGGGGCTGCGCCTGCGGCGTCTGGTGAGCGAGGAGCAAGCCTATCTTGACCCCGAACTGAAGGTCGCCGATCTCGCCCATCGACTGAATGAGCCGGAATACCGGGTATCAAGGGCTATTACCGCCGGGTTGGGCATCCGCAATTTCAACCGTTTCATCAATGGCTATCGCATTGAGGCCGCCTGCGCGGCCCTCGCGGACCCCGACCGGGAGCGTCAATCCATTCTGTCCATTGCACTGGATAGTGGTTTTGCCTCGATCGGCCCCTTCAACCGCGCCTTCAAGGACAGGACCGGGCAGACGCCCCGGCAGTATCGCTTGAACGTTCAATCCCAGCCACAAGGCCTGGCTGCGGAATAGTGGACGCAGTCCGACCGCCCCCATTGGCCGCTCTTCGCCTGCCCTGTTCCCAATTCACACTGACCTAGAAACACACGGCCCCAGAAATACGCTGTTTCAGAAATACTCTGGTCCAGAATCGAAAACGGCGCCCGAAGGGCGCCGTTTCCATGTCAGACAGGATGGAAGAGGCCTAGACTTCTTCTTCCTTTTTCTTCTTGCGCGGCAGGAGGCGGTCACCCGGCGTGATGTGGAAATCGAGGCGATCCGGATCGGCCGCATCCACATCCACCTTCACCAGCCCACCCTTCTTCAGCTCTCCGAAGAGGATCTGATCCGCCAGCGGCTTCTTGATGTGTTCCTGGATCACGCGCGCCAGCGGGCGAGCGCCGAACTTGCTGTCATAACCGCGATCCGACAGCCAGGCCGTTGCAGCCGGGGTCAGTTCGAAGGTGACACCGCGATCGATCAGCTGAGCTTCCAGCTGCAGGACGAATTTCTCGACGACACGGCCGATGACATCCTGACCAAGCGGTGCAAACGGAATGACCGCATCCAGACGATTGCGGAATTCCGGGGTGAACAGGCGTTCGATGGCCAGATCGGCCTCGTCATCCTTCTTGCCCCGACCGAAACCAATGGCTTCCTTCTGGGCATCGGAGGCGCCGGCATTGGTCGTCATCACCAGGATGACATTGCGGAAATCGACCTTCTTGCCATTGCTGTCCGTCAGCGTGCCGTTGTCCATCACCTGCAGGAGGATGTTGAACAGGTCCGGATGGGCTTTCTCGATTTCATCAAGCAAGACCACACAATGCGGATGCTGATCGACGCCATCGGTCAGAAGACCACCCTGATCAAACCCGACATAACCGGGAGGGGCACCGATCAGGCGCGAGACCGCATGGCGCTCCATATATTCAGACATGTCGAAACGCTGGAGTTCAACACCCATGATGTCCGCCAGCTGACGCGTAACCTCGGTTTTACCGACACCGGTCGGACCGGAGAACAAATAGCAGCCGATCGGCTTGTTCGGTTCGCGCAATCCGGCCCGGGCCAGTTTGATGGACGTGGCCAGACGGGTGATGGCCTCATCCTGGCCATACACGACGCGTTTGAGATCTGTTTCCAGGCTCTTGAGCGCCACTTCATCATTCTTCGACACAGTTTTCGGTGGGATGCGGGCCATTTTGGCGACCACATTTTCCACTTCCTTGACACCGATCGTCTTCTTGCGCTTGGACACCGGCAGGAGACGCATTTGTGCGCCCGCCTCATCGATCACGTCGATCGCCTTGTCCGGCAGTTTCCGGTCACCCATATAGCGAGCCGACAATTCGACAGCCGTTTTCAGCGATTCATTGGTGAAGCGAATATCGTGGAAATCCTCGAAATAGGATTTCAGACCCTGCAGGATCTTGATCGTGTCCGGAACACTTGGCTCAGCCACGTCGATCTTCTGGAACCGGCGCGCCAGGGCCCGGTCCTTCTCGAAGTGCTGACGGTATTCCTTATAGGTCGTCGATCCCATGCAGCGCAGCCCGCCGGACTGAAGCGCCGGCTTGAGCAGGTTGGACGCGTCCATGGCCCCGCCGGATGTGGCACCGGCGCCGATCACCGTGTGGATCTCGTCGATGAAGAGCACGGCATCGTCCTGCTCCTCGAGTTCCTTCACGACCTGTTTGAGGCGTTCCTCGAAATCACCCCGATAGCGCGTGCCCGCCAGGAGCGCGCCCATATCCAGGGAGAAAATCGTCGTGCGCGCGAGAACATCGGGCACTTCGTTTTCAATGATCTTGCGCGCGAGGCCTTCCGCGATTGCCGTCTTGCCCACACCGGGATCGCCCACCAGCAGCGGGTTGTTCTTGCGGCGACGCGACAGCACCTGGATACAGCGCTCCACCTCTTCATCACGGCCAATGAGCGGGTCGACATCGCCGCCCAGGGCCTTCTTGTTGAGGTTCACACAATAGGCCGAGAGCGCTTCACCATCCTTGGACGGTTTCTCTTCGCCAGCCGGCTCTGTCCCACGCACGGCGCGTTCGGCATTATCGCCCGGCTTGCGCGCAATGCCGTGGGAGATGTAATTGACCGCGTCATAGCGGGTCATGTCGCGCTCGGCGAGGAAATAGGCCGCATGGCTTTCCCGCTCGGCAAACAGCGCGACGAGAACATTGGCTCCCGTCACCTCTTCGCGACCGGCATTTTGAACATGGATAACGGCCCGCTGGATGACCCGCTGGAAGCCGGCGGTCGGCTTGGCGTCTTCATCATCATCGACCGTGAGCTCTGTCAGCTCATTATCGACATAATCCGTCAGGGTCGCGCGGAGCTCTTCGAGGTCAACGCCGCAGGCCTTCATCACTGCGCTGGAATCCTGGTCGTCCACGAGCGCGAGGAGGAGATGCTCCAACGTCGCAAATTCGTGTCCACGCTCATTGGCGTAACCCAGAGCGCGGTGCAGGGAGTCTTCCAGATCGGCAGAGAAACTTGGCACCACTCTATTCCTTTTCCATCGTGCATTGCAGCGGATGTTGGGCCCGCCGCGCCGCATCTAAGACCTGGGCCACCTTGGTTTCGGCGACCTCATACGTGTACACACCACACATACCGACGCCGTTCTGATGCACATGCAACATGATACGCGCAGCGTCTTCAGGAGATTTCCGGAAAATCCTCACGAGGATTTCAACGACAAACTCCATGGGCGTGTAGTCGTCATTGAGTAGCAAAACTCTGTAAAGCGAAGGTTTCCTGGTGGATGGCCGGGTTTTGGTGGCCAGACCGGAGCCTTCTTCATAGTCGATATCGTTTTGATTTTCTTCGCTCATCTCAACACGTCATCAATTATGACACTCAATGCGACAACACATTACTTAGGTACGGACCCCGGTCGCGGAAAGCCCCGCCCCTGCACCTTCTCGGTTTTAGAATAACACGACTTGACGAGCTATGCGTGATCACGCCAATTTATGTGAATAAAAAAAAGGCCCGGCAAAATACCGGGCCCAGTCGGGGAGGAAAACTGTGTCCGCTGTTAGCGGATGGACTGTGCGACCTCGACCGTCGCAGTCAGTCGCTCGTTCAGGGGCTTCACGGAGTCCTTGAACGTGCCGGCGATCAGCTCAGACGATTTCGTCATCTCAGCCATGTAGGCTTCGAACGATGCTTTGACGAAGTCTGACTGGATCTCAAATACTTCTTGCAGGGATTTGGCGGAGCTGACTGCTTTTGTCGCTGCAACGCTCTCATTGACCGAATTTTTGGCATAGGCGATCGCGGAAGCGTTCACGGCTTCCATGCCCTTGCCGGCAACGGTGGCGGACTCGATCACGGCGTCGACCGTTTCCTTGTTGAAGGAACGGGCGTCTTCCAGGGCTTTCATGGCTTTCTCGAAGCCTTCTTTGACAGCCTGATTGGATGCGGTGGTCATGGTTTCGACGGTTTCATTCATGGCAGACCTCGTGTGGGTTTCAGAGTTGGCAGGCACTGTGGCTTTGGCCGCTGGGGCCTTGGCCGGAGTCGTACGCTTGGAACTCGTTGCCTTCTGGGCACTCTTAGTCTTGGCCGTGGACGCCTTGGCGGCTGCGGTTTTGGAAACCGCCGGCTTTTTCACACCCGGAGCCGAGGGCTTGCGGGTAGACGATTTCTTGGCAGGGGCCGGCGCCTCGGCCGTCTTCACGGTCTCGGTCTTCGGCGTTTCAGTCTGATCATTTTGGTCGGACATCGGTTTTTCCTGCTGCGCTTGCTGTTCGCACTTGCAACATAATGCCGACTCACCCCCATCGGGTCAAGCGCTTTTTGTGCAGCGCAGCAAAACCCCGATTCTCAAGCGATAAACGCGAATCCAGCGCATTCGCACGACATGCTTAACAGCTTGGCAACCGGTCTCACCCACACTGCCCGACATGTTCTGGATGCGCGCCCTCTTGCCTCTTACCCTGGCGATCAGCCTGTTCACGCCTGCAGCCCAGGCCGACCGGGCACGGTATGCCGCCTTCGTGGTGGACCAGAACACAGGCACAGTCCTGCATTCCCGCCGCTCACAAGCCGAACGCCATCCGGCCTCCCTCACCAAGATGATGACCTTGTATATGCTGTTCGAGGCCCTGGAGACGGGCGAGATCGGGCTGCACGACACGATCCGGGTCAGCGCTCACGCGGCCAGCCAGCCGCCCTCACACCTCGCCCTGAATGCAGGAGACCGGATCTCTGTCGAAGACGCCATCGGCGCGCTTGTCGTCAAAAGCGCCAATGATGTCGCCGTGGCCGTCGGGGAGCGTCTGGGCGGCGGCGAAACCCGCTTTGCCGAGATCATGACCCTGCGCGCTGAAGAATTGGGCCTGACGCAGACGCGGTTTCGCAATGCCTCCGGTCTGCCGGATCGGCGCCAGGTGACAAGTGCGCGCGACATGGCCCGGCTGGCCATCGCCCTGCAACGAGATTTTCCCCAATACTTCCACTATTTCGATATGCCACGCTTTCGCTACAATGGCATTACCTATCGCAATCACAACAGTCTGGTCGGGCGTGTAGATGGAGTGGATGGTCTGAAAACCGGATACATTCGCGCGTCCGGCTTCAACATTGTTGTCAGTGCCGAGCGGGATGACCACCGTCTGGTGACCGTTGTGATGGGGGGGCCCAGCGCCGCCGCGCGCGATGCCCATGCCGAGGAACTGCTGAACGCTGCCTTTTCCGCGCTCGAACACCGTCAGGACAGCCGCCTGTTTGCCACGCTTGAAACCCCGCGGATCAATCCTGTCCGCCAGCAAATGCTCATCGCACGCGATGTGGCCAGCCTGGGTCTGGTGGCTCCAGTTGAAATGGGGTCGGCAAGCGATGCGCCACCGGTTCAGATCGAGCTGCGCACGCCCGATGAAACAACACACCTGCGCGAAGACGAACCGCGCCTCTCACTGGCCGAGAGTGGCAACTGGGCCATTCAAGTGGGTGCCTATCTCGATGCACTCGCCGCGGAAGACCGGATTGAGGATGTGCGTCCGCTGGCGGGAGAACTGGCCGCGGCACAGGGCATGGCCCGCTCAGTGGATATTGGCGACAGGCGCCTGTGGCGCGCCCGGTTTGAGGGCCTCTCGCATGAGGCGGCGCGGCAAGCCTGCGCAACACTCACAACTGCGGGCGAGGACTGTAACCTGATCGCTCCCGGACGCTGACACACTCCCGCGGCTACGACTTGCCCAACAGAAGGTCCCTTGCATCCTGAACCCGGCGAGCCAGCTCTGGTGTGCCGCCCGCATCGGGATGGACCTGTTTCATCAGATGTCGATGGGCGGCCCGGATGGCAATCTCGTCGGCCCCCGGCTCCAGCCCCAATGTGGCAAAGGCCTCCTGCCGCGACAGACCTGCGGTCTTTGGTGCCGCTGGAGGAGGCGTCCGCGTACCCGTGCGGCCAAGCCAGCGCTGCAAGCGCATGCCCGCCAACAGGCCTGACACAAAAATGAGCAGGTAAGCCAGCTGCATCAGAACGGAATGGCCTCACCTTCCAGCCCAGGAAGTTTGAGCACGATCAGCAGATCCCGCAATTCCTGGCGAGCAGCAACATGGCTCATCGTAAACGGCACCGTGGAGCCATCCTCGGTCAGATCGAGAAGGGTCAGCCCTAGCGGGAAGAGCTCGCGATAAATCACGCGCTCGGCAAAGCCTGGTGCGAGGCGGAAACCAATCCGTTGGGACAGGGTTTTGAGCCCCTCACCCACGCGGCGTTTGTTGCGGGCATCGAGCATGGTCATGCGATTGCGCATCACGACCCAGTCGATCGATGTTTTGTACTGCTGGGCTTTGCGCTTGCGACATTCCCAGACAAGTTCGGAATAAATACTCGGACGTCCGACCTCAAACGTGTCGGGATCGATCTCGGCGAGCAGATCGAAATCGACGAAGCTGTCATTGACCGGCGTGATGATCGTATCGGCGACCGAATGGGCCAGACGCGAATAATGCGTGTCACTACCCGGGGCATCCACAATGATATAGTCGCACCGTGTTTTCAGATCCGACACGTTTTCGGCAAAACGCTCATTTTCTTCCGCTTCGGCGGTGTCGAGATCGCGGGCCACACTCGGTGCCAGCAATCCTTCCTCCGGCGATGGCAACGAAACGCCGTGTTTCTCGCTCCAGCGCGCGCGGTTGGACAGATAACGCCCGAAAGTTCGCTGGCGAAGATCCAGGTCAATCGCGCCCACCGTGCGGCCCATGCGGATCAGCGCAATCGCCAGATGCATGGCGAGCGTGGATTTTCCAGCTCCGCCCTTTTCATTGCCGACCACAATGACATGTGCGGACCGAACGTCCGAGCTAGACCGTCCCAAGGGACGACTGGGCAAGCGAAAAGTCGAAGAATTCGTCATATTTTGCATAACTGTGTTTGATGCAAGAACCGCACTCAATCAGTTCCCGGGCATCACTCGAGGGCGATGCAACACCACGCAAATGGTGCTTTAATCTCTATCGGTCAACGGATAACCCGAAAAGTCAACAGTCTGGCAGAATGCGCCCGCCGCAGTGAAAGCCTGACAGGCCTGTTGTGCGCCAGCCCTGCTGTCAAATGGGCCGAGTTTAAGACGCAAATACTCGCCCTGGCCGTCCAGAGTCACCGCTTCCAGTCTGGCCTGGCGCCCCTCGACCAGATCCGGGAACATGGCGCGAAGTGTCGCAAGCCCTGCATACGCATTATCCTCGATCCGGTACGACGCGAGATGAATGCCATGAAACAGGCTGGGGGCCTGGGCGATCTCCGGCGGTGGTGGTGGCAGCTCCTGAATCGGCGTCGGCGCGGGTGGCGCAACGACCGGGCCACGTGCCAGCGCCAGGCCCAATGCATCCATTTCAGCCTGCACCTGATCCAGACGATCCGGGTCAAAGCGGGACAGATGGGCGAGTTCACGGGCCAGAGCGTCCGCCAGCTGGGCATTGCGTGTGGGCGCCACGGCAGGCGCGGGCGGTTCGAGCTGCGCTGTTTCACCGGTTGTCGCGCATGCGGAAAGGGCCAGCGGGAACAGGCTAACAGCCATAGCAGCCATGAGTTTTGGGGCCATGCGAATCATCATGCAGTGAATCTACCTCAAACCCTGCCGCTTGCCTCCCTCATCGCTTATGATTATGCGTGGCGCTCCAAAAGACCGGATCCCGCATGCTGAACCTTCAAATTCCCCACGCCACCACTCTCTCCGCCCTGCGCGCCCGGGTTCGCAGCTGGCGTGAAGACCGAATGACCATTGGCTTCGTTCCAACGATGGGCGCTCTACATGAGGGACATCTCGCCCTCGTTCGCCTCGCCAAAGCGCATTGTGACAAGGTGGTCACCAGCATCTTTGTGAATCCAGAGCAGTTTTCGCCGCAAGAAGATCTGGACACATATCCGCGGACCTTCATCGAAGATGCGCAGAAACTCTCGGCGGAAAAATGCGATCTCATCTACGCGCCGGAGACCCATGAGGTCTATCCAGACGGCTTTGCCACCCGCATCCAGATGGGAGGACCAGCCGAAGGCCTGGAAAGTGTGGACCGCCCGCATTTCTTCGGCGGAGTTGCGACCGTCGTGGCCAAACTGCTCAACCAGGTTCGCCCGGATGTCGCGGTTTTCGGGGAGAAGGACTATCAGCAACTGCTGGTGGTGCGACAGCTGGCCCGCGATCTCGATCTGGGCGTCGACATTATTGGCGGCGAAATTGTTCGCGAACCCGACGGTCTCGCCATGTCCTCGCGCAATGTCTATCTCAGCGACGAAGAACGCGGACGCGCGGCCGAGCTCAATGTGATCCTGGCCGGTCTGGCGAGCGAGGTCTCTGCCGGCACCCCCATCGAGGAAGCCGTGTCGAGCGCCCGTCGTGCGGCTCAAACCACGTTCGACGCCGTAGACTATATCGCCGTGCGCTGTGCGCGAACCCTGGCGCCGATCGACAGCGCAACTCTCGACCGCCCGGCCCGGGTTCTGGGGGCGGTGCGACTGGGCGTGACCCGTCTCATCGACAACCGCGCTGCATCAGCACCGCGCATTTGATGACAAAATTGTCGGACAAGCGGCGCTTGTGTTTCCCCGCGGGACCGGCAGGATAACCCTCCCGTTGAACGGAAAGTCCTGTCCCATGCGCCTGCTTCTCGCCTGTCTGAGCCTGTTTGCTCTCGCTTCGCCCGCCACGGCGCAGATCACGGCCCAAACACCGCAAGTCATAGCGACCTTGCCTCATGATACCGATGCCTTCACCCAGGGCCTGTTCTGGCATGACGGGCAGCTGATCGAGACAACCGGTCAGTATGGCGAAAGCCGTTTGCGGGTCATCGACCCCGACACCGGTATCGCGCGGACGGAACACACCTTGTCCCAGCGCTATTTCGGGGAAGGCAGTGTGGTGCTGGACGACCGGATCTACTGGATCAGCTGGATGGCCGGCGAAGCCTTCGTGTTTGACAGCGAAAGCTTCGAGCCGGTGGAGACCTTCACCTATTCGGGACAGGGGTGGGGGCTGACCACAGATGGCACGCATCTGGTGATGAGTGATGGTTCACCGCAGATCGTATTTCGTAATCCGTCGGATTTTACCATCGACCGGGTTCTCACCGTGTTTTTCAATGGTCGACCCCTGGCCCAGATCAACGAGCTGGAATGGGTCAATGGAGAGATCTGGGCCAATATCTGGCAGACACGCTGGATTGTCCGGATCAATCCGCAGACCGGAGCTGTGGTGGGCGCGATTGATCTGGAGACCCTCGTCCCGGCCGAGCTGCGCTATAATCGCGATCATGTTGCCAATGGTGTGGCCTATGACGCGCAGACGGGTCGATTGTTCGTTACCGGCAAGAACTGGCCAGTACTCTATGAAATCGCCCTTCCTGCCCCCCGGCCCGATACGACAGCCGAGCCGACACCCTGACGCTGTTGCGGACATCGTCCGTCTCTACCAGGCGCCGATCTCTAGCAGTTTGGCGCGCAGCTCAGGCGGCAGATCAGCGCCGGAACCGGACCCGGTGTCCACATCCTTCGGGGCATCATCGGGTTTGAGATAACGCCACCCTTGGAACGGGCGACGCGGCGCCGGGGCGGTCCGGACGATCTCGGGCAACATCATGATAGCGCAACGCTTGATACCATCATCGCCCTGCACCTGTTCCAGCGCCACGATTTCCGACCGACACTGAATGGAGCCATTGATCACCCAATAGAGCGACCCGCCATTCTCTACCGCCTCGCGCTGCGCCGGCATCATGCGTGTCACATGGGCGATCAAGGCCGGTTCGCCCGCCGCCTTGCGCTGGGCGATCTCGAACTCGCGAGAGGCCTCCAGCTCCTCGACGGAGGAGATGCCGACACACAGTTTCACCAGATGCATGACCATGACATCGACCTAGGCCGATTTCAGGTCCGGGTCAAAAGCTTGCGTCGGCAATCCACACACGATTCCCGGCCGTCAGGGATCACTCGGCCAGGTATTCAATATCGGAGAATTCCAGAACCATGATCTGTTCAAACGACTGCATCATGGCGCTGGCGCGAATGGTCTGGCTCATGCGGGTCAGAACCGGCAGGGGTGCCCCCTCCAGGTCGGTATACTCCTGGACCATCTCGAATTCGCGTACACGAACCGCAAAATTGGGCTTGAAGCTTTCCGGTGCATAGAGCCGCATACGACGGACCTGTTCTTCATCCCGGTCCAGATGCAGCTCACCGCGCAGATACTGGACAAACTCCGCGTCCTCGCCCTCGGCCTGTGCCTCGTCCAGTACGAAGCCGTAGGTCAGGTTGTCAGCCGTTTCATCCACGAGTTCGAGCGAAGACGACAGGAAACCGATCTCTTCCGGGTCAAAGAACAGACCATTGCTGTCATCCTCATCCTCAGTGGTAAACTCGGACCAGACTTCCGCCAGCCCCCCCTCTAAACTCGCTTCATCGTGCGAGACCAGGGTCCAGCGTTCATCCTCCGCTAGAGTCCCGTCATAGCGGCCAACCAGCTCCTCGTCTTCCAGACGGAAAGTCATGGTGAACCGCCAATCCTCACGGTCGCTGACAGGCTGGGCCTCGATCTTGTCGAACGCCGACTGGATGGGAGCCGGCAGCATGTCCTGGGCAAAGGCCGGAGTGATCAGGCAGGCGCTGGCGGCAAGCGCGAGGAGAGAAGTACGGATGGTCATGACGGGCCCTGTCTTTTGTAAAACCACAACAAGTCTGTCCTCACCGCTAACATGCAGTCGGCCAGCTCGGTACTTAAGCGTTCGTCACGTGTGTGAATGTCTGTTCAGACTAGGCCGCCTGATCGATGAAACCGCCATCCGACTTGCCGTCGATCTCGAACGTGGTCTCGCTCTTGGGTTCAACCTGTGCCGGCATGCCAAACAGCTTGCGTTTCACCTTGATCCCAGCGGTCAGCATTTGCTTGGCAAACCCGACCGGCCCGTCGACCCGAATGGAACTCGGATTGAGACCCCAATGACGACGCATGAAACCGTTCGCGAAAATCACCGCGTTCTGACGACGCGATTCCGGTGTCGAGATCTCGAACGGGACAGAGACATTCAAGCCCGACTGGTTCTCGATCCGGTGCGGCCCGTGAAGCGGCCAGTTGGTGGCCATGCCCGGATGCAGGTCAACGGTGTAGGCGTCGGCATCCCAGGCCGGATCAAACGGAATATCCTCGGTCTGTTCCTTGTGAAGCACGGCCTCCATATCCTGCGGGTCATAATAAGGCGCTTCGGGACGATAGGTCCGGAACCGTTTCACACCCCGCATGTGCCACAACATGGTTTCAGAGACATCCGAGTGCAGGAAAACCTGCGCCGTCGGCGAAGAAATGAGAATACCGGCCTCGGCCAGCAACGGGTTGAAACCGGGGCGCGCCCGTTTCATGTCCGCCAGCATGGCGTCGAAAATGGGACGATACTGGTCATCCGTATCCATGGCATGGCGGATATTGATCCACAGCTTGCCATGACGCACGGCATCGATGAGCGCCTCGCCGGACAGGTCTCCCGGATCCCCGGCCCGCCAACTGTCCCGATCTGTGGCATCATCGCCCATGGTGCAGAAATCGATCATGTCGCGCGGGTGACGATCCAGCAGGGCTGCCAGGGACAGATCGGAAAATGCGTTATGCTCGTGATAGTTATGCTTCACGACGATAGGCGTACGGCGAAAATCGCGCTTTGCTTCTTCGCTCCACACACTGGAAAACTGGCTCATATAGGTGTCACGCATTGATCCGCCTCCGGCTTGTTCAACCGGTACACAGCAGGATCAGTGCCAAGGCGCGGTGATCTCTATTCCGCGTCGAGCTGGACCAGGAGATCGCCTTCAGCCACCTGGGCTCCCGCCTCGACAGACACCTCGCCGATCACCCCGTCACGCGGAGCGGCGAGCCCGTGTTCCATCTTCATGGCTTCCAGCACCACCAGGGCCTGCCCCTTGGCCACCGGATCACCTGCCGACACGTTCACAGCGAGCACCTTGCCCGGCATCGGCGCCTTGATGACATCGCCCGCTTCAAGACCTTCCGCAGCGGCTTCGGGACGTAGATCCGCGAAGAAACGGCTCTCGCCGCGCACCGCAACCAGCAGACCGCCCTCAAGGCGTTCCGTCGATCCGTAAACCGGGCCATCCTCGGCCAGGGCCTGGAATTCGAACCCGGTGACACCACCGGCCGCCCCCAGATCCTGAACAGCGGCGTGAAGCCCGCCCATCCGAGCCGCCACACCCTCCGCGAGCGGTTCAACGGCAACCTCGACGGTTTCGCCGTCCACCTCATACCAGCACCGCAGCGCCGGATCCCGATTGAGACGGAAACCATCGCGGGCACTGAACGGGTCGCCATCGCCTTGCGACGCCGGACCCAGATCGAGCGTGGTCAGCGCGGCAAAGAGACCGGCCAGCGGATCGGCACTTGCGGGAACGAGCGCCTCGAGATGATCCTCGATAAAGCCGGTATAGACATGTCCGGCGATAAATTGCGGATGCAGAACCGCACGGCGCAAAAAGCCGGCATTGGTCTTGACGGGCCAGACCCGCACCTCATCCACCATGCCGGCCAGGCGGCCACAGGCCTCTTCACGGGTTACGTCATGAGCGATCAGTTTCGCGATCATGGGGTCGTAATAGATCGACACCACACCGCCCTCTTCCACACCCGTATCGACACGCACGCCTTGATCATCCATGGGCAGATCCAGACGGGTCAGATCACCGGTCGAGGGCAGAAAACCAGACGCAGGATCCTCAGCGTAAAGACGAGCCTCGATCGCATGACCGGACAGCGTGATCGCGTCCTGCTCGGGCACGGAACCACCCGCAGCGATGCGTAATTGCAGCTCAACCAGATCCAGACCCGTCACCATCTCGGTAACCGGGTGTTCCACCTGGAGACGCGTATTCATCTCCATGAAGTAGAACCCGTCTTCACGCAGTGCGCCCGATCCGTCGACGATGAACTCGATCGTACCTGCCCCGATGTAATCGACGGCCTTGGCCGCATTGATCGCAGCCGAACACATCGCGGCTCGCACGGCCGGGGTCATGCCCGGTGCCGGGGCCTCTTCGAGCACCTTCTGGTGCCGGCGCTGCAAGGAGCAATCGCGTTCATACAGGTGGATCACACGGCCGCGGCTATCACCAAAGACCTGCACTTCGATATGGCGCGGATTGGTGATGAATTTCTCGATCAGCACACGGTCATCGCCAAAGCTTTTCGACGCCTCGCGACGACAGCTCTCGAGCGCATCCTGAAAATCCTCCCCACGCTCGACTTTGCGCATGCCCTTACCACCACCACCGGCAACGGCCTTGATCAGGACCGGGTATCCAATCGTGTCCGCCTCGCGCTGCAAGGCGGCGGCGTCCTGATTCTCCCCGTGATAGCCCGGTGTGACCGGCACACCGGCCTCTTCCATCAGGGCCTTGGCCTGGTCTTTCAGGCCCATCGCGCGGATGGAATGCGGTTTCGGGCCGACAAAGATAATGCCCGCCTCAGCGCAGGCCTCGGCAAACTCGGCATTCTCCGACAGGAAACCATAGCCCGGATGAATAGCATCTGCTCCGGTTTCGCGCGCTGCCGCCAGAATCAGATCCGCGCGCAGATAGCTCTCGGACGCCGCTGAACCGCCCAGATGCACGGCCATATCGGCTTCACGAACATGGGGGGCGTCGGCATCGGCATCTGAGAACACCGCCACGGTCTGGATCCCCATGGCCTGGGCCGTCCGGATGATACGGCGGGCAATCTCGCCGCGGTTGGCAATCAGCAAAGTCTCAATCATGGTTTCCGCCCGGCTGAACGTTTCTGATGCTGTCAGATATTCTGGTTCTGTCAGATATCACGCACGGCCATGACCTCAAGGCGCGATTTCCTGCGCAGATCAGTCCGGCTGCCCGTGTTTGGGGACACGGTATTGCACGCTGGCGACCAGAACGAAACTGATGATCATCAGCAGATACCACGATCCCAGCTTGGCGAGGGAAACATGCTGCCAGGCCTCCAACTGGCCCGGATAGGTCCAGGCCCGGGCATAGGTTCCGATATTTTCCGCGAACCAGATGAACAGGGCCACAAGCAGGAAACCGATCACCAGGGGCATGGGACGGTGGTTGGCGTCGGGACGGAACCACACCACGCAACGCCCATAAATCACTGCAGTGGCAACAAAGAGCCAGAGCCGGACATCCACCGTGTAGTGATGGGCAAAGAAATTCACATAGACCGCCACGGCCAGTACGGCCTGCGCCCAAAGCGGCGGGAAATGCGTGAACCGGAAGTCGAAAATGCGCCAGACCCGCGCAATATAGGACCCGACCGCCGCATACATGAAGCCGGAGAACAATGGTACATCCATGATGCGCAGCACGCTGGCTTCCGGATAGACCCAGCTTCCAGCCTGTGTCTTGAAGATCTCCATGACCGTGCCGACGACGTGGAAGACCGCTATGACACGCGCCTCCTCCCAGCTTTCGAGCCGTGTTGCGATCAGACCGATCTGGATCGCCAGGGCGGCCAGGGTAAGGAAATCATAGCGCGCAAGCGGCCAATCTGACGGATAGACCAAGAAGGTCACCAACAGCAGCGCCAGCATCAATCCGCCAAAAAGACAGGCCCAGCCCTGTTTGATCCCGAACGCCAGGAACTCGAACAGACCCAGGCTCCACGGACCGCGCACAAAAGCTGAGCGGAAGGCTTCACGCCGGTCGTGAAGCCAGTGGCGGGGATCAAGCCGCTGCACGCTCAAACGGTCCCAACCCTACTCAGCCCAGCTTGGCTTGCGGCGTTCAAGGAAAGCGGTGAGGCCTTCCTTGCCTTCAACCGAGGCGCGACGACGAGCGATCGCCTTGGCGGTGTGCACCGCCAGCGCGTGATCGATATCCTTGCCGGCAACATCGTCCACCAAGGCCTTGGCATCGGCGACAGCGCCCGGCGCCGCGGCAAAGGCCAGCTTGGCCAGATGCTCTTCCATCCCGACCATCTCCTCCATGTCCTCCACAACGTATTGCGCCAGACCGATCTGATGGGCAAAGGCACCGTCAAACCCTTCCCCGGACGCAAACAGGGCCCGGGCCCAACGCGGACCGATCGCCCGAACCACAAAGGGTGAAATCGTGGCCGGGGTCAGCCCCAGGCGCACCTCGGAGAAGCGGATCGTGGCATCTTTCATCACCACGCCGACATCACACGCGGCCAGCAGTCCGGCACCACCGCCCATGGCCGCGCCATGCACCAGCGCGATCGTCAGCTGAGGCAGGTCGTAGAGACGTTTGAGCATGGTGGCCAATGCCATCGCATCCTCTTCATTATCGCTTTCTGTGTAGTGCGCGGCGGCTTTCATCCATTCCAGATCCGCGCCGGCGGAAAAGCTCTTGCCAGCCCCGCGCAGGATCACCACACGAACCCCGTCTGCATTGGCCCGCAGGGTCTCAAACACATCCGACAAGGCCGAGATAACCTCCGCATTGAACGCATTGTGTTTGTCCGGACGGTTCAGCATCACCACCGCCACGCCGGCCGGGCTCACGTCCAGCGTAACCGGGGCCTTTTGATCGAACGACGCATCAGCCATGGGAGTGTCTCCTCGAAATGACGGCACAAAGCCTGACCTGTGTGTCTGATTTAGACCGGTATTGCGATCATAAAAAGAGGCCGCTCGCACAACACACGAACGGCCTCTGGGTGAAGTGCCTCGGGAGCACTTGTTGATCGAGCACGATCTCGCGCGACTAGTCGTCGCCGCGGAAAATCAGGCTCTTGAGCAGGAAGAGGATGATCAGGCCAAGGAAATAGCCCAGCGCGATCGCTCCCAGGAACAGGTAGTAGATTGTGTCGGTGAACATGGCACCGAACTCGGCCGCGTTGAAGCTGGCCATGTCGCCGCCTGAGCGCACAATCGGCATCACCTGGTCCACAATCACATGGATGATCACGGCGACCACGGTGAAAATAAGGATGGCGCTGAATTCGCGCATCAACAGGGCAAGAACGAGCGCGATCACGCCCATCTGAATGCCCAGATGCATCCAGTTCACCGCTGCGGTGCCATAGGACGCATGAGCCAGCAGACCCGGCTCGAAGAAGGTGTAGACAGGCATCAAGAATACCAGAATCTGATCAATAAATTCCATCTTTCGCGGCCCCTTCCGCAGATATGACAAACACGCGCAACCCCTCGGCACGTGCGATTGGTGAGCACGGTGTTAACAAATCGCAAGCTTGAAAAGAGACTTCTCCTCTCAGGCGAGTTTTTGTTAACGCCTTACGACAACGCGCTTGATCGCGAACAGAACAGAAATCGCGATCGCATACCCTGCAAACAAAAGCCCCACATATCGCCAGTATCCCAGTCGGGTCACATCCGGCAGACGCAAGGGTCCGACTTCGGCAAAGACGGGAGACAGAATGTCCAGCCCGATGTGAGCCGCCACTGCACCAGCGACGATGATGAAAATACGCGGCCATTGCGACATAATCATGGCTGCAATCACGGCAATAATGAGCCCCTGGGCCGCATTGACCTCAGCAAAGCCCTCACGTGCAAACACCAGCACGTCCTGAAAAAAGTCCGGCATGACGCCCCCTACCCCTCCGGTTCCCAACGACCGGATCCGCGGCGGAGTATGGTTAACGATTTCGTCCAAGTCACGGAAAACCTGTCAGGGTTTTCGCGTGAAACGGGATGCGTCCAGTGTCATTGGAGGGTGTCGACACCCAAGACAGGAATCATCACCTCATTGCGGCGAAACGGGGTCGGAATCCAAGGTGGATCATAACGGGCATACACAGCCTCACCCGCAGCCTGCAAACCGCGATCCGCCATGAAACGGCGCAATTCGGCCTCGTAATCACGGAACCGGTCTAGTCGGGCACCCCCGTTGAACCGGATGGCCACAATACGCTCGGCCGGCACTTCACGCAGGCTCACGCGAGGGTCCTGAGGGCGCGGCAGGGTGTCCATCGACCATTGCGGTGGCATCACGAACGCGACACGCCAGCGGTCCATTTCGGTCGTCTCGCCATCGATCACGGGTGTCTGGGTGACCGGCGTGGTCATGGCGATCTCCGTAGATCCACCACTCGCCGTCTGATTGCCACCAAAGATGTAACCCGCAAGCGGCCTGAACCCGGCATTGCCAGCGGCACCCATCTGGCCGCTCACATCGACTTCGGCCAGGATGCGCGCCTCATAGTCGCGGATCTCGATGGGTCCGTCGCGCAGGATCACACGATGCGGGGGCTCGTCCGCGGCCCTGGCCTCAGACACGGTCAGAAAAGCCAGTCCCAGCCCGATCCACAGGGAAATGATACGCAGCATGATGATCTCCTCTCATGCCGGTATCTACGCGTGAAACGCACAATTGGATTGGCGGGCGAATGTGCGCGCAGAGACCTTACATGCGGAACACACCGAACCGGGTGTCGAGAATCGGAGCGTTCAGCGCAGCGGACAGGGACAATCCCAAGACCCGGCGTGTATCCGCCGGCGCAATAATACCGTCATCCCACAGGCGCGCCGTGGAGAAATAGGGATTGCCCTCATCCTCATAACGCTCGCGAATCGGCGCCTTGAACGCCTCTTCATCCGCGTCCGACCAGGTCTCACCCTGGCGTTCCAGACCATCGCGCTTGACGGTCGCCAGAACAGACGCAGCCTGTTCTCCGCCCATCACGGAAATACGCGCATTGGGCCACATGAACAGGAAGTTGGGCGAATAGGCCCGGCCGCACATGCCGTAATTGCCTGCGCCATAGGACCCGCCGATGATGATCGTGAATTTGGGACCGGCATAGGTCGAAACGGCTGTGACCAGCTTGGCCCCGTCCTTCGCGATTCCGCCGGACTCGTATTTTGAACCCACCATGAAACCGGTAATATTCTGCAAGAAAACCAGCGGGATTTTGCGCTGGGCGCACAATTCGATGAAGTGGGCGCCTTTCTGGGCACTCTCGGAAAACAGAATGCCATTATTGGCGATGATGCCCACCGGCATGCCGAAAATCCGGGCAAACCCGGTCACCAGGGTCTCGCCATAGAGTTTCTTGAATTCATCGAATTCAGACCCGTCCACCAGGCGCGCAATCACTTCGCGCACATCATAGGGCGCACGGATATCTGCCGGCACGACCCCGTTGAGCTCGGAGGGCGCAAAAGCCGGATCCCGGGGTTCAGCCATGGCCAGCGGATTGGTCTTGACGGTATTGAGATTGGCCACCGCCCGACGCGCCAGTTGGAGGGCATGCTCATCATTGGCCGCATAGTGATCTGCCACGCCGGAGATACGGGCATGCACATCGGCGCCCCCCAGATCCTCGGCGGAGATTTCCTCGCCGGTCGCAGCTTTCACCAGCGGCGGTCCGCCCAGGAAAATCGTTCCCTGCTTGCGTACGATAATGGTCTCGTCCGACATCGCTGGAACATAGGCACCGCCCGCCGTGCACGAGCCCATGACCACGGCGATCTGGGCAATGCCGCGGGCTGACATATTGGCCTGATTGTAGAAAATCCGGCCGAAATGCTCACGATCGGGAAACACCTCAGCCTGGTGAGGCAGATTCGCCCCGCCACTATCGACCAGATAGACACAGGGCAGGTTGTTCTGCATGGCGATTTCCTGCGCCCGCAGATGCTTTTTCACCGTCAGCGGATAATAGGCACCGCCCTTGATGGTGGGATCATTGCAGACCACCATCACCTCGCGTCCCTCGACACGACCGATGCCCGCGATCACACCCGCGCCATGAACATTGCCCTCATACATGCCATTGGCCGCAAGAGCCCCGATTTCCAGAAACGGTGTACCCGGATCCAGCAGGCGCTCTACCCGGTCGCGCGGCAGAAGCTTGCCCCGAGAGAGGTGTTTTTCACGGGCCCGCTCCGATCCGCCCAGCGCGGCCTCGGCCGTCTTGCCATTGAGCTCGTCGATCAGAGCCTCCATGGCCTCGGCATTCAGGCGGAAAGAGTCCGACGACGTGTCCAGGGCAGAAGCAAGTTGTGTCATGAATAACCCGGTTTCGGAAAAGTTTTGACTAAGATCGTGTGTTCGACGTGGTGATTAACCCGCCAAAGGCCGCAATGGCAATCATGCTTGCAGAGGAAGACCGGTCTTCGCGACCTCGTCACCAGGTTTTTTCTCATCAATCTGCATCCGTTTTCCATTCCCCACGCATCTCACAAGCAAATGAGCCCCAAGACCGCCCGTTGATAGCCCATACCCTCCAGGGTGGTCCGGCCGGCTCCCGCCCCTCACCCCGGGAGTCGGCCAAAACTTTTGTGAAAAACCCTCCATTTTGTGGAGATCGGAATAATTTAAGGATGGACTTTAATCCCTCGTTCATGCGGGATGAGGAGGTTGTGTGAGAGTTTGACACGAAGGCCAATCACCGAAGCAGGGGACGCATCGGATGACCTTAAAGGGACTGTCAGCGCGTGTTCTTGTTATCGGCGGTTTATCCGCGCCCTTGTTGTGCGCGGTATGTCACGCTGATTCCGACGACCTTCTCGCTCCACCACCTGCGCCGGTCGACTCTCGCGCCGCACTTGTCCAGGCCGAGGATACGTCCCCACCAGACAGCGTGAGTTTTCGCTGGGTGGATTGGGAGCCGGAAACCCCTGTTCTCCAGATCGCCGAACAATCCCTGACTGACACCCCTTCTGAACTGGCGGTGATGGGGGGCCAGCTGGACGTCTATCCGTTTGGCAGCGACACAGTCTTCCTGACGGCTGGCGCCGTCGCCCTGAGCGAACAAGATCTGGAGTCCTGGACACGGGCAACCGCGCTTCCAGGCACACCTCTCGATGTTCACTCCGAAGATGTCGATATTGATCCACAGCATGTGCGCTGGGCCCGCTATTTCGGGGCCGGAGTGAATGTCCGCGATGGCGAGAACTGGTCCCTCACCTTGCAGGGCGGCGCCTATTTCAAGGACGAACAGGGCAGTATCGATTCCCAGACCCTGCAGATGGACAATCTAGACCGGATCAATTCAGACGCGGTCGGTGACCGACAGGCCCGTCACGTCAAGCCCGTTGGCCATCTGGTGATGCGCTGGCAGTTCTGACGTTAACAACACCCGCCCGGTCCGGGACGCACAGACGCGCAAATCCCCTTCAAGACAACCCCGTTTGGTTCTAGATTGTGGATCCATCCGCAAGACCGAGCCCCATGCCCATCAATCTTTCCTTCCTGCCCTTTCTCAATCGGGTCGACACCAATGTTCTCAAAGCTGTTGAGGATGAGGTGGAGTGGTTCTGCCTGCCCGCAGGACAAGTCTTGTTCAATGAAGGTGATGACGCTGATGCCTTCTATCTGGTGCGCTCCGGCGCGCTCGCCGCATTTCGTCAGGGTGCGCTGGGCCGTCCCGATCTGATTGGCTATATCCGGGCCGGTGAGCCGGTCGGCGAAATGTCGCTACTCGATGAAACCCCGCACTCGGCAAGCGTCTATGCCCTGCGAGACAGCGAACTGGTCCGGCTGCCCAAAGCCAGTTTTGATCGGCTGACACGTAAGCATGCCAGCCTGATGCGTGAACTGGCCCGAATGATGCTCGCCCGCTTGCGCGGCCATAATCGCCATACCGGTGCCGAACCGCGGGTGTTTGCGCTCATCTCGACCTCGCCGACCATTGATCTGGATTATCGAGCCGGCGCCCTCAAGGCCGCCCTGGAAACGATGGGGCTGAGCTGTGCCATCGGGTCGGAAGACTGTGCCGACTGGTCAGGCCAAAAACTCGATGCCCTGGAAGAAGGCCATGACATTGTTCTGCTGACAGCCCGCATGGCGGATCCGGGGTGGGCGCGCCGGGCTATGGGACGCGCCGATCGCATGTGGCTGTTTGCGCGTGCCGATGCGCGCCCTTCCTTCCCGCTCCTGCCAGATGATCCCTCTCCGGCCGCCAAACTCAAACTGCTTGATGTGGTGCTCTTGCATTTTGGCGGCGTGGGCCGGGCCTCACGCCCACAGGAATGGACCGATGCCGCCGAGGCCAGCCGCCTGTTCCACTGGCGCCAGGACCACGAGGCCGAAGACGCCGCACGTCTCGCGCGAACCCTAGCCGGCCGCTCGATCGGACTGGTTGTGTCAGGCGGCGGCGCCCGGGCCTACGCCCATCTCGGCGCAATCCGGGCCCTGCGTGAAGCCGGTATCCCGATCGATTTCCTGGGTGGCACCTCGATGGGCGCCATTATCGCCGCCGGCATCGGCATGGGTTGGAGCGATGATGAGTTGCAGAACCGCATCCACAAGGCGTTTGTGGCCTCCAATCCACTGGATGACTGGACACTGCCGGTGATCTCGCTCTCGCGCGGGCGCAAGGTCCACAAACGCTTGGTCGAGAATTTCGGCGAGGTTGATATTGCCGATCTGGAACGCCCGTTTTTCTGCCTCTCTTCCAATCTGTCGACTGGTCGTCCACACGTTCACCGCAGCGGCCTGTTGCGCGAAGCGCTCAGAGCCAGCATCGCCATTCCGGGCATTTTGCCGCCGGTTATTGATGGTGAGAATGTGCTGGTGGATGGTGCCGTGTTCACCAATTTCCCGGCTTCGGAAATGCGCTCCTTTCACCGCGGCGCCATTGTCGGCATCGATGTGTCGCGTCACAAGGGGCTCAATGTCGATGATTTCGTGAACCCGCCCGATTTCTTCGGCTGGGTCCGCAAGAAGGGCATCCACACCCTGCCGCCCATCACATCCTTGCTGATGCGGGCCGCCACGCTGGGTGTTGCCGACAGTACGGATCGCAGCCGCAATGCGGCCGATCTTCTGGTTCTGCCAGATACGGACATTGATATGAGGGATTGGGAAAGCTTCAAACCGGCGATCGAGGCCGGCTATGACGCGATGCGCCAATCCCTTGAGGCGGCCACACCGGATTTGCGCAAACGTCTGGGACTGGCCGGGCACTGAGCCCGGCCCTGCCCGATTACAGACCTTCGTTGAACAGCTCGCGGCCGATCAGCCAGCGACGGATCTCTGACGTGCCCGCGCCAATCTCGTAGAGCTTGGCATCGCGCAAAAGGCGTCCGGTCGGGTATTCATTGATATAGCCATTCCCACCCAGCAGCTGGATGGCATCAAGAGCCAGCTTGGTGGCCGCTTCCGCAGCGTAAAGAATGGCGCCCGCAGCATCCTTGCGGGTCGTCTGGCCGCGATCACAGGCCTTGGCCACGGCATAGACATAGGCCCGGGCCGCATTCATCGTGACATACATATCGGCCAGCTTGCCCTGGACCAGCTGGAACTCACCGATGGAACGACCGAACTGTTTGCGCTCCTGGATATAGGGACGCACCACATCGAGGCAGGACTGCATAATGCCCACCGGACCAGCAGACAGGACAGCGCGCTCATAATCGAGGCCTGACATGAGGACTTTCACACCCTCGTTCAGCGGCCCCATCACATTCTCTTCCGGCACTTCACAGTCTTCAAAGACCAGCTCACCCGTCTCTGATCCGCGCATGCCCAGCTTGTCGAGCTTCTGGGCGACGGAGAAACCGGCGAAACCCTTCTCAATCAAAAACGCGCTGATTCCTTTGGAGGCCGCCTCAGGCTCGGTCTTGGCGTAGACGATCAGCGTATCCGCGGACGGCGCATTGGTGATCCACATCTTCGAACCATTGAGCACGTAACGATCGCCGCGCTTGTCGGCCCGCAGGCGCATGGAGACAACGTCCGACCCGGCACCGGGCTCTGACATCGCCAGCGACCCCACATGCTCACCGGTCATGAGCTTGGGCAGATAGCGCGCCTTTTGCTCGGCCGTGCCCCAGCGTCGCAGCTGGTTCACACACAGGTTCGAGTGGGCACCGTAGGACAGGCCGACAGAGGCCGAAGCGCGGGAGATTTCCTCCATCGCTACAACGTGTTCCAGATATCCCAGGCCGGAACCGCCATCCTCTTCCTCGACGGTGATGCCGAGCAGGCCAAGCTCACCCATTTTCTGCCAGAGATCGGCAGGAAACTCGTCGCTCTGATCGATCTCGGCCGCACGCGGCGCGATCTCGTCTGCAGCAAAGGAACGGACGGTGTCGCGGATCATGTCCGCGGTTTCACCGAGGTCGAAATCAAGAGAGGGGTATTCGTTCGCAATCATGTGGCGCGATGTATCACGCGCTCGACAGGCGTCAAGCGCCCGAACGCCAGATCACAGAAAATTATGCCCGCCGAAATCTGAAATGCGGTGGATTATTTTTTCTTTGAACCCAGCATGGAGAGCAATTGCCACCCCGAACCGATCACCAGGAACAGTCCCACCAGCGCGCAGATCACGCCGAAGGTCAAAGGCCGCTCGGCCACGATATGCGCCCAGTCCTGCACCACCGTGTAGGCGCCATAGCCCCCGGTCGCCAGGCCCAGCACAAGCACGACCACGAAACTCCACAAGCCCTCATAAGGATCGGATGCGACATGTTTTTCGGGAATGATCTGATAGGGGTCATCACCGCCGGTCAGATCGGCCGGCGTGAAACTGTCCAGCTCCACCTCGTCCGTGCGTTCCGACTCGTAGAGGGGATCGGGATCAACACCTGCATCGGCGGGATCGGGACGATGAGGATTTTCGATTTCGCCATTCATCCCGTCATCGGCCGCTTCAGCGACAAACTCATCCACCGATGGCGGCGGGGTCGAATCGGCAGACATGTCGAAGATCTGGTTGGCGGGAATACTCTCAGTGGCGACATCCACGTCTGAGTGTGTATCCGCGTCTGTGGCTGTCGCCGGACCCGGTTCGCCCGCGATATCGGGCTCTTCTGTGGTCTCCGGCTCTTCCGCCACCTCGGTTTCACCCACAGTCGGAACATCGACATCATCGAATTCCGCCTCAGCCTTGTCACTCTCGACCAGGATCTCAGGCATTTGATCCGGCGCGACCTCGGGGGTCACCTCTTCAGACACCGTCTCCACAGCCACTCTATTCTCAGCCGCTGTATTCGCAGGAGTTTCGTCTGTCTGCGGCTCCACAGGTGTGGGCTCAGCCCGCTCCCAGCCGGCGAACATCTCACCAACTAGAGCAAAGCCCAGCGTCACACCTTCCGGCAGATTGCGGTTGTTGGCCTGGACCTGTGCATAATGCTCGGGCGCCGTTTCCGTGGGCGCCTGCTCGATCTGGCGCGACATGCGCGCGATCACGGCAGCAGCGACATCATCGCGCGCCGGGCGGCCAGGCAGTGGCGTGTCGGGCTGCGCCGCGTCTTCAAGCGCGTTGTCGGTAAGATCGGCGCTTTCTGAGATCTCTTCGTCGGGTGTTTCCTCTACAGGGGGAAGCGGCATTTCGGTCAGAGCGTCAGTCAGAGCCTGTCCGGCGGGTGTGGCGTCTGTTTCGGTATCGTCGCTAGCATCGCTGTCGGCAGCATCTTCAACGGCGGCAGCATCTTCAACGGCGGCGACATCCTCGGAAACAGCCTCCTCGACGACTGTCTCGTCTGCGCCCCCTTCGTTCACTTCATCCGTGGCCACCGCGTCAGCTGTGACTTCAGAGACCGGATCAGCGATTATCGTTTCATCGGTGACGTCAACAGGTTCAGCGGTATCGTCCGCTTCAGATGTTGCGGTGTCGCCGATCACGGCATCGTCGGCCTCAGCCACCACGCTGGGCTCAGCCTCGATGACGGGCTCAACATCTGTCCCGGGGACCGAATCCTCATCCTCAGCGATAACCGGGTCGGCGTCGACCTCGGCTGTTTCTTCGATCTCACCTGCTTCACTCTCACTGGCGAGATCTTCGACCACGTCGACGTCCGTCGGCTGGTCTTCCGGCGAGATTTCGGCCTCTGCGACATCCTCCTGCGTGGGCGTATCGTCCAGGCTTGGCACCACCGGCGCGACGAGTTCGACAGTCTCCGGCTCGCTCTGTTCCAGAATCCGCGCATCAAGCCCGGCCTGGGCCATGGCGATCATGCGGGCGATTTCGTTTTCCGCGCGTCCCGGATGAGACTCACGCGGCGCGGCCGGCGGCGGAGGGGGCGGTAATTCCGCGATCGGCGGAGTAGCGGGCGGGGTGTCCTCATCTGCCGTTTCGGCAAGCGATGCCACCGGTTCCGCATCCGCCATCGCCAGTTCAGCGACGGGCGGCGCTTCCATCAACGCCGTGTCAGGCTGGTCATCCGCCAGTTCGCGGACGGCGGCCTCAAGGGGCGCCAAGGCCTCTTCTGCAGGCTCGGGATGCTCTACCTTAATGACGAGTTCGACACTCTCATCCTCGGCCTCAGCCTCATCCATCGTCTGAACCTGATCCGTCGCCATCTCGGCCCCCGCCGAAACGGTCTCGGTTTCAACCAGTTCGGCTTCGCCTTCGACAATCTCGACCGGCGCGGCCGCCCTCGGCCCTTTCAGGAACAACTGACTTTCCGCCTCATGACGGGCCGACGCGCTGTCAGCCCAGCTGGCTATGGCTTCACCGGCTGCCGAAGCCCGGCCCTCAAACAGAAAGCGTGCCACATCGGAACGGGCAAAGGCGTCCACCCCGATTCCGTGAACAAAGCTGACCAGGGCATCACGCTGAGCGTCTGTCAGCGGAATGGATGCGACTTCATCAATCGCCGCCTCGGCCTGCATCACATCATAAATCAGCAGGAGGGAGGCCTCATCGCGTGAGACCCGCACGCCTTCGCGCGCAGCCTTGCGGTGGCCAAAACCAACAACCCAATGCCCTTCGGCATGGATCTGGGCAAGCTCGTGGAAAGGCTCGTATGCCTCAATCAATTCCCGGGCGGCCGGCGAGGATTTCAGTCGCGCTTTCATCGTGTTCCGTTTCGAGACGGCGGTCTGGTCCAGACCCTGGCAGTGCAAATCTCACACCGCTTCCGCCCTCGCCTTACTCTACTCAGTTCACAAGACCCAGCCTACTCAGCCAGTTCGGTATAGACATCCGTATCATTGAGCGCGGTAAACGGAGCGAAAAACCCGCCACCACTGCCCCCGCCCACAAGATAGATCCCGTCGCCCAGCACCGCGGCTGCCGCTTCGGTCCGCGGCGCCAGCAAAGTGCCGACACGCTCCCACACTGCACGCTCGCCATCATAGGCCCAGTGCGTATCGAGCGTGGTCTCGTTATCGCTGCCACGACCACCCATTAGGTGCAGACGCCCCTCGAACGACGCGGCGCTGGCACCCACCACGGCTTCGGGAAGATCAGGCCCTGAACGCCATTCCCCCGATTGCGGAGAGAAGACATCCGTGCGCCGGGTCACGTCTCCGCCTGTCATTCCGCCCATCACCCAGAGCTCACCAGCAAAGACCACCGATACGGCGCCCGGGCGGATCACACCGGCTGGCAGGGTTTCGCTCGACCAGCTCGTCTCGACCGGATCGAACACATAGAGGGTTTCATCATCCCGCTGCCCGCCAATCGCGTAGAGGCGTTCATTGAGGCTAATCAGATCAAAATCGACCCGGGGACCCGGCAAGGCGGCCTCGCTCTGCCAGATACCGTCCTCCGGCGACCAGGACCACATCGAAGCGGAGGGCGAGGTCGGCGCGCTATAGGCCTGTCGGGCCTGACCGTAAGGCTGAAACCCCGTCTCGTCCGGAGAATATCCTCCGCCAGCATAGCCGCCAGCGACATAGATGCGGCCCTCGATGGCCGCCATGCCAAACTGTTCCAGCCCCACTGGCAGGGACAATTCCGGGATCCAGTCGTCATAGTCCGGATCGTACTGATCAAATTCAACATGGGGTGTGGTCAGACCTGAGCCACCCGCAGCGTAGAGCTTGCCATCCAGAACGGCGACACCCAGCCCGGCGCGACCCTCTTCAAGCCGCCCGGCGGCGTTCCACCCCGGCTCGAAGGTCCCGGCCCCGTCCACTTGCAAAGCCGACGCCGAAGCGGCCAGCCCGAGGGACAGGATCACAGACAACATCCCAGTACGCACCATCTCAATCACCATCTTCCAAGACCCCGTGTGATATTCCATCACAACAGGACCCAAGTCGCCAGCCCCAAGAACGCCACGAATCCGATAACGTCAGTCACGGTCGTGACAAAAACCGACGAGGCCACAGCGGGGTCAGCACCGGCGCGCTGCAACCCCAGCGGGATGAGAATGCCAGACAGCCCCGCACAGGCGAGATTGACGACCATGGCCAGGGCAATCACCCCCGCCAGCTCAAGGGACTGGAACCAGATAATCGTCACAACAGCCATGACGACGGCAAAGAGAAGGCCATTCAGTGTCCCCGTGGCCAGTTCGCGCCAGACCACGCGGGAGGCATTGGCGGAGGTCAGATCGCGCGCTGCCAGCGCACGCACCGCAACCGCCAGCGATTGTGTGCCCGCATTGCCGCCCATCGACGCCACAATCGGCATCAGAACCGCCAGTGCCACGATCTGCTCGATTGACCCCTCAAAGAGCGCAATAAAACCGGAGGCCAGCACAGCCGTGGCCAGATTGAGCAAGAGCCAGGGCGCGCGCGCGCGTGTCGCACTCATGACCGTATCGGCGAGGCTGGCCTCGTTCACACCGGCCAGAGCGAGCAGGTCTTCCTCATTCTCCTCGCTGATCACGTCGACCATGTCGTCAATGGTCAGCATGCCGCTCAGGCGTCCCGCCTCGTCGACCACCGGCGCGGACACAAGATGGTATTTCTGGAACAGATAGGCCACCTCTTCCTGATCGGTTTCCGGCGCCACCTTGATGCGCGGTGTCAGCATGAGCTCGGTTAGTTCAGTGTCACGCTGGGCGCTCAACAGCAAACAGACCGGTATCTCTCCCACCGGCCGGAAGCCGGCATCCACCACAAACAGGTCGTGAAACTTGTCAGGCAGTTCCGCCTCGGTCCGCCGCATGTGATCGAGCGCATGCCCCACCGTCCAGAAATCGGGTGCGGCGACAAATTCGCGCTGCATGAGGCGGCCGGCCGTCTCGTCGTCGAAGGCCAGGCTGCTCTCGACCGCCTCGCGCTCCTGATCAGGCATTTCCGCCAGAACCGCTGCACGGACGTCCGCATCAAGTTCTTCAATGACCTCGGTCGCATCATCACTGTCCAGGTCAACGATCGCCGCCGCCAGGTGGGATGGATCGAGATGCTCCATCACGCCTTCGCGGGTTTCTGGCTCCAGCTCGGCGAGAACATCCCCGGTCAGAACATCAGGGACCAGCTCGGCAATGCGTTCCTGCTGCCCCGAGGATAGCTGTTCGAGCACATCGGCAATATCGGCTTCGTGCAGCGGCGCCAGACGACGGCGGATACGGTCGACATCCGACTGGCCAATGGCCTCCTTCAGCCCGGAGACATATTCCGGGTCCAGATCGGCCTGGGCCGGCGCTTCTTCAAGGAGTTCTTCTTCAAAAGCGTCATCGCTCATGTCGGCCTCCTTGCCTTGCACCTGCGGGATCTCATTGGGTCTGGATTCGTGGCTTTCTTCTAGCCATCTCAGAAGGGCTCGACAATCACATTGACCTGTTTTCTCTGCCGGTTAGTGTCACACGCCAGTGGGGGGCGAGCCATGTCAGGCTTTGATGTATTTTTGCACGATCCGGCCTTGCGACCTGTTCTGTGGGGACTGGGCGCGGGCTTCGGTGCGACCCTTCTGGGTTTGCTCGTCTTTGGCCTTGTCCAGGCCGACCCGGCTGCCCCGGGACAGCGCAGCCTGAAACCGGGCGCCCTGCTTGCCGGTGCGTTCACCAGTCTCAATCAATGCAAGGGACAACTCGCCGGGCTGCTGATCGTCATCACCGGTTTGACCACAGGGATCACCACGCTCGACCTGATGGGCCTGCCCGGCATGAGCATCGGCTTGATGATCTGTGCCGCCGCCCTGGTGTTTCTCGGTCACCGTGCGCTGCTGAAGCACGCCACGCGCCGCATGGGACATGTCATGCCATCAAGCGGCATGTGGCTGGTCCTGGTGACCAATCTTCTGCTTGGCCTGATCATTCTGGTGGTTGCGGGCTTTCTGGCCGCCCTGGCGCTGCTGGCCTATACCGTGCTCAACAGCCTCATAGACGCGCCCGGATCGATCAGTGCGGTCCTGGCCTTTCTCGTGGCGACCATTCTTGTTTTGCTGAGCCCACTCGCGGCGCGCATGAGCTTTGCCTTTCCCGCGATCAGCATCGGGTTTCGCTACGGGCTTGGCACGGCCGCCAGCAAGTCCGCCGGGCTGGGCGTGAGTCTCGCCAGCGCCTTGTGGATCACCGCACTGGTTTCACATGCGCTTATTTTTGGCGTCAGCCTGGGACTGCAGGAGTTGATCTGGACTGTGCTGGGCTATCCCACACCCGAGGCTGATCTGACCGGTTTTTCACCCAACTATCCCTCACCGTCCGAGACCGCCTTCTGGGTGGATGTTGTGTTCTTCACCCTACCGACCGAACTGCTGAACAATCTCTACATCCTGATCAGCGTCGCCGTCCTGTCCACCGCCTATGAGCGGCGCCTGCTCGATGATCCCGGTCTCAGCGCGGTCTTCGGCGACGCCCCTGACGCTCCGGGGGATGCGGACGCCACACATGCCTAGATCACGCAGTGCACACTCACGCCCCCGCCTTGTTCCCCTGATCGCTCTGTGTGTGAGCGCGTGCTCTGCCATTGCGCCCGTTTCGCCTGCTTCTCCTGTTTCACCTGAGGTAAACCCGATGTCTGACCGCCCGGAGGTTTCCGAATACATGAGCGAACCGGCGGTGCTGGTTTTTTCACAAACCCTGGGCTGGCGACACAATGAAGGCATTGCCGGCGCCGATCTCTTTTTTGCCGAACTGGCCACGGATCGCGGGTATGGCCTGTTCACCACCGCACAGCCCGGGGTCTTCAATGCGCAGGATCTCGCCCGCTTCGATGTCATCGTGTTCAATAATGTCTCGGGAGAGGTGCTGTCGGCCCAGCAACGCCAGGCGTTTGAAGACTGGATGGCTGATGGCGGCGCCTGGATCGGCCTGCATGGTGCCGGTGATGCCTCGATCGCCAGCTGGACCTGGTATCAGGACAATCTGATCGGCACGCGCTTTCTCGGCCATATCATGGCCCCGCAATTCCAGACAGCGCGCGTGGTGACACTGAGCGGCACTCATCCGGTGATGCAGGATGTCCCTGCGCAATGGGAGCACCGGGATGAATGGTATTCCTTTGATCGTGTGCCCGACATGGAGGGGTTGGTCCTGCTGGCCGGTCTGGACGAAACCAGTTATTCGCCACGCAACACCGTGGTCACGGACTGGCCGGAAGATCTGGCCATGAGCGATGATCCGACGCAGCACCCGATCATCTGGGGGCGCTGCACCCCTCACTATCGCGCCGTCTATTCCGCGCTCGGGCACGGTTTTGAGACCTATCGCGACCCGATCTACAGACAGATACTGGGCCAGGCCTTCGACTGGGTCCGGACGAACCGGACCCAGCCAGATACGGACTGTCCGGACTAGTCGCGGACCGGCGCGCCGTTTTCAAAGGCATTCCAGACATCGGCCCGCCAGTTCGGGTCCGGACGCTCGGCCCGCACTTCGAACACCATGCGGTCCATCATCGCCTCGCCATGACGATCCGTGGCGGTGATGGTGGCGACATAGACACCCTCGTCCAGATCCGTCGGCAGCAAAGCGCGCCATAGATGGATATTGCGATCTGCGACCGAGCCTTGCGGCTGCGGTACCATGGGTGACCCGCCCCGGCGGCTATAGGGCTGATAGCCTTGCGTATTGGGCGTGCCTGACCGGCTCTCGATGGCATAACGTGCGACCACCAACTGACGTTGGGTGGCAAACGGATCCGCATAGGCGGCGCCGATCCGTGCGGCCTCGCCCTCGGCCTCCTGGGTGCGCACCATCTCGATGACCTCGCCCGTATTGAGCGTCAGGCTCACCTCAGTTGCACTGTCGGCCATGAAGATATTGGCTGTGATATAGCTCTGGGCCGCCAGGTCTTGCGGTGTGAGGATTTTCACATCCGGCAGATCGTACAGGCTCACCGGCGGCACCGGATCACGCTCGGCGCGTGGTTCACGGCGCCAGGCATTGATGGCATCAAACCAGGCGCGGAAGTCCGGTGTATTGACCGACAGCCACATGGCGCGTTCACGACCCATGTTCGCGGCATGGAATTGCTCGCGGAAATCCCCGGTCTCGTCGAAATTCAGCTCGACCCAGCCTCGCGGTGCGCCCAGACGCCCCAGCGACATCGGCGTGCCATGCACATCCAGGTCACCATTGTACCAGCCTCCCGACACGGCACCGGCCACGATGTGGCGGAAGGGCAAGGCCTCCACATTCACCGCCTCGGTCCAGGCATCAAACCGGTCGCCCGGCGCCAGGTTTTCCAGCGTATGGGTATGACCGGACAAAGACAGCGCATGACGGTCTTCGACCAGCGCATAGAGCTCGGTCACATTATCGGTCTGGTGCGCGGTTGTGGTCTGGTCGACATAGGACACAAACGGAATGTGATGGGCGAAGACAAAGGTGTGGTCCTCATCGGTCAAGGCATTGAGCGCCTCGACAAAGGCCATCTGATTGTCAGTGATCCGCGCATTGTAACGCTTGCGCTCATCCTCCAGGCAGAATTCACGACCCGGCATCTGCGCGTCATCTCCCGCACACGGATAGACGACATTGTCCAGGATCACGAACGTCACCTGGCCCATCTCGAAGGCGTAATAATTGGGGCCATAGAGATTGCGCCAGCTATCGGCACTGTCGGCATCACTGTCGGCGTCGAAATCGAAATCATGATTGCCATGCACCCACCACTGGGTGGCACCGACCGTGCCCCAGATCTCGGAGAGACGCGGGATCAGGCCCAGATCATCACCGACGACATCACCCACAGCCACCAGGCAATCCACAGCGCCCTCGCCCCGGTCAATCATGTCATCGACCGAGCTGTCGCGCATGAAGGAGACTTCGGTATGCGTATAGGTCTGTACATCACCCAGCACGCCGCAGGTAAACGTATCCCCGATCTCGCTCTCGATGATCGGGAAATTGATCGCGGCCGGCAGGGCGCCCGTCGGGGCCAGTCCGCCAAAACGCAAGGGTTTCGGGCTGCCTTCCGGTTTGTGCTCATAGGCAAATTGCGGCACCCAGTGCGCATTGGTCGGCACACGCCAGCCCGACGGCTGGATCACAAAGACCGACATGTCATCACGCACCGGCAGGGCATAGGCGCCCGACGCATCCGTGCGCACGATCTCGCGGCCATTGGAGACCATGACACCGCTTACACCGGCTTCTTCGGCCTGACGGACACCATCGCGATTGATATCGTTGAAGACATGGCCGGTCACGCTGTCGCGCGCCACACCCTCATCGCTGGCCGCTATGACCTCGATATCCGCGATGTAAGGGGTTTGCTGGGCCTCGGCAGAGGCGAGGAAGACGGCAGGGCCAAGCAGCGCTGCGCAGACGTACATGCCGGAACGGGTCATCGGGCCGGATCCTTATCACAAGTGGAAGGTATGTGGGCCCTGAGCTAGCAGGATCACGTGACAGGTCTGCGAAATGGGGGACAAACAGCGGGGGAAAGCGGACAAAGAAAAAGCCCCGCCAGGCGGGGCTTGTCTCGTCAGTCAGCTCTCAAGCTGGACCTTCTTGGTGCGGTCGAGAAGACTCGAACTTCCACGGGTTTTACCCCACAGCGACCTCAACGCTGCGCGTCTACCAATTCCGCCACGACCGCACGTGAAGGAGGCGCGGAGATAACAGCTCGGTTCTCACTTGTGAAGGGGATTTCTCAGAGCTTTATGCAGTCAATCAGGCTGCGGCGAAGAATTCATTGGCATCGGCGGCTTCCGTGATCGAAATTGCGATACGATCGCCCTGAATGATCACTTCCCCGCGCGCAATCGGGTGGTTATTGGCCAGAATCCACACCTGGTCATCCTCGCCCGAATCGAGGGGAATCACGGCACCCCGGCCCATGCGCAGGAATTGCTGAATCGGCATTTTTGACCGTCCCAGAAGGACGGCAATTTCGATTTCAACAGCACCGAGCTGACTCACACGCTTCTCCTGAACTTGCCGTGGCGGATATGACACCCGATGTTTGACCCATTCGGTTTCTTGAAGGTTAAGGCGGGCGGATATGTCATTAACAGATTCGAAGACGGCCACGCACGACGCGCGCACAGGCCTGCCGCCCGTTGACTGGTGCGTCTCGCCGGAGCGCGTGCCCTATGAACCCGCGCTCGCCTTCATGGAAGACCGGGTGGCGCAGATCCAGGCCGGCACTGCGGGCGAAATGGTCTGGCTGCTCGAACACCCTCCCCTTTACACCGCCGGCACCAGTTCCAAGCCGGAAGATCTGCTGATGCCCGATCGCTTCCCGGTTTATGAGGCCGGACGCGGCGGCGAATACACCTATCACGGGCCCGGCCAGCGCGTGGCTTATATCATGCTGGACCTGACCCGGCGCGGCCGCGATGTGCGCAAATTTGTGACCCATATGGAGAACTGGCTGATCGCCACGGCCGCCCAGTTCGGCGTGGAGGCGGGTCAGCGCGAGGGCCGAGTGGGCGTGTGGGTCGATCGCGGCCAGGGGCGCGAAGACAAGATCGCGGCCATTGGTGTGCGTCTGCGCCGCTGGGTGTCCTTCCACGGCATATCCTTCAATGTCGCCCCGGACCTGGACCATTTCCGGGGCATCACACCGTGCGGCATCGATAATCCACTCTATGGCGTGACCAGTCTGGAAGACCTGGGCAAGCCTGTCTCGATGACAGATTTCGACGCGGCCCTGCACCTGGCCTTTACAGATATATTCGGGGCGGTCCGCGCCTGCGAACCGCCCCGTTTTCAAGACCGGTAATCCAAAAACCCTCGAGCGCTTACGCCTCGGGTTTCTTCTCGTCTTCGCTGTCACTGGCCGAAGCGTCTTCCGCTGGAGCGTCTTCCGCTGGAGCCTCTTCCGTTGGAACCTCTTCAGCCGGAGTGTCTTCAGCCGGAGTGTCCTCAGCCGGAGCCTCTTCAGCCGGAGTGTCCTCAGCCGGAGTGTCCTCAGCCGGAGCCTCTTCAGCAGGTGTCTCTTCTGCCGCTGGCGGATAGAGAGGCGTTTGCGCGGTTGCGGCCGTATCAACAGTGCCGCCCGCGCTGCGCATGGTCGCAAACCACACAGCAAACAGAGCGATGACAGCCCAGAAGGCGATGTAAGACGGCAGCGCCGCAGCGGCCAGCATGGTTTCAGCCGCCTCCGGATTGGAGACCATCCATTCCTCGAAACCCGACTGGAAGCCCGGATCATTCACGCTCTCGCTGAACTCCTGCATGTCCGAGGTATCGATGCCATTCTCCTCGGCGAATTCAAGCATCAGATTCCAGCTGCCAAGGCCAAAACCGACCGCCGAACCGATACCCTTGACAACAATGGCCAGGATAACCGGCAGGAAGGCCAGACCCATGCCACGCGAGGCATGGCGGCGGCGATTGGCAAACAGGCAGAAGGTCACATACCAGACCAGGGCCATGCCCAGCAGCGCCACGGAACCATCGAGCAGGGTGATGCGGAAATAGTCCAGCACAGCCAGCAGGATCAGACCCAGCACAAACGCGGCCGTCGACGCACGCAGGCTGGGAACAAACAGAACGAGCGGATTCATCATTTCCCCCAGAAAAAACCCAAGATGTGTCTTATGGACCGAGGCCTATTCGAATTCCAGCATCAATTCGTCTGCAGCCACCGATTGTGACGGCTCGATCCTAATCGCCTTCACCGTGCCATCCTTCTCGGCGCGGATGACGTTTTCCATTTTCATGGCTTCCATCACCAGCAACGCCTCTCCGGCCTTCACATCCTGGCCGACCTCGACATCCACCGAGACAATAAGGCCTGGCATCGGGCTGATAACCAGCTTGCTAGTATCGGCCTTTTCCTTTTCCGGAAGGCGCGCGAAAAGATCCGCAGCCTTGGCCGAACACACCCGTGCGGTCGCCTGATAACCGCGATGGCGCATCTGGAAACCGTCCTCGCCCGGCTTGCTGCCAATACAGAACTCAACCCCGTCGAGCGCGCCATCAAACAGGAATTGTCCCGGACGCCAGCTCGTATCGAGTGTCAGATGATCGGCATTGAGCGAGGGGACCCAGATCCGCGCGGAACCTTCCTCATGCATCTCGATCTCCACCTCGAACCGGCGACCATCGAGCAGAACCGACCATTCCCGCGTGGTCTCTGCACTGAGCGGGGAAATGCGCCCGGACACATGTTCGGCCCGGCGGGTCAGGACTTCTTGCATATAGGCCGACGCGGCCGCCATCTGCAGTAATTGATCCTCGCGCGGGGCTGTGCCGGCAAAACCGTCGGGGAAGTGTTCCCCGATATAGCCTGTATGAATACGGCCGGAGCGGAAATCCGCCTCTTCCAGCACGGCGGACAGGAAGGGCGCATTCGATTGCAGCCCCTCGATATACAAACGGTCGAGCGCAGCATTGAGTGTGTCGATCGCGATTTCGCGGGTCTCGCCATACCCGATCACCTTGGCGATCATCGGATCATAGAACAGCGAGATCTCGTCACCCTCGCGCACGCCGCTATCAATGCGCAACTCGCCCGCGCCCAAAGCGCCCGGAGCGGCCATTTCATAGCGTTTGAGGCGACCGATGGAGGGCAGGAAGGAACGATAGGGATCTTCGGCATACAGGCGGGCTTCCACGGCCCAGCCCTTAATGCCCACATCACGCTGCGCCACGTCGAGCGGCAAACCGGCTGCCGAGCGGATCATCTGTTCCACCAGGTCGAGACCACAGGTCAGTTCGGTGACCGGGTGTTCCACCTGCAGGCGGGTATTCATCTCCAGGAAGTAGAAATTCTTGTCCTTGTCGACAATAAATTCCACCGTCCCGGCGCTGTCATAGTCCACTGCGGCCGCCAGGGCGACAGCCTGGGCACCCATCGCATCGCGGGTTTTGGCGTCCAGGAAGGGCGATGGCGCCTCTTCGAGAACTTTCTGATTGCGGCGCTGGACCGAACATTCGCGCTCATTGAGATGGATCACATGTCCATGCTTGTCGCCCAGGACCTGGATCTCGATATGACGCGGTTCCTCGACAAATTTCTCGATCAGGATGCGGTCATCGCCAAAGGCCGACTTGGCCTCGTTCCGCGCGGCAACAAATCCCTCGCGCACCTCGTCTTCGGACCGGGCAATGCGCATGCCCTTGCCGCCGCCGCCGGCAGACGCCTTGAGCATGACGGGATATCCGATCGCCTTGGCCGCCGCGAGCGCGGTGTCGACATCGCTGATCTCGCCATCGGCACCGGGAATGGTGGACACGCCCGACTTGGCCGCCAATTGCTTGGAGCGGATCTTGTCGCCCATCGCCTCGATGGCTTTCACATTCGGTCCGATCCAACCGATGCCGGCCTTTTCCAGGGCCGCCGGGAAAGACGGGTTTTCCGACAGGAAACCAAAACCGGGATGCACGGCCTGGGCGCCGGTTTCACGACAGGCATCGAGAATCTTGTCGAGCTGGAGATAGCTTTCACCCGGAGCTGGAGGACCGATAAACACGGCCTCATCCGCCATTTCTACGGCCAAGCTGTCAGCATCCGCCTCGGAATACACCGCGACCGTCTGGATCCCCAGGCGCTGGCAGGTCTTGATCACGCGGACTGCAATCTCGCCCCGGTTGGCGATCAGGATTTTCTCGAACATTCAATTGCTCCCCAAGGCCGCCGGTTCTCTACCGGTCCGATTTGCGAACGGGTTTAAACGGTTGCGCGTGTACCGGGCAAGCGATCTTGCCATGGGAAACCGGTCCGCCGGCTTGGATAAAGGTCGAACAGAGCGATGTTTGCGCTATCTGCGCGGTCTTCGGTGACCGTGTGTGTCCTCATCCCCGTCTTCATCCCCGTTGTCGTCTTCGTCCAGCAGATCAATCCAGCGGATCTCGGCGCGAAACAGGCGTCCGACCACGGTGACCAGAAAGGCCGTCGACCAGCCAATCAGAAGAAAGCCGTTAAAGCCCTCCACAGAGGCGATCAGGCGCCATTCGGATTCGATGATCACATCGCCATATCCCAGCGTGGTGAATGTGGTGGTCGAGAAATAAAGCGCATCCTCGAAATCGGTGAACAGGCCCAGCGCCCGGTAAAGACCGGCATAGGCCCAGATCTCGATCGTGTGGATGAGGAACAGGCCCATCACCGTAGCAACCGTATACGTGACGATGCGCAAGGCCCCGGTCACCCTGGCGATCTGGTGTTTGCGCTTGCCCATGATCGAGATCATCGCCACCAGGCCCACCGTGTGAATGACCACCGTGGCAATCGCCATCAGGCTGGCCACAACAAGCGCGATGATCATGACGGATCTCCTGACCGCACGCCGGTTGCGCGCATTTGCCGGTTTCACTCTCACCCTCATCGGGCTAGGTGTGAAGGTTCAGATCACCAGATTCCCCAGGATCGCGCCATGAGCAAGCCCATCTACGCCCTGTCCTCCATTGCCCGCCCGCTGGAACCGCAATACCCGACCAATCTGGCCATGCTGATCCTCCTGCCGATCATCGCCGTGGTGTTTGGCGGTCTGAGCGTAGCACTCAATGGGTCGGGCCTGCTTGATGCAGCGCTGGACGGGGTCTGGATGATGCTGGCCGGATTTGTCGTCTGGGCCATGGGCCGCGAGATCGATCCCGATCGCAATGCCACCGCCTTCATCGCCCTGCCGGTCTTTCTGATCGCCGCGTCACTGGGCCAGGACCATGCCCTGCTCACCGCCGCCGCCACTCTCATGGCCATGCGCGTGGTCAATCGCTGTGTCGGCAATCCGCTGCGCGCGGGCGACCGGTTTCTCGTCACCGCCCTGGCGGCGGGATCAGTCTTTGTCGACGGCATGTGGGCCATGGGCCTCGTGGTCGCCATCGCCCTGGCGCTCGACACCCTGTTTGACCGCAAGCAAACCCTCAACCTGGTGTTCGCCATGATCAGCCTGTCCTTTTCCGCCTGGCACCTGATCGAGGTGGAGGGCGATTTCGCCGCCCTCACGCTGGACCGTGTGATGGCGCTCGACACAACACAGATGGCGGTGACCGGCGCTCTCCTGGCGCTGGGCCTGGTCTTTGTTCTCATCCTGCCCGCGCTGAAAAGCGTGGGTGATGCAACAGGTCAGCCGCTCTCACGACCGCGCGTACGCGGGGGCGGTGTGATCCTGCTTCTGGCCGCGGCGGCCTCCACCCTCGCCCCGGTTCAGGCCAATGGCACGGTCTGGCTGGAAGTCTCCGCGCTCTACGCCGTCATTGTGGGGTTTGTGCTGGGCCGTTTCTGGCCTCAACGTGGATGAGCGCAGGGAGAGGCCGCCCCTCCCCCACCGCCAGCGAAGCGCCGATCAGTCTCCACCCGCAAACACGCCCGCCAGCGGGATCGCGACCTGGTCCAGACCCGGCCCGTCCAGATTCCCGGTGACGGCGATGGTGAGTTGCGGCTCCACCAGGACAAACAGGAAGGAGCGTCCGCCCGGAGAGCCTCCGGAATGGGCCACAAAACGCACACCAAAATCGGGATCGATATCCGTCCCCATGCCGTAGACATAGGCAAAACCCTGGGCATCCTCATGGGCGCGCGGCTCGAACAGGGTCTCCATACGCTCCACAGGCACGATCTCGCCAGCGGCCAGGCTTGCGCCCATCGCAGCCAGATCCCGCGAGGACATGAGCAGTCCGCCGCCGCCAAACTTGCATTCCGCCGAGAGCGGCAGGGCCTGCCACGCCCCGTCCTCGCCATACCAGGTGACGGCCTTGTCGGCGTCCTCTTGGTCGGCCCGGGCGCGATAATGCTCACCCAGAACCGCCTCCAGAGCCGCATCAAAACTCGCCTCGCCGGTGATCTGGACCAGGAGATGGCTGGCCAGGACAAAGCCATAAGTGGTGTAGCCATAACCCGTGCCCGGTTCGCGCACGAGCGGATCCGCGATGAAATGGCTCAGAGCCTCGGCCGGTGTGGCACAGCGCAGGGCATTGAAGCCCAGCCAGTCCGCCTCGCCCGTATAGTGGCGCACGCCCGCGGTATGGCTCAGCAATTGGCGCACAGTCACCGCGTCGTAATGGGCGGGCAGCGCCGGATCAATTGCGCGAACACTTTGGTCGAGGTCAAAACCGTCATGATCCACCAGGCGCGCAAAGGCCATGCCGGTGATCGTCTTGGCGACGGAATAGGCGTTGTAATCGCGAGTGACGCCATCGCGCGCATCGCGCTGGATACCGCCTTCGGCCTCCCAGATAATGTCCGACCCGTGCATCACGGTGACATTGAGCGCGGGGTATTGCGCCGCGATCGGGTCAAACACCGCCCGGGCCTGGGCGGCCATGTCGGCGGGGACAGCGATCATCGGGGTATCATCGGCGGAAGCGGGCGCGGAGCACGCCATCAGGGCCAGAGCGGATGCAGCGAGAAGGAGCGGGCGCATATGTGATCTAAGTCCTTGCTTTAAGATTGGGCTTTAAGATTGGGCTTTGAGATTGAGCCTCGGGGTTGGATTGCGACCCCATCTCGTGCACAACACACACTTCCCTGTCGCGTCAGAACGGGCGAACGGCTCCCATGCTGGATGAATGGCTCACGCCGACACACCGCATTCTTGGCTCTATCTGGCGAATGGTCACCTCGCTGGGTGTATTGCTCATCATCACGGCGGCCTTGCTGTTTGTCGGGCCGCAAAACACCCATTGGGTCGCCCCGCCCACTGTTGCCTGGACGCAGACCGATGATGCGGATTTCAGGCGCCTCACCCGTATTCCCCGCACCTGGACCCGCGCACCGGCCCATCGGATCGAGGATCTCGACACACCCGGCTGGATCTTCTGGGAGATCCCGGATGACCTGGTCGCCGACACCACACCGCGCGCGATCGAGATGAGCGGGCCGTTTTCCGCAGAGCTGTACTGGAATTCGCAATTCATCGGCCGCAAGGGTGAGGTCCTTACGTTTGACGGACGCGAGCGCGCCGGGCCTATTGATTCCCTGATCGCCATCCCGGCCGAGGTCATCACGCCGCGCGACAACCGGCTCTTGATCCGTCTGGTCTCCAGCCAGGCCGGTTACGAGCCCGCCGCGATTGTGCAAAGCCTGTCCATTCAGCCCTACCGCCCGGACGCGCGGCGCTCGCTGCGTTACTACCTGCCCAGCCTGACCCTGCTCGGCGTGATCGGCGCGCTGATCTTCATCTATGCCCGCTTCTGGCAGCAAAGGCGTGATCCTCGCCTGCTCTGGCTGGTCGGCGCGCTGTGCGGCCTGTGGCTGGCGGATCTCGCAGAGATTTCACGCGCGCTGGTGAACTATCCCTATAGCTGGCATCAGCCGCGCCAGGCCCTCGCCATGACGGGTCTGTTCCTCTCGGTCCTCGGCCTGTTCGGCTTTATCCTGACACGCTGGGTGCAGACCTCCGCGCGCCTCACCCGGATCGGTATCGCAGCTGCGGTGTTCGGCCTGGGTGTGCAGGTGGTCGTGTGGACCGGGTATGACGCCCGGACCGTGTTTGGCCTCGCCTGGATGCTGGGCCTGATCATGCTAGGCCTGCTCTGGGCCGGACGCCGCGAGCCGGTCTGCTGGCTCCTTTTGCCCATGGCCCTGATCGCCCTGGCCTATATGGTGATGTTTCCCGGCGATTTCCTCGACCGTGCCGTCTATGTGCTGGCCACCACCGTGCTGGCCCTGGCGGTGGGTCTGCATCGCGATGTGCTCTCCCCGCCCCCGGTCCATACGCGCCCGCCAGACCGTCTGCTCGTCCAGTCCGGCGGCGACCAGGTCTCGGTGCCCATCGAGGATATCGCCTGTCTCAAGGCCGCCGGGAATTATACCAAAGTGCATCGCCGCGACGGTCGCTGGAATCTCGATAATCGCAGCCTGAAAACCGTGCTTGAACATCTGCCCGACACGGTTGTGCGCATTCATCGCTCACACGCCGTGCCCCTGGCGCGAATTGAACGGGTCTCCACGGCCCAGGGCAGTCGCTATAGCGCTCATCTGGACACAGGGATCGTCCTGCCGGTCAGTCGCGGCCTGGTGGGCGAGCTGCGCGACAGGCTCAGAACAAGTCAGATCGGCTCAGACGCTCCGCAGTCGGGCTCCGCCAGTTCACGCGGCAAGACGTCGGCCAGATAATCGGCAAAGGCGCGCACCACCGGCAATACCCCCTTGCGCGAGGGCATGAGCAGGCTGATCCGGGCCCGCCGCGCGCACCAGTCGGGCAAGACCCGCACGAGCGAGCCGTCCCGCACCTCATTGCGGCAGACATAGGCGGGCAGCGCCACCACGCCCAGTCCGGCGCAGGCCGCCGCTTTGAGGGTCGACATGTCGTCACTGGCCAGGCGCGGCACAAAGGGGATTTGCGCACTGCGCCCGTCCGGTCCGTCCAGTGTCCAGACCGCCTGCGCACTCTGCCAGCCCGTCTGAAGCCCGTAAATTGCGGGCGGCGCGCCTGTCTTGGTTGGGTCTGTGCTGTTTGAGTCTGTCTTGACTGAGCCGGTCTTGACGGTCTCTGCGTTGAACGCATCCGGCGAGGTCAGCCCCCCGGCGGCCTCAACACAGGACGCACTGGCGAACAGCCGCCAGGGCACGTCCACCAGGGGTTTCTGGATCAGATCGCTGTCGGGCAAGGGGCCAGCATGACCCCGCAGCACCATATCCACCCCCTCCTCGATCAGATCCACCGTGCGGTTAATGGCCTGCTGGCGGATACTCACGCCGGGATGCAGCTTGAGAAAGCCCGTCACCGCCTTGCTGACCGCAAACTGGGCAATACCGACCGAACAGGAGATCCGCACCGTCCCCGCCAGGCTTCCCGTCGCGCTTTGCCGCACCAGGGCCTCGGCGGTGTCCACATCATCCAGGGCGGCGCGGGCATGGCGATAAAACATGTCGCCCACCTCGGTCACGGCAAACTGGCGTGACGTCCGCTGGATCAGGCGCACACCCAACCGGTCTTCCAGGGCCTGGACATGACGGCTCAGGCGGGATTTGGGCACGTTCAAAGCGCGACCCGCCGCGGCGAAGCCCTGTTTCTCCACCACATGCACAAAATACCAGTAATCATTGAGATCCACTCGCCCTCACCCCTCTTCGCCTCCACCCTTCGTCCTACAAATGGAACGCTGAGGTCCATTATTGCCGGTTTTCTCCACCCGTGTCCCGTTTTTATATCGCGTCACAAGGCCAGCCCGAACGGCCCGCCCGCAACAGGAGATCCGCATGTCCCCCTCGACCACCACACCCACCGCCCGGCCTGCCCCCCTGCCCGTCGCCGGTCAGCCCTTCACCCATGGAAACGGGTTCGACGCGCTCTCCTTCCGTCACAGCCAGTTTGACGGGGCCATGGACCCCCTGGTCATGGTCGACCACTACACCATGAGCGAACCGACCTTTGGCGCGCATCCCCATGCAGGCATGTCGGCTGTGTCCATCCTGTTTGAAGACAGTGTCGGCCGCTTCCACAATCGTGACAGCCTGGGCCATCGCATCGATCTCCTGCCCGGCGATCTGTACTGGCTCAAGGCCGGCCGGGGTGCTGTGCATGACGAAGCCCCCACGCCGGGATCACGCACACACGGTCTCCAGGTCTTTGTGAACCTGCCCGCCGCCCACAAGCAGGACGCGCCCGACGCGCTGCACATCTCCCACACCGCCATGCCGGTGCTCACGGGCGAGGGCTATCGTGTGCGCCTGGTGCTCGGTGAGACCGGCGGGATCGAGGGCGCGCACTCCCCGGCCCTGCCCATGACCATTCTGGACGGTCAGCTGGAGGCCGCCGGCACGTTTCGCCATGCAAGCCCGGCGGGGCACGCGGTCTGGATCCTGGCTGTCGAGGGCGAACTGGCCGTGCGCCTCGATGAGACCGTCACGCCCGACGCCAATCCCGCCGCGACACCGACCTCAGCGGACGGGCTGACCCGCATCCCGGCTGGTCAGGCGGTCGCCCTGCCCGCCGCGGATCTGGCCCGCACGCTGACGCTGGTCAGTTCGAAGGGCGGCCATTTTGCACTGCTTCAGGCCGTCCCCGTGCGCGAAGCCTTTGTCCAGCAGGGCCCGTTTGTCATGTCGAGCCAGGAGGAAATCAATACCGTTCAGGCGGCCTACGCCCGCGGCGAACTCGGTTCGGTGGATTGATGGCCGGGCGGGGTGAAAGCCCCGCTCACCAAACCCGTCACACAAACTCCCGGCCGCACCGAGACCGATCGCACCACCCAGATGCCCCCCTTCTGGGTTGACGCAGACAGCCCCGAGGAAGACGGCCAGTTTGTCGCGGCGGCGGGTTGACTTGGCTGACGCGTTGGTCTCGATGTCTCAGCAAACCGCACCTCCGGGAATGGATTTCCGCCAAAACTCGATTGTGATTTATCGAGACACTCAAACCCTGTATGGCGCCCAACAAAGCATCCCCTTCCTTGAATGAATAAGTGAAAAAGATGACCGCAAAGCCTTTAAAATACCACTTAGGCATGCTCGAACACTTTGATATAACGTTCGCGGCAATCACATTCGAGGACTACACTGGCATATCCCTTTCAATTTCCCACGGTTGGAATTGGGGGGGCGTCCATGGGTCAGCTGGATCTGATGAGTATAGTATTGAGCTGTTCATGAACGGGTTTAACATCGGGAATGGGGTAGAATACCACCGACCAGAGCATTCTGACGTTTTGGTTATGGCACGCGTTTATTCGACAGAAACGTGTTTTCGAAACTTCGAGCGTGCCCTCGCTGACAAACCGGGTCTCGTCCTGCTCGAGACCGAATTCGATGAAGGCGTGCCGGAGCAACATCGTTTCACGATCGTGAAGCCCAAGGCACCTCAATTGTAGGTGCAAAAATGGTATCGAGCTTCGTAGAATAGACCAACTGGCTACGCACGACCCAAACGGTCGACGAGTGAAGCCGTACGTGCACCCGCAATGCCTAATCGCCTTCTTGAGGCTGCACACACGCGTATGGAATCAGATCTTCCACGACTATCTCGTAGTTCGATGTTAAAAATTGATCGTCTGACGAGGGAAAAACCACCCGCGTTCGGTGTTCACGGATCCGGCCGCTCACAACCAAGGCTGTATCAGCAGGATGCGCCAGTGGATCTAAATTCGGTACGCCGGAAAAATCCAGGTTGATCACGTCGTTGGACGAGAAAATGGCGCCGTACGGCCCAAGATTGAGAACGAACGGCGCGAATAGAAAGCTTGCCTCCTCCTCGTCGGGCGAGCCATAGGCGTTCAAGAAACCACCCAGGTTGACGGATTCGGAGGGCAAGCCCTCGACCGGCGCATGATCGATTTGACCCACTGATGATATTTGATCAAACGCCCAGTTTTCGGGGGCCACCGTTGACAACTGCTCCCAACTCAAAAGGGGCATTTCATCTACGCTTGTGTCAGGGCATTGGATGGCATTGTGGTTAGTGATCGCCTCGCAATCACCCAACTCACTCAAACCCTCAAAAAATCCACTCAAAGCTGGATCATACATTATGGCGTCTTCTGTGTTGGCAATACCTCTAGCCACGGCAAGCAGACAGATCTGAGCACCGATATCGGACCGAGCATTTTGTGACTGAGCTTCAACTGAAATCGCACGCGCCCATGCTGCCAGAAAAGTGGTTTCAGAGATCGAGTTGCGTGTATAGCGACTGATAACGGGTTCGCGTGCAATTCTCGTCAACCTGGTCCGACCACGTGTCAGGGCGTCGGTGTATGCCTCGCCACACCGCATGACCACATCGCGGTTTTCAGCGCTGAACTCAAATCGCTCCACGGTCTCCAGCGCCAGCTGCACCACATCTGCCTCAACCGGCCCTCCCCAACCCACGATTTCCTGGGTGCGTACATGCTCGTCACTGGCCGGTGTCTGGTTGCGCACCGAAATGAGCGCTGACACGGCGTCCGAGCACGCATCCGGTGAGACTCTGTCTTCAAGGTAAGACTGGATACTTTCTACCGTCACTTGGGCTTCTACCGGGCTTGGCAGAGATACAATCAGCCCCAGCGCGAAGACGGACAGTCCTGTTACAATCGATGATGCCACGTTGTGCATTGTGTGCTGCACACCTTCCTGAACTGATCTACTCATTAAGCCGTCCCAAATCTGAACCGGGCTAGAGCGGGATATTGTCGTGTTTCTTCCAGGGATTTTCGACTGATTTATTCTCCAGCGTGCGCAGGGCTTTCACCAGTCGGCGGCGGGTATTATGCGGCATGATCACATCATCGATATAGCCGCGATTGGCAGCGATGAAGGGATTGGCAAAGCGGTCTTCATACTCGGCGACATGTTCGGCCATCCGGGCCTGATCCCCCAGATCCTTGCGGTGGATGATCTCGGCCGCGCCCTTGGCCCCCATCACCGCGATCTCGGCGGTCGGCCAGGCATAATTCACATCCCCGCGCAGATGTTTCGATGACATCACATCATAGGCCCCGCCATAGGCTTTGCGGGTGATCACGGTGAGTTTGGGCACGGTGGCCTCGGCATAGGCGAACAGAAGCTTGGCGCCATGCTTGATCAGGCCGCCATATTCCTGCTTGGTGCCGGGCAGAAATCCGGGCACATCCACAAAGGTGATGATCGGGATATTGAAGGCATCGCAGAAGCGCACAAACCGGCCCGCCTTGCGCGAGGCATCGATATCGAGCACGCCGGCCAGGGAGAGCGGCTGGTTGGCCACAAAGCCCACACTCTGACCTTCCAGGCGGCCAAAACCGATCACGATATTGGTGCCATAATCGGGCGAGATTTCGAAGAAATCATTCTCGTCGGCGACCTTCTCGATCAGTTCCTTGATGTCGTAGGGCTTGTTCGGATTGGACGGCACCAGCGTATCGAGGCTGGGATCGGACCGGTCGGGATCATCATAGCTGGGGCGGACCGGCGGGGTTTCCCGATTGGACAGGGGCAGGAAATCGACCAGGCGACGGATCTGGTCCAGCGCTTCGAGATCATTCTCGAACGCCCCGTCCACCACGCCGGACTTCTTGGCGTGGACCGAGGCCCCGCCCAGCTCCTCGTGGGTGACTTCCTCATTGGTGACGGTTTTGACCACATCCGGGCCGGTCACATACATGTAGGAGGTGTCTTTCACCATGAAGATGAAATCGGTGATCGCCGGGGAATAGACATCGCCGCCCGCACACGGGCCCATGATCAGCGAGATCTGCGGCACCACACCCGAGGCCAGCGTGTTTTGCAGGAAGATGTCGGCATAGCCGCCCAGCGAGGCCACACCTTCCTGGATGCGCGCGCCCCCAGCATCAAAAATCCCGATGATCGGCGCGCCATTCTGGATCGCCGCTTTCTGGATCTTGACGATCTTGGCCGCATGGGTTTCCGACAGGGACCCGCCGAACACGGTGAAATCCTTGGAGAAGAGATAGACCAGACGGCCATTGATCGTGCCGTGTCCGGTGACCACGCCATCGCCGGGGATTTTCTTGTCCGCCATGCCAAAATCGCTGCAGCGATGCTCGACAAACATGTCCCACTCTTCGAACGAGCCCTCATCCAGCAGGAGGTCGATCCGCTCGCGCGCTGTCAGCTTGCCCTTGGCGTGCTGGGCCTCGATGCGGGCCTCGCCCCCTCCGAGCCGCGCGGCGGCCCGTTTGGATTCCAGCTGTTCCAGAATGTGTTTCATGCGTGCGGACTCCCCGGAGTGATCTGTTTTTTGGGGGCATAGCAGACGAAGCAAAGGCTTAGCAATCTCCCGCCCTGTCAGACCATGCGCTGATTGCGCCCCCGCAGACAAGCTGGCGCACCGCTTGCAGCGTAGAGCGGCGAAAGGGAGGCAGAAATGTCCACAATGGCCCTGAATTGCGAGATCAAGACCGTCGATCAGATGACCCGTCAGGAGTGTGATTACTGGCAGGGGTTTCAGAGGGTTAATCCGGAGCTGGCCAGTCCCTATTTTGATCTGGGTTATGCCCGTATCCTGGCCGGTCTGCGGGCCGATACACGGCTGGCCGTGCTTTACCAAAACGGAACACCGGCGGCCTTCCTGCCCTTTCATGCGTCCCGTTTCGGCTTTGCCCGTCCACTCTCGGGGCCCATGGGCGATCATCACGGGCTGATCTGCGAACCGTTTACACGCACCAATGGTGCCCTGCGCAAGGGCCTGCCCTCCTTCACCTATCACGGCGCGCTCGCCAGCCAGGCCCTGTTCCACGACAAGGCCCAGCAGCGCCAGCCCTCCTGGGTGGTGGATCTGAGCGCGGGTTATGACGCCTATCTGGACGATCGCCGCAAGGCCGACGCCAAAGCCATGCGCAATATCCGCTCGCGCCAGCGCAAGCTGAATGAGGGCGATTTCAACATCGTCTACCGGCTCGATGACACACGCCCCGACGCCCTGGCGCACACCCTTGCGGTCAAGCGGGCACAATATGCCCAGACCCGTGCGACCGATGTGTTCACGGCGCAGTGGAGCAATCAGCTGGTCGAGACCCTCTTTGCCACAGACGGTTCAGGTCTGCGCGGTCGCCTGTCGACCGTGGAGGTGGACGGCCAGATCATTGCGGCTCATTTCGGCATGCAGAACAGGGATATTCTGCACTACTGGTTCCCGGTCTACGATCCGGCCTGGTCGAAATTCGGTCCGGGCCTGACGCTGTTCCTGGAAATCGCCCGCCAGCTGGCCGAGGAAGGCGTGAGCGCCATTCATCTCGGCCCCGGTGACATGGACTTCAAGAAACGCCTGGCCAACACGCATTTTGACGTGGTGAGCGGTCGCTGGTTCGCCTCCTCCCTCACCGCCGCGGTCGTGCGCACCGGCGAGCTGATCGACACCACCGCGCGCGCCCTGCCCCTGGGTCCCGCCTCACACTGGCCAGGCAAGGCCTTTCGCCGGCTGGGCAAGATGAGCGCCGTCCACGGTTTCTAGGCCTGCCCCTTGCCGACATAAAAAGGCCCGGTGTGACCGGGCCCTGATCGTGGTTTTGCCATCAATGTCGATGTGTTGGCGGACTTACTGGAACGGGTTCAGTTTTTTCAGCCAGTACTGCAGACCGCCGCGATTTTCCTTGCGGTCGAGCTCTTCCTGCGAGGTGAGGAAGGTGGTCTGCACCACAAATCGTTCGCCTTCGAACGGCAGATGGCCGTGCCAGGAATTGTCGGCGCGCAGGAAGGCAAAGACATAGCCCTGCAGCGGCGGCACTTCCTCGGTGAAGTCCTCGAAATCATCCTTGCCATTGAGCACGCGGATACAACCCGCGCCCGTGCCATCCCATTCCGGATTGAGATAGGTCAGCATGGTCAGGATTTTCGACTTGCTGTCATTGTGGATCGGGCCATCGGACAGCTGGGACAGGCGACGCACGGTGATCATGCGCGGCTTGTCGGTCAGGTCGATGCCGAAATTCTCGCTCAGCACCTCGGCCAGGAGCGGCGAGTTGAGATCGTCCATCAAACGCGCAAACGCGCCGGACGCCTCCAGCTTGGACAGGGGCAGATATCCCGGCTTGTCGATCAAGGGATAATCGGCGCGGATCGCAGCACTGTCCGTATCGGCCACAGCCTCGGACGCGATGAAATAGCTATAAGGCTCGCGCTTGACGTCAGCCCGGCGCAGCGCGTCGAAATCCATGATGCCGCCCGGACCGGTCTTGCCAACCATTTCGTCCGACACGACGCCCTCAACCCCATCGGCCATGATGCCTTACTCCCACTATTCCTGTGCGCTCAAATTACGCAGCGCAGATTATAACACACCGTGAGCCGTTCAAGCTCAGGCCTGCGCGGCCAAAGCGCGCAGCAGGGCGTCGACCTGCTCCAACTCGATTTTCAGCCGGGCCAGCCGCTCTGCTGCCTCGTGATCCTCGCCCCACTGGCTGATCTGGAAATGCTCGTCCAGGGTCGAAAGCGTGAAGGCTTCACCACCATTAATGCGCCCCTTGAGCAGGGCCAGACCGAGAATTGCCGAGCCACACACCGCCGTGGCGTGGGCCAGGCAGGTCAGCGTCCAGTGATCCAGACCGTGTGTGGCGGCGAGAACCTGGCTCAGGGCGACCGGATCCTGATCGATCGGCATCAACCCCTGCGCCGCCGCGAAATGCGCATCCAGCGTCTCCTCGGCCCAGCCGAGCAGCGGATCCCAGGCGGCGCTCTGGGCGGCCACCAGTTCGGCGGGTTCAGGTGCGCGGAAGCACAACAGATCCGTCGAGGCGTATTTCACGATTTCCGCCCGGGTCTCCTCCATCACCTGGCTGACCCGGTCGAGGGCGACAAAGACCAGGCGTGTGGCCGGCATGTTGGGCGCGTCGATACGCTCGCCCTGGGCCGCCCATTCCGCCGCCACCAGATCCGCAGCCGCCTGTGTGGGCAGGCTCAGGGATTGCCGGGCCGGTGTTTTCACCGCACGCCCGTCCAGCAGGATGGCGAACCCGTCCGCCATCGCCTCGACCGTCACCGTCTCGTAGAAACGTTTGGGCAGGCTGTCCTCCCGGCTGGGTATTTTCACACCGGGCTTGGTGTCATAGGTCTGTGTCATGCAGGTGTCTTTTCCACGCGGGCCGCAAAAGCGTCCAGCGCTGCGTTCAGTGCGGTAAAATCATGGTGGATCTCGTGGGCCTCGGCGGCCTCGATCTCATCCACCCGATGAAAGCCCCAACTTACACCCAGCGTATGAACGCCGGCATTGCGGCCCATGGTGATGTCGAAACTGGTATCGCCGATCATCACGGCCTGGTGCGCATCGGTCCCCGTCTCCTTGAGGGCATCAAGCACCATGCGCGGATGTGGTTTGCCTGGACCGTGATCCACGGTCTGGAATGTATCGAAAAAGCGATGCAGGTCGTGATCTTCAAACACCCGGTCCAGCCCGCGACGCGCCTTGCCGGTGGCCACGCCCAGCAACCAGCCTTCATCGGCCAGCCGCTCAATGGTCTCGCGTGCCCCCTCATAGAGCGGCTCATAAAAGCCCGGCTCCTGGCGCTGCTCCACAAAGGCTTCCTTGTAATAGGTCGCTAGCTGCCCGACCCGAAGCTCGGGATAATCTTCAGGGGCCAGGCGCCGCACGGCCTCGGTCAGTTCGAGACCCACAATCGTTCGCGTGCGATCATAATCAATCCCGCCCAGGCCGGCGCGTTGAAACGCGCGATCCATGGCCTGCTGGATGACCTGGCGACTGTCAACAATTGTGCCGTCGACATCCCAGATTGCCAGTTTGAGGTCTGTACTCATGCCAGTTGGTCCTCGATCATATCGGGATGGGCGTCACGAATATCAAAGCCCAGCTTGCCATAGATTTTTGCCAGCGCCGGCGGCAGATCGGCCTCGATCACCAGAGGAGCGCCTTTCGAGCGAGGAATTTCCAGACGCCGGGCATGCAGGCACAGACGCTGATCGAGGTCTTCCGGAGCGGGTCGGTGACAGGTGTATTTCTTGTCGCCCAGAATGGCTGTGCCCATGGCCGCGAGATGGACCCGTAGCTGGTGGGTCCGCCCCGTCACGGGACGCAGCGCTACCCAGCTGGCCTTCTGGCCCGCCTCGGCAACCACGGTATAGCGTGTCAGGGCGTGCTGTGCGCCATCATCACCATGGCCCGCCGCAACCATGATCTCGCGATCGGGATCGCCGCCCGCTCCGGCCGTTTTGCGCATGAAACCCTTGATCTCACCCAGCTTGGGCTTGGGCACGCCGATGGCAATCGCCCAATAGGTCTTGCGGGTCTTATGCGACTGGAAGGCCTTGGCCAGTCGTGCGGTCGATGCCGGCGTCTTGCCGACCACCAGAACGCCGCTGGTATCCTTGTCCAGCCGATGCACCAGGCGCGGACGTTGTAGCCCCTCGCCAAACGCATCCAGGAGTCCATCGAGATGGCGGGTGGTCTTCGATCCGCCCTGCACGGCCAGTCCCTGGGGTTTGTTGAAGGCGATCAGCTCGTCATCCTCATAGATCACCAGAGATTTGACGTAGTCGATATCTTGCTCGCTCAGGCGCGGACGATGCGTCTGCTCGCCGGGTTCCGGCAAGGGTGGGACGCGGACCAGCTGGCCAGCCTCGACCCGGGCATCGGGCTTGACCCGACCACCATCAATCCGGATCTGACCCTTGCGGCACAGTTTCTGGACCTGGACGTGGGAGATATGGGGAAAGCGCCGCTTGAACCACTTGTCGAGTCGCGCTCCGGCCTCCCCCGTTTCCACCGTCAATGTCTGCACACCGCTCATCCGGTGACCTTTCGCATTATCATCAGCCCGGCCATGACAGCCCCCGCCGATAGGACAACCGAAACGCTCATATAAGCCAGGGCCATGCCCCATGCCTTGCGTTCCAGCATCACGACAAGTTCGAGCGAGAAGGCGGAGAATGTCGTGAACCCGCCCAAAAATCCAATTCCGGCCGCATGCCGCAGCCAGTGCGTATCCGTCTTGCCCCAGGCCGCCAGCGCCCCGATGAGAACGCCCATCGCAAGCGAACCCACCAAGTTTACAGCCAGCGTTCCCCACGGCAGTCCCGGTCCGACCAGTCGCAGGGCGAGCTGTCCGACCAGATGACGGCTTATTGCCCCCAAGGCACCCCCGGCACCGATCAAGAGAAGAGTCTGCATGCGCGGACCTGTTCTGCGCGGTTGTCGCCCGCCAAACCCATGGAATGGAAGATGTGGGGGCGAAGGGCAAGGCAGAAGCGCTGTTTGATGAGCCCAGCCTCACCAAATCATGCACATTTTGTAACATTACATAGTTAGCCATGCGTTTACGCAATGGCGCCTTCCTGAAACGTCTGTTCTGATTTTTCCGAAACCGCCTATCTATGCTCACGAATGTCGGATCCGCCGACATGTGTACGCAAAGGAAAGTCTTATGAACCGTTTTTCTCAATCCATGACGATCGTTCTCAATGTTCTGCTGGCCGGTGGTGTGATCACCATTATGGGCCTGAGCCTCTCCAGCACGATTGCCTGATCTGTCAGCGTTCGGCCGGTTGATCCGGCCGTTTCTGCTTTTACTGACCGGTTGATCACACTGGATGTTTCCGTTACGCGGCGCTGTGGCTAAACTGCTGCTCTGCAAAACGGGAGAGTTCGAATGATCACCGCCCTTCTGGCGATTAGTCTGCTTCATCTTCAGGACACATCCCCAACGACCGACGCCCCCGCTGTCGCGGTCGAGGCTCTGCTGGATGACTTCCGCAGGGGATTTGCCCGCGAGGCCGAAATCATGGGCGAGGTTGCCGACTGGCAGGCCCGAGAGCGCCATTTACAGACCCGCATCATCGCCGCCATACGCCGCGAAGACATTGCTCCGGAACTACGAGCCGACTATCTCGGTGGTGTTCAGGCCCAGGCCAGAGACTTTCAGCTCAGACGCGCCCGATGGGCCACGGACCGGGTCGCTGAACCCGGTTTTGCCCGTCGCCTGGGCGATGCATCGGCAGCGGCACGACAGGTTCTACTCTGGTCGGAACAGGATCCGGACAGCCTCGCGATACGTGTCGAGGCACTGGAACCCGCTGCGCGCTTAGGCACCTATGAAGCCCAGACCTATGCCGAGCTCGCCGATATTCTCGCACTGAGCCAGAATAATCGCCAGATCTATGGGACCCAGACCGAATGCGTCAACGGCCTCATCGCGACCTCGCCGATCCGCGCGGCCGGGCGTGTCAATCAGCGCCGCGAACGCATTGGTCTTCAGCCTCTGGACACAGCACCCTCCGATGTGGGCGAAGCCTGTACGCCGGAACTCGCCGGAGCCGAGTAAGTCCGGTCTATCGATCCTTGCGCTGATCGCGAATGGATTGCCAGTGCTGAAGTCGTTCGCGGATCGCGGCTTCGCGACCGACCGGCTTGGGCTCGTAGAGCACCGGGCGGTCCGCGAACTCCTCGGGGAAATAGTCCTGGCCGGACACGCCGTGCTCAGCGTCATGATCATATTCATACCCAGCACCATAACCCTGTTCTTTCATGAGCTTGGTCGGGGCATTGAGAATATGCGCCGGCGGTGAATAGGAGCCGGTCTCGCGCGCCAATTTTCGCGAGCGTTTGTAGGCGACATAAACGGCGTTCGATTTGGGTGCGCTGGCGAGGTGAACGACCGCCTGGGCCAGGGCCAGCTCACCCTCGGGAGAGCCCAGGAATTCATAGGTCTCCTTCGCCGCAAGAGCGGCATGGACGGCCGTGCTGTCGGCCAGGCCAATATCCTCCACCGCCATACGCACGATCCGTCGAGCCAGATAGAGCGGATCTTCCCCGCCTTCGAGCATGCGGGCCATCCAGTACAGCGCGGCATCGGGGTCGGACCCACGCACGGATTTATGCAGGGCCGAGATCAGATTGTAGTGTTCATCCCGGCCCTTGTCGTAGACCGGCGCGCGTTTGTTGAGCCGCTCGGCCAGACCAGCGCGGTCAACGGGTGTATCCGCCGGAAAGCCCAGCACATCCTCGGCCAGATTCAGCAGATAACGCCCATCCCCATCCGCCATGTCGATGAGGGCCGAACGCGCCGATGCATCCAGCGGCAGGCTGCGACCGGTTTCCGCCTCGGCACGCTCCAACATTTTCTCCAGGGACACAGGTTCCAGGCGTTTGAGCACCAGAACCTGGCAACGCGACAGAAGCGCGGCGTTGAGTTCGAAAGACGGGTTTTCCGTGGTCGCGCCCACCAGCGTCACCGTGCCATCCTCGACAACGGGCAGGAAGCCGTCCTGCTGAGCCCGATTGAAGCGATGGATCTCGTCAACAAACAACAGTGTTCCGCGCCCTGAACGACGCCGTGTCCGGGCCCGTTCAAAGGCCTTTTTGAGATCCGCCACACCCGAGAAGACCGCAGACAGGGGTTCGAAATCCAGGCCACTTTCTTCTGCCAGAAGCCGTGCAATGGTGGTTTTACCCACACCGGGCGGTCCCCAAAGAATGATCGAGGACAGGCGTCCCTGGGCTCTCATGCGCGCCAGAGGCCCCTCCCCCGTCAGGAGGTGCTCCTGTCCGATGACATCGGCGAGACGGGCCGGACGCAGCCGCTCGGCGAGCGGTGCATCTTCGGCCACCTCGGTCGATATCGGGCTGGACCCGGGTGCAGTATTGAAAAGATCGGCCATCAGGCTCCAAGACCCTTATCCAGAACATGTTGGCATCAGGATCGAGCCATCCGCGTGACGCGTCTAGCCATAATATGCAGAGCGCCACTTCAATTCCCGAGATGGGGCCCGACATCTGGCCCGTCAGCGTCGTCGAAGGTTCAGCGTGGCTTCCTGACGTTCACCCCGGCGCTCGATCACCACAGGCCAGCGACGCTCACCCTCAAAGCGGGCCAGAACATCCTGTACGTCCTCGACCGTCTCGACCGGCTCTCCCATGACTTCAATGAGGATATCGCCGGGCCTGAAACCGGCATAATTGGCCTGGGTGCGGCGCTCGACCCGGAAAACCGCCAGTCCGTCTGCAAAGGGATCAACCCCGACCGTTTCATTGAAGGCCGGCGACAGTTCGACCAAAATGATACCATCCAGGGGATGTGCGCCCTCTAGACGGACCCGGTCCGGCTCACGAATGCCCGGTGCGGGCAGGACGGGAACATCCACATCCAGTGTCTCACCCTCCCGCAGGATGGTGAAACGAGCATCCTCACCATTGGCACGGGTGGCCAGGTGGAAACGCGCTCCGGATTCGTCGTTCACATCGCGGCCATCCACAGCCAGCACGATATCCCCGCGCAACAGGCCGGCATCATCGGCCGCGGCACCGGGGTAAATCTCGTTGACGACCGCGCCGCGGGGTCGGTCCAGTCCGAACACATCGGCCAGGTCGCCGGTCACCGGTTGCAGGCGTGCGCCCAACCATGGCCGGATCAACTCGCCCTCGCTCATCGCGGAATCCACCACACGCCGAACCATTTCCACGGGAATGGCAAAGCCGATACCATTCGATCCGCCCGAGCGCGAAAAGATCATGGTGTTTACGCCGATCAACTCGCCTTCCATATTCACCAGCGCGCCACCGGAATTGCCCGGATTGATCGCAGCGTCTGTCTGGATGAAGGAGCCGAAATCAGCGCGTCCGACATCTGTGCGTGCCAGAGCCGAGACAATCCCGCTGGTCACTGTCTGCCCCACACCAAAGGGATTGCCGATCGCAAGGACAAGATCACCCACCTCATTGTCTGCGGTCATGTCGAACGGCAGGACAGGCAGGGGTTCATCCGCCTCGATGCGTAGCACCGCCAGGTCCGTCGCCTCATCGGTCAAAAGAATCTCAGCTTCAAACTCGCGACGATCCGCAAGCACCACACGCAGCGCGTCGGAATTGGCCACGACATGGTGATTGGTCACCACAATGCCCGACGGTTCGACAATCACGCCAGAGCCAAGGGAATTCTGTTCGCGTTCCGCAGTCCGGTTGGAAAAGAAGGAGACGCGCTGGCGTACGGTACGGGTCGAATAAACATTGACCACAGCCGGAGCCGCCTCGGACACGATCGGCGCATAGGACAGCCGCACCTGGTGCTGATTATCCGGAACGATACGATCGGGTGCGCCAGCCAGTTCAGCGTTTTGCGCCTGAACGGGCAAGGTAGTGAGAGACAGGGCGGAGGCCAGAACGGCGAGAGTGTGTTTGAGCATGAAGGCCATATAGTCAGAACGATAGGCAAGAAAAAGGCGGCACGTTTAAGAAACATGCCGCCTCATCACATCTCATCCGGTCTGAACCGGTCATGACTAAGGCTTTACAGCCTAGTCATTCGCCTCTTCAGCTTCGAGGCGGGCGCGATCAGCCGCACCTTTCGCAGACGGATCACGATCCACCAGCTCGATCACGGCCATCGGCGCATTATCGCCATGGCGGAAACCGGCCTTGAGAACGCGGGTGTAACCCCCATTCCGTTCGGCGTAACGACCGCCAAGAACGTCGAACAGCTTTTTGACCTGTTCTTCATTGCGAACCTTGGACTGGGCCAGACGACGTCCGTGAATATCACCACGCTTGGCCAGCGTGACGAGCTTCTCGACGAACGGAGCCAGTTCCTTGGCCTTCGGCAGGGTAGTAACAATCTGCTCGTGCTCGATCAGGGACGCAGCCATATTGGCCAGCATCGCCTTGCGGTGCGAGTGCGTGCGATTGAGCTTGCGGTGTGCAATGCCGTGACGCATGGCAAAATCTCCTCAGACCCTAAGGGGGTGCCTCCCGGCAGCCGCTTAGAGATGATCCTCATAACGCTTGGCCAGATCCTCGATATTCTCAGGCGGCCAATTCGGTGCTTCCATGCCCAGGTGGAGACCCATCTGAGCCAGGACTTCTTTGATTTCGTTCAGCGATTTGCGACCGAAGTTCGGGGTCCGCAGCATTTCTGCCTCGGACTTCTGAATTAGATCGCCAATGTAAACGATGTTGTCGTTCTTCAGGCAGTTGGCGGAACGCACAGACAGTTCCAGCTCGTCCACCTTCTTGAGCAGGGCCGGATTGAAGTCCAGCTCCGGCTTGTCGTCTTCCGGTGCCCGGACGTCCGCAGCTTCCTCGAAATTGATGAAGATCTGGAACTGGTCCTGCAGAATGCGCGCAGCAAACGCCACAGCATCCTCCGGCGTGACCGTGCCGTCCGTCTCGATTTCCATGATCAGCTTGTCATAGTCGAGCACCTGGCCTTCACGCGTGTTTTCCACGTGACAGGAGACGCGCTTAACCGGGCTGTACAGGGCGTCGACGCCGATCAGGCCGATCGGAGCGTCTTCCGGACGATTGCGGTCAGACGGGACATAGCCCTTGCCGGTATTGACCGTGAACTCCATCCGGATCTCGGCACCCTCATCGAGCGTGCAAAGCACCAGATCCTTGTTCACGACCTCAACATCGGCCGTTTCCTCGATATCACCTGCGGTGACTTCACCCGGACCGGTCTTGCGCAGAACAAGTCGTTTCGGGCCTTCGCTGTGCATGCGAAGTGCGATTTGCTTGATGTTCAGGACGATGTCCGTGACATCCTCGCGAACACCGTCGATCGAGGAGAACTCGTGCACCACGCCATCAATCTGGACGTTGGTCACTGCTGCACCCTGAAGAGATGACAGCAGAACCCGACGCAGCGCGTTGCCAAGCGTCATGCCAAAGCCCCGCTCGAGCGGCTCGGCGACGATCTTGGCCTGACGTTCCGGATCATGACCCGGTTCGATTTCAGGCTTCATCGGGCGAATGAGTTCTTGCCAGTTTTTTTCGATCACGGTCGTTATGCCCCTTGCATATCAGCACTCCGAACAGGGAGTGCGTGTCCAGGCCCAACCCAATACGCGGCTGAGAAATTACACCCGGCGGCGTTTCGGCGGACGGCAGCCATTGTGCGGGATCGGCGTGACATCCTGGATGGTGGTGATGGTGAAGCCGACGGCCTGCAGTGCCCGCAGTGCTGACTCACGACCCGAACCGGGACCGGAGACTTTGACTTCCAGGGTTTTCATGCCGTGCTCCATGGCTTTCTTGCCGGCATCTTCGGCAGCCATCTGAGCAGCATACGGGGTCGATTTACGCGAACCCTTGAAACCCATGTGACCGGCCGTCGACCAGGAAATTGCATTTCCCTGGGCGTCGGTGATGGTCACCATCGTGTTGTTGAAGCTCGCATTCACGTGGGCAACACCCGACGTGATGTTCTTACGCTCGCGGCGCTTAACGCGACCTTGGTCTTTAGCCATGATTCAGGCCCTACTTCTTCTTGCCGGCGATCGGCTTCGCCGGGCCTTTGCGCGTGCGCGCATTGGTGTGCGTACGCTGACCGCGAACCGGCAGACCCCGACGGTGGCGCAGGCCACGATAATTGCCGAGGTCCATGAGGCGCTTGATATTGACAGCGACTTCACGGCGCAGATCACCTTCAACGAGGTGATCACGGTCGATGACTTCACGGATCTGAAGAACTTCCGCGTCAGACAATTCGCTGACACGACGCTCCGGAGCGATGTTTACCGCTTCGCAGATCTCTGCGGCTTTGGCCGGGCCAATGCCGTGAATGTAACGCAGCGCGATCAAAACGCGCTTGTTTGTCGGAATGTTGACGCCGGCGATACGGGCCACGATCCATCTCCTAATTTCAAAACGCCAATCACGGACGAACAAAGGGGCGACCTTTCGGTCACCGCTCGTGCTCGCCCGTTTTGCGAAGGGCGCTATCTACAGTCAGCGTTGCCCCCCCGTCAATGGGGTTACAACACGCTTAATTCACTTAGCGTCCAAAGCAGCTGCAATTCCTGCTGCAACTTCTTCCATGCTACCCATGCCATCGACCTCCTTCAGTTTGCCCTGATCGGCAAAATAGGGAATCAACGGTGCAGTCTGGTCGTAATAGACTTTGAGACGATTTCGGATGACTTCTTCCGTGTCGTCAGCCCGTCCCTGCTCCGCCGCCCGTTTAACCAGGCGCTGGATCAGCTCGTCGTCCACAACCTTCAGCTCGATCACGACATCGACCTGAGTTCCACGCTCGGCCAGAAGCGCATCGAGCGCCTCGGCTTGTGCGACGGTGCGTGGAAACCCGTCAAAAATCGCTCCGCCTGCAGCTTCCGCTTCGGGAAGACGCTCCTTGATCAGGGCGATCACGATTTCATCGGACACAAGCTCGCCGGCATCAATGATGGCCGCCACACGCTTGCCCAGCTCCGTACCGGCGGCCTTGGCCGCCCGAAGCATGTCGCCGGTGGACAATTGAACCCAGCCGCGCTGCTCGATGAGCATCTTGGCCTGTGTTCCCTTACCCGCACCCGGCGGTCCGAAAAGAATAATGTTCATCGACGCCGTCCCCGCAGTTTCGATTTCTTGATCAGGCTCTCATACTGGTGGGCGTACAGATGCGACTGGATCTGGGACACCGTATCCATGGTGACAGAGACCACAATCAGCAAGGAGGTACCGCCCAGCGCTGTGTTGGAGCTGAAGAAGAACATCGGCACAAGACAGACCAAAGTCAGATAACCGGCACCGATAAGCGTGAGGCGTGACAACACGAAGTCCAGATAATTGGCGGTCGCAGCACCCGGGCGACGCCCCGGCAGGAAGCCTCCGGACTTGCGCAGATTGTCGGCTGTCTCTTCCGGATTGAACACGATCGACGTGTAGAAGAAACAGAAGAAAATGATCAGCAGCGCGTAGAGCGCCATGAAAGCGGGCTGTCCCCAGCCAATCCAGGCCACCATGGTCTGCAGCCATTCCGGACCGGACTGGGCCTGGAAGCCCAAAGCCGTCGCCGGCAGCAGCAGAAGCGAGGACGCAAAGATCGGCGGAATAACACCCGCGGTGTTCAGCTTGAGCGGCAGGAATTGTTTATCGCCTCCGACCATGCGATTGCCCTGCTGACGCTTGGGATATTCAACGATCAGGCGACGCTGCGAACGCTCGATAAACACCACCAGAACCAGGCCGGCAATGATCATGACCGTTGCAAACAGGAAGTTCGCAGCGGAGCCACCAGACGCCGCAGAGTTCAACGCACTAAATAGCTGGCGCGGAACTTCCGCGATAATGCCCGCAAAGATAATCAGGGAGACACCATTGCCGACACCGCGCGCGGTGATCTGCTCGCCCATCCACAAAAGCAACATGGTGCCGCCGACAAGCGTGGTCACGGTGGACACCACAAAGAAGGGCCCCGGATTAATCGCCAGGGAGGCGCCAGAATTGGGATCCACAGCACTCATGCCCAATGCAATCGCAAGGGCCTGACCGGCCGCAAGGAGCACGGTCAGATAGCGCGTATATTGGTTGATTTGTTTGCGGCCGGCTTCGCCGCCCTCCTTTTTGAGCTTTTCAAGGCTCGGGATGGAGGCGGACATCAGCTGCATGATGATCGAGGCCGAGATATACGGCATGACATTCAGCGCGAAAATCGCCATCCGCTCGACGGCACCGCCGCCCAGCAGGGAGAATGTCGACAACAGGCCACCGGCCTGACGATCAAAGAAAGCCTGATACTGCACCAGGTCGATGCCCGGCAGCGGTACGTAGGTACCGATGCGATAGGCAATCAACACACCGATGGTAAACAGGATGCGTTGCTGCAACTCCTTGGCCTTGCCGAAGGCGCTGAAGTTGAGATTTGCAGCAAGCTGTTCTGCAGCTGAAGCCATGAATACTCCCCTGACGAGACGGGCTGAGCCCGACTTCGGTTATTCCGAAGCCGGTGCCACCGTTTTGAGCGTGACGGATCCACCGGCCTTCTCGACCGCGGCAATGGCGGTTTTGGAGGCACCGGCCACCGTCAACTCAATCTTGGTATTCAGCTCGCCTTTCGCAAGCAGGCGGACGCCGTCGAGCTCACGGCGCAGAACGCCGGCCTCGATCAGAACAGCCGCATCGATCGGCTTGGACGCATCCAGCTTGCCGGCATCAATCGCCTTTTGCAGACGGCCGAGATTGACCTCGGACCAGGCCTTGCGGTTCGGCTTGTTGAAGCCGCGCTTGGGCAGGCGCATGTGGAGCGGCATCTGGCCGCCCTCGAAGCCCTTGATGGCCACACCGGACCGGGACTTCTGACCCTTTACACCGCGACCACCGGTTTTGCCCTTGCCGGACCCGATACCGCGGCCAATGCGATGGCGCAGCTTGGCGGCACCGTCATTATCGCGCAATTCATTGAGACGCATGTCGTTCTCCATTCGAAATAGCGGTTTCCCGAAGGACCTACTCTTCGACGATCTCCACCATATGGCTGACCTTGGCAATCATGCCACGGACAGACGGCGTGTCTTCCAGGACGCGTTCACGGCCGATCTTGTTGAGACCGAGACCGATGAGCGTCGCGCGCTGATCTTCCGGACGGCGGATCGGGCTGCCCGTCTGACGCACTTTGATGGTTTTGTTAGCCATCTTTGACGCTCCTTACGCTTCGATTGCTTCCGGTGAAGACGCACCGTCATCACGGCGGTTCACCAGATCACCGACTTTCAGACCCCGTTTGGCGGCAACAGAGCGCGGGCTCAGCTGGCCTTTGAGGGCGTCGAAAGTGGCGCGGATCATGTTGTACGGGTTCGAGGTGCCGATGGATTTGGCAACCACGTCCTGCACACCCAGAGTTTCCAGAACCGCACGCATCGGACCACCGGCGATCACACCGGTACCCGGAGGCGCAGCCCGCAGGACGACCTTGCCGGCACCGTGACGGCCGCGGCCATCATGGTGCAGGGTCCGGCCCTCGCGCAGCGGCACGCGGATCATGGACTTCTTGGCTTCGTCAGTGGCCTTGCGGATCGCTTCAGGCACTTCGCGGGCTTTACCCTGACCGAAGCCGACGCGACCTTTCTGGTCACCCACGATTACCAGAGCAGCGAACTGGAAGTTCCGACCACCCTTAACGGTTTTGGCAACGCGGTTGATGTGGACGAGCTTGTCGACGAGTTCGTCTTCGCGCTCCTGGTCCCGATCACGCCGGTTGTTGTCACGTCCACGACCGCCCTGACCGCGACCGCGGCCCTCTTGATCGCCGCGACCCCGGCCACGGCCGCGTTGTTGCTCGTTCTGCTGAGCCATGCTGCCGCTCCCTTAAAAGCTCAGGCCGCCCTCGCGGGCCGCCTCTGCGAGCGATTTGACACGCCCGTGATAGATGTAACCGCCGCGATCGAAGATGACCTCTTTCACACCGGCTTCGCTGGCGCGCTCGGCCAGCAGCTTGCCCACGAGAGCAGCCGCTTCGGTGTTCCAGGTCTTGGGCTGTTCGGCCTTGACGACATCTTCCAGGGAAGAGGCCTGTACCAGGGTCGTGCCAGCCACATCGTCGATGATCTGGGCGTAGATGTATTTCGAAGAGCGGAAGACGGACAGACGCGGACGTCCGTTGGCGAGCTTCCGCAGGCGGGTCCGAACGCGCTGGGCGCGACGGAGCATTTTTTCGCGTGAAGTCTTCATCGTGCGACCTACTTCTTCTTGCCTTCCTTACGGCGGATGTACTCACCCGCGTATTTGATACCCTTGCCTTTATACGGCTCCGGCGGACGGAAACGGCGGATTTCGGCGGCAACCTGACCCACTTTTTGCTTGTCAGCGCCAGCGATTTTCACCTCGGTCGGCTTAGCCACCGTAATGGTGATGCCGTCCGGGGTCGGGTAGATCACGTCGTGAGACAGGCCCAGGGAGAGTTTGAGATCCTTGCCCTGCATCTGCGCGCGGTAACCGACGCCGACCAGTTCAAGATCTTTCTCAAAACCCTTGACCACGCCTTCAACCAGGTTGGCGATCAAGGCGCGCTGCATGCCCCACATGGCACGGGCGCGCTTGGTTTCATCAACCGGGGTCACGGTCAGACCATCTTCGCCCTGTGCGACTGTGACGTCAGACACGAAGCTCATGGAGAGCTCGCCCTTGGGACCTTTCACGGTGAGATCCGTGTCGGTCAGGGTGACAGTCACGCCAGACGGCAGGGCGACAGGGAGTTTACCAATACGAGACATAACGGCGCTCCCTTAGGCGATGTGGCAAAGGATTTCGCCGCCCACATTGGCCTCGCGTGCATTGGCATCCGACATCACACCCTTGGGCGTGGACAGGATGGCAATGCCGAGACCGTTCTGGACGAGCGGCAAATCCTTCACTCCGGAATACACACGACGGCCCGGCTTGGAGATACGCTTGATCTCCTGAATGACGGAATCGCCTTCGTAGTATTTGAGCTCAATTTCGAACTCCTTCATGCCGGTGGCGTGCTCAACCTCGGCATAGCCGCGGATATAGCCTTCCGACTTCAGGACTTCGAGAACGCGACCGCGGAGCGCAGACGCCGGCGTGTTCACCGAGCGTTTGTTGCGCATCAGCGCGTTGCGGATACGGGTCAGCATATCGCCGAGAGGATCATTCACAGTCATCTATAAGACCTCCCTTACCAGCTCGACTTGACCATGCCCGGGACAAAACCCGAGCTGGCGTAATCGCGCAGTGCGATACGAGACATGTTCAGCTTGCGGTAGTAACCGCGCGGACGGCCGGTGATGCCGCAACGATTCCGGATCCGGATCGGAGCCGAGTTGCGCGGCAGGGCCGACAGCTTGAGCTGAGCCTTGAAACGTTCTTCGATCGGCAGATCGCGGTCACGCGCGATTGCCTTCAGCTGTGCTCGCTTGGCCGCATAACGTTGAGACAGACGCTCACGTTTGCGATTGCGTTCAACAGCGCTTTTCTTCGCCATTCTTACCTCCTGCGTGCGGGACCCGCTCGGTCCTGCTTTCCTGCTGCGTTAGTTCGAAAACGGAAAATCGAACTCGGCCAGCAGGGCCTTCGCTTCTTCATCATTGCCTGCAGTGGTGCAGACCACGATATCCATACCCCGGATCTTCTCGACCTTGTCGTAGTCGATCTCCGGGAACACGATATGCTCTTTCAGGCCCATCGCGTAATTGCCACGGCCGTCAAAGCTCTTGCCATTGAGACCGCGGAAGTCACGGACGCGCGGCAGAGCAATGGTGATCAGGCGGTCCAGGAATTCGTACATACGATCCTGTCGCAGGGTCACCTTGGCACCGATCACCTGCTCCTCACGGAGCTTGAAGCCGGCGATGGATTTCTTGGCCATGGTTTTCACCGGCTTTTGACCGGCGATGGCTTCCAGATCCTCAAGGGCACCCTTGATTTTCTTGGAGTCCTGAGCGGCTTCGCCAACACCCATATTGATCACGACCTTGTCCAGGCGCGGGATCTGCATCGGGTTGTCGTAACCGAACTTCTCTTTCATGCGCTCACGGATCTGTTCCGCATATTTCGAGCGCAGACGCGGCGTATAGGTATCAGACATCGATAACCTCACCAGAGCTCTTGGCGACACGGACCTTGCGGCCGTCTTCAAGCGTCTTGAAACCGACACGGGTCGGCTCGCCGGATTTCGGGTCAGCGATAGCGACGTTGGACACGTGCACCGGCGCTTCTTTTTCTTTGATACCGCCCGGGTCAGCCTGGGTCGGACGCTGGTGGCGCTTCACGACATTGATGCCGGAGACCACGACGCGATCCTCGTCCGGCATAACCGTCAGAACCTCGCCCGTCTTGCCCTTGTCACGACCGGCCAGCATGACGACCTTGTCGCCCTTTTTGATCTTGGCCGCCATTACAGCACCTCCGGAGCCAGGGAGACGATCTTCATGTGGTTCTTGCCACGCAGTTCGCGCGGGACCGGACCAAAGATACGTGTGCCCATCGGCTCGTTGTTGTTGTTGATGATGACAGCGGCGTTGGAGTCAAAGCGGATGACGGAACCGTCACGACGCTTGATGTCCTTGGCCACGCGCACGACAACCGCCTTGCGCACATCACCCTTTTTCACGCGACCGCGCGGAATGGCTTCCTTCACGGACACGACGATAATGTCACCGACGCTCGCATAGCGGCGCTTTGCGCCACCGAGCACCTTGATGCACTGCACTCGGCGGGCACCGGAATTGTCGGCAACGTCCAGATTGGTTTGCATCTGGATCATGGCAGATCCTCCTTGGAATCAGACCGTGTCACTAAGGGCTTAGCCCTCGGTGGTCACGACCTCCCACCGCTTCAGTTTCGACTTCGGTGCACATTCCTGGATCTGGATCGTGTCACCAACCTTGATCGTGCTGGTTTCGTTGTGGGCGTGATAACGCTTGGAACGACGCACGGTTTTGCGGAGCAGCGGGTGCAGGAAGGTCCGTTCGACTTTTACGACGACGGTCTTGGCACCTTTATCGCTGACCACCACGCCTTGCAGGATACGCTTTGGCACAGCTTAGCTCCCTTGCTCTGTCTGCGCAGCACGTTCCGTCTGGATGGTCAGGATGCGCGCAATGTCTTTGCGCACCTGATTAAAACGGGCCGTGTTTTCCAGCATGCCGTTGGCAGCCTGGAAACGCAGGTTGAATTGCTCTTTTTTCAGCTTAAGGAGCGCGTCCTTGAGCTGATCTTCGGTCATGGCGCGAACATCGACGGCTTTCATGATCCGAACTCCTCTTATTCGCCCAGGCGAGCGACGATCTTGGTCTTGATCGGCAGTTTGGCAGCACCCAGGGACAGGGCTTCGCGAGCCACGTCCTCAGGTACACCGTCGATCTCGAACATGATCCGGCCCGGCTTGACCTTACAGGCCCAGAATTCAACCGAGCCCTTACCTTTACCCATCCGAACTTCAGTCGGCTTTGCCGTGACAGGCAGATCCGGGAAGACGCGGATCCACACACGACCAGCCCGTTTCATATGACGGGTGATGGCACGACGTGTGGCTTCGATTTGACGCGCAGTAACGCGCTCCGGTTGCAGCGCTTTCAGGCCATAAGAGCCAAAGACCAGCGAATAGCCGCCCTTTGCATTGCCCTTGATCCGGCCTTTGTGCGCCTTGCGGAATTTAGTACGTTTTGGTTGCAGCATAACTCAAGCCCCTTACGCGGCCTGGCGGCCCGAACGGGCGCGCTGTTCACCGGACTCCTGGAGACGACGCTCCTGAGCCAGCGGGTCATGTTCCATGATCTCGCCCTTATAGACCCAGACCTTGATGCCGATGATACCCATGGCGGTCTTGGCCTCGCAGGTCCCATAGTCGACGTCTGCGCGCAACGTGTGCAGCGGCACAGAGCCTTCCTGGTACTGCTCGGTACGAGCGATTTCAGCACCGCCGAGACGGCCGCCGAGAATGATCTTGCAGCCCTTGGCGCCCATGCGCATGGCCGACTGGATCGAACGCTTCATGGCGCGGCGGAAAGCCACACGGCGTTCCAGCTGCTGAGCGATCGATTCAGCGATCAGGTTGGCGTCGACTTCCGGCTTGCGGACCTCAACGAGGTTCAGGAAAACCTCGCTGTTGACCATTTTGGCCAGATCGCGGCGCAGGACTTCGATATCCGAACCCTTTTTACCGATCACAACACCCGGACGCGCCGTGTGGATCGTGACGCGGCATTTCTTGTGCGGACGCTCGATGACGATTTTCGACACGCTGGCATTCTTGAGACGCTTTTTGAGCATCTCGCGGATCTTGATATCCTCGTGCAGCAGCTTGGCGTACTCGGTGCCGCCGGCATACCAGCGGGATTCCCAGGTCCGGTTGATACCGAGGCGCAGGCCGATCGGATTAACTTTCTGACCCATTATGCAGCCTCCTCAACTTCGCGCACCACAATGGTGAGCTCGGAAAACGGCTTCAAGATCTTGGCCGCACGACCCCGTGCACGGGCACGGAAGCGTTTCATGACCAGGTTCTTGCCGACATAGGCTTCAGCAACGACGAGATTGTCGATGTCGAGACCGTGATTGTTTTCCGCGTTCGCGATGGCGCTTTCCAGCGTCTTCTTGACCGAGCCGGCGATCCGCTTGCGCGAGAATTCCAGGTCGGCCAGAGCGCGATCCACCTTCTTGCCGCGGATGAGCGCGGCCACCAGGTTCAGCTTTTGCGGGCTGATACGGATCATCCGCAGCTTTGCGCGTGCTTCGTTATCGGCGACGCGGCGGGGGTTAGCAGACTGACCCATCGCTTATCTCCGCTTGGCTTTTTTATCCGCAGCGTGACCGTAATAGGTCCGCGACGGGGCGAATTCACCGAGCTTGTGGCCGACCATGTCTTCGGTCACGAGAACGGGAACAAATTTATTGCCGTTGTGGACCTGGAAGGTCAGACCCACAAATTGCGGCAGGATCGTAGAACGGCGCGACCAGGTTTTGATCGCTTGCTTTCGGCCAGCATCGTGCGCAGCTTCCGCTTTTTTCAGCAGATAGCCGTCGACGAACGGACCTTTCCAGACAGAGCGAGGCATATCGTCGGCTCCCTATCGCTTCTTGCGCTCGTGGCGCGAGCGGATGATGAACTTGTCGGTCGACTTGTTCCGGCGGGTCTTGGCACCTTTGGTCGGCTTACCCCAAGGGGTCACCGGGTGACGACCACCGGACGTGCGGCCTTCACCACCACCATGCGGGTGATCCACCGGGTTCATGACGACACCACGAACAGACGGGCGACGACCGAGGTGACGGTTGCGACCGGCTTTGCCGAGATTGACGTTCAGGTGATCCGGGTTGGACACCGCACCGACCGTGGCCATGCAGGTGTCTTGCACCATGCGCAGCTCACCGGACGCCAGACGGATCTGGGCATAACCGGCGTCACGGCCGACCAGCTGGACATAGGCACCAGCTGAACGGGCGATCTGGCCACCCTTTTTCGGCTTCAGCTCCACATTGTGGATGATGGTGCCGACCGGGATGGATTTCAGCGGCATGGCATTGCCCGGCTTCACGTCAGCGCGATTGGCCGCAATGACCGTATCGCCGACAGCCAGACGCTGCGGTGCCAGGATGTAAGCCTTTTCACCATCCTCATACTTGATGAGGGCGATGAAGGCCGTGCGGTTCGGGTCGTATTCCAGACGCTCGACCGTGGCCGGCACGTCGAACTTGCGACGCTTGAAGTCGACCAGACGGTACAGGCGCTTGGCACCACCACCACGACGGCGGGAAGTGATACGACCGGTATTGTTGCGGCCACCGGACTTGGTGAGACCTTCAACAAGGGTCTTCTCCGGGCGACCCTTGTGCAGGGCAGACCGGTCAACCAGAACCAGGGCGCGACGGCCCGGAGAGGTTGGTTTGAATGTTTTCAAGGCCATGGTCTTAGAGCCCCGTCGTCACGTCGATGGAGTCACCCTCAGCCAGGGTGACCACCGCTTTTTTCTGGTCATTGCGCTTGCCCGCGATACCGCGGAAACGCTTGGCTTTACCGTGAACCTTGATCGTGTTCACCGCCGTGACCTTGACACCGAACAGAGCTTCGACCGCATCCGCGATCTCTTTCTTGTTCGCCGTCAGCGGCACGAAGAAGACCACTTTGCCCTCTTCGGACATGATCGTGGTTTTCTCGGTGATGCACGGGCTCAGGATCGTGTCGTAATGATGTGCAGATGCAGACATGATCAGGCCTCCTTGGCGCTCAGGCGCTCGTGGATTTTCTCCACGGCCGCCTTGGTCAGCACCAGCGTGTCACGGCGCAGAACGTCATACACGTTCAGGCCTTGAGCCGGCAGGACATCGACACACGGCAGGTTACGGGCCGCCAGAGCGAAGTTCTCATTGACGGTCTCGCCGTCGATGATCAGCGCATTGCTCAGACCCAGACCGTTGAAAGCCGTGCGAAGCTCGCGGGTTTTCGGGGCGTCCATTTCAGCCGTGTCCAGGATGATCAGGTCCGAAGACTTGATCTTGGAGGACAGAGCGTGGCGCAGACCCAGCGCACGAACCTTCTTGGGAAGATCGTGAGCATGAGAGCGAACACGCGGGCCGTGGGCGCGACCACCACCAACGAAGATCGGAGCAGACCGTGCACCGTGACGGGCACCGCCGCCGCCCTTCTGGCGACCGAATTTCTTCTTGGTCCGCGCAATCTCGGAGCGACCCTTGGTTTTGTGGGTGCCCTGTTGACGCGCAGCCAGTTGCCACTTCACGACACGCTGCAGGAGGTCGGCACGAATTTCGTCGATGCCGAACACGGCATCATCGAGTTCGATGGCGCCGGCTTCCTGGGCCGTGAGGGATTTGACCTCGACCTTCATTATTCCGTTCCTTCCTCACCGGCAGCATCTGCAGCAGGCACGTCGGCCTCGCCCGCAGGTGCTTCGTTCTCAACCGGTGCGTCCTCGACGGCCGGAGCATTGAGCTCGTCCAGCGTCAGGAATTTGCCCGGCAGCGGCAGTTCGATGTCACCGAAGCCCTTGACGGCATCGCGGATCTCGACCCAGCCACCGGCGGAACCCGGCACCGCGCCCTTCACCAGGACCAGACCGCGATCCACATCCACACGAACCACTTCCAGGTTCTGGGCTGTAACGCGGGCGGCACCCATGTGACCGGCCATTTTCTTGCCTTTGAAGACCTTGCCCGGATCCTGACACTGACCCGTGGAGCCGTGCGAACGGTGCGAGATAGACACACCGTGAGAGGCCCGCAGACCGCCGAAATTGTGCCGCTTCATGGCACCGGCGAAGCCCTTACCGATGGACGTACCCGCCACATCGATCTTCTGGCCCGGAACAAAGTGATCGGCGGTGATCTGAGCACCCACTTCAATCACCTGGTCGTCGGAAATGCGGAACTCGACCAGCTTGCGCTTCGGCGCAACCTGGGCCTTCGCGAAATGACCGCGCTGGGCCTTGTTCGTCCGCTTCGCCTTGGCATCACCCGCGCCGAGCTGCAGAGCGGTATAACCGTCACGCTCGCCGGTCTTATGGGAGATGACCTGGCAATTATCTACATGCAGGACCGTGACCGGAACGTGGCTTCCCTCTTCGGAGAAGACGCGGGTCATGCCCAGCTTCTTAGCGATCGCACCTGTGCGCATGACTTACGCTCCCAGCTTGATCTCAACATCGACGCCAGCGGACAGGTCGAGCTTCATGAGCGCGTCAACTGTCTGCGGTGTCGGGTCGACAATGTCCAAAAGACGCTTGTGCGTCCGAATTTCAAATTGTTCCCGCGACTTTTTATCGATGTGCGGAGACCGCAGCACCGTAAATTTTTCAATGCGCGTCGGCAGCGGAATCGGACCGCGAACATTCGCGCCCGTACGCTTGGCCGTGGAGACAATCTCCCGGGTGGAATTATCCAAAACCCGGTGATCGAACGCCTTCAGGCGAATGCGGATGTTTTGACGTTCCATCAAACCGATCCCGTGTCTTCAACTTTCAAAAGAGCAAATTGCCCAGGGCGGAACTTTTCAGGGCCCCGCCCCGGACAGACTAAATAGAGTGATTACTCGACGATGGAGGAGACGACGCCGGCGCCGACGGTACGACC